>CANGPS010000005.1 GCA_947456245.1 Acidimicrobiaceae bacterium
CAACACTAAGCCGGGCCCCGGCGGCTGCCGCCCCACTTCAGAGGGGACGCAGAGGGCCTGAGCCTCGTGGGCAGGAACCTCGTAGGCTCAGGCCCTCTGCGCGGAACGTGGGTCGACGAGAGGTCGACCGGCGAATCAGGACGCCGAGCTGGGCTGGTGGCGTGCGACCTTGTCAGCCTCGGTCTTCGAGACCTTGAAGTGCTGGAGCGTCGATCCGATGATCACAGGGACGACTCCGGCGCAGAGGCCGAGGATGGCGGCGATGGCGAGCGGTGCATCGTGCATGGTTGCTTCCCTTCGAGACGAGATGGTGTCTGACAGGGAACAACTTACGGAGGCCGGCTAAGACCTCGATGAGAGCATTCTGAGAAGATTCTCAGAATCGACGCCAGTCGCCGCAGGCGTCTCAGCCGTCGTAGCCGCAGCGCCGGGCGAGCTCGCCGTAGAGGTGCTTCTTGTGGATCGAGAAGACCTTGGGGTCCTTGTCGGCCACCAGCGCACCGCGCTCGACCGCGGCCGTCAGGAGATCCTCCTCGCTGGCGAGCTCTGTGGCCACGCCTGCGGCGAGGGCCTCGTCGCCGGCGAATCGACGGCCGGTGAGCAGCGCCTCGGCGACGGTCGGCTGTGGCAGGTGGGCGATCACGCCGGCGTACATCTCATCGGTGACCGGGATGCCGATGTCGACCTCGTTGAGGCACCAGAACCCTCGGTCGGCCCGCATGATGCGCCAGTCGAAGGCGGAGGCGATCATCGCTCCCCCGGCGAACGCGTGGCCGTTGATGGCGGCGATGGTGTAGCAGGGGAACACCACGAGGCGGCCCATGAGTCGCTGGAGGCCCTGGAAGGTGTCGGAGAACTCCGCCTGGTTGTTGGCGAACCGGTCGAGGTCCAGACCATTGGAGAAGAACTTCCCGGCGCCGGTGAGCACGAGCGCCCTCGGCCCGCTGGTGGCGGCGACCTCGTCGAGGATGCCATTGAAGGCGGCCAGCGAGTCGACGTTGATGCGGTTCTCACCGTCGTTCCAGGTCGCCACGGCGACAGGTCCGTTCCAGGTCATGGTGAAGTCCATCGGTCCTCCAGTGAGAGTTGGGTCCTCACTCTGTCACGATCCACCGGAGCTCGACGAACCAAGGCGGGACGACTTGCCTCGGCGAGGGCGTCGCAGGAGGATGTCGACATGCGCCGCTTGCTCCGCTCGGTCCTCGTCGCCGGCGTGCTGGGCACCGCAGGGACGGTCATGGCCGCCTGCTCGAGCCCGCCCCCGCAACCTCCCGCGAAGGTCGGCGCGGCCGTCGAGCGGCCATTGAGTTCCTCTGTGCGCTCCGCCGTCCTGGTGGATCAGGCCGGGCGGAGGTTCACCCTCGGCTCACTGGAGGGGAAGACCGTCTTCATCAGCCCGTTCCTGACGCTCTGTGCTGACGTGTGCCCCTTCACGACCGGAAACCTCGCCCAGGTGCAGGCCTCGGTGGACGCCGCGAAGCAGGCCGGCTCGACTGAGGTGATCGAGTTCACCGTGGACCCTCGGAGGGACTCCGTGGCCCGGCTGGCAGCCTATGCGAAGGCCAATGGGGTGACCTGGACCCTGGCCCGCAGCGATGTGGCGGGCACGGCGGCGATGATCCGGTACTTCGGGTACACCGCCATCCCGAAGCCACTCAAGCACTCTGACGTGATCGATCCGCTGACCGGTCAGCCGGTCACCTATGACGTGATCCACTCCGACGGCTACGCGATCGTCGATGCGAAGGGCAGCCTTCGCTTCATCAACAACGCCGCACCCCACTTCCACGGATTGCTGCCGGCGAAGCTTCGGGCCTTCCTCTCGAAGGAGGGCCTCGACACGCTGCGCAAGCCGGACCCACAGGGCTGGAGGCCCGCAGGCGCCCTCGAGGCGCTCAGCTGGGTGGCTGGGGTCGAGATCCCGCTTGCGCCTCTTCGCTAGCGGTGTCACCTGTATTGTGAGCGGATGCAGATCCGCTCACGCTCTCGTCGCATCGCAGCCCTCGCCCTCGGTGCCGCTGCCCTCCTGCCATCGCTGGCGATCGTCGCACCCGAGGCTGGTGCGTCATCGACCCCCAAGGTGACCACGCTCAGCCTCAAGCAGGCCAAGCCCTACACGCCGTCGGCCCCCAACGGCGGAACGGACGACTACCACTGCTCGCTGGTAAACCCCAACGTCAAGAAGAACTCCTACATCGTCTCGGCGCAGTTCTATCCGAACAGTCCCGAGGTGCACCACGCGATCCTCTTCCTCATCCCACCGGAGTTCGTCCCGGCCGCCAAGAAGGCGAACGCCGACGGCAAGGGCTGGACCTGCTTCGGTGAGACCGCACTGCCGGGCACCAACTTCGGTCAGATCGCCCAGACGCCCTGGCTCTCCGCCTGGGCCCCGGGCCACGGCAAGGACGTCCACACGAAGGGCGCCGGGACGCTGATCCCTGCCGGCTCGATGATCGTGATGCAGATCCACTACAACATGCTGCGCGGCGACAAGCCGGTGACCAGCACGATGAAGCTCAACACCGTCCCGGTCACCAAGGCGATCCAGCCGGAGACCATCGGTCAGTACGTGGCCCCTCCGAACGTCCCCTGCCCCACTGGCGTCACCGGTCCCCTGTGCGATCGCACCGCCTCCCTGGCCGACCTCGCCAAGCGCTTCGGTCCCGAGGCCACCATGTTCGACGGCGCCATCCAGAGGATCTGCGGCGACCCGGCACCCGGCGTGACCACCACCTGCGTGTGGCACCCCCGGCAGACCGGATGGGTGGTCCGTGTGGCGCCGCACATGCACCTCACCGGTCGGGCCGAGAGCATGGTCCTCAACCCCGGTACCCCAGGCGAGGTCACGCTGCTGAACGACGCCACCTACAACTTCGACGATCAGAAGGCCACCGCGCTCAAGCACCCGGTGAAGATCACCCCAGCCGACACGATCAAGCTCACGTGCACCTACGACCCGACGCTGCGCCAGAAGCTGCCGCAGCTTCGGAGCCAGGCTCCCCGCTTCATCACCTGGGGTGACGGCTCGTCGGACGAGATGTGCCTCGGACTCATCATGACGGTCCCGAACAAGCCGGCAAACGCCTGAGCGAAGCTCTCTGGCGGGCTACTCCCCCGTCCAGCAGGCCATGATTAGGTCCGCGAAGGTGTAGGCGATGTCCGCCGACGAGGTGGGCGGACGACCGAACCGAGCGGGCAGACCGGTCGTGTCGACGGTCAGCACGGAGAAGTCCTTTCGGACGAACATGGTCCCGTCCTCGGCCTGGGCCGCCTGCTGGCCCATGTTGTGCACGGCCACCACCGGGGCTGATGCCGTCGTCAACCCGGTGAAGTACCGCTTGGTCTCGCTCCACGAGCCCAGCTCCTTGACCGACAGCCGGACCCTTCCCTCCGGGTAGACGTAGTCACACCGGTACGTGTCGTGGCTCCAGGTCGGGGTCGAGATGGTGGCCCGCTCGCCGAGGTAGACGGCGATCTTGTGCTGCTCCTCGCTCGAGCACACCATCTTCGTGCTCGCCTTCGGGTTGGGGCCCGGCGGCTGCAGGGCGGACGGCGTCGGAGGTGGTGACGAGCAGGCCGTCGTCGAGAGGACGGCCCCGAGCAGGGCGGCCCTCGTGAGTCCTCGTCGCACGCGCCGAGGGTACCAGCGCCGGACCACCCGGCTCCCGACAGGCTCCGCCCCATCCACGTCGGCACGCCGTACGATCTGCGCATGTCCTTGTCGCGCCCCGATGGTGCCTCACGCCAGCAGGACCGGGTCGCGGCGCGGCGGGAGGCGATGCGCCGCAAGCGCCGTCAGCGCCTGCTACCCCTCCTTGGCGTGGCTGGCATCGTCGTCCTGCTGATCGCGTGGTTCTCCGCCGGCTCGACGTCGTCATCGTCTTCCACGACGTCCACCACGCCAAAGCGGACCACGACCACCACCACCGCTCCGGCGTACCTGCCTGCGCCGATCACGCCAGCGGTGCAGCCGCCGCAGGCCGGAGAGGGCCAGTGGACGGCGATGGACACGTGGAGCCCCGGTCCTCCATCGATCATGACCTCGACCTACCGGCCTGATCCGAGCAACGTGGGCATCGTCGCCTATGTGTCGTGGATCAGGACGACCACCACACAGCTGGCCCTGTTCCTCGGCTATCAGGGCCCAGGTGCCACCTCTCTCGACCGGGGCCCGCAGCAGGTCCCGATGAAGGGTCGAGAGAACCTCCTGGCCACCTTCAACTCTGGCTTCTACGAGGCGGATTCGGCCGAGGGGTTCTACACGAACGGCACGACCTTCTTCCCGCTGGTCAAGGGGCACGCCACCGTGGTGCGCTACGTCGACGGCACGGTCGACGTGGTCGACTGGCAAGGTGGGTCAACCCCCGGTCCCAACGTCGCGATGGCGCGCCAGAACCTGCAGCTGCTGGTCAACGACGGAGCGGTGACGCCAGAGGCCGCAAACAACAGCGCCTACGGCATCACGCTCGGCGGGGTGCCTGCGGTGTGGCGCACGGGGATCGGCATCGACAAGCACGGTGACCTGATCTACGCGACGGCCGCCTCGCAGACCTCGGCGAGCCTGGCGCAGATCTTCCAGCACCTCGGATGCGTGCGAGCGATGCAGCTCGACATCAACCCCGCCTGGCCGATCTTCGTGACCTATGGCGGACCGAACGCGGCCGACCCGGCACTCTTCGTGCCCAACCCCCAGCAGGTCCCCTGGCGGTTCCTGTCGTCGAGCACCAAGGACTTCTTCGCCGTCTACCTCAAGCAGGCAGGAGCGATCGCTCAGCCATGGTGAACGCCTATCGACCCCCTCGCGCCAACCACCGACTGCGTCCGAGCGCTGCGGTGTACCGCCGGCGTCGGATCGCGGCTGGCATCCTCGCCGCCGTGCTGATCCTCACCGTCGTGCTGTCGGCCGCCTCGCTGTTCGGCGGTGGCGGGAGTGACGGCGGCGGTTCTGCCACGCCGACGACGGCACCGGCGCACATCACGACCACGACGGCCAAGCTCTCCCCTGCCACAATCGTCGCCGTCGGCGACACCGAGCTCGGGAACGCCCCCACCTTGCCCGCCAACCCCGCATCGATCCTCGCCCCCGTCGCCTCGGCCCTCAAGGCGCCCATCGTCTTCGCCAACCTCGAGGGGACCATGACGACCGGTTCGTCGGGGAAGTGCGCTCCGGGATCGACGAGCTGCTACGCGTTCAGCGTCCCTCCCTCGTATGCGGCGATCATGCACGATGCAGGGTTCAACGTGGTCAACAGCGCGAACAACCACAGCCATGACTTCGGGGACCAGGGCGTATCGGACACCTCGGCTGCGCTCAAGTCGGCAGGGATCCAGCAGACGGGACTGCCCGGTCAGATCGCCGTCAACGAGGACAACGGGACCAAGGTGGCGACGGTCGGTTTCGCCCCGTACTCGAACGTGAACAACCTCCTCGACCTCACAGCGGCGAGGGCGCTCATCGCCAAGGCTAAGACTCTGGCCCCACTCGTCGTGGTCTACATGCACGCCGGTGCCGAGGGGGCCACCGCCACCCACGTGACCGGTGAGGAGGAGACCTATGTCGGTGAGGATCGCGGGAACTCGAAGGCCTTCGCCCACGCCGCGATTGACGCCGGGGCGGACCTCGTCATCGGGTCGGGCCCCCACGTGGTCCGGGGCATGGAGTGGTACCAGGGAAAGCTCATCGCCTACAGCCTTGGCAACTTCGCCAACTACCAGAACTTCGCCGCGTCCGGCACGATGGCCATCTCGGCGATCCTGCGGGTCACGCTGGCTGGGGATGGGACGTTCAACTCAGGTTCGCTGACGTCGGTCCTGCTCAGCTCGACCGGCCAGCCGGCAATCGACTCGACCGGCCAGGCCGCGTCGCTGATGAACCAGCTCTCGTCAGCCGACTTCGGCACTGCAGCCGCCACGATCCGGCCAGATGGCTCGATCGCTCCGCCGTCTGCCCCCTGAAGCTCAACAACCTCCGGGTGGGCCTGGTGTCCCGGGACCGGTCTGCGGATCGTCGACGGTGCCCACGTTGGACGGCCGTGGATTGGGACCGAGGTGGACGACGGACCAGGTGTCGCGCCACGAGATGAGCGACGCGACGCGGAACGAGTAGGTCGTCCCCCCGCTCAGGTAGACCAGCCGGACGCCCGGAAGGTGCCAGTAGCCGACCTTGTTCTCGCAGGTGCCCGGGGAGATCCACGCGGCGTCTGACGGGTTCACGAGGACCTGCGTCAGCCGGGTCGAGGTGGGTGCTGCGCCGAGCTGGTGGTTGTAGGCCGCCAGGTCGAGGTCGTAGAAGCCGACCAGCCGGCTCTCGTAGTCGGCGGAGGGGTCGGCCAGCATGCCCGTCTTCATCTGGAGATAGGCGGACTTGGGAAAGAAGACCGACATGGCCTCCGTGTGCGAGTCGGTCTGGATGGCGTGGAAGAGCGTCGTCATCTGCGCGGTGAGCGGAGCACCGGTGCTCGGCTCGGTCGAGGTCTGGGCCAGCAGGCCGGGGTCGGTCGTCGTCGTGCTCGTCGTCACAGGCGTCGTGGTGCGGTGGGTCGGAGTGGTCGTCGTGGTGGTCGTCGAGGGCGTCCCGCCACCACTCGTCAGCACGGCGATCGTGATGACGAGCAGGACGATGGCGCCGAGCAGCGGGAACAGCCGTTGGCGACGTCGTCGGGCCAGCTCGCTCGCCCTGCGGTGCCGCTCGTACGAGCTCTGTCTCGTCAGGCGGACCTCTGGGCGGCGCTGGTTCACGGCTGCATGGTAGGCAGCGCAGCGACCGGTCGGTCAAACGACCATGCAGATCGATGGGGGTACCCTCGGGGCATGCCACCGACCGCCGAGCCCGGAGTCGACGATCGGCTCGAGCCAGAGGTGGTGCGCGCCGGCATCGTCGTGGTGCTCGGCTCCATCATGGCCATCCTCGACACGACGATCGTGGCGGTGGCCCTCGACACGCTGGCCAAGGACTTCCACGTGTCGATCTCAACGATCTCCTGGGTGACGACGGGGTACCTGTTGGCGCTGGCCGTCGTGATCCCCGTCACGGGGTGGGCGATCCACCGCATCGGTGCCAAGCCGCTCTACATCACCTCGCTGGTGCTGTTCATCATCGGATCAGCGGCCTGTGGTCTGGCGTGGTCCGCCACGAGCCTGATCGTGTTCCGCGTCCTCCAGGGCATCGGGGGCGGCATGCTCATGCCCATCGGCCAGACGATCATGGCCCGGGCGGCCGGTGTCCAGCGCATGGGTCGCGTGATGGGGATCATCGGCGTCCCGACGCTCCTCGGTCCCATCCTCGGCCCGGTCATCGGTGGAGCCATCGTGACGGGCACCTCCTGGCGCTGGATCTTCTTCGTCAACGTCCCCATCGGACTCGTGGCGCTCGTGCTCTCGATCCGATTCCTGTCGGACACCGCTAGAGACGCGCTCCATCGCTTCGACCTGCCGGGGTTCCTGATGCTCTCCCCGGGACTCGCCATCGTGGTCTATGGACTCTCGGAGGTGGGAAACCGGGGCACCTTCGCTGACTCGACGGTGCTGTGGTGCTTGGGGGTCGGCCTCCTGCTCATCGTCGGCTTCGTGCTGCGCTCGCTGCGCGCTCCGGAGCCGCTGATGGAGATGCGGCTGTTCAAGAACAGGAACTTCACCGTCTCGTCGATCTGCATCTTCCTGACCGGCGTCACGCTCTACGGGACGATGTTCCTCCTCCCGCTCTACTACCAGATCGTCCGGGGCCAGTCGCCATGGATGGCGGGACTGATGATGGCTCCACAGGGGATCGGTGCCGCCATCGTCATGCGGCCGGCAGGCATGTGGGCGGACCGCAGGGGCACCAGATCGGTGGTCCCGGTCGGCATGGTCGTGCTCGCCCTCGGGACCTTCGCCTACACGCAGGTCTCGGCGACCACGAGCTACTGGAGCCTCGCGGTGGCGCTGTTCGTCCGGGGCATCGGGCTGGGCCTCGGGATGATGCCGGTCTTCGCCGCCGCCTATCGAGGGCTGGCCCATGTGGAGATCCCCCGAGCCACGACCGCCACGAACATCATCCGGCAGGTCGGAGGGTCGCTCGGTGTGGCCGTCTTCGCGGTGGTGCTCCAGACCCAGATCACCCGACGCCTTCACATCCCGGGGAGCCAGGCCCTTGGTCGTGGCATCGCCCACTTGCCCGCCACCATCGTGTCGAAGCTCGCCGAGGCGTTCGCCACCTCGTTCTGGTGGTCGTTCGGTGTCTGCGTGCTGGCCGTCATCCCGGCGCTCCTGTTGCCGTCGACTCCTCCGGAGGCAACGGCTGGGGCTCGCGGACCCGCTCCGCAGCGCGCCTGAGGTCAGCCCTCCATCACCAGTGCGGCCTTGCCGGTCACCCTCCGGTTCAGCAGGTCCTCGAGCGCCATGGCGGCCTGCTCGATGGGGTAGGCCGTCGGCTCGGGTGGGTGCAGCCTCCCCTCGGTCACCATGGCGAGCACCGTTCGCAGGAGTGCAGCCTGCTCGGCGGGGTGCCCCATGCCCCACGCACCCCAGTCGACGCCCACCACCGACCGGTTGCGCAGGAGGATCAAGTTGGTCGGGATCGAGGGGATCTCTCCGCCTGCGAACCCGATCACGAGGAGCCGTCCGCCCTCTCTGAGGGAGCGCAGGGCGGGCTCGGTTGCCGCGTCGCCGACCGGGTCGACGACGACGTCGATGCCTGCTGGAGCGGCCTCTCGCAGACGCTTGCGCAGCGACGACGGCTCCGGATCGAGCACCACGCTCGCTCCTGCGGCCCTGGCGTGCGACGCCTTCTCGGGCGTCGAGGCAGTGGCCAGGACGTCCGCACCGAGGCTCGTCGCCACCTGGATGGCAGCATGGCCCACTCCCCCGCCCCCGCCGAGCACCAGCACCGTCTCGCCGGTGCGCAGCCGAGCCCGCTGCTCGAGCGCGTAGAGGGCGGTGCAGAAGCTCTGGGTGAGCGTCGCCGCCGCCGGGGATGACAGCGAGGTCGGGATCAGGGTCACCGCCGAGGCGGGAAGCACGACCTGCTCGGCGAAGGCTCCGAGGCCGACGCTGGCCACGATGCGGTCGCCCGGCGCGATCCCCCCAACGTCATCGGCAATCTCGGTGACCGTCCCGGCGAGCTCAGAGCCGGGCACGAAGGGCGGGGTGGGCTTGATCTGGTAGCGACCCTGGACGAACAGGGCGTCCACGTAGTTGAGGCCAGCAGCCTCCACGGTCACCCGGACCGAGCCGGGCCTGATCTCAGGGGGAGGCACCTCCTCGAGGACCAGGTCCCCGATCGATCCCACCTCGATGCAGCGAACGGCTCTCACCGAGCGATTGTGCCATCCGGATCAGGCGCAGCGCTCAGAGTCTGCTCTTGATCTCCGCGATCCCGTTGGTCACCCGATCGACGACCGGGCTGATGAGCTCCTTGACGTTCTTCTCCCCGAGGTTGATCTGCAGCAGTGCCTCGTCGATCACGCCACGAAGGTCGCTCAGGACCTTCTCCACCTCTGCCTGCAGCGGCAGCTTCTTCGTCTCCTCGGCCATGTCGGCCTCCCTTCCTCAGTGTCATGATCATGGGAGGGCGCGGGTTCCGCAAGGGTCCAAAGTCCCTTCGCCGCGCTGGTGGCAAGATCCGCTGCACGGGAGGTGAGAGATGGGCAAGGTGCCCGATGCCGTCATCGGCGGCGAGATGGGGCCTGGGCCCTGGCGCTGGCTGGTGACCTGGGGGGTCCCAGGCCGGCCCGGCTGGCACTCGGTGGTGGTCGAGGCCTACGACGCCGACGACGCGATGGTGATCGGTGCGGAGGCCCGTCCGGATCTGCCTCGGCCGAGGACCGCGTTCCTGGCCCGTCAGGATCCCCCCGACTGACCTGTCGGGCCGGCGGTCATCTGACGTAGCCTCTCGGTCGGGCCGATCGCTAGGAGACCAGACATGGCAGACCTGTTCGCACTCGAGGGAAAGGTGGCGTTGGTCACCGGTGGAAGCCGTGGCATCGGGGCGATGATCGCCCGGGGGTTCGTCGAGGCAGGGGTTCGCACCTACATCTCCTCTCGCAAGGCAGGGCCGTGCGATGCCATGGCCGCCGAGCTCTCCGAGATCGGATGGTGCCAGTCGCTGCCTGCCGACCTCTCGACCGAGGCCGCCTGCATCGAACTCGCCGCCCAGATCGCCGAGCGGGAGGACAAGCTCGACATCCTCGTCAACAATGCCGGGGCCACCTGGGGCGCACCGATCGAGGAGTTCGACGACGCAGCCTGGGAGAAGGTGCTGTCGATCAACGTCAAGGGCGTCTTCCACATGACCAAGGCACTCCTGCCGCTGCTCAAGGCCTCAGGAACCCAGGAGGAGCCGGCGCGAGTGATCAATATCGGCTCGATCGACGGGATCCACGTCCCGATCCTCGAGACCTACTCGTACTCGGCGTCGAAGGCGGCGGTGCATCAGCTGACCCGTCACCTCGCTCGCCGTCTGGCCCCGGCGATCACCGTCAACGCGATCGCCCCCGGCCCTTTCGAGTCGAAGATGATGGCGGCCACCCTCGACGCCGTCGGCGAGCAGATCGCCGCATCCGCGCCGCTCAAGCGCATCGGTCGACCGGACGACATGGCGGGGACGGCGATCTACCTCGCCTCCCGGGCCGGCTCCTACGTCACCGGATCCATCATCGCCGTGGACGGCGGCATCGCCACGGTAGGAACCAACTAGCCGCTGCTCCCGCCATGTAGCGTGGGGCGATCACACAGGAGGAATACCGCAGCATGAGCCCGTCGTACACAGAAGCCGACGCCCTCGTCGACGTCATGGTCGAGATCCCCTCGGGCAGTCGCAACAAGTACGAGTTCGACCACGAGCAGAACGTCTTCCGCCTCGACCGTCGGCTGTTCACGGCGACCCGCTACCCGAGCGACTACGGCTTCGTCCCCGAGACGCTGTCGGAGGACGGCGACCCGCTCGACGCCCTGGTCCTGCTCGACGACCCGACCTTCCCGGGCTGCTGGATCTCCACCCGGATCATCGGCGTGTTCTTCATGACCGACGAGGCCGGTCCGGACGCCAAGCTGATCACGGTCATCGACAAGGACCCCCAGCGTGAGCACATCCGCGACATCGACGACCTGCCGCGGCACCTCGTCGACGAGATCCAGCACTTCTTCTCGATCTACAAGGACCTTGAGCCCGGGAAGAACTCGGACCCTCGCTTCTTCCGAGGCCGAGACGACGCCATCGCCGAGCTCGAGGCGTGCCGCCAGCGGTTCCGCGAGCAGGGTGGCCACTGAGCTGACCTGAGGGTCGACACTGATCGACCGGGGGGACCGGTCGCACGAGGGGGGTTCCAATGGCACATCCGCGCGAAGAGGTCGCCGCCACGGTGGCGAAGTACGTCGAGCTGCGCCATCGCATCGACACCGGTGACGAGGAGAGCTTCGGCGTGCTCGCCGACCTCTACACCGACGACGCCGTCATGATCGACGCCGCCTGGGGTCGGCTCGAGGGGCGCCCGGCGATCGACAACTGGCTGGTCGACTCCATGGTGGGGCTCGAGGACTGGCACTTTCCCATCGAGTTCACCGCCATCGAGGGCGACCACGTCATCATCAAGTGGACGCAGGTCCTCCCGACGAAGCGCGAGGACGGTACGCCGTACACCCAGTCGGCCTACTCGCACCTCATCTACGCCGGGGACGGCAAGTTCTCCTACGAGGAGGACAACTACAACATGGTCCACGTGCTCGAGGACCTCTCGGCGAGCGGTTGGGCACCCACGCAGCCGATGAACGTCCCGCCTCCGAACCCCAACCGCAACTGGGCCCCCTGAGCCCTCGACCCGCTACTGCGGCGGGTTGCCGAGGGTGACCTTCAGGGTCTGACGCTGGGTCCCACGCTGGACGGTCACGTCGAGGACATCACCCGCCTGGTGGCTCCGAGTGATCTCGGTGACCTGATCGGCCGAGGTGATCTTCCGGCCCTCGATGGCGATGATGACATCACCCTGGCGGAGTCCAGCGCTCGCCGCCGGCGAGCCGGACACCACGTCGAGGATCACTGCTCCCTCGGTCGGGACGAGGTTGTACTGCGAGCGGAGGTCCGGCGTGAGCGAGGCGATCTGGATGCCCATGTAGCCACCGTGGTTCGTCGGTGACGTCCCGCCCTTCTCGAGCTGCGGGAGCAGCGACTTGATCCGGGCCGAGGTGATGGCGAAGCCGATGTTCTGTGCGTTCGAGCCGACGGAGGAGCCAGCCACGGCGGTGTTCATGCCGATCACCTCTCCGGCCGAATCGAGCAGCGGACCGCCGGAGTTCCCAGGGTTGATCGCCGCATCCGTCTGGATCATGTTGGTCAGGGTCTCGGTGTTGCCCGAGCTGCCGTCTCCGGCGGTCACCGTCCGCCCGAGGGCCGAGATGATGCCGGTGGTCACCGTGGGGGTCCCTGCAGCGAGGCCGAGCGCGTTGCCGATGGCCACCGCGGCGTCGCCGACCTCGATCTTGGCGGAGTTCCCGAAGGTGACCGGCGTCAGGCCAGATGCACCCTGGATCTTGAGCAGCGCGACGTCGTTCGACGGGTCGGCTCCGACGAGCACCGTCGGGAGGGCCTTCGTCGATCCCGATGCGGTGACGGTGATCGTCCCGCCGTTGGCGCCGAGCGCGATGACGTGGTTGTTGGTGACCACCATGCCGTCGGCGGTGATGATCATGCCGGTCCCCTGATCCTCTTGGCCGTTGTTGCGCACATCGATGGAGACGACCGAGTGGACCACGCGCTGGACGAGCGAGGGGATGGAGGCCCCGTTGGGCAGTCGAGCCGCTCCCGGGGCGGCGTCGCTCGTCTGGATGGTCATGCCGCCCTGCTGGCGCCCTCCAGCGACCCACCCACCGACCAGGCCTCCGACGAGGCCGACGAGGAGCAGCGCCACGAGGGACCGGAGCCAACGCCGCCTGGGGGCCGCCGGTGCTGATGCCGCTGGCTGCGGCGACACCATCGGCTCGATGGACAGAGGCGCGGACCGCTCTGCTCCGCGCGGCGGGAGGGGCAACGATGGCCATGTCGGTCCGCTGCCGACCGGCTCCTCTGGTGCGTCAGCTGCGGGGAATCCGTTGTCCATCCGGGTCACTCCTGCGAATGCTCGTCGTCGGTCGCAGACCAGCCTACGGGACCTCCATGGGTGCTGTTCGGCCCCGGGTGGCTCTGGTGAATCGTGAGGTGCCTCCGGGGCTGTAGATTTGCAGGGCCATGAGCCGCCGCATCGAGATCCAGCTGACCAGTCGCAAGAGTGACGAGACTTGGACGTGGCGCGCCGCCGGCGCGCGCGAGCCCAAGGGCGTCGTCTCCTCCTCCCTCGTTCCCGAGGGGGTGAAGGAGGGTGACGTGCTGCGCGCCGAGGTCGACACGACCATCGACGGCATCGAGGTGCTGTCGATGAGCGTCGCCGGTGCTGTCGCACAGAAGCCGGCCAAGGCCGAGGTGATCGAGGTCATCGGATCCGGCCGCAACGAGGCTGGCGTCTCGTGGAGCCTCGCCCCCAAGTCCAAGGGACGAGGGCGCGGCGATCGTGGAGACCGTGGCGATCGTGGAGACCGCGGCGACCGAGGTGGTCGAGGCGGTCCCGGCGGCGGTCGTCCCCGTGGCGAGGGCGGTCCGGGTGGAGGCCGTGGAGGCCGACCCGGAGACCGTCGGTCCGAGGGTGGCCGGGACGGCTCGCGCGGGGGACGCCCTCAGGGCCCGCCGCAGTCCACGGAGCACCGCAACGCCATGCTGGCGGCCCTGTCCCCCGAGCAGCTCCCAGTCGCCGAGCAGCTCCTGCGAGGCGGGATCCCGGCCGTGCGCCAGGCCATCGACGAGCAGAACGCCCAGGCTCGCACCGCGGGACAGCCGCAGATCGCTCCAGAGGGCGTGCTGACGCTGGCTGAGGGCCTCCTCCCGCTGACCACCCTCGCCGCCTGGAAGGACCGAGCTGCTGGCGTGCTGAGCGGTGGCAAGGAGATCCGCCTGCGCGACCTGCGCACTGTCGTGACCGCCTCGCGCTCGGTGTCGCTCGACGAGGAGGGCAAGGCCATGGCCAAGACCCTCCGTGAGACGTTGACAAACAGGACGCAGGCACTCAACGACGAGTGGATCGGTCGGATCACGACCGCCCTCGACGAGGATCGCGTGGCTGACGCGCTTCGCCTCTCAGCTCGGGCCCCCGAGCCGGCCGCACGCGTCACCGCTGAGGTGGCCACCCGGCTGTCTGACGCGGCAGGTGCGGGCCTCACGGCCGAGACCGATCCTCGGGCGTGGATGATCCTGCTCGACGCGGTGTGCGAGTCGCCGGTGCGTCGCACGGTGAAGCCTCAGGGCATCCCGGCCGAGACAGACACCGAGGCCGCGGCCCGCAATGCCGCAGGCCTGGTCCCGGCGCTGGCCAAGCTCCTCGGTCTGCGGATCCCGCCGCCGCCGCCCCGCCGGTCGGTCGTGCACCACCGGCGCGATCCGATCAGCCAGAACGACGAAGGGTGAGGAGGCGGGCCTTGAAGCCCGCCTTCTCCAGCACGTTCTTCATCTCTCGATCCCCCGGCAGGGCCAGGGAGTCGATCTCTGTCACCCCTTGGGCGTCCAACCAGTCGATGGCGGCCCGAGCGAGCTCGGGTCCGAGGCCGGCGTGCCGGGCTTCGGGCTCCACCCAGACGGCGAAGCACCCGGCCTCAGCGCCAACCCACGCCAGCGCGAGGCCGCTGCGCTTCTCAGCAATGCCCACGTGGAGGACGGACGGCTCGATGGCCCGCTCGAGGGTGCTCAGCGCCTCTGTGGGGGCATCACCCTGCAGCCAGGTCGTCAGGACGGCATCTCCCCCGCGACGGCCTTGGAGGCCCTCTGCGGCCCTCTGGAGCAGCGCAGCGACGGTGTCACGATGCTCGGGGCCTGACGGCACGAGCTCCACGCTGATCAGGACCGATCGATGAGCTGGCCCGCTCGGGTCAGGATGGTGCGGCGCCCGCGCATGGCCTGCTCGTAGGCGGCCACGCTGTGGAGCTCCTCGATGCTCAGCGAGTCGAGGAGCTTGACCACCTGCGACGCGGAGAGGTCGTCGTAGTCAGCGAGGATGTGGTCGATCGGATCTGGCACCGCGATCGGCTCGGCTGGCTCCTCGACCACCCTTGCCTCGCGCTCGGTGGTGGTCGCCGGCTCGGTCGTCGGCCGGCGGCTTGCCGCGCCGAGGAGGTCGCTGACCCGACGCTTGAGCTCGCGAGAACCGTGGGTCACCGTCATCTCGCCGAGGAAGCGAGCATTGCGGATCTGCTGCTCGAGTCGTCGACGACCGCTCTCGGCCGCGGCCACCGGGTCCAGCGTCATGTCCGCCAGGGCGCCGTAGGGACCGTAGACAAGGCGGTCCATGATCCACTCGACCGCATCGCGATCCTCGGGCACCCCTTCGGGCTCAGCCTCAGACACAGTCGCGGCAGAGCTTCTTCTTCTTGTCGGCCAGCTGGTTCGAGCTCTTCACCAGGAAGCAGCTGGTGCAGACGAACTCGTCGGACTGCTTGGGCAGCACGCGCTCGGTTCCATCGCTGCGGTCCTCGGGCTCGTTGGCCTCGTCATCCTCAGCCTCATCTTCGACGACGAGCTTCTCCTTCAAGATGACGTCGAGGCTTGCCTCCACGTCATCAGCGTCAGGGACGTCCTCGTCGTCCTCCTCGGTCTGGCGGGTGTCCCCAGACGGGATCTCGATGTCAGAGACGTCCTCGTCCTCGTCTGACTCGAGCGCGTCGTCGAGGGCCTCGTCGAGCTCCTCCTCGAGCCCGTCGTCCAGCTCAACCTCGTCTTCAAGTTCTTCTTCTGCCATCTCTGCTTCCCTGTTGTGTTGCCGCGCAGCATAGAGGGAACGTGCCCATGGGTGGTGGACGGGACCGGGGCGTCGCATCGGACGGTGTCGCCGGAGAGCCTTTGGTGCCATCTGCTCCGTTCGCGCACTCTGGGCGCACGATCGGTCTCGACGTTCTCTACTCAGCTCTCCGGCGCCATCACGCCCGCTCCGCCGAGTGCCGATCCCCTGCCGTCGCCGGCCGAGGATCCACTCTCTGCGACGGGGCGAGACTATGTCAGCCGGCGGGTCTCTGCCAACCGAATTCCTTCGAGTCTCGCAATGACCTCAGACGTGGTCGAGGGCGTCCTGGGCCCGCTGGCGTCGCTGCTCGGCGCGACGCTCGGCCTCGAGTCGCTCGAGGTCGCTGGCACCATGATCGACGTGGCTCATGGCCTCGGCGATGGCGGTGTGGCCGGCGTCCCGGGCGATGGCCAGGTGCATCTCCTGTGCCACCCGACGGTAGGACGGGTGGCCCTGGGGACCAGACCGGAGCTCGATGAGGTGGACCGCTTCGCGGGCGTTCATCTGCAGGATGTAGCGAAGGCGGAACGCGAGGGACACGGCGTAGCCGGCCTCCTCGGGGAAGACCTCCACCATGTCGTCGTACAGGGCGCTCGAGCGCTCCATGGTGGCGGCGTAGCGCTGCTCGAGACCCGCCTCCTGGACCACGGCCGGAACGTCGTAGCCGAGCTTCGGCCCGAGGGGCTGCCACTCGACGGTCAGGATCCGGTGGCGCTGCAGGTCCCGGAAGGCGCCGTAGTCGGTCACGAGCTCGAACCGGTAGTCGGTGCGCTCGAAGGCACGGCCCGGCCGGTGGCGGCGATTGGCGCGCTGTCCGACATAGGCGGAGATGATGGCCACCTTGTCGTCGTGGGAGAGCGACGCGACACGGCGCATGGCCTCGGTCTCGCTCAGGGTCGAGTTGGCGAAGGCGATGGCAGCGACCACCTTGTCCTCGCCCTCCGGGTCGAAGTCCACGAGACGGACCTCGCGCTCGTCGGTGTCGACAGGCGGGGCCATCACGTCGGGCCAGATGCGCTCGAGGACGCTCTGGGTGTCCGCACGGGTGCCGGCGAGGTAGTCGCTCCACTCCACTCCCCGCTCGACCACGTCCACCCGGCGCAGGAACGACGGGATGACCTTGCGGAGCTCCTCGAGCATCATGTCGGCGTAGCGCCGAGCCTCTGGCAGCGGATGGCTGCGCATGCGGAGCAGGAGCATCTCATAGGACTGCCCGGTTCCGTAGATCCCGACGTTCGACAGCGAGGCCGCGGGCAGCAGACCGCGGACCGCATCGAGCGCCTTGGCGCGGATGGCCTGTCGGTAGACGAAGTCCGAGTCTCCGGACTCCTGGGGATAGCGGCCCTGGAGCCACGCCTGGGCTGCGGGGAGCATCTCGGCGTAGGCGTCAAACATCCGATCCATGTCGCCGACGTAGCGTGCCCCGAGCGGCGACTCGAGCACCTCGACGGGGCGGAAGTAGCGGTAGTGGCCACTCGGCAGCCGAGCGTCGTACTCGAGGTACCGGGTCGACTGCTCGAGGTAGGCCATGAGCCGCCCCCACTCGAGGATCTTCGTGAGGATGTTCGAAGCCTGCTCGCAGGCGAGGTGGACGCCACCGAGCTGGGCCACCGAGTCGTCGCCGTACTCGAAGAAGACCTTCTCGTAGAGCTCCTCGGCCCTGCGCAGGCCCACGGTGGCATCGAAGGTGAGATCGCCGGAGAGGTCGAGATCACCCACGAACTCATCGAGGAAGAGGCGCCGCAGGCTCTTGGGTGACCGCGAGTAGCGGGCGAAGAGCGCTCCCTTGACCACCTCCGGGAGGTTCACGAGCGCGAAGACAGGGAGGTCGACGTTGGTGAAGTAGGGCCGCAGGATGGCCTGCTCCTCTTCGGTGAAGGTCTCCTCCGCGTACGGGAACATCGAGTGCGACCTTAGAGCCGACCCTGTGGCTCGCTCGCGGATACCAGCGGACCGCCAGTGGCCACAACGCTTCTGAGGACGAGCGGCACGACCTGCTCGCAGGCGGACCGGGTGTCGTCGTCGGCGCAGATCCTCATGACCTGCTCGGCGAGGTCCGCGACCTGCTTGAGGATCCTCACGAGGTCGCCCGGGGCGACCTCGCCGACATCGCGCTTGGCGACCTCGAGCACGGTGCTCAGCGAGGCGCCTCGGGCCCAGGAGGCCACGGCGGTGGCCAACCCGGCCTCGGCGCTTCGCGTGCGCGGCACGAGGTGGATCTCCTCGACGCTCCGCAGGTCCTCGGCGAGCTCCACCACGCTTGCCGTGCGAAGGGCGATCTCACGGGTGCGGCCCTGGCCGAGCCGATCAGGGAGCGCGCCGCGCTTCTGGGTCTTGGCCGCCCTCCCACCAGTGCCGCTCCGCTGCCCGGGTCCGCGTGCGGGGCGGGCACGGCGAGGCTCGAAGACGAGCGTGGACAGGACTGCAGCGACGATGGCGGGCTCGGCGCCGTCGAGGATGTCGGATCGGACGATCTCGACGAGGAGCAGGTCGGCCTCGTGGTAGATCGACCGGAGCTGCTCGCCGGCCTCCCTCAGGTGCCATCCTCGGACGAAGCCCATCTCCTCGAGCACCGCCATGCGGCGCCCGAAGGTCTCAGCCACCGATCGACGTGCGGAGCGGTGATGGTGGTCGACCTCGAACTGAGCGAAGGACCGACCGAGGATGGTGAGCGCTTCGTCGCGGCTGAAGCGGCCGACGAGCGAGCACGCCAGGTTGTAGGTAGGGCGGAACGACGAGTGGAGGTCGGGCGGAGGGGCGACGGCCACCCGGGCGATGTCGGCGATCGGCGTCTCGACCGTGAATGCCACGACGGCGTGGCCCTCGTCGTCGAGCCCCCGCCGACCAGCCCTGCCGGTCATCTGCGCGTACTCACCGGACGTGAGCGTCG
Source organism: Acidimicrobiaceae bacterium (assembly GCA_947456245.1). GTDB lineage: Bacteria > Actinomycetota > Acidimicrobiia > Acidimicrobiales > RAAP-2 > CAIUMH01. Next base: position 18,718 of record CANGPS010000005.1, read on the forward strand.
AGCGCCCGGCGCCCCCGAACTTCGTGAAGCGCTCGAAGACCACCGTGCGCGCTGGCATGTTGATGCCGAGCGACAACGTCTCGGTGGCGAAGACGACACCGAGCAGCCCCTGGCTGAAGCAGACCTCGACCGCCTCCCGGAACGCCGGAACGAGCCCGGCGTGATGCGCGGCGATGCCGGCCTCGAGGCCCTCGAGCCACTCGTCGTAGCCGAGGGCGGAGAGCTCGTCGTCCTCGAACTGCTCGACGTGGTGCTCGGCGATCATCCTGATGCGTGAGCGCTCGGAGCGACCGACCAGCCTCACCCCGTCTCTGAGCAGCTGACGGACCGCATCGTCACAGGCGGCCCTCGAGAAGATGAAGGCGATGGCCGGGAGCATCTCGAGGTCCTCGAGCATCAGCAGCGTGTCCGAGCGCCGAGGAGAGCGAAACGGCAACGGCGGGCCCGATGGCCGGCCACCACGCCAGGCGGGCGCACCTCCGCGCGGCCGACGCCTGATGGCCTGGTCGATGGCGAGGCCCTCGTCGGAGACCCGCTCCCCCGCCAGCAGGTCGATCAGCTGAGGGGCGTGCTCACCTCGCCGGGTGACGGCGACGTGGTGGTGGAGGTCGATGGGACGGTCGTGCTCGACGATCACCTCGAGCGAGCCCCGGACCGAGCGGATCCACTCGCCGAGGACTGACGCATTGGCCACCGTGGCCGAGAGGCACACGAACCGGACCTCTGGTGGGGTCATGATCAGCACCTCCTCCCAGACTCCGCCACGGTAGGGGTCCTGGATGAAGTGCACCTCGTCGAGGATGACGAGGCTGAGGCCGGCGAGCGAGCGGGAGTCGGTGAGCAGCATGTTCCGCAGGACCTCCGTGGTCATCACCACGATCTGCGCATCGGGTCGCACGGCGGTGTCGCCGGTCAGTAGACCTACGGTCTCGGCGCCGTGCTCGGCGACGAGCTCGCTGAACTTCTGGTTCGAGAGCGCCTTGAGGGGTGTCGTGTAGAAGGCACGTCGGCCGGAGGCGACAACCTCGGCCACGGCATAGGCCGCCACGAGCGTCTTGCCGGAGCCGGTCGGTGCGCTGACCAGCAGCGAGGCGCCCTCGTCCCAGGCATCCATGGACTCGAGCTGGAACGCATCGAGCTCGAAGAGCAGACCTGCCTCGAACTCCTGACGGTGGCCGGAGGTAGGGCCTCGGTCGGGGTCGCCGCTCATCTGCCGGCGAGCTTCCCCGCCCCGATGGCGAGGAAGTAGAAGCCGATGAGCGGGACGGCGAGGGCCAGCATCGAGAGCGGGTCACCGCTCGGGGTGAACACGGCCGCGGCCACGGTGATGCCGATGATCGCCCATCGCCACCAGCTCAACAGCTGTGCGGGGGTGACGATGCGAGCCAGCTGGAGGGAGACGAGCAGGACGGGGAACTCGAACGTCAGCCCGAAGATGATCATCATCCAGATGATCAGGCTCAGGTACTGGTTCGGGTTGTAGATCTCCTGGAGCCCGGGACCACCGATCGAGCCCAGGAACACCAGCGCGTGGCTGAACGAGACATAGGCCACGGCGATGCCGCAGAGGAACAGGATCACCGAGGCGATCACGAACGGGATGGCGTAGCGCTTCTCCTTGCGCTTGAGGCCTGGGGTGATGAACCGCCACAGCTCGAACAGCAGGACCGGTGAGGCGAGCACCAGGCCGCCGAACGCCGCGATCTTGATCCGCAGGCTGAGCCCGTCGAGCGGGCTGGTGACGTACAGCTCGCAGTGACCGTGGTTGGCGTGGCAGTAGGGGCCCTTGAGGAAGGCCAGGATCTGGTTGTAGGCGAGAAAGGCCACCACGCCGGCGATGAGGAAAGCGATGACGGCGACGAGCAGCCTGCGGCGAAGCTCGGTGAGGTGCTCTGCGAGCGTCATCGCGTCGGGAGAGGACTTGTCGCCTCGACGCCAGCGCCGTCTGGTGGTTGCCTCCGCGTCCGGCTCGACCGCTGGGGTGACCTCGGGATCTGCGTGGGTGTCAGGCTCGGTCACGGCGCTAGTTCAGGTTCGGGTCGATGGCGCCCGTCCCGGTCGGAGGGGCGGGGCGCACGACTGGGGTCGGCCGCGGTGCCATCGGCTCGCTCGGCACGAGCTGGTCGGCCCAGGGGTCAGGAGCGGCGTCGGTGCCTTCGGCCCCATTCTCAACCTCCTCGACGTCGCTCATCGTCGGATCGCCGAAGGCCTGCTCGTCCTCCGCTGAGGGCTCCTCGGACGATGAGGTGCCGTCTGTGGACGATGTCGCCCGATCAGGGGACGGCGGCGCACCAGGATCGGGGGTGAGGGCGTCGGTCTGCGGTGCTGGATCTGCGGCGGGGTCGGGAACCAGCGGATCGGTGTCGAGCTTGGCGAGCGAATCGAGGAACGCCACTGGGGATCGGGCTAGCCGGGCGATGTCTCCCGTGCTCGGAAGGTCGGGCATGGTGCTGCGGACCTCGGTCTCGACCTTGGTCGAGAACGAGCGGAAGGCGCGCCAGGCTCCCCCGATCTGGCGGGCGAGCCCCGGGAGCTTGTCGGGTCCCACGAGGACGAGCGCCACCACCACGACGATGACGATCTTGAGCGGGCTCAGCGACAGCACACCGGCATCCTACCGAGGCTCAGCCGATCCGCCGTGGCGCTACGGGATCCCGATCTGGCTGATCGGCCAGATGCGGAACACCACGTGGCCGATGATGTTCCCACGAGGCAGGGTGCCCCAGTCACGGCTGTCGCAGGAGTTGGTCCGATTGTCACCCATGACGAAGTAGCTGTCCGCCGGGATCTTCGTCGGGGCGATGGCGGGGCCGAGTGGGACGGGGGCGAACCACGGCTGAGCGAGGGGCTTTCCATTGATGAGGATGGTGTTCCCCTGCGACGAGATCGTCTCGCCCGGCATCCCGATGATCCGCTTGACGAGGTCCTTGATGGACGGATCGGCGCAGACCGTCGCCTCCCTGGCCGGTGCATGGAAGACGATGATGTCCCCTCGGTGAGGGTCGTGGATGTCGTAGCTGAGCTTCGACACGATGATGCGGTCCCCCACCTGCAGGGTTGGCTCCATCGAGCCCGAGGGGATGTAGAAGGTCTGGAAGACGAAGGTCCTGATGATGAACGCCGCCAGCAGGGCCAGCACCAGCACGATGGCCCACTCGCCGATGACCCTGCCCGTGGTCCTCGTCTGCTGGGCTGGAGCAACCGTCTCGGCCGCGTGGTCGTCGCTCGGCGCCGGTGCGGTCACGTCAGCGTCGTCGGACATCTCGGCGACTCTACCGCAGGCGCCCCAAGCCTCCACTTCGTGGTCAGAGCGACTCGATCAGGCGTTCGACGCGATCGTCGTGGGCGTTGAACGGGTCCTTGAGCAGCAGGGTGCGCTGGGCCTGGTCATTGAGCTTGAGGTGCACCCAGTCGACGGTGAAGTCACGTCGCTGCTGCGTCGCCCTGGCCACGAAGGCGCCACGGAGTCGAGCTCGCGTGGTCTGGGGCGGCACGGTGGTGGCGGCCTCGATGGCTTCGTCGGTGGTGGTCCGGCGCATCGCTCCGGCCCGCTCGGCCACGTAGTACAGCCCGCGTCGGGGATCGATGTCGTGGTAGGCGAGGTCGAAGAGGGCGACCTTGGGGTCGCCCAGCGCCAGTCCGTGGCGTCCCGCGAACGCCTCGATCATCTTGCGCTTGGCCACCCAGTCGCATTCGCGCCACAGCACCTCGGGGGTGGTTCTCAGGTGGCTCATCACGTGCTGCCACATGTCGAGGGCCAGATCTTCGTCCGGTGGGAACCCCTTGGTGTCGCGATAGCGAAGGGCGCGCTCGAGGTATTCAGACTGGATGTCGAACGCGGAGATCTCTCGACCGTTGGCTAGCCGCACCGTGGTCGTCAGGCCGGTGTCCTGGGAGATCTCCCGGATCGCTCGGATCGGGCTCTCGAGGGTCAGATCCCGCAGCACCTGCCCCTTGTCCTCGAGCATCCTGAGCAGCACGGCGGTGGCACCGACCTTGAGGTAGGACGCGTACTCGCTCATGTTCGAGTCGCCGACGATCACGTGGAGCCGCCGATAGCGCTCCGCGTCGGCATGCGGCTCATCGCGGGTGTTGATGATCGGCCGGCTCCTCGTGGTGGCCGAGGAGACGCCCTCCCAGATGTGCTCGGCCCGCTGGCTGAGGCAGAAGCGCGGTCCGGTGGCCGTGTGGAGCACCTTGCCGGCTCCGGCGTAGATCTGGCGGGAGACGAGGAAGGGGATCAGGACCTTGGAGTACTCCTCGAGATCCTCATCGCGGCGAGTGAGGTAGTTCTCGTGGCAGCCATAGGAGTTGCCAGCGGAGTCGGTGTTGTTCTTGAACACGAACAGGTCACCCCTGATCCCCTCCTCGTTGAGCCGCTGCTGAGCGGTCGCGACGAGCTCCCCGATGATCCGCTCGCCCGCCTTGTCGTGGGTGACCACGTCCCCCACGAGATCGCACTCCGGGGTGGCGTACTCGGGATGGCTGCCGACGTCGAGGTACAGCCTGGCGCCGTTCTTCAGGAAGACGTTCGACGACCGGCCCCATCGCACGACCTGGCGGAACAGGTGCCTCGACACCTCATCGGGGCTCAGGCGACGTTGGCCACGGTGCGTGAAGGTGACGCCGTACTCGTTCTCGATCCCGTAGATGCGACGCTGCACCACCCCGACCGTAGCGGTGCAGGCCGATCAGTCGACGAGGAGGTCGGTGAGCTCCGCATCTCCGAGCCGGCGGAACGTCCGACGGGTCGCACCCTCGGCGAGGACGGCGCACTCGATGCTGTCAGCCCCGAGCACTCGGCCGGGACCGGCGAGCGCTGCCGTCGTGGCCTTGAGCGCGGCGGCGAGATCCCACCCGTCCACGAAGAGCCCAGAGAAGGCATCGAGGATCGTCTCGGCCTCGCCCCCGAGGACGGCGAACCGGTCCTCGTCGGTGATGGTCCCCTCGTAGGCGACGTGGAACAGCTGGGTCGGGCGGGTCCCCGACCCGAGCTCGGCCACGAGGATCTCGACCTCCAGCGGCTTCATCTCATGGGTGAAGACGTTGCCGAGGTACTGGGCGTAGAGGTTCGCCAAGCTCCGCGCGTCCACATCCTCTCGGCTGTAGGCGAAGCCCTTGGTGTCGGCGTGGCGAACTCCCGCGACCCGGAGCTGGTCGTACTCGTTGTACTTGCCGACGCCGGCGAAGGCGATGCGGTCGTAGATCTCGGAGATCTTGTGAAGGGTCTTCGACGGGTTCTCTGCGACGAGCAGCACTCCCCCGTCGTAGACGCACGCAACGAGCGACCGCCCGCGGGCGATGCCCTTCTGGGCGTACTCGGCGCGATCCTTCATCACCTGCTCGGGCGGGGCGTAGAACGGCATGCTCATCGCAGTGCACCTCCTGCGTCGCCGCGCAGCTCGCGACGGCGCTCGATGACGGCACCGAAGCGCTCGGCGACCTCGATCTCCTCGACCTGGGTGTAGCCGTCCACGGTCACGGTGGCCACGATCGGGTAGATCCCTCTCACCACGTCTGGTCCGCCAGTCCCAGCATCCGCATCAGCCGCCTCGTAGAGGGCCAGGACGGCGAGCTCGATCGCCTCTGCGCGGGTGAGACCGTCGCGGTACCCCAGCTTGATGGTGGTCCGAGCATCAGGCCCACCAGATCCGTTCGTCTGGAAGTCGGACTCCTCGTAGTGACCGCCGGTGGCGTCGTAGCCGAAGATGCGGCCGGTCTGACGTGCCAAATCGAAGCCGCAGAACAACGGGACGACGACGAACCCCTGCATGGCGAGCGGGAGGTGGGAGCGCACCATCTGGGCGAGCTGGTTGGCCTTGCCCTCGAGGCTCAACGTCACGCCCTCGACCTTCTCGTAGTGCTCGAGCTGCACCTGGAAAAGGCGAACCATCTCGACGGCCATGCCGGCCGAGCCGGCGATGGCGACCGCGGAGTAGCGATCCGCCGGGAAGACCTTCTCCATGGCACGGTGGGCGATCGCATGACCGGCCGTCGCCCTCCGGTCGCCGGCCATCACCACGCCGTCGGCGTAGCGAAGGGCGACCACCGTGGTGGCGTGCGGGATGCTTCCGGGGAGGTCTCCCGGTGCGACGGCCTCGAAGCCCTCAGCCTGCAGGAGTGCGGTGAAGCTCGGACCGGGATCGTTCGTGGCGTCGAACATGGGGAGCGCCATCACTCTCCCCCCTTCTGGACGTAGTTGCGGACGAACTCCTCGGCGTTCTCCTCGAGGACCTCGTCGATCTGGTCGAGGATGTCGTCGAGCTCTGCCTTGAGCTGCTCGGCGGACTCGGTCGGTGCCGCCCCCTCTGGCTGCTCGTCTCGGGTGCGTGCCGGCTCCGGCCGCTGCTTGTGTTCCTGCTCCGCCATGTGCGAAAGGCTCCTCGGTGTCTCGTGGGGCTATGACTCGATGCGTGCCAGAAGCTCCTGGGCTGAGCGCACAGACCCGAGGAGTTCCTCGGTGTGCGCAGCCGTCCCCCTCAGGGGGTCCATCATAGGGACCCGCTGCAGAGGATCGGTCCCCAGGTCGAAGACCAGAGAGTCCCAGTTGGCTGTGACGACCTCCCTCGGGAACCGCGACAGACAGGTGCCCCGGAAGTACGCACGGGTGCCACGAGGCGGATCGGTGACCGCTCGCTCCACGTCCTGCGCGTCGACGAGCTGATCGAGGCCGACCCGGGCCGAGATGGATCGATCGGGCCGGAGATCGTGGTACTGCAGGTCCATGGCCCGCAGTCGGTGGTCTCCGTCCCGCAGGTCGTGGCGCTGCGCGAACGCCTCGAGGACCCGGCGCTTGGCCACCCAGTCGACGACCGAGGCCACGCTGGACGGGTCGGTGGCGAGACCGTCGAGGACCGCTGCCCAGCGACGCAGGATCTCTCGGACCTGCGCCTCGTCGCCGATCGCCTCACCACCGCCACCCTCGACGTACCGCTGCGCTCGATCGAGCAGGTCGTGCTGGAGATCGAGTGCGGTGAGCCGGCGGCCGTCGACGAGCTCGACCGTCGCGCAGAGCGTCGGGTCGGCGCTGATCTGGCGGACCGCCCGGACGGGATCGGCGATCTCGAGGGCGACGCCGGGTCCCTGGTCCTCGAGCATGGCGAGCAGGAGCGCCGTGGAGCCGAGCTTGAGGAAGGTGGCGACCTCCGACATGTTGGCGTCACCGATGATCACGTGGAGCCGTCGGAATCGGGTGGCGTCGGCGTGGGGCTCATCGCGCGTGTTGATGATGGGCCGCTTGAGGGTGGTCTCGAGTCCGACGACTGCCTCGAAGAACTCGGCGCGCTGGCTAATCTGGAAGCGCGGTGGCCCGTCGAAGGCAGTGGTCTCGGCGGCCACCTTGCCGGCGCCGCAGAAGACCTGCCTGCTGATCAGGTGCGGGACCATGGCGGTGATCACGTCGCCGAAGGGCACCTCGCGAGCGGTCAGGTAGTTCTCGTGGGTGCCGTAACTGTTGCCCTTGGCATCCGAGTTGTTCTTGTAGACCACGATCGCTGGTGCATCGGGGTAGGTGATGGCGACGTCGGCCATCGCTCGTCTGAGCACCTCTTCGCCGGCGCGGTCGTAGAGCACCGCCTCGAGGGGGGTCCTCACCTCCGGTGACGAGTACTCCGGATGCGCGTGGTCGACGTAGAAGCGAGCGCCATTGGTCAGCACGGCGTTCGCAAGATTCGTCTCGATCATCGGCGCAAGGGATCCCGGTTGGACCCGCCCACGAGCATCTGCACCTGGGCTCTCGGCCTCGAAGTCCCACCGGATGTGGTGGGCCAGCTTCGAGGCATAGGCGTTGACGAGCAGCGTCGAGGTCACGATCGGGTCATCCCCCGCCCGACCGGTGGAGATCCCGTACTCGGTCTCGATGCCGAGGACCTTGCTTATCGCCATCGTGCGTCCGACGTCGAGATCACAGGTACTGGCCGGTGCCGACGTGCTCGAGCGAGCGTCCGCCGGTGGCCTCGTCATCGTCGTGGCTCACCAGGGTGCGCACGTAGACGATCCGCTCGCCCTTCTTGCCCGAGATCCTCGCCCAGTCATCAGGGTTCGTCGTGTTCGGGAGATCCTCGTTCTCCTTGTACTCCTGACGCGTCGAGTCGAGGAGGTCCTGGACGCGTATGCCAGATCCCGTGCCGGCGATCTCGCGCTTGATGGCCAGCTTCTTGGCCCGTCGCACGATGTTCTCGATCATGGCCCCAGAGGCGAAATCCCGGTAGTAGAGGACCTCTTTGTCACCGTTCTGATAGGTGACCTCGAGGAACTCGTTCTCGTCATCAGCCCGATACATCTCGGCCACGGCGGTCTCGATCATGGCCTGGACGGCCTTGTCCGGATCCCCTCCGCCGGACTCGGCGACCTCGGTGGCGTCGATCGGCAGGTCCGAGGTCAGGTAGCGCCCAAAGATCTGCGCCGCAGCCTCCTCGTTCGGACGGTCGATCTTGATCTTGACGTCGAGGCGCCCCGGGCGGAGGATCGCAGGGTCGATGAGGTCCTCGCGGTTCGACGCGCCGATCACGATCACGTCCCGAAGCGCTTCGACGCCGTCGATCTCCGCAAGCAGCTGTGGAACGATCGTCGACTCCATGTCCGAGCTGATGCCGGTGCCGCGCGTCCTGAAGAGCGAGTCCATCTCGTCGAAGAACACGATGACCGGGACGCCCTCCTCGGCCTTCTCTCGGGCACGCTGGAACACCAGCCGGATCTGCCGCTCGGTCTCCCCGACGTACTTGTTCAGCAGCTCAGGACCCTTGATGTTGAGGAAGTAGCTCCGCACCTCGGTGTTCCCCGTGACCTCGGCGACCTTCTTGGCCAGCGAGTTCGCCACCGCCTTCGCGATCAACGTCTTGCCGCATCCGGGCGGACCGTAGAGCAGGATGCCCTTCGGTGCCGGCAGCCGGTAGGTCCCGAACAGGTCCCGGTGGAGATAGGGAAGCTCGACGGCGTCGGTGATCGCCTCGATCTGACCGTCGAGGCCGCCGACGTCGGCATAGGTGACGTTGGGTACCTCCTCGAGCACGAGCTCCTCGACCTCCTGGCGGTCGAGCCGCTCGACGAGCAGCCCCGAACGGGTGTCGAGCAGGATGGCGTCCCCCGCACGCAGGGCCGTCCCCTGGAGGTGCTCGGCGAGATCGCAGACCCGCTCCTCGTCCGACCGCCCGTAGATGATCGCCCGCGCCCCACCAGCGAGGACCTCCTTGAGCGTGACGACGTCTCCAGAGCGCTCGCCCTCGCGAACCATCACCACGTTGAGCGACTCGTTCAAGACCACCTCGTCACCTCGGTGCACCTGACCCGGGTCGAGGTCAGGGTGCAGCGAGACCCGGAGCTTGCGTCCTGCGGCGTAGACGTCGGCCGTCCCATCGGCATTGATGCCGAGCATCGTCCCGTAGCTACTCGGGGGCTCAGAGAGCTTGGCCACCTCGGCCCGAAGGGTGGCGAGCTGGTCCTTGGCCATCGTGAGGGTCTCCGCCAGCCTGCTGTTCTGCGCGAGAGCCTGGGTGAGCTTCCCCTTGGTCTCGAGCAAACGCTCCTCGAGCGCCTCGACGCGACCGGGCTGTGCCTCGAGCTGTCGCTCCAGGGACGCGATCTGTCGGAGCGCCTCCTCTAGGTCGTGCGGTGTGGTCGTCCTCGGCGTCGTGTCGTCCATGCAAAGCTCCCTGAAACGTCACCCTAGACGGACGATCTCTGGCGCTGTCAGAGCACGCACGGTCCGCGTGTGGCGTGAGTCAATCCGACTACAGTTGTCTCAGCGCACACGAGGCAGACGGCACTGATGCGGACGCATCGGGGCCCGCCTCTCGTCAGGAGGACAGCACAGATGAAGGTTTGGATCGATCAGGATCTCTGCACGGGTGATGGCCTCTGCGAGGAGATCGCTCCTGCCGTCTTCACGCTGCTCGATGATGGCCTCGCCTATGTCAAGGAAGACGGGAACGTCAAGAACGACCCGGGTGGCTCCGCCGGCATGGCTGGTGTCCCCGATGACCTCAAGGACGCCGTCGTCGAGGCCTCGGAAGAGTGCCCCGGGGAGTGCATCTTCATCGAGGAGGCCTAGGCCCCTCGCCTCACTCCGGCGTGGCGAGCAGTCGGCGCGCCGTGGTGAGGAACCCTGTGTGCGCGACCATCCGGTGGTCTGGACGCACGCTCCGCTTCTCGATGTGCCAGGTGCGCCGGAGGATCTCTGTCGTCTCCGCCATGCCGAAGGACCCCTCGTCGAGCGCCTGGCGAAGTTGCGCCGTCTGGTTGATCGTGGGCAGGTAGGCCAGCAGGATCCCTCCTGGTCGCAGAGCGACGGCCGCGTGCTCGACGACCTTCCACGGCTCAGGCATGTCGAGCACGATCCGATCGAGGCCGTGCTCGTCGATCCCCTCGGTGACGTCACGGATCTCGATGGTGTAGTCGATGTCCTCGCCGAGCATGGCGACGACGTTCTTGCGGGCATGGATGGCGAAGTCCTCACGGATCTCGTAGCCGAGCAGGGACACCCCCGCTCGCAGCAACGTCATCGAGAGAGCCCCTGATCCGACGCCGGCCTCGAGGACCCGCATGCCGGGACCGATGTCGGCAGCGAGGAGGATCGCCCCGAGGTCCTTCGGATAGATGACCTGGGCTCCCCGCGGCATTTTGACGACCACGTCGGCGAGCGTTGGGCGCAGCACGAGGAAGTTCCGTCCGGTGGAGCCGACCACCACGTTGCCCTCGTCGGCGCCGATGATGTCGTCGTGCGACACGATGCCGGCATGGGTGTGGAACGCCGCACCCTCCACCATGGTCACGAGGTAGCGACGCTCCTTGGCGTCGACGAGCATGATGCGTTCGCCCGGCAGGACCGGTCTGACGGGCTCCACCCGGGTCAGCCCTTTGGCTCAGGTTTGCGCGCCGAGACCGAGAGCCGGTCTCCGGCCTTGAGGTCCATCGAGATGACCGCTCGCTCCTCGCGCTGGAGCTCGCCTCGCAGGATCCTGGCGGCGAGCGCGACCACGAACCACGGCCAGCTGCGACGCAGCATCCCCCTGCGTAGTCCCGTGAGGTAGACCCACCCTGCGATGTCGCCGGCCACTCAGACCCTCCGGACCTCGACGACGGTGCGTGACCGCCGTCCCCGACGTCGGCCGACGACATAGGTCACGGCCAGGGCCAGGAACGCGAACGCCCCTGCGGCCCCGGCTGCCCTGATCCCAGCCTCGGCCACCGTCTCCTGCCCTTCGGACACGAGCCCGTTCAGTGCGGCCTCGAGGTCCGATCGGGTGATGGGTCCATAGGTCTGGCTCATCGGGGGGCCTCCGGCTTGGGCAGTCGTCGTCGTGCGGGTCCGCTGCTGATCCTCCAGGCGGCCAACGCTCCGACCCCCACGGCCACGAGCGCCACGATCAGGTACGGGATCCAGTCGAGGTTCCCCTGGAAGAACGAGAACTTCTGGAGCCCGCGCAGCAGTCCGACGAGGAGCAGGACCAGCCCTCCGCCGATGAAGACCGACCCGAGGGTCCCGAAGGCGGTGAACCGGCCGAGGTCCTTGAGCGGGCCGACCGTCTCCTGCTTGAGGTAGGCGACGATGAGGTTGATGACCTCGGTCCCCTCAGACTTCAGTCCGCTCCACTTGCGCTTGGCCATGAGGTGATCCTACTTGCGCTCTCGGTAGATGTAGGTGGAGCTGGCTCGAGCGAGGAGTCGACCCTCAGCGTCGGTCACGCTGGCCTCGACGAACGCCACCCGCTTGCCTCCGGAGACCACCGCGGCCGTGCAGGTCATCTCCGTGCCGGTCTCGATCGGCGCCATGAAGCTGATCTTGAGCTCGGCATTGGCGACGAAGACCCTCCGCCCAGCTGCGAAGGTGACGGCGGCCGCGCCCATCGAGGAGTCCACGAAGGCGGTCAGGAAGCCGCCCTGCATGATGCCGGCTGGGTTCTCGAAGCGCTCGTCGGCGGTCATGGCCCACACGCTCCTTCCCGCCTGCGTCTTGTCGACGCACACCATGCCAAGCGTGAGGTCGCAGTTGGGGGGGACCTGGAGGGCGTGTCGGGCCATGTCGGCACGCTATCGGACGAGGATCTGTCCGACGGCGACGGCCCGTGCGTTCTGTAGCATCACGCCATGGCTGAGCACGTGGGTGGAGTGGAGAACGGTGCCGAATGGGAGGACCTGGCGGTCCGCACCATCAGAGCGTTGGCGATGGATGCGGTCCGCAAGGCGAGCTCAGGGCATCCCGGCACCGCCATGGCGCTCGCTCCCCTTGCGCACGTCCTGTTCGGCCGGGTCATGGACTTCGACCCGTCTGACCCCACCTGGGCTGATCGTGACCGCTTCGTGCTCTCCGCCGGCCACGCGTCGATCCTGCTCTACTCGATGCTCCACCTGACCGGCTACGACCTGTCGCTCGAGGATCTCGAGGCCTTTCGCCAGCTCGGAAGCCGCACGCCGGGCCATCCCGAGGTGGGCATGACTCCGGGCGTCGAGGTCACCACGGGACCGCTCGGCCAGGGCTTGGCCAATGCGGTGGGCCTGGCGATCGCCGAGCGCCAGCTGCGAGCACAATACGGCGAGGACCTCTGCTCGCACCGGACCTGGGTCGTCGCCGGTGACGGCTGCCTCGAGGAGGGCATCAGCCACGAAGCCGCGTCGCTGGCAGGCCATCTCGGCCTCGGTCGCCTGGTGTGCATCTACGACGACAACCACATCACGATCGACGGCCCGACCGAGCTGGCGCTCTCCGATGATGCCGCCGAGCGCTTCCGGGCCTATGGATGGCAGGTCATCGAGCTCGGTGAGGTTGCAAACGACCTCGACGCCATCGAGGAGGGTCTGCGCCAGGCCATGGCGGAGGAGGATCGACCCTCGCTGGTGATCCTGCGCTCCCACATCGGGTTCCCGTCGCCTGCGTTCACAGACTCACCCCTCGCGCACGGCAACCCGTTCCCTCCTGAGGAGATCGCGATCACCAAGGAGCTCATGGGCCTGGATCCGGAGCGATCCTTCGTCGTCCCTTCGGACGTGCTCGAGGGCTATCGCACGGCCACGCAACGTGGACGTGACGCCCACGAGGCGTGGCGAGCGCGGCGTGATGCCGCCGGCGAGACCGGCTCGGCGTTCACCGAGCAGATGGCCGGCGACCTCTCCGCCGCCATCTCGGCCCCGCTGACCTCCTTCGAGACCGGGTCGTCGATCGCCACGCGCCGATCCTTCGCCGCCTGCCTCGCCGACACCGCCCCGTTGCTTCCCGGACTCGTGTCGGGCTCTGCCGATCTCACGGAGAACACCGGAACCGACCTGCCGGCCGGCCTCGCCCAGTCCATGGCCGACCCGTCTGGTCGGCAGGTCTACTTCGGGATCCGTGAGCACGCGATGGCCGCCGCCATGACCGGCATGGCCCTCCACGGCGGGATCCTGCCGATCGGGGGCACATTCTTCGTGTTCTCCGACTACATGCGGGGGGCGATCCGGGTGGCGGCGATCTCGGACGCCAAGGTGATCTACGTGTTCACCCATGACTCGATCGGAGTCGGCGAGGACGGCCCGACGCACCAGCCGATCGAGCAGATCGCCTCACTCCGGGCGATGCCGGGCCTGAGCGTCGTCCGCCCTGCCGACGCCAACGAGTGCGCCGTCGCCTGGCGCGCCGCGCTCGAGGCTGACGGCCCTGTCGCCCTGATCCTGAGCCGCCAGAACCTCCCGGTGCTCGCCGAGACGGCGGCGCTCGCTCCCGAAGGCCTGCCTGACGGCGGATACGTCCTCGCCGAGCTGGGCGACGGTGATCTCGCCCTGACGATCGTCAGCACGGGTAGCGAGGTCAGCATTGCTCTCGAGGCAGCCGGCGTGCTGTCGGCTGAGGGGATCACGACGCGTGTGGTGTCGATGCCCTGCATGGAGTGGTTCGTCGCACAGAGTCCGTCGGATCAGGAGTCGATCCTCCCTTCGGGAGTGCCGACCCTCTCGGTCGAAGCCGGAACCACCTTCGGCTGGGGCGGCCTCGCTGATCGATCCCTCGGGATCGACCGGTTCGGGGCGAGCGCTCCGGGACCCGAGGTCTTCGCCTACCTCGGCGTGACGGTCGATGGTGTCGTTACCGAGGCGCGGGCGCTGCTTGCTGAACTCGCCTGATGACAGCCCCGGCCGTCGGGTCAGCAGTGACGCTCCTGCACGACGATCGAGGTGACGTGCCTACGATCGTTCAGGCGCGATGCGGTCAGCGCCCAGCGGGGAGGCTCAGGTGGTAGGCGAAGGTGTGCAGGCGCTGATCGATGAGCCTCGGGGCGCGCTGTTCGAACGGGCGAGCGCTATCCGTGATGCAACCACCGGCAGGCGGCTCACGTACTCGCCAAAGGTGTTCATCCCACTCACGATGCTGTGCCGTGATCGCTGCGGCTACTGCACCTTCGCCAAGGCGCCCGCACGCCTCGACAGCCCCTACCTGTCGATCGAGCAGGTCGTCGAGATCGCTGCTGCTGGGGCACTCCAGGGCTGCACCGAAGCCCTGATCACCCTCGGGGAGCGACCGGAGCTCCGCTACGAGGTGGCTGCCGACTGGCTGGAACAGCACGGCTACGGATCGACAGTCGACTACGTGGCCGCGGCCGCCAAGGCGGTGCTCGAAGAGACGGGTCTGCTGCCCCATCTCAACGCTGGAGCGCTGCACCTCGACGAGCTCGCCGACCTCCGCCCGGTCTCGGCGAGTCAGGGCATGATGCTCGAGAGCCTTAATCCGGACCTGGCCGCCCATCGCCTCGCGCCGGATAAGGCGCCAGAGCGCCGGCTCGAGACGCTCGAAGCCGCCGGTCGGCTTTCCATCCCGTTCACGTCCGGGCTGTTGGTTGGGATCGGGGAATCGCAGCTCGACAGGCTCGAGGCGCTCGAGGCGATCGCTGCGTCACACCTCGAGCACGGTCACGTCCAAGAGGTCATCATCCAGAACTTCCTGCCCAAGCCGGGGACGCTGATGGCGCTGCATCCGGCTGCACCGATCGACGAGCTGCTCTGGACGATCGCTGCGGCCAGGATCATGCTTCCTCCGAGCATTCACGTGCAGGCTCCGCCGAACCTCGTCGATGATCCGGCGACGCTGATCGCGGCCGGGATCGATGACTTCGGCGGCATCTCGCCGGTGACCATCGATCATGTCAACCCCGAGCGGGAGTGGCCGGAGGTGGACCGACTCACCGATGCGGCGGCTCAGGCTGGCTTCTCCCTGGCCCCGAGGCTCACGGCGTATCCCGAGTTCGTGGCTGATCCCGGTCGGTGGTTCGACCCCGCTCTCGTGACCCCCGTCCGGGTCCTCTCCGATGCAAGCGGCCTGGCGCGAGACTCCCGATGGGTCTCCGGCGGAGACGAGGTGCCGCCCTCGATGCCATCGGCCACCCCCACCGCCGGTGATGGCCGGATCGCGGAGATCGTGGAGGGCTTCGGCGCAGGACAGGAGCTTGGCGTCGATGAGATCGAGGTGCTCTTCGGAGCGCGCGGCGGTGATGTCCGGTTGATCTGCGACGTCGCCGACGACCTGCGTCGGTCGACGGTCGGCGACGATGTCACCTATGTGATCAACCGCAACATCAACTACACGAACGTCTGCACGTTCAAGTGCAAGTTCTGCGCCTTCTCGAAGGGTCCGCTGTCGTTGAATCTGCGGGGCGATCCCTACCTCCTCGACCTCGACGAGGTCACACGCCGGGTCGCCGAGGCGGAAGCCGAGGGCGCTACCGAGGTGTGCCTGCAGGGTGGGATCCATCCGTCCTTCGACGGCGATTACTACCTCGACGTCATCGACGCCGTCCACAAGGGATCGGACAAGATCCACATCCATGCCTTCAGCGCACTCGAGGTGTTCGAGGGGGCGAGGCGCTCTGAGATGTCGCTCGCGGACTACCTCATCGCGCTCCGGGATCGTGGCCTCAAGACGCTTCCCGGCACCGCAGCGGAGATCCTCGATGACGAGGTTCGGGCGATCATCTGTCCTGACAAGGTGAACACCGAGCAGTGGCTCGAGGTCCATGAGACCGCGCACCAGGTGGGGCTGAACTCGAACGTCACCATCATGTTCGGCAGCGTCGAGGCTCCTCGGTCGTGGGCTCGGCACATGGTGCGGACCCGAGAGGTCCAGAAGAGGACCGGAGGCTTCACCGAGTTCGTCCCGCTGCCCTTCGTGCACATGGCTACGCCGGTGTTCCTCCGAGGGATGGCCCGCAAGGGCCCCACCTGGCGCGAGGCGTTGCTGATGCACGCGATCGGCCGACTGGCCTATCGAGGGGCCATCGACAACGTCCAGGTGAGCTGGGTCAAGATGGGGGTCGAGGGCTCGGCGCAGGTCCTTGGGGCCGGGGCTAACGACCTCGGTGGGACGTTGATGGACGAGAACATCTCACGCGCCGCAGGTGCCTCGCACGGCCAGCGGATGGAGACCGAGGATCTCGAGGCCATCGTGGCGCCGCTCGGACGCCCACTGGTCCAGAGGACGACGCTCTACGGGGTCCCCACAGCGTGAGCGCCTCGGGTTCGGACGCCGAGGTCTGGCGGTCCCTGCTCGACCAGGTCCCCAGCGCCAAGGAGCTGACCAGCAGCCAAGCCACGATCGTCCGCTCCCTGCTCGAGACCGTCGGCGTGCTGGCTCGACGCAGCTCGCACACGCTGGACCTCAAGATCGCCGACGCGGCGCTGGCGGAGATGGCCGAGGCCTTCAGCATCTTCGGCCCCTATCGCGAGGCGAGGAAGATCACGATGTTCGGCTCCGCCCGGACCCAGGCCGACGACCCTGTGTACGTTCTGGCTCGAGACCTCGCCGAGCGGCTTGCGGATGACGGCTGGATGGTCGTCACGGGCGCAGGGCCGGGCATCATGCAAGCTGGCACCGAGGGTGCCGGACGAGAGCGCTCGTTCGGCGTCAACATCAAGCTGCCGATGGAGCAGGGCGCCAACCCGATCATCGCCGAGGACTCGAAGCTCGTCGAGATGCGCTACTTCTTCACCCGAAAGCTGATCCTGGTGAAGGAGTCCGATGCCTACGCGATCCTCCCCGGTGGCTTCGGCACGCTGGACGAGGCCTTCGAGCTGCTCACGCTGCTCCAGACGGGCAAGGCGCAGCCGGCGCCGGTGATCCTGGTCGAGACGCCGGGAGGCAGCTACTGGCACCGGTGGCAGGAGTTCATCGACGCCGAGGCGATCTCGGCGGGCTACGTCTCGCACGAGGACGCCGACTTCTACTCGGTGGTCAACACCGTGGACGAGGCGGTCGACGTCATCGAGGGCTTCTATCGGGTGTACCACTCGAGCCGGATGGTCGGCGACCTGCTCGTCATGCGGCTCAAGCTCGCTCCCTCGGCGGCGGAGCTCGAGGACCTCAACCTGCGCTTCGCCGACATCGTCGTCGAGGGGAGGATCCGATCAGTGGAGCCGCTGGCTCCAGAGGTGGCTGGCGAGGATCACCTCGATCTCCCCCGGATCGCCCTGCGGTTCAACCGCCTCCACTACGGCCGGCTCCGACAGCTGATCGACGCCCTCAATCGGTGCACCGGCTCCTGAGCGCTCAGCAGTCGTCCTGATCTGCGGCGCCGTTGATCCCACCGAGGAGCATCGATGCCTTCTCGACGCTCCGTCGGGCACGGGTCACGACCCGCTCGGTCCGGGCGGCGTCTGAGGTCTTTGGATCCTCATCGGACATGGCCTCACCCAGGAGCTCGAGCGCGAGGTCGGCGAGCTGCTCCGCGAGATCGTCGAGCCGCCCAGCCAGCGACCCGATCTGCTCGTCCCTCACGATGCGGGGCCGACGACCTCGACGTCGAGCGCTCCCTCGGCATACTGCGCTCTCAGCACCTTCTTGTCGAACTTCCCCACCGAGGTCTTCGGCACCTCGCTGATGAACGTCCAGCGCTCGGGCAGCCACCACTTGGCCACGCGGCTGCCCAGGAAGTCGAGCAGCGCCTCGGACGTGACCGTGGCACCAGGGCGCGGCACCACGCAGGCCAGCGGTCGCTCGTCCCACCGGTCGTCGGGAACGGCGACGACGGCGGCCTCGAACACGTCAGGATGGGCCATGATCTCGTCCTCGAGCTCCAAGCTCGAGATCCATTCGCCGCCAGACTTGATGACGTCCTTGGATCGGTCGGCGATCACCATGAAGCCCTCAGGGTCGAGGCTCCCGACGTCCCCGGTCCTCAGCCAGCCGTCATGGAACTTCTCGGGGTCGTCGTCAAGGTAGTACGAGGCGGTGATCCAGGGCCCGGAGATCTCGAACTCGCCCACAGACTCGCCATCGTTGGGCAGCACCGAGCCGTCATCGGCCACCACCCGGACCTTGACCCCAGCCAGCACCCGTCCCGCCTTCACCCGGTAGTCCATGGCGTGGGCGGGATCCGACCTCGACGGCGGGTGGCTCACTGCGGCCAGCGGGCTCGTCTCCGTCATGCCCCATCCCTGGATGATGTTGACCCCGAAGAGCCCCTCGAAGGACTCCATGAGGGTGCGCGGGACGGCGGAGCCTCCGGCGGTCACCATGCGGAGCGAGCTCATGTCGACCGGATCCTCGGTGGCGACGGCGAGGAGGTCGTTCCAGACCGTCGGCACGCCGCAGGCCAGCGTCGGCCGCGTCTCGGGGATGATCCGAGACAGCGCCTTTCCCATCAGGTGCTGCTGGGGCAGGACGATGTCGCAGCCCGACATCCACGCCGCATAGGGGGTCCCCCACGCGTTGGCGTGAAACATCGGGACGATCACGAGGATCCGGTCGCTCTCGCCCATGCCGATCGAGTTGGCCGAGGTCTCAGCCATCGAGTGCAGGTAAGTCGAACGATGCGAGTAGACCACACCCTTCGGGTTCCCGGTGGTGCCGCTCGTGTAGCACATCGCTGCGGCGGCGTTCTCGGGAAGGACGGGCCACTGCGTCACAGGCTCGGCTCCGGCCACGAGCTCCTCGTATCGCAGGACGTCACCGAGCGCACTGGCATCGCCGTCACCCACCACGATGAAGGTCTCGACCGTGCGGAGGTCGTCCACGACCCGAGCCAGCAGCGGGATGAGGACGTCGTCGACGATGACGACCTTGTCCTCGGCGTGGTTGATCACGTAGCTGAGCTGCTCGGGGAACAGGCGGATGTTCAAGGTGTGGAGTACCGCACCCATGGAAGGCACGGCGAGGTAGGCCTCCATGTGCGCCTGGTTGTTCCAGAGGAACGTCCCCACCCGATCGCCGTCTGCGACGCCGAGCGACCGCAGCGCGCCGGCGAGCCGCTCTGCTCGTGCGCCGACCTCGGCGAAGGTGGCCTCGCGGTATCCGTCTTCGAGGACCGTGATCACCTTCGACTGCGCATGGACTGACTGTCCAAAGGTCAGGATGTCGCTGATCAGCAGCGGCGTCTCCTGCATGGTGCTCTCGAGCATCTCGGCTCCCCCTCTGTGGTCGAACGTGGCGTCCGACGCCCGATCGTATCGGTCGCACCCTTCGCGGAGCGACCGTTGTCCCATCATGTTCTCCGCTCGTCTCCGCTGGGTGATCGTCACCGTGATGGCGATCGGGATGGCCCCCGTGCTGGCGGTCGCCCTCGTGTGCGCGGTGGTGGTCGGCATCGAGTCGCCTGATGCCACGGGGTCTCCTCCCGGCGGTCAGGTCGCAGGCCGTCTCGCAGTGCCGCCGCGATGGGCCCAGATCGAGATCGCGGCGGCGAGCACGTGTCCGGGCCTCTCGTGGTCGATCCTCGGATCGCTCGGTTGGCTCGCCTCCCGGACCGCTCGTCTGCCCCACGGGCATCCCCCGCCCTGGTGGGGATGGGATGGCGGCGTCTTCGGTGTCGTCGTGGGAGACGGCAGGGTCCCCATCGACCGCTTGGCTGCGGCCACGAGGGCGTCGTCGGCCGTCTGTGCGGCAGAGGCCTCCGGAGGGTCGCTGACCGCTGGTCTGGTCGAGCTCACCGGTGGCGGCTCTTGGGCTCTGGAGGTCGAGGTGCTGGCGGCGAGCCTCAGGGATGCCCCCGCTCTCCTCGAAGTGGATGCAGTGGCCATCGACTTCGCCGTGCACGCACTGGGGACGCCCTACGCATGGGGTGGGAACGGCCCGGGCACCTACGACTGCTCAGGCCTGATCGTGGCGGCAGAGCGTTCGGCCGGACGCACGGTGCCGAGGACGGCCCAGGCGCAGCACGACGCGTCGAGACTCGAACCACCCCCAGGACAGCCTGGCGACCTGGCCTTCTTCGGAGGAGGCCCCTCTGACATCGGACACGTCGGCCTCATCATCGGTGCCGGGCTCATGATCGATGCTCCCCACACCGGGGCCGTGGTCAGGATCGAGTCCTATGGCTGGGACGAGCTCGTCGACGAGGGGGCGTTGCGCGGTTGACTCAGCGCAGGGCCAGGGTGCCGGGCTTGAGTGGAGCCGGGAGCTCAGAAGACCCGACCAGGAAGGCATCGACGCTGGCGGCGGCCGACCGGCCCTCAGCGATGGCCCACACGATCAGGCTCTGACCACGGGTCATGTCTCCGCAGACGAAGACGCCTTCTCGGGAGGTCGACCACGAGCCGTTCGACGCCACGTTCCCACGAGGGTCGAGCTCGAGGTCGAGCTCGGCGACCACAGAGGTCACCTCGGGTCCGGTGAAGCCCATGGCCAGGAAGACCAGGTCCGCAGGGATCTCTCGCTCGGACCCCGGGACCGGCTGGAACGACGGCCCGTTGGGCCCTGCGACCATCTCGACGTCGTGGACGGCGATGCCGCGCACGCAGCCCTCGTCGGTGCCGAGGAACTCCGCGCTCGTGATCGAGTAGAGGCGCTCGCCGCCCTCCTCGTGGGCCGACGCAGTTCGCATGATGACCGGCCACGTCGGCCACGGGTTCGCCTCTGCCCGTGCGTCGGGCGGCGGGGGCATGATCTCGAGCTGGGTGACCGATGCGGCTCCCTGGCGGTGGGCCGTGCCGAGGCAGTCAGCCCCGGTGTCTCCCCCGCCGATGATGACCACGTGCTTGCCTTCGGCGTCGATGGGGTGAGTGGGAAGGAGGCCGTCTTGGACCATGTTGGCTGGCTTGAGGTACTCCATGGCGAGGTGGATCCCGCTGAGCTCTCGGCCCGGGATCCCGAGGTCACGGGGGTTCGTCGATCCACCAGCCAGCACCAGGGCGTCGACGGAGGCGGCGAGCTCGTTCGCCGAGACGACGCGCACCTCAGGGCTCGACGCCGTGCCGGGGCCGCGCTCGTGGCCCGGCTCGGGACGCGCCGGCTCGTCGCCCACGATCCCAACGGAGGTCGAGGTCCGGAAGACCACACCCTCCTCGACCAGCTGGGCGATCCGGCGCTCGACGATCGCCTTCTCCATCTTGAACTCCGGGATGCCGAAGCGCAGAAGGCCGCCCGGCTGCTCGGCTCGCTCATAGACGACGACGTCGTGTCCCGCCCTCACGAGCTGCTGGGCGGCCGCAAGCCCGGCGGGACCGGAGCCCACGATCGCCACACGCTTGCCGGTGCGCTCGATCGGCCGCTGTGGGGTGACCCAGCCCTCATCCCAGGCGCGCTCAACGATCTCGAGCTCGATGCGCTCGATCGCCACAGGGTCGGCGTTGATCCCGAGCACGCAGCTGCCTTCGCAGGGGGCCGGACAGAGCCGGCCGGTGAACTCGGGGAAGTTGTTGGTGGCATGGAGGCGCTCGATCGCCGTCGACCAGTCACCTCGGTAGACGAGGTCGTTCCACTCGGGGATCAGGTTCCCGAGCGGGCAGCCCTCATGGCAGAAGGGGATCCCACAGTCCATGCAGCGAGCGCCCTGGGTCTTCGTCTGGTCCTCGCCGAAGGGCTCATAGACCTCGCGCCAGTCCCTCAGGCGAACCGGCACCGGTCGCCGTTCGGGAAGCTCTCGGTCGAACTCCAGGAATCCGGTGGGCTTACCCATGTGAGGCCTCCATGATCGCGGTGTCCACATCGCGGCCGTCGCGCTCCGCGTCGGCGATGGTCTTGAGGACTCGGCGGTAGTCCCTCGGCATGATCTTGACGAAGTCGCCCAGAGCCGAGGGGTCGGACAGTATGCGGTCAGCGACCGCGGAACCCGTCTCCTCTAGGTGCACAGCGAGCACCCCTCGGAGCCAGGACTCATCCTCCGCTCCGAGCGGCTCGACGTCGACCATCTCGTCGTTCACCCGATCGCCCACCGTCCGGTCCGGGTCGTAGAGGAAGGCCATGCCGCCGGACATCCCCGCCCCGAAGTTCCGTCCCGTCGGGCCGAGGACGACCGCCCGACCACCGGTCATGTACTCACAGCCGTGGTCGCCCACACCTTCGACGACCGCGGTGGCGCCTGAGTTACGCACGCAGAAGCGCTCCCCCACCTTTCCTCGGACGTAGAGCTCACCTGAGGTCGCTCCGTAGAGCAGCACGTTCCCGGCGATGATCTGGTCCTCGGCGACGAAGGGAGCCGATGGATCCGGCGTCACCACGATGCGACCACCCGAGAGACCCTTGCCGACGTAGTCGTTCGCGTCGCCGAAGAGCCGCAAGGTCAACCCCTTGGGCACGAAGGCACCGAAGCTCTGTCCGGCCGAGCCCCGGAGCGTGACCTCGACGGTGTCGTCGCTCAGGGTGGCCCCACCGAACCGCTTGGTGATCTCGTACCCAGTGAGGGCACCGACCGACCGATCACGGTTGGTGATGGCAACCTCGATCTTCACCTTCTCACCAGACTCGAAGGTCGGTGCCATGAGGGGGATGATCTGCTGGTCGAGGGCCATGTCCAGGCCGTGATCCTGCGAGGTCGTGCACCGGGTGGTCACCCCGGTGATGCTCGATGGAGCGTCGAGGATCGGTGTCAGGTCGAGACCGGACGCCTTCCAGTGGTTCACCGCTCTGGCAGCATCGAGCAGGTCGGTGCGTCCGATCGCCTCCTCGAGCGAGCGAAGCCCGAGGGCGGCGAGGATCTCCCTCACCTCCTCGGCGATGAACTCGAAGAAGGTCTCCACGAACTCAGGCTTGCCGCTGTAGCGGTCCCGGAGGGTCGGGTTCTGCGTGGCGATGCCGACCGGGCATGTGTCGAGGTGGCAGACGCGCATCATCACGCATCCGGAGACCACGAGCGGGGCGCTGGCGAAGCCGTACTCCTCCGCTCCGAGCAGTGCGGCGATGACGACATCTCGACCCGTCTTCATCTGTCCATCGACCTGGACGACGATGCGGTCGCGCAGCCCGTTCATCAGCAGGGTCTGCTGGGTCTCGGCGAGACCGAGCTCCCAGGGGCCGCCGGCGTGCTTCAGCGACGTCAGAGGGGCCGCACCGGTGCCACCGTCGTATCCCGAGATCAGGACGACGTCGGAGTGGGCCTTTGCCACACCCGCCGCAACCGTCCCGACGCCGACCTCGGAGACGAGCTTCACGTGGACCCGGGCCTCGGGGTTCGCGCTCTTCAGGTCGTGGATCAGCTGAGCGATGTCCTCGATGGAGTAGATGTCGTGGTGCGGTGGAGGCGAGATCAGGCCGACACCGGGAGTGGAGTGCCGGGTGGCGGCGATCCACGGGTACACCTTGTGTCCGGGGAGCTGGCCTCCCTCACCGGGCTTCGCCCCCTGGGCGATCTTGATCTGGATGTCGTCGGCGTTGACGAGGTAGTCGCTCGTCACCCCGAAGCGGCCAGAGGCCACCTGCTTGATTGCGCTCCGACGCAGGTCGCCGTTCTCGTCCGGCGTGAACCGGTCGACGTCTTCGCCGCCCTCTCCGGTGTTGGATCGACCTCCGAGCCGGTTCATGGCGATGGCGAGGGTCTCGTGCGCCTCCGCCGAGATCGAGCCGTAGGACATCGCGCCGGTGTTGAACCGGGAGACGATCGCCGAGGCACCCTCGACCTCGTCGATCGGGATGGAGGCGGACTCCTCGGTCCGGATGCGCATGAGCCCTCGGAGGGTCGAGAGCTTCTCGGCCTGGTCGTCGACGAGGGAGGTGTACTCCTTGAAGATCTCGTAGCGACCGGATCGGGCGGCGTGCTGGAGCTTGAAGACCGACTTGGGGTTGAACAGGTGGACCTCGCCCTCGCGACGCCACTGGTACTCCCCGCCCACCGAGAGCTCCCGATGGGCACGCTCGGTGGGTCGATCGGAGTGCGCGTCACGATGGCGGACGAGGACCTCCTCGGCCACGACACCGAGGCCGATGCCGCCGAGCCTGCTCGCCGTGCCGGTGAAGTACGTGTCGATCACCGGCTTGGCGAGGCCGATCGACTCGAAGATCTGCGCTCCCGTGTAGGAGGCCACCGTCGAGACGCCCATCTTCGACATCACCTTGAGGACGCCCTTCGAGGCGGCCTTGGTGTAGTTCTTGTGCGCCTGGCGGGGGCTCACTCCCTCGAGCAGGCCCGACGAGATCATGTCGTCGATGGTGTCGAAGGCCATGTAGGGGTTCACCGCGCCGGCGCCGAAGCCGATGAGGAGCGCCATGTGGTGCACCTCACGGGCGTCGCCGCTCTCGACGACCAGCCCCACCTTGGTGCGCTCCTTGTGGCGGACCAGGTGCTGGTGGACGGCGGCCGTGAGCAGCAGCGACGGGATCGGGGCCAGCTCGATCGTCGAGTTCCGATCTGACAGGACGATGATGTTCGCTCCATCGGCGATGGCGCCGGACACCTTGGCGCAGATCTCCTCGATGGCGCTGGCCAGCAGTGCGCCTGGATCCTCGCCTGCGCTCGGGACCGGGAACAGGCCGTCGATGGCGAAGCTGCGGAATCCGGGCGTCTCACCGTGCTCGTTGACGTAGAGCAGCTTGGCCAGCTGGTCCCGGTCGATGATGGGCTGCCCGATGACGATCTGCCGGCAGCTGTCCGCGCTGGGGGCCAGCAGGTTGGCCTCGGGTCCGATGGTGCCGGACAGCGCCGTCACCAGCTCCTCACGGATGGCGTCGAGCGGAGGGTTCGTGACCTGGGCGAAGAGCTGGATGAAGTAGTCGTAGACGAGCCGTGGACGCTCGGAGAGGACGGCCAACGGGGTATCGGAGCCCATCGAGCCGATCGGCTCGAGGCCGGTGGTGGCCATGGGCTTGAGGATCACTCGCAGTTCCTCGGTCGTGTAGCCGAACAGGCGCTGGTGTGTGACGACGCTGGCGTGCTGCGGGGTCAGCATGCGGCGGTCTGGGAGTAGATCGAGGTCGACGAGGTTCTCCGCCAGCCACTCGGCATAGGGCTGCTCAGCGGCCAGGGTGGCCTTGATCTCGTCGTCGTCGATGATGCGGCCCTGCTCGGTGTCGACGAGGAACATCCTCCCCGGCTCGAGTCGACCCTTGGTGACGACCCTCTCGGGGTCGACCGGGAGGACGCCCACCTCGCTGGCGAAGATCACTCGACCGTCCTCGGTCACCCAGTACCTCGCCGGACGCAGGCCGTTGCGGTCGAGGACGGCCCCAATGACCGTGCCGTCGGTGAAGGCCACGTTCGCTGGTCCATCCCACGCCTCCATGAGAGCGGAGTGGAACTCGTAGAAGGCCCTTCGGCTCGGATCCATCGAGGCGTGGCGCTCCCATGCCTCGGGGATCATCATCAGCATCGCGTGAGGCAGGCTCCGCCCACCGAGGTGAAGGAGCTCGAGCACCTCGTCGAACGAGGCAGAGTCGCTGGCCCCCTCGGTGCAGATCGGGAAGATCCGGCTGAGGTCCCCGGGGATCACGTCGCTGTCGAGCAGCGCCTCGCGGGCCCGCATCCAGTTTCGGTTGCCTCGGACCGTGTTGATCTCGCCGTTGTGAGCGATCAGCCGATAGGGGTGGGCCAGCGGCCAGCTCGGGAACGTGTTGGTCGAGAACCTCGAGTGCACCAACCCGACGGCGGAGTCGAAGCTGGGGTCGGAGAGGTCGAGGAAGTAGGTGCGGAGCTGCTCGGACGTCAGCATGCCCTTGTAGACCATGGTCCGCGCCGAGAGCGAGGGAATGTACAGGTCCTCGACGGCGTGCTCGACGCGCTTGCGCACGGCGAAGGCGCAGCGGTCGAGCTCGATGCCCGTCCTGCCCATCGTCGCTGGCGAACCTGGGGCGACGACCACCTGCTCGATGACGGGCTCCGCCGAACGAGCGGAGTCCCCGAGGTCTGACGAGTCGACCGGAACGACCCGCCACGCAAGGACGCTCAGGCCCTCCTCCTCGGCGATGTCGGCGAAGATCCGCCTGGCGGCTTCCGCTGCGGCCGCATCGCGTGGCAGGAACACGAGACCGGTGGCATACGCCCCTGCCTCTGGGAGCTCGCAGGTCAGCTGCGCACGGAGGAAGGCATCGGGGACCTGGACGAGGATGCCGGCACCGTCTCCGGTGTTGACCTCGGCGCCCGAGGCTCCCCGATGAGCGAGGTTCTCGAGGATCGTCAGGGCCTGATCGACGATGTCGTGGCTCCGGCGTCCGTGCAGGTCGGCGACCATCCCGACACCGCAGGCATCGTGCTCAAAGCGAGGGTCGTAGAGTCCCCGCGCTGTCGGGGGTCCGCTCAACGGGCTCTGCATCAGGCTCCTTCAGGTTCTCTCGGGGCGAACCCCGGGCAGTCGTCGATCGTTCAACACTCCGGGACGACGTTGGCCCGAATGCAGTCCACAAAGATTAGCAGGGTGTCGGTCGCCCTCTGCCAGGCCGTACCATGGCGCGGTGCCCCGCAAGTCACCTCTTCAGCCGCTGTGACCGACCGCGAGCTCGTCGTCGTCGGCGGGGGGGTCATCGGCCTGACATGCGCCTTCGAGGCCGCAGCCAATGGCTGGAGGACCACGATCATCGACCGAGACCCTGGTCACGGCGCGGGCTGGGCTGCGGCGGGGATGCTCGCACCCACGGCAGAGGCCCATTTCGGAGAAGAGGCGCTCGTGCGACTGCTGGTGGCGGGAGCTCAGGCCTGGCCCACGTTCGCCCGTGACCTCGCTCGGCAGTCACAGATCGACATCGGGTTCGAGCCGACAGGGACGATTCTCGTCGCAAAGGACGGGGGCGACCGAGCGGAGCTCCGCCGGATCATCGAGCTCCAGCGCTCCCTCGACCTCGCCGTGGAGGATCTGAGGGCTGACGACCTCAGGGAGATGGAGCCGAGCCTGTCCCCCGCGCTGGCGGGCGGCGCCCTGCTCCCTGGTGATCACCAGGTCTCGAACCGACAGCTCCTCGCCGCCCTGATGGACGCAAACGAAGCGCTCGATGTCACCTTCCTGCGCGACGAGGCCATCCGAGCGTCCTGGGGCTCGCAGAGCGCCACGGTCGACCTCGCCTCGGGGCGGACGCTCCGCACCGGTGCGCTGCTGCTGTGCCTCGGGGCTCGAACCAGCCTCATCGAGGCAGCGATCGGTCACCTGCCGACCGTTCGGCCGGTCAAGGGACACATCCTGCGACTGCGCTCCGACGAGCCGCTCCTCGGGCGCACGATCCGTGCGACGGTGCGCGGCCGGAGCGTGTACCTGGTCCCCCGGAGAGACGGCGAGCTCGTCGTCGGTGCCACCGTCGAGGAGCGCGGCTTCGACGAGCGCATCCAGGCTGGCGAGGTCTTCTCGCTCCTCGATGACGCCCGCCGCATCCTCCCCGGCGTCGACGAGCTCGAGCTCGTCGATGTGAGCTGTGGCCTCCGGCCGGCCACCAGCACGAACGCACCGATGATCGAACGGATCGACGACGGTCCGGTCCTCGTGGCCACCGGTCACTACCGCAACGGGATCCTGCTCGCACCCTTGACAGCCCGGATCATCATCGGTGAGCTCGAGGGAACGCCGGACCCAGCGTCCGCCCTCGCGTCCGCCGCCGGATCTCGCGGGGACCACCGATGATCGAGGTCATCGTCAACGGTGAGCCCCGACACCTCCCCGCCGGGATTGATGTCGCCGATCTCGTCGCCCAGCTCATCGCAACCCCGAAGGGGGTGGCGGTGGCGATCGACCGAGAGGTGGTCCCTCGCTCAGCGTGGTCCTCCACCGTCTTGGCCTCCGGTCAGGTCGTGGAGATCGTCACCGCAGCCGCCGGCGGCTGAGGTTCCCCTCCGACCGGCGGTCTGCGAGACTTGAGGCCATGGCGACCATCACTGAACTGCTCGATGCCCTCGACAAGCGGATCCTCGAGGCCCTTGAGGCCAAGGCCACAGGCGAGACCATCGTGAGGCTGTTCGAGGCTCGGGCGTGGCTGACCAATCCCGATCAGGCCCATGGTGGCCCCGTGGCCCAGGTCTGATCGATGACCGACACCGCCATCGACGAGGACCTCGAGCCCGGGGGCATCGAGAACCGCCCGAAGCTGCGTGGATGGTTCCATGCCGTCTCCTTCTTCGTGTTCCTCCTCGTGGCACCGTGGCTCCTCTGGGAGTCGCCCTCGGTGGGCGCCACCATCGCGCTGAGCATCTACATCGCCTCGATGCTGGCGCTTTTCGGGGTCAGCGGCCTGTTCCACCGGGTCCGCTGGTCGCCCAAGGCCCGCCGGCGCATGCGACGACTCGATCACTCGACGATCTTCCTGGCCATCGCTGGGAGCTACACCGCGGTGGCCGGCCTGGCCCTGCTCGGCACGCCGCGCCTCGAGATCCTGCTCGTGGTCTGGATCGGTGGTGTGGTCGGCATCGTGCAGCGGCAGTTGTGGCTCGACGCGCCGAAGTGGGTCAACGCCATCCCCTACATCGTGGTGGGCTGGAGCGCGTTGCTCGTGCTCCCGCCCCTGTTCCATGCCCTCGGTGTTGCCGGATTCATCTGGTTGATGGCCGGTGGGATCTTCTACACGGTGGGGGCCATCGCCTACAGCACCAAGCGCCCGAACCCGATCCCAGGTGTCCTCGGCTACCACGAGGTGTTCCATGCGGGTACGGTCCTCGGAGCCCTGTGCCACTTCGTCGTCGTCGCCTTCTACGCGCTCCCGCTCGCCCAGGCGGCAGCGTCCGGCTGAGGTTCCCCAGCAACCTCATCTGCTGACGATTTCTCGCAGGGGTGGTTCGCCACCTAGAGTGCAGGCACACAGCGGGCTGTGGCGCAGCTTGGTTAGCGCGCTTGTCTGGGGGACAAGAGGTCCCGGGTTCAAATCCCGGCAGCCCGACCACATTGGTGGGTCCCGGTCTGGAGTTGGTGCCTGCGGCACCGTGCGCTCCGGACCGGACCTGCCGTCAGTCAGCCGGCCGGCCGTGCATCTCGCTCCCGGTAGGCGGCCACGACGGCCTCAAGCTCGAGCGGCGTCGCTCCGTGGAGGATCACCGCATCGGCGCCGAGATCAAGCTCGGCGGAGACCCTCTCAGCGCAGGCGGTCGCACTTCCCGTGGCAGAGGGTTCGAGCCACGCGTCAGGGATCAGTCCCGAGATGTGCTCGAGCTGATCGATGGTGGCCAGGGTGTCGATCGCACCGGGGACCGAGCTCACCACCGTGTCGGAGCGGAACCGATCGAGCACGGCAGGGTCCCAGCGATTGGTGTGGACGAGCAGGTCACCGTAGCCCTGCAGGTAGGTGGCGAGCCTCCCGACCGTCTTGCGCAGGCGCAGCTCCTCGTCGATCGAGTCCTCGACGGTGGCGAGGCATGACCAGACGGTGACCGAAGCGGGGTCGCGTCCGGCCTGCTCGGCCGCCTCCTTTACGGTGCGCACCGAGCGCTCGACGGTCTCCTCGGTGAAGAACGTGTGCAGGATCACGGCGTCGAAGGCTCGCCCGCCGAGCGCGAGGGACTCAGGCCCGAAAGCCACCAGGCTCATGTCGATGTCCTCGTCGAACGAGGCATCGAGGTGCAGGATCGGGAAGCTGCCCGCCGGTCCCTCGTGGTTGAAGATCACCTCGCCGTGCCAGAGGCGTCGCATCAGCCCGACGAAGTCCTCCATCTGCGCCGTGGTGACCGCCGGGATCCCGAACGCCTGCTGGATCGGTGCGATCCCACGGCCGATGCCAGGCATGAAGCGTCCGCCCGAGAGGCGATGGAGCGTCGTCGCCCATGAGGCGAAGACGATCGGATGGCGCAGGTTGTGGTTCGTCGTCCCAAGCGCGATGGTCATCGCCGACGTGCTGGCACAGGCGGCCCCTGAGAGCGCTCCGAGCTCCTTGAGGTTGAATCGCTCGGAAAGGAAGGCTGTCCCGAGACCCAGGCGCTCCCCTGCCACAGCCTCGTCGATGACGAGCGAGGGGTCGGCGGCGCCGCCGGCCAGGAGGTAGTAGCCGAGCTCTGTGAGCGTGCGATCGGTTGCCATCGCCGAACAGTAGCGGTGGCCCCGCTCGGGCGCCGTGTGGCCAGGCCACCCACCCAACGGGCAAGAACCGTCATGCTGCAGGTCCTTCACCTTCGATGTCGTGGTCTGCTCACGGCGCCTGACGACCTCGCCGACACCCATGGCACACTCTGGAGATGACGGCATCGGTGATCGGGCGGTGTGCTTCGGGCCTCGAGTCCGTGGTCGAGGCCTTCAGCGAGAACTTCGCCAGTCGGGGCGAGGTCGGCGCCGCCGTGTGCGTGATCATCGATGGTGATGTCGCCGTGGAACTCGCCGGAGGCATGGCCGATCCCGTCGCGGGCAACCCTTGGACGCTCGACACCCTCGTCGACGTGTACTCGGTGGGCAAGGCGTTCATCGCCCTCGCGGCACTCCGCCAGGTCGATGCCGGCCGCATCGACCTCGATGGGCCGATCGCCTCCGTGTGGCCGGAGTACGTCGCCCACGGGAAGGGATCGACCACCCTGCGCCAGGCGTTGTGCCACCTCGCTGGCGTCCCGGCCATCCGAGAACCGCTCGATGATGCTGATCTGCTCGACTGGGAGCGCATGACCTCCGCCCTGGCGGCCACGGCGCCGTGGAGTGCTCCGGGTGAGCGCGTGATCTACCACACCAACACCTACGGACACCTTCTGGGCGAGGTCGTCCGGCGCTGCACCGGTGCGCTCCCCGGCGCCGAGATCGACGAGATTGGTGCGCTGGCGGGCGCTGACATCCACGTCGGCCTCGACGATGCAGACGAGCGCCGCTGCGCGACCGTGGACTTCGAGGCGCCGATCGACCCTCGTCGGATCGACCTCGCCTCCATGGAGGGAGACGCTCAGCTGGTGGCGACCAGCTACTTCAACCCTCCGGGCTACTCCTCCATCGGTCTGGTCAACACGTCGCCGTGGCGTCGGGCCCAGGTGCCCTCCACCAATGCCCACGCTTCGGCGCGGGGTGTGGCTCGCTTCTACCAAGCCCTGCTCGAGCCCGGTCTCCTCATCAGCCCCGACCTCCTCGCCGAGGCGGTCGCGCCCCAGTCGAGTGGGCTGTGCCCGGTGCTCGGAGAGGAGGCGGTCTTCGGACTCGGCTTCAAACCGACCTCCAAGCGACGTCCGTTCGGCACGAGCGCTCGCAGCTTCGGGCACTTCGGGACGGGCGGCTCCGTCGGCTTCGCCGATCCAGAGAACGGGATCGCCTTCGGCTACGTCATGAACCACGTCATCCCCCGCTGGCAGAGCACGAGGAACCGAGCCTTGATCGACGCGCTCTACGCTCAGCTCTGAGCAGCTCGGGTCATGGCGACGTCGAGGTGGTGACCTTTCCCACGCACGCTCGAGGGACGATCCGAACGACGGTCACGTCGGCGCCCTTGGTGCTCGACACGGTCAGCAGGCCCGATCCCGGCTTGGAGGTCACGATGCCTCCTGTCACGATCGTGCAGTAGCCGGCGCGGTAGCTCGACTGCGAGACGTAGATCGTCGTCGGGGCGTCGATCTTCGGATCCGGCAGGTAGGTCAGAGAGTACTGGCCGTCGATCGGGTCGAGCACGGAGGACAGCGGCGTCCCTGCGACGGCGATGGGGTACGTCGTGGCGATGGCGAGGGCCGAGGGGCTCAGCTGCTGTTGGTCGTTGATCAGCGCCTCAGCGGATGATCCTGTCGGGTCGTCGTAGTAGCGCCACGACCACCACATCCACCCGAGGCCGAGGGTCGTCGTATCCATCGACAGGAGGCTGGCGAGCGCCCGCGAGCTGGTGGCCCCGAACTCGGTCATGAACATCGCCGGTCCCTGGGGGGTCGTCGACGATCCCATCTGATCGCGCTCCTGGGTGCGTCGCACCATGGTGGTGAGCTCGGATCCGGAACAGGCATCGAGGTCGGTCGGGTTGCCGGTGACCCCGCTGCGCTGGGCGCAGTAGTCGTGGAAGTTGAACACGATCCTCGGAAGGTCGATCACGCCGAGGAGGTAGGGGTGACGGCCATGCGACGCGTTGTCCACCTCTGGGAAAACGAGGTGCTGGTGGTCCGCCCGCTCGATGGCCTGGATGACCCCAGTCTTCGGGGCCCCAGCCGGACAGGGCAGCGCCGCGTTGTGGCCGATCTCACGTGCGGCACCAGAGGATCCCGCATAGAGACAGGAGAGGCGCGGTGAGTACCAGCGCTCGTGGATCACGGACGGTGAGTAGTCCGCCGGCTCGTTGATCGGGTCGTAGCCGACCACCCACGGGTTGTCGGCGAACTTGGAGGCGATCGCCGACCATGATCGCTGGTACTCGCCCTGGAGGTTGCCAACGACGTCATTGTTGAACAGGTGGTTGAAGGCGGCATCCACCGCAGGGTTCGAGTAGTTCTCCGACCACCGACCCGGATACACGGTGATGGGGTTGCCGTCGGTGCAGGTCGCCCACTCAGGCATGCCCTCCCCGCTGAAGAGCTGGTTCCAGACGTCCTGGTGCATGTCGATCAGGGCGTAGATGTGGTGGCGACCGAGGGCAGCGACCACCTTGGCCACCTCGTCGAGGTAGCGCGAGGCCACCTCGTCGCTCCACATGTGCGGGTCTCCACCGGGACCAGAGCTGCACACGCTGGCCTGGTTCGGCCCTCCCTGTCCGGGCTCGATGCCCTCCCAGAGGACGCCGAGGCGGACCACGTTGAACCCGAGTCGGGCCATGCGCTCGGCGTCGGCGTCATTGAGGGTGTTGACCTTTCCGGGGGTCACCGTCATGCGATACGGGGCGAGCTTGTACACGGCGTTCACCCCGTGCATCTGCACGACACGACCGAGATCGTCGGTCAGGAACTGACCTCCCTTGGCGTGGAGCGGACCGCTGAGGTAGGCGTTCGCCGGCAGGTCGGCCAGCTTCGGCATCCCCTCCGCACGCTTCGGGCTGGCCTGTCTGACGGTCGAGGACGATGCGTCGGAGGTGCTCGCACAGCCGGTGGCGACGAGCCCGACGAGCAGGGCACCGAGGAGCGGAAGGCGAAGGCGTTGGCGCATGGCTGAACGCTACCCGTGGGCCACGATCAGCTCGAGATCCGACCCATGCCGCCAAGCGAGTAGGCGCTCTCCGCGTGCTGCGAGAGGTCGAGGCCGTTGAACTCCTCTTCGGGTCCGACGCGCAGTCCCATGGTCATGTCGACGAGCTTTGCCAGGACGAAGGTCACGCCGAATGCCACAGCAATGGTGACGCCCACCGCCATGAGCTCGCTCCCGATCAGGTGCAGTCCGCCTCCATTGACGAGACCGTCACGACCGGCCGGGTTGATCGCCTTCGAAGCGAACAGGCCGAGCATGACCATCCCGAGCACGCCACCGACACCGTGGACGCCGAGCACGTCGAGCGAATCGTCGTACTTGAGCTTGAACTTGAGACGGACCGCCATGGCGCAGATCACACCAGCGAGGCCGCCGATGAGGAGTCCCGCCATGGGGCTCACGAAGCCGGCGCACGGGGTGATGGCGACCATGCCGGCAACGGCGCCAGAGGCGGCGCCCAACGTCGTCGGGTAGGACTCGGTGATCTTCTCGAAGATCAGCCAGCCGACGAGCCCTGCTGCGGCAGCCGCCTGGGTGGCGATGAAAGCGCTGACGGCCACCGAGTTCATCGCCAGCGACGACCCGGCATTGAACCCGAACCACCCGAACCACAGGATCCCCACCCCAAGCAGGCTCAGCGGGACCGAGTGCGGGGCCATGGCCTCCCCTGGCCAGCCGCGCCGACGACCCAGCACGAGCACGATCGCCAGGGTCGAGAACCCAGAGTTGATCTCCACCACGGTTCCGCCCGCGAAGTCGAGCACCCCGTGGGTGGCGAGCCACCCCTCGGGGCTGAAGACCCAGTGGGCCAGGGGAATGTAGACGAAGAAGAGCCACAGCACGATGAGGACGAGGAACGACGGGAACTTGATGCGGTCCGTGGTCCCGCCACTGATGAGCGCCGCGGTGATGATGGCGAACATCAGCTGGAAGGTCAGGATGGCCATCGGCGAGGCGCCACCGGGAGCGAAGCCCGGCAGGGCGCGCCCGAGGTGACCGAGGCCCGAGAGCGAGAGGTCGCCCAGGAGCCCGCCGCCGAGGTCGTGCCCGAAGGCCAGGGTGGCGCCGATGAGGACCCACAGGATCGTCACGACCCCCATGGCGGCGAAGTTGTTCATCATCACCGCCAGCACGTTCTTCGACCGCACCATGCCGCCATAAAACAAGGCGAGGCCGGGTGTCATGAACAGCACGAGCGCTGCGGAGACGATGACCCAGAGGGTGTCGACGGTGTTCATCAGTCCTCCCCCGCTCAGAGTGCGTCGGAGCCGCGCTCGCCGGTGCGGACCCGGATCACGGACTCGACGCTCTGGACCCAGACCTTGCCGTCACCGATGGTGCCGGTCTGCGCGCTCTCGACGATGGCGGTGACGATCTCATCGGCCCGCTCGTCGTCGGTGAGCACCTCGACGCGGATCTTGGGCACGAAGTCGACCTCGTACTCCGCACCTCGGTAGACCTCGGTGTGCCCGCGCTGGCGGCCGAAGCCCTGTGCCTCGGTGAGAGTCATTCCGTCGATGCCTCGGGCCTTGAGCGCGACCTTGACGTCGTCGACCTTGAACGGCTTGATCACCGCGACGATGAGCTTCATGCGCCTCTCCTCTCCGTGGATGCGTCCGGCCGATGGTATGCGCCCGAGGCCCTGAGGGCGGGCATGGCTCCTCAGTCGGAGATGCGGACGAGCTCAGCCTTGAACAGCCGAGCGTTGAGCACGTACTGCTCAGCCGAGTGCTTGATCAGCGCTCGGTTCGATGCTCCCTCTCGGATCGTGACAGGCACGCCGAGCGCCATGGCGTCCGAGGGAACCTGGGTGCGGTTCGGCACAACAGCGTTCGCTCCCACGATGGCCCAGGACCCGATGGTCGCGTGGTGGAGCACGACCGAGCCTGACCCGACGAGGGAGTCGTCCTCGAGGATGCAGCCCTCGAGGTGCACCATGTGGCCCACGACGCAGCGCTCTCCGACGATCGTCGGGAACCCCGGGCCGCAGTGAACGACGGTCCCATCCTGGATGGAGGTCTGGGCGCCGATGTCGATCGTGCCGTGGTCGCCCCGCAGGACGACGCCCGGCCAGATCGAGGCCTCCGCACCGATCGTCACGTTCCCGATGATGATGGCTTCGGGGGCGATGAAGGCGTCTGGGTGGATCTTCGGGGTCCGGTCCCCAAGGCGGTAGATGGGCATGGACGTCAGACTAGGTCGGTTGCGGTCGGGCGACGGGGGTCAGTGGGTGAGCCAGGTGATCAGCTGCCATGCTCGCCACACGAGATAGACGGCCGTCGCCACGATCATCAGCCGGAACTTCCACGGCATCGGACCCGAGGGGCCGTCGATGATCTGCGTCCCACAGGTGGGGCAGGCGCCGTCGACCGCGTCGTCGTCCTCGACGAGCCGGTCGCACGCGTCGCACCAGGCCATGGCTCAGCCGATCCGCACGCGGATCTTCATGGGCGTCGACCCGAAGTCGAACGCCTCTCGCAGCGAGCGCTCGACGTAGCGAAGATAGGTCTGCGGCAGGCGCGCCGAGCAGAACAGCGTGAACGTCGGTGGTTCGATGTCGCCCTGCACGGCGTAGCGGATCCGCGCTCCGGGTGCCGGGTGCTTCGACTGCAGGTCCCGGATGGCACGGTTGAGCGCGCCGGTCGGCACCCGCTGCCCGTAGGTGTCCGTCGCCTCGAAGATGGCCGGCAGGATCTTGTGGACGCCCTGCCCTGAGGCGGCGGAGATCTTGATCACCGGAGCCGTCCCGAGGAAGGCCAGCTTGTCGCCCACCCCAGCCATGATCGACTCGCGCTGCTCGGTCTCGATGAGGTCCCACTTGTTGAGGATGACCACCGCCGGACATCCGGCGACGGAGATGCGCTCAGCGAGCCGCTGGTCCTGATGGGAGGCCCCCACCGTCGCGTCCACCACGAGGAGGGCGATGTCAGCCCGGTCGAGCGAGTCGAGGGCGCGGAGCACCGAGTGGGTCTCAGCTCCCCGCTCCGTGCGGGCCCGTCGGCGCATGCCTGCGGTGTCGATGAACTTCAGTGGACCCTCCTCGGTGTCGACGACCGTGTCGATCGAGTCGCGAGTGGTCCCGGGCATGTCGTGGATGATCGAGCGATCGTCGCCGATGAGCCTGTTGAAGAGGGTCGACTTGCCCACGTTGGGTCGGCCGACGATGGCGACCCTGGTGGTGGGATCGTCGTCCACCTCGTCGAGATCGGTCTGGACGTCATCGGGCAAGGCACGGACGAGTGCGTCGAGCAGGTCGCCGGTACCGCGCCCGTGCAACGCGCTCACCGGGAATGGCTCGCCTGAGCCGAGGCTCATGAGTTCCCAGATCGACGCCTCGTGTACGAGGTCGTCGACCTTGTTGGCCACGAGGAGAACCGGCCGCCCGGTCCGGGCGATCAGCCGTCCGACCGTCTGGTCATCGCCGGTTACGCCGACGGAGGCGTCGACCACGAACAAGATGACGTCAGCCCCCTCGAAGGCCTTCTGCGCTTGGGCGGAGACCTTGTCATCGAGCTCGTCACCGGCGGCCATCCATCCGCCGGTGTCGATCAGGTCGAAGGGCACGCCGGTCCACTCGGCCTCGACGACCTTGCGGTCACGGGTCACCCCCGGGTGCTCCTCGACGACGGCAACCCTGCGGCCGACGATCCGATTGAGCAGAGAGGACTTGCCGACGTTGGGTCGTCCAGCGATGACGACCTGCGCTCGCCGGCTCATGCGGGCACCGCCATCCGGCCGAGGCTGCGCTCGAGGTGGTTGCGCAGGGCAGCGCCGTCGGTCGGCACCACCTCGACGTGTCCGGGGAGCTGGTCCACCGTCCCGCCATCGATCAGGAGTCCCTCATGGAGGCACACGTCCGGCAGGAGGTAGGTGCCGAGTCCGCCGTGCGCCTTGATCGTGCGTGCGATGTCCTCACCGGTCATGAGGCCTGCGACCGAGATGTTGCCGCCGAAGAATCGGTTCTCGACCTCGAGCACCTCGACCTCGTTGAGATCAGCTTCTGCGAGCAATGGAGGGATGATCTGAGCTCCATAGGCACCGGTGAGGACCACCGGGCGCCGGCCCGTCGTCGTCGCATCGGAGGCTGCGGCGCGCTCGGCTCGATACCCCCAGGGCGGAGCGCCGTCGACTGACTGGAAGAAGCCGGTGCCACCCAACGTGGCCTGCGACTCACGTCGGGTCCGGAAGGACTCCTCGAACGTTCTGATCATGCCGATTCCATTCTCGATCTGGGTCAGGTCCTCGAGGGACGCCAAGGGGGGCAGCGGACGCCGGGCGATGAGGTAGAACTCGTCGGACGCGAAGATCCGCCGCCGGCCGAGCAGCTGCAGGCTCAATGATGCTGCGCGCTCGACGGACGCGAGCGTCGCGTCAGCCTCGGCAGCGGTGTGCGGGCGCATGTTCGGCTCATCTGAGTGGTCGCTGATGCCGAGCGGGACCACGCCGACGCTGGCCACGGTAGCGAAGCGGTCGAGGAACCCCAACAGGGTCTCCTCGAGCACAGGACCATCGTTGACCCCTGGGCAGACCACCACCTGGGCGTGGACCTCGATGCCGTTCTCGAGGAGCACGTCGAGCCAACGAAGGCTCGTCGCCCCCCGGGCGTTCCTGAGCATGCCGGCGCGCACGTCTGGGTCGGCGGCGTGGACCGACACGTAGAGCGGGCTGAGGCGCTCGGTGACCACACGCTCGGCGTCGAGCTCGGTGAAGCGCGTCAGGGTGGTGAAGTTGCCGTAGAGGAAGGACAGCCGATAGTCGTCATCCTTGAGGTAGAGGCTCTTCCGCATGCCCTTGGGCAGCTGGTAGATGAAGCAGAACTCGCAGTGGTTGTCGCAGGTGCGGATCTTGTCGAACACGGCGGAGTCGACTCGGGCACCCAGTGGCTCGCCGGTGTCCTTCGCCACGCGAACCCGCCGATCGATCGGAGCACCGACGCGTCTGACGAGCAGCTCGAGGTCTGCACCATCGGCCATCTGCTGCCACTCGATGACATCGAGCGGCTCCGCACCATCGATCGACAGCACCTCGTCGCCCACGAGGAGGCCGGCCAGCTCGGCAGGCGAGCCCGGGGCGACGTGGCTGATCCGGGGTGCCGACACCCTGCCAGTCTACGCGGGTCGATGGGCTGCCTCCCCGGCCCACGGCGGTAGCCTCGGCACCATGGACGTCAAACGCGTGCTGCTTGCGGAACCAAGAGGCTTCTGCGCCGGTGTGGAGAAGGCCATCAAGGCGTTGGCGTGGATGGTGACCGTCTTCGAGCCGCCCGTCTACTGCTACCACGAGATCGTCCACAACCAGCACGTCGTCAACCGGTTCATCGAGCAAGGCGTGATCTTCGTCGACGACGTCGACGAGGTGCCGGCGGGAGCACCGCTGATGCTCAGCGCCCACGGTTCGGCGCCCTCGGTCGTCGATGCGGCACGGGAGAACGACCGCATCGTCGTCGACGCCGTCTGCCCGCTCGTGACCAAGGTGCACCATGAGCTCAAGGTCCGGTCCCGGAAGGGCTACGAGGTCCTCTACGTGGGTCACGCCGGGCACGAGGAGGCCGTGGGGACCATGGCCGTGGCACCGGAGGCGGTCCATCTGGTCGAGTCGGAGGAGGATCTCGAGCGTGCGGCAGAGGCCATCGCCCCGGGCACGCCAGTGGCACTCCTGGCGCAGACCACGCTGAGCCACGACGAGTGGCGGGCATTGATGGAGAGCGCCCGCGAGCGCTTCCCCGACCTGTGGATGCCCAATCGAAGCGACCTTTGCTTCGCCACCACGAACCGACAAGCTGCGCTGCGGGCCATCGCTGGGCAGTCCGACGTGGTCGTGGTGATCGGTTCGGCGAACTCCTCCAACACCGTCGCACTCGCGAAGGTGGCCGCCAACTCAGGGTGCCCACGCGTGCTCCGCGTGAACGAGGCCGCGGAGCTGCCCGACGACCTCTCCGGTGTCGTCGGGGTCACGGCCGGCGCGTCGGCCCCCGATCGGCTCGTCAACGAGGTGATCGAGAGGCTCAGCCCACGCCATGGCGTCGAGGTGATGGCCGTGACCGAGGAGGACGAGTACTTCCCTCCCCCGCCCGAGCTGCGCGAGCTGCTCCGGCATCTCGACGACCGCTATGCCGAGGTGCTCGCAGACGACAGAGAGGTGTCGGCCGCACGGGTGCTCGACAACCTCGAACGTCACGTTTGACCGGTGGTCTGGCCTGCGTCCGTGAGAGGATGACGACATGACGAGCGTTCACGAGACACAGCAGCCGATCTTCACAAGGATGGACGAGTCCACCCGCGACGAGTGGATGAACATCGCCACGGTGACGACGCAGAACCAGCCTCGCGTTGCCCAAGGCATCCTCGAGATGCTCCGATCCCTCTCGACCATCACCGACGGCTTCGCAGTGGACCAGCTGACCCACTGCCTCCAGACGGCAGCCCGGGCCGAGGCTGCGGGTGCCGATGAGGAGGTGATCGTGGCGGCGCTGCTCCACGACGTGGGCAAGGCCATCTCTGTGGCGAACCACCCTCGCATCGCCGCCGAGATCCTGCGTCCCTATGTGCGCGAAGAAGTGGTCTGGATGATCGAGGTCCACCAGGACTTCCAGGGGCGCCACTACTACGAGCACCTCGGCCTCGATCCGAACGCCCGTGAGCAGTACGTCGGACACGAGCACTTCGCCCTGGCCGAGCAGTTTGCTGACGACTGGGACCAGACGAGCTTCGATCCCGATGGCCCGATTCCCCCTCTGGAGCATTTTGAGCCTATGGTGCTCCGAGTGTTCGCAGCCCCCCACAGGATCTGAGGAGCGCGATGGCGCCGAAGGATGACCTCGCAACCCGTCGACTCGCCGAGCTTCGCGCCGGCGTGATCGCTCAGGCGCGTGCCGAGTTCGATCAGCGATACCCAGGGCTGCGCTTCCCAGCCGTGGTGGGCCTCATCTGCGCCTACGAGGAAGAGGGCAACATCGGCGACGTGCTCGCCAAGATGCCGACCGAGGCATGCGGCCTACCGCTGCTGACCCTGGTGATCGTGGACGGAGGACACGACCGCACGGCCGAGATCTCCTACGAGGCAGGGGCCGTCACCTTCGTCTTCCCGACCAACCTGGGCCACGGAGTTGCCCTGCAGGTCGGCTACCGCCTCTGCATCGAGCTCGGCGCGACCTATGTCGTCACGCTCGACGCAGACGGACAGAACGATCCTGCGGAGATCCCGAGGATGCTCGACCCCATCGTGGACGACGAGGCCGACTTCGTCGTCGCCTCCCGTCGGCTCGGAACCGACACCACCACCGATCGGTTCCGGAAGGCTGGAGTCGTCTTCTTCTCGACCACGGTGAACCTCATGACCGGCTCGAAGCTGACGGACACGTCGAACGGCTACCGAGCCCTGCGCGTGTCGATGCTCGCCGACGTCGTCGATCGACTCGTCCAGGAGCAGTATCAGACCGCCGATCTGCTCATCACCTGCCTGAAGCGAGGTTGGCGGGTCACCGAGCGTCCGACCGTCTGGCTGCCCCGCCAATCAGGGACCACGAAGAAGGGCACCAACTGGCTGTTCGGCTTCCGCTACGCCAAGGTGGTCCTCTCCACCTGGTGGCGCGAGCGCTGACGATCAGGCGCTGGCCCGATCGAAGCCGTCCTGGAGGGCCGCCCGCAGCGTCAGCGTGGTCTCGTGGATGACTGAGCGTGGGACCCTGCCGCGCTCATTGCGCTCTGGCGCAGCGATGGCCTCGCCGACGTAGAGCGTCACCCGGCTGCGCCGCGGGAGCCGCTTGCCGACCGGCATGGCCCGCGCCGACCCCCCGATCCCCACGGGGACGATCGTGGCGCCGGTGCGCGCCGCCAAGAACGCAGCTCCCTCAAGGATGTCACCGACGACCGGGCCCTCCTGTCTCGTGCCCTCCGGGAACAGCACCAGCACCTCGCCACGGGCGAGGACAGACTCCGCATGGTTGAGCGCGGCTCGATCAGCAGACTCTCGGTGGACAGGGAATGCTCCCATCGCCAAGAGGAACCGGCCGAGCAGTCCAACCTTCCACAGGCTGTCCTTGGCGATGAAGAACATCTTGCGATCTGTCAGGAAGATGGCGAACCCGAAGTCGATGATCGAACGATGCACCGGGGCGATGATGACCGGTCCCTCGTGCGGGACGATGCCAGGCCCCTCGACCCTCGGTGAGAACAGGAGCCGCATCAGGCCGCTCAACAGCCAGCGAAGAGCGCGGTACGTTACCGTGCGACGCGGATCGGGCTCGAAGACCGCTCCGCGACCGTGGGACTCCGCTCGTGGTTCGTCGGTCATCGCTTTCCTCCCGTCGCAGCGTCCACCATCGTCAGCACCAGATCCACCACTTCGTCCACTGGCATCTCCGTCGTGTCGACGACGGTGGCGCCGGGAGCCGTGGTGAGTGGCGAGACCGCCCGTGTCGAGTCCATTCGGTCCCGCCTCTCGACGCTGGCCTGACCCTCCTCCGAGCGCCGGCGTGCGCGCTCCTCGACGTTCGCCGTCAGGAAGAGCTTGACGGGCGCGTCAGGGAACACCACCGAACCGATGTCACGCCCCTCGACGATGCCGCCGGCGTGCTCGTCCGCCCACCGACGCTGCCAAGCCACCAGCGCCGACCTGACCTCGGGGTTTGCCGCCACGACAGACACCGCCGCGTTGACCTCCTCAGAGCGGATCTCTTCGGTGACGTCGATGTCGTCGATCATCACCCGGTCGGAAATCTCGAGGCGGGCACTGGAGGCGAGTGACGCCACAGCGGCGAGGTCGTCGAGCGCGACACCCCGCCGGATGGCGAGGGCAGCGACAGCCCGGTAGCTCGCTCCGGTGTCGAGCGTCCTGAGTCCGAGCCGCCCCGCCAGCG
Organism: Acidimicrobiaceae bacterium; assembly: GCA_947456245.1. GTDB lineage: Bacteria > Actinomycetota > Acidimicrobiia > Acidimicrobiales > RAAP-2 > CAIUMH01. The sequence continues at coordinate 60,692 of CANGPS010000005.1, forward strand.
CTCGGCCGAGCGTCGACTTCCCAGAGCCGGCAGGCCCATCGATGGCGATCACGAGGTGGTCAGTCACGGAGGCCCTCCAAGACGTCCAGGAAGCCAGGGAAGCTGCTGTCGACGGTGTCGAAGCCGGTGATGGCCGCTCCTGCACCGACGGTCCCGGCGATCGCGGTGGACATCGCCATGCGGTGGTCCTCGCCAGCGTCGATCGTTGGCGTGGCGAAGCGGGAGGGCGTTCCGAGGCCCACGACCACGATGTCGTCGCCCTCGGCCGTGGCGGACGCACCGAGGGCGTTGATCAGAGCGATGGTCCCGGCGAAGCGGTCGGACTCCTTGATGCGAAGCTCGGCCACGTCTTCGAATCTCGTGGTTCCCTCAGCGGCAGCGGCGGCCACCGCCAAGATGGGCACCTCGTCGAGCGACGGGATCTCCCGGGCGTCGACCACCGTCCCCGTGAGCTCAGAGGAACGGGCCGTCACCGTCAGCACGCCGCCGTCTTGCCGTCGCGCGATGTCCGCACCCATGCGTTCGAGCACCCCGAGGAACCCGATCCGGGTGGCGTCCGGGTACAGGTTCGCCACGCTTACCTGCGAGGTTCGAGCCAGCAGCCCGGCAACCACGAAGAACGCAGCCTGTGACGGGTCGCTCGCCACGAGCCACCGTCGTGCCTCGAGTTCCGACGGGGTGACGGAGATGGTGCGACCGTCCGGGCTGTCGCTGATCACGATGGACCCACCCGCCTCGAGGATCATCTCCTCGGTGTGCGGCCGGGTCCGGACCGACTCGTGCACCGTCGTCGGTCCCTGGGCGCCGAGCGCAGCGAGGAGCACCGCCGACTTGACCTGTGCGCTCGGGACCGGGACCGAGTAGTTGATCCCGTGCAGCACACCCCCTTCGATCCGCAGAGGTGCCGTGCACCGCTCTCCGGCGCCCGCGATCGAGGCCCCCATCAACCCGAGGGGGCCGGCGACGCGATCCATGGGCCTCTTCGACAGCGAGGCGTCCCCGACCAGCCGATGCAGCCCCGGGATGCCGGAGAGCACGCCCATGGCGAGGCGGAACCCAGTCCCAGAGTTCCCGAAGTCGAGCGGCTCGGTTGCGGCTCGCAGCCGCCCACGGCCTCCCTCGACCACCACCAACGACCCCTCTGACGTCACGCTCGCACCGAGCTGGCGTGCGATGCGGGCCGTCCGGGCGACATCGTCCCCCGATGAGAGCCCCTCGATCACCGATCGACCGCTGGCGAGTGCGCTCAGGAGCAGTGCCCGATGGGAGATCGACTTGTCGCCTGGGACCCTGGCGATCCCAGAGAGCGCCTCGGCCCTGGTGATCGTGACGGTGCTCACAGCTCCACGACCGAGCACATGAAGTCGAGGTTGCGCAGTGCGCCGGCGTAGCGCTCCGCCTCGTCGCGCGCGACCACGACGATCAGGACCCCTCGTCCGCCCTCGACGCTGTGGGCGATCTCGACGTCCACGACGCTCAGGCCGAGCTCGCTGGCCGTGGCCGTCACCTGGGCGAGGACACCTGCTCGGTCGGGCACCGGGATCCTGACCTCGGCGAGCCGCTCAGGGTCCACCGACCGTCCCGGAAGGGCCCGGCGAGCCCTCGAGGCGGTCGTGAGGGCTGCGTGCAGCGCCTGGCGATCACCATCAGCGATGGCCTGGCGTAGGCCATCGATTTGGACCGCAAGGGCGTCGAGCCCCTCGAGGATGGCGGTCGAGTTCTCCACGCAGACATCAGGCCAGATCGCCGGGTCTCCGGCTGCGACGCGGGTCATGTCCCTGAAGCCACCGGCCGCCAGCAGGAGCAGGGCGGCATCGCTCTCTGCAACCGCTGCAGCCTCGTTCATGAGGGCCGAGGCGACCAGGTGGGGGACGTGGCTCACGTGGGCGACGAGTCGGTCATGATCCGTGGCGCTGAGAGCCACACCCTGTGCACCGAGGCTCCGCACGATCGAGAGCAGGCGACCGTAGGTGTCGGCCGGGGTGTCCTCCCCGGGGGTCAGGACCCAGGTGGCGCCCACGAAGAGGTCACTGCGGGCTCCGGCCACCCCGAGCTGCTCGGAGCCTGCCATCGGGTGCCCACCGACGAATCGGGGGTCGTCGATCGCCTCAACGATCGGAGCCTTCACGCCGGCCACATCGGTCACGATGAGGTTGGGGTCCTGGTTGGCGGCCAACACCGAGCGTGCGATGTCCGCGACCTTCGCACTCGGCGTGCAGACCACGACGAGATCCGCCGGGGCGTCTCGCCCCACGGCATCCACCGCCCCGCGCTCGAGTGCCGCCGCCTCGACCTCGTGGTCGGCGTCGCTCCCCGTCACGTGCCACCCAGCCGCCCGGAGCGCCATGGCGACCGAGCCGCCGATGAGGCCCGTGCCGATCACCTGGGCTCGACCCTGGGAGGTCACGTCGGCACCCTCAGCGCGGGAGGTCATCGCGAAGGCCCTTCGCTCCACGCAGGTACACGTGGTGGAGGTCGCTGCGCTCGTGCGTCGTGTGGACGTGCAGCAGCACCCGGATGCAGCGCTCCATGGATCCGGGTACCGGGATCTCCTGGGCGCAGATCAACGGAACATCGCCGAATCCTGCATGGCGAGCGGCCGTGGCGGGAAAGGTCGACACCAGATCCGCGGTGGCGGTGAACAGGATGCTGATGCAGTCCTCAGGGGTGAGGTCGTTGCGCTCGAGCAGCTCAGAGAGGAGCTCGAGCACTGCCTCGTCGATCAGTGCTGGCTCGTCGGCCTCGACGGTGGTCGCACCTCGGATCCCCCACACCAGTCCCGTCGCCATAGGGCCTTGAGCCTACTTCGGCGCAGCGGTGGCATCGGGGGCCACCGAGGCAGCCGAGGCGAGGCGAGCCACCTCCTTGATGGTCAGGCTCCGCCACTGGCCTGGCTTGAGGGTGGCGTCTCCGACGCCTCCGATCCGTGTGCGGACCAACCGCTCCACCGGATGCCCGATCGACTCGCACATCCTTCGGATCTGACGGTTTCGGCCCTCGTGGATCGTGATGCGGAGCACCCCGTCGGTCACCCGGGACACCTTCGCCGGTGCGGTCAGCCCGTCGTCGAGCTTGACCCCCTCCCTGAGGGAGCGCACGGAGGCCGGGGTCGGATCCCCGCGCACCTGGGCGAGGTACTCCTTCTCGACTCCCTTCGACGGGTGCATCAGGTCGTGGGCGAATGCACCGTCGTTGGTGAGGATCAGCAGGCCCTCGGTCATCAGGTCGAGTCGTCCGACCGGGAAGACTCTCGGGAAGTCGGGCACGAGGTCGAGCACGGTGGTGCGACCCTCCGGGTCTGCTGCGGTGGTCACGACACCGGGTGGCTTGTTGAGCAGGTAGTGCACCAGACCGGGGGCGACCGGGACCAGCGCACCGTCGATCTCGATCCTCGCCGTGCTCGGGTCGACCTTGTCCCCCACCGTCGCCACCACGCCATCGATGGTCACCCGGCCCTCGATGATCATGTCCTCGCACGTGCGACGGCTCCCCTGGCCTGCACGGGCCAGTACCTTCTGCAACCGCTGCGGGCCCTCGTCGCTCATGGCGTGGGCGAGCCCGTCATCTCGTCGGCGAGGGCATCGACCTCGGCTGCGTCAGGAAGGAGGTTCTCCGGACGGGGAAGCTCGCTAAGGGAGGCGAGGCCGAGCCGATCGAGGAAGACCTCGCTCGTGCCATAGAGGATCGGCTGACCGGGTCCGTCGGCACGGCCCACCGCCTCGATGTAGCCCCGCTGCTCGAGGAGCCGCACCACGCCGTCGACGTTCACGCCCCGGAGCGTCGCCACCTGAGCCCGCGACACGGGCTGTCGGTACGCCACGATCGCCAAGGTCTCCAGAGCGGCCGTCGACAGCCGGGCCGAGAGGTCCCTCGAGGCGAAGCGCTGAACGACCTCGACAGCGGACGGATTCGACTGCAGGCGCCAGCCGGAGGCCAGCTCGACGAGATGGAACCCCCGTCCGGTGTCGACCAGATCGCGCCGGATCTCGACCAGCACGTCTCGGACGGCCGACTCGTCGAGGCCCACCAGGTCGGCCAGGGCATCTGAGGGAACGGGTTCGATGGCCACGGTGAGGACCGCCTCGAGCGCCATCCGCAGGTCGCTATCCGTCATAGTCGTCGACCTCCAGGTCTCCAGAATCAATGGCATCGAACCCCGGTGCGTCTCCGATCCAGGCGATCTGGAGGTCCCCGAAGGTCTCTCCTTGGCCAAGCGACACGCGCCCGAGCTTGCAGAGCTCGAGGACGGCGAGGAAGTGCACGATGATCTCGAGCCTCGTCACGACGCCCTCGACGAGCGAACGGAAGGAGACCGGTCCGCGCTTCGGCAGGTCATGGGCGAGCACGGTGACGGTCTCTGCCACGCTGACGGCATCGATCGTGACGTGGCTGAGGTCCACCACGGCCGTCGGCTGCTCCTCGGTCGCCCGCTCGTAGGCCCTCACCAGCAAGTCCGGCGTCACTCCGGCGAGGAGGTCTGGTGGCTCGACCACGAAGCCCTCGTCGAGTCCGGTGACCCTCGGGAGACTCTTCGACGCCTGGTCGAGCAGGCCCACGAAGAGGTCGGCAGCGGCCGCATAGGCGCGGAGCTCGAGCAACCTCGCCAACAGGAGATCGCGCTCCTCCCAGCCGACGAGGTCCTCGTCGCCCTCCACCTGATCAGGTCCCGGCAGCAGACGACGACTCTTGATCTCGAGCAGGATCGCGGCCACCAGGAGGAACTCGCTCAGCTGCTCCAGCGGCAGATCGCCCTGGGCATTGAGGACCTCCTTGACGAACGCGTCGACCACGGGGGCGAGCTCGACCTCGAGGATGTCGACCTCATGAGAGGAGACCAGGTTCAAGAGCAGCTCGATTGGCCCGCTGAAGACAGGCGTCGTCACGACGTACGTCACTCGGGCAGACTACCGAACCGCGGAGGGGGTCGCTCCGACTCCGGCCGGGGATCTCCTAACATCTCCCCCCATGGCGCGCGTGCTTTCCGGGATCCAACCCTCTGGGGACCTCCATCTGGGCAACTACTTCGGTGCGGTGCGCAACTGGGTGCAGGATCAGGACACGGCTGACGCCTACTTCTGCATCGTCGACCTCCATGCGCTGACGCTGTCGATCGACCCTGGGGTCCTCCGGCGCCAGACCCTCGACGCTGCATGCGTCCTGCTCGCCTCCGGCCTCGATCCGGCTCGCTGCACCCTGTTCGTCCAGAGCCACGTCCCTGCGCACCAGCAGCTGACCTGGCTGCTCGAGTGCACGGCGACCATGGGGGAGCTCCGTCGGATGACGCAGTTCAAGGACAAGGGTGGAGGCCAGGAGTCCGTCCGGGTCGGTCTCTTCACCTATCCCGTCCTCATGGCGGCCGACATCCTGCTCTACGACGCCGACCAGGTGCCGGTCGGCGACGACCAGCGCCAGCACCTCGAGCTGACCCGCGAGATCGCCGGACGCTTCAACCATCGCTACGGAGACATCTTCACCGTCCCGCAGGCGACCATCCCGAAGGTGGGCGCGCGGGTGATGGACCTCCAGGCCCCAGACCGCAAGATGTCGAAGTCGTCGGGCTCTCCGCTCGGGACCGTCGGCATCATGGACTCCCCTGACGAGATCGTCCGCAAGGTGAAGAAGGCGGTCACCGACACGGACGGGGTCGTTGCATGGGACCCGTCGGCGAAGCCGGGCGTGACCAACCTCCTCAGCCTGCTCGGAGCTGCCACCGGTCAGGACCCCGAGGCCCTCGCTGGGAGCTACGACCGCTACGGGGACCTCAAGGGAGCGGTATCCGAGGCGCTGATCGAGGCGCTCGCACCACTCCAGGATCACTACCGGGAGCTCACGGATGACCCTGGGGGCGTGATGGCCATCCTCAGGGAGGGATCGACTCGGGCAGCACAGGTGGCCGAGGCGACCTACCTGCGCGCTGCGGACGCCGTCGGTCTGCTCCGGCCCTGAGGCCAGCCCTGCGCTAGCTGCCGATCAGGAGCAGCCACAGCCACAGGCGCTCGATGAGCTGGGCGAAGAACGAGACCGTGCCGAGGCCCAGCATCACCGAGATGAGCAGGAATCCCACGATGCCCTTGGCGACATGGGGTCGGATGCGCGCATAGCGGGCCCATGCGCTGACGGGAAGAATCCGCTCGAGGAGAACGGAACCCGGGAGCGGCGGCGCAGGGATCAACGAGGTCACCAGCAGCCAGGTGTTGACGAACCCGGTCAAGAAGGCGATCCGCGAGATGAGGGACACGCTGGAGACGTCCTCGCCGTGATACGCGATCCTGAAGATCACCGCCGCCGTGATCATGACGGACAGGTAGGTCGCTGACGACGACAGGGCACGAAGCACCAGCGCGTTCCGGCCCCCTCGCTGCGCTGGGAGCGATGGCAGGGGTCGAAGCCACCCAAAGAAGCCGAGAAGGCCGACGTCAAGCAGCGCTGGCACGATCAGGGTGCCAAGTGGGTCGATCCGTGAGGAGGCCCCCGGGACGAGGGTGCGCTCGGCTGGTGCCACCTGACGGCGGGTCACCATGCTGGCCACCTGGCCGGCGAGCATCAGCGATGCGACGGTTGCGACATAGCCGATGATCTGATCCCCGGTGATGCGGCCAGCGGCGATCAGTGCGGCGAGCAACGCGACGAGCACGCCGCTGACGACGACCCGAGAACGCTGGATGGTGCGGGCAGGACGCGCCGAGATCGGCATGGCGGCCTACAGGGAGGCGTGGAGGATGCAGGTGCTGGCCATGGGCATTGCTTCGAGGCGCTCGGCGGCGATCGGCTCGCCGCAACGCTCGCACACCCCATAGGTCCCAGCGTCGAGCCGTGCGAGCGCAGCCTCCACCGCAGCGAGCGTCTCGGACAGCTCCCCCGCGAGGGCCTCGGTCTCACCCCGCTCTGCGGTCACCTGCGAGGTGTCGGCGAAGTTGTTGTCGTAGGCGAGGAGACCCTCTTCGCCGAAGCCGAGATCGCTCAGCTCTCCGAGGATGCGGGCCTTCTCGATCTCGAGGGCGTCGCGGAACACGTGCTGGTTGTCAGTGGAGGACATGGCACGAGCCTAGATCCTCGCACTGACACGGTTCCCTCAGGAGCTAGCCCGAGGGTGCGCCGAGCGGTAGGCCGCATGGAGGAGATCTCGGTTGACCTTGGTGTACAGCTGCGTCGTGGCCACCGAGGCGTGACCGAGCAGCTCCTGGACCACCCGGACGTCTGCACCGTGGGCGAGCATGTGCGTAGCGCAGGAGTGCCGAAGCACGTGGGGGCTGACCGGGCTGGCTATCCCCGCTCGACGGGCACGGTTCGAGACGAGGAGATGCACACCCTGACGCGAGAGGCGCCGGCCACGCTGGTTCACGAAGAGTGCCGAGTGGTCGTCTCGCCGCGTTGATCGGGCGAGGAGGGAGTCTCGGGCGCCGGGCTCGCACCACCTGCCGATCGCCGCCTGTGCGCTGCGACCCACAGGGACGAGTCGCTCCTTGTCACCCTTCCCCGTAACCCGAAGCAGACCGTCATCGAAGGCGAGGTCGTCGAGATCGAGGTCCGTGATCTCCGAGACCCGCGCTCCGGTCCCATAGAGCAGCTCGAGCACCGCCCGATCCCGCAGGCTCAGTGGGTCCTCACCGCCGATGCCATCGAGGAGGTCGATGATGACCGCTTCAGGCAATGCCTTTGGCACTCGTGACGGGACCCGGACGACCGGAGCGCTCCGACTCGGATCCCCCGTGACCACGCCCTCGTCGGCGAGGAAGCGATGGAGGCCGCGGATGGAGGATCTCGCTCTCGCCACGGATGCGGGGGCCCTGCCCTCCTGCCTCATCTCGGAGAGATACCGGTCGATGTCCCCTGGGCTGGCCGTCACGACCGTCACCCCTCGCCCCGCAAGCGAGGACTCATAGGCCTCGAGGTCTCGCCGGTAGCTCTCGATCGTCCTCGGCGACCGACCCTTCTCGACGGTCAGCCAGTCGAGGAAGTCGGCGACCGGAGTCCCGAGGACGCGCTCAGAGGCCACGGCGCCGGGCCGCCATCAGCAGGCCGTAGGCGGTGGTCCCATCGGAGATGATGCCTTGCTCCACCATCTCGACGGCCGAGGCGAGGGCGTGACGCTCGACCGTCGAGTCGGCCTCTTCGGGTCCTTCAGGGGCCCTGTCCACCACGGTGAGACCCGTGGCGAGGTAGACGAAGGTCCGCTGGTCGCAGTATCCCGGCGAGTTCATGAACACTCCGAGGAGCTCGAGATCCGTGGCCTCGAGGCCGACCTCCTCAAGCAGCTCGCGCCGTGCCGTTGACTCGAGGTCCTCACCGGTCACATCGCAGGTCCCAGCGGTGATCTCAAGGACGCGATCGCCCACCGCAGCCCGGAACTGGCGGATCAGGATGACCTGATCATCGGCATCGACGGGCACGACCGCGACGGCTCCCGGATGGCGGACGACCTCGCGGTCGAAGGTGAGTCCGTCGTCGGCCGAGAAGTGCAACCGATCGAGGTTGACCATGTACCCGTCGAAGAGCCTCTCGGTCGAGGTCAGGCGGAAGCGCTGCACCGGAGGGTCAGCGAACCGAGTCGAGATCGATCAGATGCGGGTCTCGACCCTCAGCCCGATCGAGCGCCGCGTCGAGGAGTCCCTGGAAGAGCGGGTGCTGTCGGTCAGGGCGAGACTTGAACTCCGGGTGGGCCTGGGTTCCGACGAAGAACGGGTGATCTGGCCGCTCCACGAACTCCACGAGCCTGCCGTCGGGTGAGGCACCTGAGCACAGGAGCCCAGCCTCCTCGAGGCGTGCCTTGTAGCGACCGTTGTACTCATAGCGATGACGGTGGCGCTCGGATGCGACCTCGGCGCCGTAAAGCTCGGCGACACGGCTACCCGGAAGGAGCATGGCCGGGTACGCACCGAGCCGCATGGTCCCGCCCATGTCGGACACGTCGACCTGCTCGGCCATCAGGTCGATCACCGGGTGCGGTGACAGCCGGTCGAACTCGGACGAGTTGGCCCCGTCGAGCCCGGCGACGTTGCGAGCGGTCTCGACCACCATGACCTGCATACCGAGGCAGATCCCGAGCAATGGGATGGCCGACTCGCGTGCGATCTGGGCCGCCGCGATCATGCCCTCGATCCCGCGCTCTCCGAACCCGCCAGGGATGACGATGCCGTCGAGCTGCTCGAGGGCGTCACGACCGATCTCGCCCGGGACCCTCTCGGCATCGATCCACTCGAGCTGGACCTTGGCTCCATGGTGGAATCCCGCGTGGTTCAACGACTCGACGATCGACAGGTAGGCGTCGGGCATGTTGACGTACTTGCCGATCACCCCGATGCGCACCGTCCGATCGAGGTGCTCGACCCGGTCCACGAGGTCCTCCCATGGTGCGAGGTTGATGGGATGCGCCTCGAGGTCAAGCTTGAGGAGCTCGCAGACGAACTCGTCGAGGCCCTCCTCGTGCATCGCCAACGGGATCTCGTAGATGCTCGAGGCATCGATGGCCGAGATGACCGCTTGAATGTTGACGTCGCACAGCAACGAGATCTTGCGCTTGAGACCCTCGGAGATGGGCTGGTCGCTCCGACAGACGATCACATCGGGCTGGATGCCTCGGCTTCGCAGCTCGGTGACCGAGTGCTGTGTGGGCTTCGTCTTCTGCTCCCCGTTCACCGCGAGGTAGGGGACGAGGGTGAGGTGTACGTAGCAGACGTTGTCTCGTCCCACATCACGGCGGAACTGGCGGATGGCCTCGATGAACGGGACGATCTCGATGTCGCCCACCGTGCCACCGATCTCCACGATCACGACATCGAGGTCGTCGGTGGCGAGTCGCTTGATCCGCTCCTTGATCTCATCGGTCACATGGGGGATGACCTGGACCGTCTTGCCGAGGTAGTCACCCCGACGCTCCTTGGCGATGACCGACGAGTAGATCGAACCCGTGGTCGTGTTGGAGTTGCGATTCAGGCTCTCGTCGATGAAGCGCTCGTAGTGACCGAGGTCGAGGTCGGTCTCGCCACCGTCGTCGGTCACGAACACCTCTCCGTGCTCTCCGGGGTTCATCGTCCCTGGATCGACGTTGATGTACGGGTCGAGCTTGCACATCGTGATGCGATACCCGCGCATCTTGAGCAGACGGCCGAGGGACGAGGCGGTGAGCCCCTTGCCCAGCGAGCTCGACACTCCTCCCGTGACGAAGATGAACTTGCTCATCGGGCGGTGGGGGTCTCAGCGTGCATCACTGGTCCCTCAGGTTAGACCAAGGGGAGCTGAGCCGCGTCGAGGTCGGGAGCACCGAGCAGCTCGCGGGCGTGACGCCGGGCTGCGTCCGAGTTCGGCTGACCCGACAGCATGCGGGCGAGCTCACCGACGCGTCCCTCCTCATCGAGCGCTTGGGCACGAGCGGCGTCGCGCTCCCCGGCAACCTTGATCACGGTCACCTGGCCCGACGCCCGGGCGGCAACCTGTGCGAGGTGCGTGACGACGAGGACCTGCCGGTCCGTTGCCACCTCGGCAAGGGCGGAGGCGAGGACCAGAGCGGTGGAGCCCCCGATGCCGGCGTCGACCTCGTCGAAGACCATGCATGACGGACCTCCTGGCAACGTCAGGCGGAGCGCGAGCATCAATCGAGCCAACTCTCCCCCGGAGGCGACAGCGGAGACCGGCTGCGGGGCGTGACCACGGTTCGCGCTGAACAGCAGCTCGACCTTCTCGCCGGCAGGACCATCCACGCGAACATCGACCTCAGAGCGCGCGAGGGCGAGGCCGGGAAGATGAGCCCTGATCCCGTCGCAGAGACGTGGTGCCGCGTCTCGCCGCTGCGAGAGCAGCTCCTCCTCCTCCGCTCGAAGCCGCCGTGTTGCCTCAGCCAGGCGATCGGTCAGCGACGACTGACGCTCGATCGAGCTCCGGAGAGCAGCCGAGCGCTCGACCAACGCCGTCCTGGTCGCCAGCACGTCCGCCAAGGTTGGGCCATGCATCCTCGTGAGTTCGTGCAGCAGCTTGAGTCGCTCGTCGACGACCGACGCTCGAACCGGATCAGCCTCGATCGACTCGAGCGCCTCGCGCAGCCGAGAGGCGGCCTCCTCGAGGGCGACCTCGGCGTCGAGCAGCGCCTCGTGGGCTGCACCGAGTGCCGCGTGACCGAGGATCTCTGACCGCAGGCGGGCCACGTGGTCTCGGGCACCACCGCGCTCGTGGCCCTCGAGCTCCTCGAGCCCAGAGGCCAGGACGGACCGAAGGCGCACGGCATCTCCAAGGAGCGCCGCCTCCATCAGGAGGTCGTCGACCTCGTCGGGCCCCTGGATCGCCGCTGCATCGATGACCCCGACCTGGTGGTCGAGCAGCGCACACTCGCGCACCAGCTCCTCTGGATCGCCACCCAGCGCGTCTCGTTCGGCCTCGAGGTCTCTCACCGCGGCACGGGCGGCGACGAGATCAGTCCGGTCGATCCCCCCGAACGCATCGAGCGCCCTGCGGATGGCGGTCGCGCTGAGCAGGGACTGGTGCTCATGCTGTCCGTAGATGTCGCAGAGCCCGGCAGCCTGTTCGCCCAGGACCGCCAGCGAACAGGCTCGACCGTCGATCCAGGCCTTGGCGCGTCCCTCTGCAGGAATCTCCCTCGCAAGGATGACCTCCGTCCCGTCGGGACGAGCGAACGTTGCCTCGACGTAGGCCGCTCCCCCGTCGGCGACAATGCCTCGTGGCGGGCGACCGCCCATCACCAGTGCCAGGGCGTCGACGAGCAGCGTCTTTCCCGCACCCGTCTCTCCCGTCAGCGCCGTGAGCCCCGGTCCGAATGACAGGGTCGTCTCATCGATCACGCCGAGGCCACGTACGGTCAGCTCGAGGAGCACGGCCTCACTCGTGTCCTTGGCGGAGGCTCTCTCGCAGGCGCTGCCCGAGGCCGACCTCCGAGAGCACGACCACCTTGAGCCGCCTCCGGTGGCGACGGCAGACCACGATCCCGTCAGGCTCGAGGGTGGCGGCAGACAGACCGTCGACGACGAAGACCGCTGGTCGCTCCCCGACCACCCGGAGCTCGAGGACCTGCTCCCCACCGAGGACGACACTGCGGTCGATGACGAAGTGCGGCGCCACCGGGGTCATCACGAACCCGTCGATGCCGGGAGCCAGGACCGGCCCTCCGGCCGAGAGGTTGTAGGCGGTCGAGCCCGTCGGCGTGGCGACGAGGACGCCGTCGGCGGCATAGCTCAAGAACGGCTCACCATCGATCGACGAGTTGATCCGGACCACGTGACCCGGGACGGTCTTCTCGAGCGACGCCTCGTTCACCACGAAAAGCTCAGACCGCTGGCCGTCGATCTCCACATCCACGCAGAGGCCTGCACGCTCCTCGATCTGTGCGGCTCCGGTCAGGACGTCGAGGATGGCGCCGTGAAGCTCCGCCGGTGCCATGTTGAGCAGGTAGCCCACCCGGCCGAAGTTGACGCCGAGGACGGCCACATCAAGCTCGTGGGCACGCCGGGCGGTGCGAAGGAAGGTCCCATCGCCACCGAGGCTGACGAGCAGGTCGGGGGCGATCTCGTCGAGCGCGTCGAGCTCACCGAACACCGCCGACCTCTCCAGTGCGACGACGGTCACCTCGATGTCCCTCGCCACGAGCTCGGACGCGGTCGTGGACGCCAGGGCGACCGCGTCTTGACGCCCCGCATGGACGACGAGCGCGACGTGGGCGCGGCTCACAGCAGCTCCGCCTCATCAAGGGCGAGATCGATCATGTCCTCAATGGTCGCACGATCCGACGCTTCGCCGTGCCTGGCATGGACGAGGAACTCCGCGTTGCCGGCTGGGCCAAGGATTGGGGATGCGGTGATCCCGAGGACCGAAGCGCCAGCCGCGCTGAGGGCTTCCACCACGCCCTCGAGGGCATCCGCGCGATCGGATCGTGCCCGGATGACACCACGCCCCTTCGAGGCCACCTGTCGGCCAACCTCGAACTGCGGCTTGCACAGGATCACCGTGTCGCCTGTCTCTCCGCTCACCTCTAGGAGTCTGGCGCAGATGAGCCGAGCCGACATGAACGACAGGTCGGCCACGACGAGCGAGGGTGCCGGCTTCGGGGCGAGCAATGCCGTGGCTCGTTCACGGTCGACCTCCCTGATGTTGGTGCGCTCGAGGGAGATCACGCGCTCATCCTGACGCAGGCGCTCGTGGAGCTGACCGTATCCGACGTCCACCGCCACCACGCCGGCTGCACCAGCCTGGAGCAGGCAGTCGGTGAAGCCACCGGTGGCACTCCCGGCGTCGACAGCGGTCCGGCCGGATGGGTCGATCGAGAAGGCCGTCAGGGCTCGGGCCAGCTTCTTGCCACCGCGGCTGACGAACTCAGGGCCGTGGGCCATCACATGGATCTGCTCTCCGGGGTCTACCTGCCTGGCGGGCTTCTGCGCCACCGAGCCGTTGACCAGCACCATCCCGGCGGCGATCGCTTCGGATGCCTCCGCTCGAGACCGCACGAGACCACGGTCAACGAGGAGCACGTCGAGTCGAACCCGACCCATCGGTCAGAGCTCTTCGTCGGGCGCCACGTTGCGACTGACCTCCGCCACCCCCCGGCTGACTGCCCGGAGGGACGAACCTGTCACATCGACGATCCTGCGACCGGCGTTTACCGAGGCGTCGCTGATCTGCACCGCCGCCTCGCCAGCCGCCTCGACCGGCACTCGTGTGATGGCCCGGATGGTCTCCTCGATCCGCGAAAGCGTCACGGTCGCGATGAGCTGGCTTGCCTTGACGAACCGGCTCAGGTTCACGGACGCCCTCCCTGCCTCACGGCCTCATCTAAGCACGATCGCACCTGCGGCCGGTGCCATCGCCCCAGCTGCGAGTCAGGCCAGCAGACCCTCGACGAGCGAGAGGAGCGTCGGCGCCTCGCGCTCGATGCGCACATCGGTCGATGGCGTCGCCTCCGATCGCACGAGCCCAAACGGCACGCCGAGGGCCTTGGCGAGCGCCCCATCGGTCGAAGGCCGATCTCCGATGCAGATCTCGATGCCACCGGAGCGTCGCGCGATGAGGTCGATCGTCGGTTGTCCAGGCTTCCCGGCGATGAGTGGAGGCGTCTCCGACGCGGTGGCGATCGCCGCGACAAGCGCCCCGGTTCCAGGCAAGAGCCCTTCGGCCGTCGGGTGGGTCGGGTCATCGTTGGTGGCGATGAATCGCGCGCCGTTGCGGATGTTCGTGGCAGCCCTGGCGATCCCGTCGAAGGTGAACGACCGCTCCCATCCGACAACCACAGCGTCGGGCGAGTCCGTCGTCGAGATGACTCCGGCGCGTTCCACTGCCTCATGCACGCCGTGGTCCCCGATCACGTGGGCGGAGCTTCCGGAGGGAAGGATGCTCGCGGCCGCCACGGCGGCGGTGATGACGTCATCCTCGGCCGCCTCGACCCCGATGCGACCGAGTCGCGTTGTCATCTGCGCCAGCGTCGGCGACGAGTTGTTCGTGACGAAGAGGACGTGGCGACCCGCTGCGCGGAGCATCGACACCGCCTCAGAGGCGCCAGGGATCTCGTGGCCTGCCAGCCAGACGACGCCATCAAGGTCGAGGACGACGGTGGGTGCACTCACCTCGATCAGCGGCCGTCGTGAGGGACGACGACGACCGGGCAGGCTGAGTGGTGGACGCAGTGCATCCCCGTGGAGCCGAGCAGGAGGCTGCCGATGTCTCCATGGCCCCTGCTGCCGACGACGAGGAGATCCGCCTCCCGGGATGCGGCGATCAGGACATCGGAGGCATGCCCCATCCGAGCATCGGAGATCACCTCGACAGCGTCCGGGACATCGATACCATCGAGGACCGCCTCGATGGTCGACAGCGCATAGCTCTTGAGGTCATCCTCGCTCACGGCGACGGTCATCGTGGCGCCAAGCGCCTCGCCCATCCCGAGCCACGTGGCTGGTGCTTGGAAGGCGCTGATGATGCGAACCGAGGCCCGGCGGTGGGCTGCCTCTTCGATTGCCCAACGGGTGGCGCGCACCGAGCTCTCCGATCCATCGACTCCGACCACGATTTCTGCCATCCCACACCTCCTGCGTTGCGCACATGGTAGCGGCGAGCCGCCAGCCGGCCGTGGCCTCAGGGAAGCTGGTGCACGACCAGCGGCAGGACCGCGGGTACTCCGGCGGCTCGCAGCAGCGAGGCGGCCACGGTCATCGTCCATCCGGACCGATAGGAGTCATCGACGAGCAGCACTGGTCCGTCCGGCACCGGGGCACTCGAATCCACCGAGAGGCGAGCAAGGAGACCGGTGACCCGATCCCGAGAGCTGGCGTCTCGACCCGGTGCCTCCCCCGAGGACCCGAGGATGTCGAGCACCGGCAGCCTGCCGATCGCCCCGAGGCGATCGGCCAGGTCCAAGATGAGGGTGTGGTGGCGGTCAGACGGCATCGGGACGATCGCAACCGGTCGCTCCGCCCAGCGGGAGCGCCAGCGCGCCAGCACCTGCACCACCCCGTCGACCACCTCGTCGGGAAGCGCTTTATCTGGACCTGCCGTGGACCGTGCCGCAACGCTCCAACCTGGATCGTCGGCGAAGCTGAGCGCTCGTCCCTCATCCGCCCCGACGATCCGGCCTCGGAGCCCGTCGATCTTGCTCGGCCACATCTTGCGAGGCTCGATGATCACATCCTGGCCTCGGAGGAACTCGGCCGCGGCGAGGACCGACCCTTGGCTCGGCGACCGCCCGGGAGGTGGGAGCTCACCGGTGCAGACCGAGCATGAGCCGCAGGGACCGGGATCGGGATCGTCGAGCGCCACCTGCAGGAACTCCATGAGGCATCCGTCGCCGCGCGCATAGGACCTCATGAGTGCGGCCTCGGCGGCTCGGACTGCCGTGATGGACGACCACTTCTCCTCGTCGAACACATATGGGACCCCAGTGGCCATCCAGCCCTCGGCGCCCAGCTCGACCGACCCGTCGACGGCCATGACCTTGAGGGTCGCGTCGAGTCGTCCGCGTCTCACCCCGGTCGAGGCCTCGAGGGCCGGCGCACTCATGGGCCGCTCGCCTTCGGTGAGGACCGCCATGATGGCGTCGATCGTCGCCGGCACCGGGATTGACGCAGTCGCGAAGTACTCCCAGAGCCGCTCGTCGGTCTCGGCCGGCAACAGGATGGCCTCGGCGTGGTCGATGGCCCGTCCGGCCCGACCCACCTGCTGGTAGTACGCCACCGGGGAGTCAGGCGAGCCCACGTGGATGCAGAAGCCGAGGTCCGGCTTGTCGTAGCCCATGCCGAGGGCGGAGGTGGCCACCACGGCCTTCAGGCGGTTGTGGCGGAGGTCATCCTCGACGACAGCCCTTCTCTCCGGCTCGAGCTGGCCCGAGTACGCCGCCACCGCGTGCCCTTGCGAAGCGAGGAAGGATGCGAGTCGAGTGGTGTCAGCGACCGTCGGCACGTAGACGATCCCGGAGCCCTCGATCTGCCCGATGGCCTCGTCCACCCAGGCGAAGCGCTCTAGGGGGCCAAGGCCAGCGACGACGCTCAGCCGCAGCGACGTGCGAGCGAGGCTGCCGCGCAGCACGAGGGTCTCCGTTCCAAGCTGCACGGACACGTCGTCGGACACCCGTGCGTTCGCCGTGGCGGTCGTTGCGAGGACAGGGATGTCAGCAGACTCCGTGAGCAGCCTGGACAGTCGCTGGTAGTCCGGTCGGAAGTCGAACCCCCAGTCCGAGATGCAGTGGGCCTCGTCGATCACGATCAGACCGGCTCGACCGAGCAGGGGTCCGATCCGCTCCATGAAGCGAGGGTTCGCCAGTCGCTCCGGTGACACGAGCAGCACGTCGAGCTCATCGTGCTCGATCCGGTGGAGCACCTGATCCCACTCATCGAAGTTCGAGGAGTTGATCGAGCCTGCGAGGAGCCCTGACGCCCCCGCCGCGACCACCTGATCCCTCATCAGCGCGAGTAAGGGCGACACCACCAGCGTCGGGCCACGACCCATGCCGCGTAGCGCCGTTGTGGCGGCCCAGTACACCGCAGACTTGCCCCACCCTGTTGCTTGGACCACGAGCACCCGAGCCCCCGGGGCCAGCAGTGCCCTGACTGCCCTCCGCTGGTCCGGGCGCGCCACCGCACCTGGGCCGGCCAACGAGGACAGGACCAACTCGAGGCTCCGATCCGCGAGCTGGTCTGAGGCCTCACTCACCGGGCGCTACGAACGTTGAGCGTTGAGGACGAAGCCGCACCCACGACATCTTGCCGGTGTCGGACGGTTCGATCAGTAGATGGTGATCTCGAGCGGAGCGCTGAAGGTCAGCCTCGGAGCACCCGGCAGATACGTGCTGGGGATCTCTCCTGAGTCGGCGTACCGGGCCACGTCGAACACGTTCGACGACTCCACGCCGACTTCGACGGCGGTACCGCAGAGCGTGATCTCGCTCGCCTCGCCGAACGCCGAAGTGAGTGGGACCGTGCCAGCCTGGAGCGCGCCGAGGTGCTCTCGGGTGAGTCGACCGACCAACGAGTACTCGACATCCCCCCCGACGGAGCCCACCACGTGGGCGATCATGGCGTGGTGTCGACCATCGTCGATCACGTGGAGCGAGTCTTCGCCCGACCCGAGGGTCTCCCTGAGTCGCTGATGGCGCTCGCTGGAGGCGAGGAGGTGCCACTGGGTGTGTCGGCGGGCCTTCATCGCCCAGAGCGGTCCAGCGGGGATCTCCGTCGAGCTCTCATCCTCGTCGAGTGCCGTCGAGGTGTCAGCACCGACGAGCGGCTCCGGAGCCACGCCCAGATCCTGATCGATCACGAGGTCGCCGGGGCGGGGTCGCTCGCCGGAGCCCGCCAGCACGGCATGACCAGGAGCCTCGTGCTCGTCGTCTCTCGGGCTGCTGGGGCTGCTCATCGTGGCCACTCCATTCGTCGTTCCTGGTCGTCGACCCTAATGGGCTTCGGACGACGGCGATGATCCTGGGAGTTGGCGCATGGCTCTTGGTCACTGCATGCTGTCTGGACAGACCGAGGAGGAGCCCCATGTCCAGCGCCACAGAGATCAGGTTCGTGTTCGAGATCGAGGTCACGGACGTGGAGGCGTTCACCGCTGCGGTCAACGAATGCTGCGAGGTGAGCTCGACCGAGCCGGGGACCTTGATCTACGACTGGTACCTCGACGCGGAATCGGGCACGGCCCACCTCTACGAGGCCTATGCCTCGGTCGACGCCGTGATCGCCCATGCCTCCGGTCCGGTGTTCACCGACATCGGCCCTCGGCTCCTCGAGAGCTGCCGATTCACGAGCGGCATGTGCTTCGGCGACGCCGGTCGCCTCGCCGATGGGCCTCAGCTCCTCCCGGTCACCTACATGGGCACACCGATCGCCGGCATGAGCTGAGGCACGAGAGAGCGCCGACCTCGTCGGGCTCAGCCGAAGACGCTGATGACGTCCAGTCGCTCGAGGACGTCGGGGGTCAGCCGATCGACGACGTCGAGGGCGGACATGTTCTCGGCCACCTGCTCGGGCGTGCTCGCTCCGGTGATCACGGTGGAGACGTTCGGGTTCTTGACGCACCACGCCAGCGCCAGCTGGGTGAGGGAGGCGTCGATCTCATCGGCGACCTCCTTGAACTTGGCGACCTTGGTGTTGCGCACCGGGTCGGTGAGGGTGGACTTGAGCCACTCGTAGCCCTCGAGCGTCGCGCGGGACCCCTCGGGGATCCCGCCGAGGTACTTGCCCGTCAGCAGGCCCGAGGCGAGGGGCGACCAGGTGGTGAGCCCGAGACCGATCTCGTCGTAGAGGCGTGCGTACTCGTTCTCGACGCGCTCTCGCCACAGCAGGTTGTACTGCGTCTGGTCGAAGAGCGGCTTGTGGAGGTGGTGCTTGTCCGCGATCGCCCAAGCCGCCATGATCTCGGCGGCCGACCACTCTGACGTGCCCCAATAGAGGGCCTTGCCCTGCGAGATCATGTCCGACATCGCCCACACCGTCTCTTCGAGTGGCGTGTGGGCATCGGGACGGTGGCAGAACACCAGGTCGACGAAGTCGAGTCCGAAGCGCTCCAGCGACCCGTCGATGGCCTGCATGAGGTACTTGCGGTTGAGGGTGTTCTTCATGTTGACCTCGTCGTGGAGGCCCCAGTAGAGCTTGGTCGAGATCACATAGCTGTGCCGTGCCCAGCCGAGGTCTCGGATGGCGGCGCCCATGATGCGCTCGGACTCCCCCGCTGCGTAGCCCTCGGCGTTGTCGAAGAAGTTCACCCCTGCGTCACGAGCGGCCGAGAGGCACTCAGCGGCCAGGCCGGTGTCGAGCTGCGTCTTGAAGGTGACCCACGAGCCGAAGCTCAACGAGCTGACCTTGAGCCCGGTACGACCGAGGTTGCGGTACTCCATGGTGATGCCTCCAGGGACTGGTGGTCGACAGGGGTTCTGCGACGTGTCAGATCGACTCTAGTGATCCCCACCATGGACACGTCACCCGGACGGCGCCGCCCGATGGTGGTCGCGCCGCTCAGGCCGTGGTGCGATTGGCCTTGTCCGCTCCCTGGGCGGCGATGGTGCCATGGATCCAGTCGACGGCGGAGTTCGACGCTGACGTGGTGTCGATGTTCGGGCACATGTCCCAGAACACCTGTCCGAACACGGCGCCGAAGTAGAACAGCACCCACTGTCCGGCGTCCACCTGGTCGGTCACCCATCCGAGCCGCTGGAGCTCGGCCACTGTGTCGACTCGCTGCATGATGCGCTCTTCGATCACCTTCGCCACCCGGTCGAAGACCACCGGATCCCGGTGGAGCTCGGTGAGGGCCTCCACGTAGCGCCAGACGGTCTCGCGCTTCACCGGATCCCAATAGGGCTCTCGGACGGCGGCCACCGCCTCGACGTAGCCATCCTGATCGACGGCCTCGACGGCTTCGACGGTCCTCGACCTGTCGCCGTCGAGCTCGGAGAAGATCTCGAGGAGCCGCACGGCATGGGCCTCGGCCAAGAGCGTCTCGCGATCGTCGAAGTAGTAGTAGATCGTGGGGATCGCCACGTTGGCGGCCTCAGCGATCTCCTTCACCCGCAGTCGTCTTCCGCCGGCCTGCTCGATCAGGGCGACGCATGAGTCGAGGATCTGCTGCCTCGTCTCGGTCTCACGTCTCCCCACTGAGCCTCACTCCCCTGGCGGCCTGACTCGGCATCGTCGGCTGCGTCGTGCTCACCATAGCGACATCGGCAAGTCGACCAACGCGCGAAACCGATCGGAGTTCGGCTCCGCGGCCCGCCCTTCACCGTGATAGTCGATCAGGGGTTCGAGCCACGCTGGCGGTACCATCGAGCCGTGGCTGTCGTGACGCACCCCTCACCGTTCGAAGCCCGTTGGCGGGGGTCGTGGATCTGGTTCGAGCGCCCACGATTGACGACCAAGAGCGCCACCCGGCCCATCCTCGATGAACCGACCGATCGTGTGGCCCTGCTGCGCAAGGACCTTCACCTCGACGAGGTGCCGCCGGAGGCACCGTGCCGAATCTGGGTCGATGGTCGCTACCGGTTGAGCGTCAACGGCGTGGAGGCCGCTCGCGGACCGGTCCGCTCCGATCCCCGACAGTCGCACTACGACGTGGTGGACCTCGCAGCCCTACTGGTGGCTGGTTCGAACACCATCGCCATCACCGCACGGCACTTCGGCGAGGAGACGTCGTGGTGGACGCCGGTCCCTCCCACCTACTCGCTCGGGGCTGGTTCCGTGGTCTTCGAGCTCAAGGTCGGGGACGACTGGGTGGTCTCTGATCGCTCATGGAGGTCGATGCCCGGTGAGGCGTGGACGCCGGTGGCGCTGCCCGGCGATGTGGCGTGCCTCCCGCTCGAGTCGTTCGACGTCAGACGGCATCCTCTGGGTTGGGAGCAGGCGGGCTTCGATGACGCAGCATGGCCTCGTGCCATCGAGATCGCTCCGGTCCACACCGGTGGTCGGTCGGAGAAGCGCCCGCCGAGCGAACCATTCGGCATGCTGCTCCCCCCTGTCCGGCCGGCCTTCCCGGGAGGATCGCTCCATGAGGCGCCTCCTGTGAGGTGGATGTCGGGCGTCGGGGGCGAGGTCCTCGACGATCCCGTGCGCCAGGTGCTCTCCGACGAGGTGGCTGCGTCTGGGCCGCCCATCTCGAGCTCCATCGTCGACTTTGGCCGCATCGTTGCCGGGACTGTGCTGCTCGAGGTGCGAGGTGCGGCCTCGGGCTCCACCATCGACGTCGCCGCCGCCGAACACCTCGACGAGGAGGGTCACCTCGCGACCCTCGGGCAGCATGCTGGCTTTCGCTATGTCTGCGACGACCGGCCTGTCCAGACCTTCGAGACCTTCGACGTGATCGGAACTCGCTACCTCAAGCTGTCCCTTCGCGGCGCAGCGGGTGCCTCCCCGGAGGTGTCGGTCTCGGTGCAGGATCGCCACCGGCCCCGCGGTGAGGGTCCGAGCTTCTCGTGCTCTGACCCTCTGATCGAGGAGATCCACCAAGTGGGGCTGCGGACGGTGGACCTCTCGGCGCTCGATGCCTACATCGACTGTCCGTCACGCGAGCAGCGGGCGTGGACCGGGGACTCCGTGGTGCACCAGATGGTCGACCTCGTGTCCAACCCCGACTGGTCCATGGCGATCTGGCATCCGCAGCTGGCCGCCACCCCTCGCGCCGATGGGATGCTGGCGATGGCTCCAGCCTCGGACTTCTGGCTTGCCGACGGGACCATGGTGCCCGACTGGTCGCTGCACTGGGTCCGGTCCGTGCGAAACCTCTGGGACTACGCGGGCGATGCCGACCTGATCGCCGAGCTGCTCCCGGTGGCAGAGCGGACGGTGCGGTGGTTCGAGACCTACCTCGGAGACGATTCGCTTCTGGCCGATGTGACGGGTTGGGTGCTGCTCGACTGGGCAAGCGTCTACTCCGATGGTCGATCGTCCACCCTCAACGCCCTCTGGGCGCGCGCGCTCGAGGATCTCGCCGTGTTGGCCGAGGCGATGGGCAACCAGGGCGTCGGCACGTGGGCTCGCCAACGCCACGATGGAGTCCGACGGGCGTTCGATGCCTTCTGGGATGAGGAGCGATGCGTGTACGTCGACTGCATCGTCGATGGCAGGCCCTCGGCCGCAGCTGCGCAGCATGGAGGTGCAGCCGCGCTCGCCGCTGGGATCGTCCCCGACGATCGGGTCGACCGTGTCATCGATCGCCTCACGGACCGCTCACGACTGATCCGACACTCGTTCGTCATGGACACCGTCGCCGTGGGATCCGACTCCTCCGGCTTCATCCACCTGGTCAACGGCTACCCGGAGCCGACCTGGGATCCGATCGAGCAGATGGTGGGCGCTGAGCCGTTCTTCCGATATGTCCTCCACGACGGTCTGGCTCGTGCCGGTCGGGCCGACCTCATCGTCGATCAGGTGCGGGACTGGCGATCCTTCCTCGACGCCGGCGAGACGACCTGGCCGGAGTGCTGGAACGGTGGCACACGGTGTCATGGGTGGTCATCGACGCCGACGCGGGACCTGATCGTTCACACGCTCGGCATCCGTCCGGCCGCACCGGGGTATGCCGCTGTCTCGGTGACGCCTTCGCTCGGTGGTCTCGAGTGGGCGCGCGCAACCGTACCCACCCCACACGGGGAAATCACCGTGTTCGCCCATCGGGACGGTCGCCTCGAGATCGACTCCCCCGTTCCCGTCGTCTGATCGGTCTCAGAGCACCCGCGCCTCACCGCCGCAGGTTGCCCGAGCATCAACCGCTCGGCTCGCGCCACATCGTGGTCACCCGGGGTCCTCCCCCGGGCATCGTGAAGGTTGCAAGCACCTCGAAGCCGACTCGTTCGTATCGGTCGACGTTGTCGGGGTTCGAGCTCTCGAGGTAGGTGGGTGCTCCGAGTCGGTCGACCGCGTCGAGGTTCTCCGAGACGAGTCGCATCCCGAGGCCTGAGCCTCTGGAACGGCCCTTCACGCCGACCATGTTCAAGTAGAAGTGGTCGGGAGCAGGTGGACGATGGTCGCTGAAGGCATCGAGCACCGACCTGATGCGTCCGGCGGCCGTCCCGAGGGACTCGATGATGGCGTCGAGACGCTCGGACGCCGCTTGGCTGAGATCCGCGCATCCCGGGGGGTTCCAGACGGCGACCGCCTCGCACCCACTCGTGCTCCATACCCAGTCATCCTCCGCCGCACTCTCGACGAATACCCGCCAGAGGCGCGAGAACACCGCACGTCTCCTCGTCTCCTGCGGGATCGCCCACGACCAGACCGGATCAGTGGCGAACGCCTCCGCGAGGGTGTCGACCACCGAGGGCACCTCATCGGCGCCGACCACGTGACCGATCATGTCTGCCTCGAGACCTCGGGAGCGCACATCATCAGGGCGTACCCCTGAGGCGGATGCTCTGAGGTTCTTGGTCTTCCAATCGATGCCATAGGGAACGACGCTCTCCTCGCATCTGACGAGGGGCATTTCCGATCCCGCCAGGGTTTCGCCTGAGGCACGGGGGCAACGGGCCGGACCCGTGCTGATGGTGTCGGAGGGGGGACTCCCCTTCCCACCACTCAGCCGGTTCCCACGATTGGTGTCAACCATGGGTTCTCCTCGCTTGTTGTGCCCTTGGAACCCTACGCTCACCGAGTGACAGCTCGGCCTTCACGAGTCACCGGCGCAGGTCCAGCGACGCTCCTCAGAAGAGCTTCTGGACCTCTACGACCTCTGGGGCTGGAGCGGGAGCGGTCTCTGGTTCATCCTCGAGCCAGGCTTCGTCAGCCAGGTCGCAAACTGAACCTGCACCCTTCTTGATCAGTGCTGCATTTCCGGGGCCAACGTCAGGCCCCTCCCAGACCGTGACTCTGCCGTAGCCCTTCTCCAGCGCTTCGGTCGCTCCCGCCCAGGTTCCACCGCTGCCTTCGTCACTGGTGACGACCACAGTCAGGTCCGACAGGGCGTAGACCAACTTGTTTCGTCCCATGGCCCCGCCTACAGAGAACGGTGCGTCGGGCCCGAACGGACTGATGAGTACGAGTGCCTCTTCGTGAACGGCAGCCCTGACGTCTGGGCGGCGGCTGACCGCTCGGATACCTTCGGTCGGCGCCCCACAGACCCGGCCACCAACTTCGATGGCTGCGTGCATGGCGATCTGGTCGATCCCCTTGGCGAGGCCACTGACAACGCCGAAGCCACCGCGCACCGCAGAGCGCGCGATCTCCCCCGCCGCATCGGACGTGGCTTCAGAGACTCCCCGAGAGCCCACAATCCCCACGTTGGCTTCCGAGAGCCACTCGACTGGGCCGGCTACCAAAAGTGACACTGGACACTGCTCGCCGAGCTTTTCACGGAGTCGGTGAGGAAAGCCTTCATCCATTGGCGTGAGGAGCCTGACGCCGGTCTCCTCGAGTCGCTCGGTCTCGAAGGAAAGTGCACGCGATGCGTCGAGAAGCTCTCGGATGCGATGAGCAAGCTCTGGGGTGACGATGAGATGTGAGGCGATCTGATCAACATCCATCTCAAGGATGCCGTCCAGCGCCGCCGAATCAGTGAACGACTTCCAGAACTCTCGGGCGGTCAGGGGCTTGACGCCGACGTCCACGATCCGATTCGTCAGCAGCGCCATGGCCAGTGATTCAGATGACCTCGTCATGGAGCGCTCGTCGCCAAGGCCAACGGGTAGACCACGGGGAATCCCGCACGCCGCAGGACTCGGCCAATCTCGGTCATGGTCCAGCCCGAGTCCACGATGTCGTCGAGCAAGATCACAGGCTCCAAGCCTACGGGCAACGAAGGGCCCTGCTTCAGGCTGAACGCCCCATCGACGTTGGCAGCCTGATGGGCGCTGTTCTGCATGAGCTTCTGCGCCTCTGCTGCTCGAGTTCGCTCAAGGATGTCGAAGAACGCCAGGCCCGACTTGGCTGCAACACGCCGGGCCAGACTCGCAACGAGCTCTGGGTTGTTCAGACTCGGCACGAAGGTCAGTGCTCGTGGGGCGGGTTCTGGTCCCCAGTTCTCGATCATGTTGACCACCGCATCAACCAGTGAGTCTGCGAACATCTGGTCGTCCTGCTTGCCGCTGCGAACCAGTTCGCCATATCCGGCGTCCCCCCACCGACAGAGATAGCGGCCTTCTGCCACCCGCTCATCATCGGGGATGTTCTTCGATCCCTTTCCCTTCACTCGCGGCTTGATGACGCCGAACTGGGAGTCAAGGAAATGCTGCGCCTTTCGGACCAATACTGGATCGAGGCCTACGGGCTGGGTGATCCCGGTGCAGCTGTCACAAAGGCCGCAGTCAGTCATGACGTTGTCGTCGAGAGCTCGCACCAGGAACGTCATTCGACACGAGCTTGTGTGCGCGTAATGCCGCATCTCGTCGAGTTCGGCGCGTCGGATGACGGAGAGTTCCTCTACGTGCTCGTGGGGGTAAGTCCACTGACCGAGTGTGCGCTCATAGCTCTTGGCCGTTGTTCTTCTCACCACTCCAGCAACGTCGAGCTGCTTGAGGACGCTTTCGATTTGGCGCCACTTGAGGTTCACTTCATGAGAGATCATCTCGATCGAGAGGGGTCCCTCTGCCTTGTTGAGAACCGCTAAGACTTCGTTGACCTGAAGCTCAGTCGGAAACGCTGTGTCAATGAACCACTCAACGATGCGGGCATCCTCTTCGCCCGTGAGCAGCACCCCAACCGAGTTCTGGAGCGCTCGACCCGCTCTGCCCACCTGCTGGTAGTAGTGGACGACCGATCCTGGAGACTGGAAGTGGATCACGAAGCCGATGCGAGGGTTGTCGTAGCCCATCCCCAGTGCAGTGGTGGCCACGAGCACCTTGAGGGAGCCCTCGAGGAGCAGGCGCTCCGCCTCCTCCTTCTCCTCCAACTCAACTCCCCCGTAGTACCGACGAGCATCGACCCCTTGTTGCTGCAACCAGGTTGTGACGACCTCAACATCGTTTGTGGTCAGGCAATAGATGATCCCTGAACCCGGAAGGCTTTTCACATAGGTGCTCAGCCACGCAAGTCGATCTGACCTGTCGGGGAGGTGGAGAACGTTGAGAGACAAACCATTTCGTCCGAGAGGCCCCCGCTGCACAAGAGCGCTGCGGCCGAGTTGTTCGCGTGCGTCCTCCATCACGCGTTCATTTGCTGTCGCAGTGCATCCGAGGATTGGCATTCCTTCCGGGAATGCGCTGAGCATCTTGCCGATACGGCGGTAGTCAGGTCGGAAGTCGTGGCCCCAATCGGAGATGCAGTGAACTTCGTCGACGACGGTGAGCCCGGGCCGGCGGCCGATGAGCGGCATGATCTCGTCGGCAAAGGCCGGATTTGCGAGTCGCTCGGGAGAGATCACGACGACATCCACCTCGTCTGCATCGAGGAGGGCCACAAGCTGGCCGATCGTGTTGTCGGACGCCGAGTTGATGGTGAAGGACCTCAGCCCCAATCTTTCCGCAGCATCAATCTGGTTTCGCATGAGCGCGAGCAGCGGAGAGATGAGCAAGGTTGGCCCAAACCCCTGTTCCCTCAGGAGGTGAGTGGCGACGAAGTAGACGGCACTCTTGCCCCAGCCAGTTCGCTGGACCAGAACTAGACGCTGGTGATCCAGCCCGAGAGCCTCGATCGCTTCGCGCTGTCCTCCATGGAATGTCGCCTCCGGATTAGCGGTGAGCTTTCGAAGGGCCTCCAGCACCGCATCGGCCCGCTTGCCTTCATGAACTATCGAATCCAACGTCCTTCTCCATTCTGGTGGCG
>CANGPS010000006.1 GCA_947456245.1 Acidimicrobiaceae bacterium
CGGCAACGTGATGAGGGCTCTGGGTCGGAACCGAGTACTCAGAAGCAAGTCAGTCTGGGATGTCGGACGGTGAGCAAGCACCACTGGGCCACGAGGCTCAGTTGGTCAAGGCAAACCGGTGGGTCCAAATAGGACACACGCTGTAAGGCCTAGGAGTCGAGGCGCTGCCTGGCCTCGGCCGCTGCAGCATCCTTGAGCTCCTGCTGCACGCTGTGCTCCCCGGTCGTCGACAGGCGGCGCCAACGGCGGTCGGGCCCGAGCAGCCACGTGTTCGTCTCGTCGAGGAACGTGAGCCTCATGATCTCGACGAGTCGGTCGCGCAGCTTGGGGTCGTCGATCGGGACCACCGCCTCGATGCGCCGGTCGAGGTTGCGCTCCATCATGTCGGCCGAGCCGATCAGCACCTCGGTGCCGCCCTCGTCCTCCGAGCGCCCGAAGCAGTAGATGCGCGAGTGCTCGAGGAACTCCCCCACGATCGATCGGACCGAGATGGTCTCCGAGAGCCCGGGGATCCCGGGCCGCAGGCAGCACATGCCGCGGATGGCGAGATCGACAGGCGTGCCCTGCTGGGAGGCCCGGTAGAGCGCGTCGATCAGGGTCGGATCGGTGAGACCGTTCGCCTTGAGCATGATGCGGCCCTCGGGGCCTCGAGCCGCCTGGGCCTCGATCCGCTCGAGCAGCCCCGAGCGGAGCGAGGTCGGCGACACCAGCAGGCGACGGAAGGTCCCCTGCTTGGAGAACCCGGTCAGGAAGTTGAACAGGTCGCCGACGTCCGCGCCGATCTCCTCGTCGGCCGTGAGCAGGCCCACGTCCTCGTAGATCCTCGCCGTCTTGGAGTTGTAGTTGCCCGTGCCGATGTGGCAGTAACGGCGGATGTCCGCGCCTTCTCGACGCAGGACCAGCGCGGTCTTCGAGTGGGTCTTGAAGCCCACCACCCCATAGACGACGTGAACCCCGGCATCCTCGAGCGTCTTGGCCCAGCCGATGTTCGCCGCCTCGTCGAATCGGGCCTGCAGCTCGACGAGCGCTGCCACCTGCTTGCCCTCTCCGGCGGCGCGGATCAGCGAGGCCACGATCGGGCTGTCGCCGGAGGTCCGGTAGAGCGTCTGCTTGATGCCGAGCACGTCGGGATCGGAGGCCGCCTGGGCGATGAACGCCTCGACCGAGCGAGAGAACGACTCGTAGGGGTGGTGCACCAGGATGTCGTGAGAGCGCAACAGGGCGAAGATGTCCGGCTGCTCTCCGTCGACCTCCCGGATCCCAGCCGGTGCCACGGGGCTCCACGGCTCCTGGTGGAGGTCGGGTCGATCGAGCGAGTAGAGGGCCCAGAGCCCACCGAGGCCGACCGGCGCCTCCATGGCATAGACCGAGCCCTCGTCGAGCTCGAGCTCGGTGCGCAAGAACTCGCGGATCTCCGCGTTGGCGTCCGCCATGACCTCGAGGCGGACCGACCGGCCGAAGCGTCGACGACGGAGCTCGGTCTCGATCGCCTCGAGCAGGTCGTCGGCCTCGTCCTCCTCGAGCACGAGGTCGGCGTTGCGCGTGACCCGGAACGGCTCGTGGCGTCCGACCACCATGCCCGGGAAGAGCCGATCGAGATGCGCGGCGATGAGCTTCTCGAGGGCGATGAACCGTTCGCCGTCGGGCATCACGACGAAGCGGGGAAGGATGTCGGGCACCTTGACCCGGGCGATGCGGGTCTCGTCAGTCGAGGGGTCGGTGACCTGGACGGCGAGATTCAGCGAGAGGTTCGAGATGTTCGGGAACGGATGACCGGGGTCGACGCTGAGCGGCGTGAGCACCGGGAACACGCGTCGCTCGAACACCTCATCGAGGTAGATCCGGTCGTCATCGTCGACGTCCTCGAATTCAGAGAAGTGCACGCCAGCGAGCTCGAGCTCGGGTAGCAGCACGTCGAGCACGATCCGATCCTGACGCTGGGCGAGCTCGAGGACCCGCTCTCTGATCGCCTCGAGCTGCTGAGCCGGACGGAGTCCGTCGGTCGACCGCGTCCGAACACCGGCCATGACCTGGACCTCGAGACCAGCGACACGCACCTGGAAGAACTCGTCGAGCAGCTCGGAGAAGATGGCAACGAACTTCACCCGCTCGAGCAGGGCGAGCCCCGGGTCCTCGGCGAGGTCGAGCAGCCGCGAGCCAAAGTCGAGCCTCGACAGCTCGCGGTTGCCGAAGCGATCGGCGCCGAAGGCCTCCACGGTGTCGGCGATGGCCGGATCGGCGGTTGGGGTGCCCTCTGACATGGGCGAGCCAGTCTGAGTCATTCGAGGTGCTCCTCCGAGATTTCCGTCGTTTCCACCCCGAATGCTAGTGCCACAGGTACCATCGAACGGATGGCGGACCTCCACACACCTAGCGGTCAGCGGACCCGGGTCTGGAGGCTTCCTCGTTACGTCAGGGGTCCGAAGCCCCGTCGCCGGACCGAGCTCGGGCTGCTCCTGCTCGTCTGGGTGATCATCGCGCTGCTGTTCAGCCTCGCCTCGTTGGGTACCAAGGGCAACCTCCCCACCCACACGGTGAGCTTCCTCGGCGGCATCCTCGGTCTCACCGTCGCGGTGCACCTCGCCAACCGGTGGCTGGTGCCCTACGCCAACCCGGTCATGCTGCCCCTCGTCGCCTTCCTCAACGGGCTCGGCTACATCGAGATCGTGCGCTGGAACCCGGTGGCCGCCCAGCAGCAGGCCACCTGGACGATGCTCGGAGGGGCGCTCTACGTACTCACCCTGATCGTCGTGCAGCGAACCAGGGACCTCGATCGCTATCGCTACCTGCTCCTGCTGGCCGCTGTCGTCCTGATGCTGGCACCCCTGTTCCCCGTCGTCGGCACCTCGATCAACGGCGCGAGGCTCTGGGTCCACTTCGGTGGTGCACTGCAGTTCCAGCCGGTCGAGATCGCCAAGATCCTGCTGGCCATCTTCTTTGCCTCCTACTTCGCCGACAAGAAGGAGCTGCTCAGCATCCCGTCGGCTCGGGTGGGGAACCGCCTCGTCCTCGACCCGAGGCCACTGCTGCCGATCATCCTCGCCTGGGGCTTCGCCCTCATGATCCTCGGCTTCGAGAACGACATCGGCTTCGCCATGCTGATCTTCGCCGTCTTCATCGCCCTGCTGTGGGTGGCGACCGGGCGCTTCACCTACCTCGCACTCGGCCTCGGCCTGTTCGGCGCCGGCGCCTGGGTGGCGACCCGCTACTTCACCCAGGCCCATGCCCGGATCTCGATCTGGCTCGATCCCTGGAGCCAGGCGCAGGGCCGAGGTCTCCAGCTGGTCCAGACCTGGTACTCGATGGGGTCCGGCGGCGTCGGCGGGACCGGCCTCGGCCTGGGTCACGCCGGCAGCTACGTCCCGTTCCTCACCACCGACCTGATCTACGGCGCCATCGCCGAGGAGATGGGGTTCATCGGCTCGGGCATCCTCGTGATCGCCCTGGCCCTGCTGATCGGCGCCGGCTTCCACATCGCCCAGCGGTGCCGCACGGACTTCGCCCGCCTCGCCGCCACCGCACTCACGCTCGTGCTGGGGTTCCAATCGTTCTTCATCCTCGCCGGCGTCCTGCGGATCCTGCCCTTCACCGGCATCACGCTCCCCTTCGTGGCGCGTGGCGGCTCCTCGCTGGTGGCGAACTACGTCCTGATCGCCCTGCTGCTTCGGATCTCGAACGATGCCGGCCCGGAGTGGGCGGAGTCTGACGTCGTCGAGGCCGAGCAGGCCACGGCGACCTTCGGCCCGAACTGATCAGATCTCGTCGTCGAAGAGCTCGTCGGCCACCAGGACCGGTGCCGTCACCATCTGGCGATGGCAGAGCACCAACCCATCTGAGGGTCGACACTCGACGATCTCACGGCCACGCGGACCCATGAGGTCGATCTCCGCGCACAGGACGCCAGCCTCACGCCGCGTGAGCCTCAGGGCGATCACCTCCACCCCCGTGCGACCGAGCACCTCGGCGAACAGCTCGTGGGTCGTCGGCCGGGCTCCCACCGATCCCTCCATGGCGGCCGCCAGCGCCGCACCCTCGGCGAGGCCGACTGGGAACGCCAGGACCCGGTAGGGCGCCTCGGTCTCGCTCAGCTGGACCAGGGCGTGGGTGTCGGGGAGGTTCACCGTCACCGACACCACCTCGGTGACCCGGAAGGTCAGGAAGCTGTCCGCTCCCGAATCGCTCTCCGTCATCAATCAGCCTCCTCGCCGCGCCTCGACGGCGAGGACCATCCCCGTCGCCATGAAGAACACCAGCGCCGCCGAGCCGCCGTAGCTGAGGAACGGAAGCGGGATGCCGGTGACCGGCATGATGCCCATCGTCATCCCAGCATTCTGGAAGACGCTGAAGGAGAAGAAGGCGAAGACCCCGGCGCACATCACTCGCCCGAGGGTCTCCTTGGCGGTCATGGCCGCCCGAAGCATCCGGAAGCCGACGAAGCCGAGTGCGGCGATCACCAGGGTCGAGCCGAGGAACCCGAGCTGCTCGCCGACCGCGGTGAAGATGAAGTCGGTCTGCTGCTCAGGGACGTAGCCGAGGTTGGTCTGGGCCCCGTGGCCGATCCCAGACCCCCAGAACCCTCCGGAGCCGATCGCGATCTTCGCCTGCTTCACGTTGTAGATCGCCTGCTGGAGGCTGGGGTTGTCGGAGTTCTGGTTCAAGAAGCTGGTCAGGCGGTGCACCTGGTAGGAGGACAGGAACCCGCCGGCGACCGCCACCACCGTGATCACCGCCGCACCGAGCAGGAGCAGGAGCAGGATCCTGCCCGGGATCCCCGCCACCGCCAGCATCACGAGGAGCGTGATGGCCATGATGATGGCCGTGCCGAGGTCGGGCTGGAGCATGATCAACCCCATCGGGACCGCCGCCATGAGCAGCAGGCGCGAGACGTCCCGGAGGGTCAGGCCCTCAGGTCGCCTCGAGCAGTAGGTCGACACGGCCAGGATCAGCGCGATGACGGCGAACTCCGAGGGCTGGATCAGCAGCGGTCCGATGGCGAACCACCGCTGGGCGCCGAGCGCGTTGGAGCCGAACGGGCTCAGCACCAGGACCAGCAGCACCAGCAGCACGACGTAGAAGGCGGTGGCGAACTGCTCGGCCCGGCGGTAGTCGAGTCGGCCGACGACCAGCATCGCCACCGCACCAATGACCACAAAGACCATCTGCCGCTTGAGGAAGTAGCTCCCGTCGAGACCGGCCACGGCCAAGCCCGACTTCGTCGCCGTGTAGATCATGATCGAGCCGAAGACGGCCAGCACCACGGTGGCCAGTGCCAGCATCCAGTCGAACTCGCCGCCCCGCTTCGTGGAGGAGCCTGTCAACGGGGCCATGACCATCAGCCGTCCCCCAGCGCACGCTCGGCAGCAGCCCACATGGCGTCGACAGGGGCGATCTCACCCGTCCACCGCTCGATCTGGATCGCCGCCTGGTGGACCAGCATCCCGAGGCCCCCGACGCCAGTCGCCCCAGAGGCAGCCGCAGACTCCAGCCAGGCGGTCAGACGTGGGTGGTAGATCAGGTCCACCGCGATCTGGCCTGCGGACAGGGTGGAGGGATCGATCAACGACTCCGCCGCGGCCGCGTCGGTGCCAGCCATGCCGATGGGGGTCGCGTTGACGATGATGTCGGCCTCAGATGCCTCCGCACCAGTCGCCACCCGGCCGACGGCCCCCGCCAGAGACGCACACGCCTGTGCCGCATCCGGCCGGCGAGCAACCACCGCCACACCGGCCGCGCCGGCACGGGCGAAGGCATCGACCACCGCACGTGCCGCCCCACCGGAGCCGAGCACCACCACCTGCATGCCGCTCGGGTCGAGATCCACCTCGCGGCGCAGCGACGCCAGCAGTCCGGCGCCGTCGGTCGACAGGCCGACCACCTCACCTCCCTCGAGCGAGAGGCAGTTCACCGAGTCGAGGCTCCGCGCGGCTGGATCGAGGCGATCGACCGCCCGTGCCACCTCGGCCTTGAGCGGCATGGTCACCGACAGCCCACGGATCGACAGGGAGCGCATGGCCGCCACCGCCGCCGCCCCGCCCCCGACCGGCACGTCGAAGGCCGCCGTCGTCCAGGCCAGGCCCATCGCCTCGAAGGCCGCCGCCTGGAGGACGGGCGACAGCGAATGCCCGACCGGAGAGCCGATGATGCCCACCACAGGGCCGTTCCGCTCGGTCATCGTCAGAGCCCCCGCTGCGCTGCGAGCTTCTCATTCGCGAGCTGCTCCGCGAAGGTCTCGGCGAACGCCTCGGTGCCGGTCTTGTCCACGACGGTGAAGTAGAGCCACGGTCCTGGCGTCGGGTGCAGGGTGGCCTCGATCGCCTTCGCCGAGACCACGCAGATGGGCGTGGGCGGAAGGCCGCGATGGAGGTAGGTGTTGTAGAGCGAGGGCGTCTGCAACATGGCGTGCGTGACCGGGCCGCCATCCTGCTTGAGGTCGTAGAGCACGGTCGAGTCCATCTGCAGCGGCATCTGCTTGCTCAGGCGATTGTCGATGACGGTGGCGACCTTGGCCATGTTTCGAACCTGGTAGCCCTCCTTCTCCACCACCGAGGACTCGATGACGACCGAGTACGCGTCTTTGCCGCGGATGGTCGCCCCCGGGGTGAGGCCCTCGGCGCTGGCCATCGACGTGAATCGGCGCACCATCGTTCGCACCACGTCGTGGGCGGTGGTCGACGGGGCGATCAGATAGCGCCCCGGCGCGATGAGGCCCTCGAGGTCCTTCGATCCCGTCGGCTGGTAGGGCGAGTGCACCGAGCCGTCGTGGAGCGCCGTGCGCACCTCAGCGACGAACGGTGCTGGCATCTGCGTCGACAGTCGGGCCACCACCTCGCGGATCGTGAACCCGGCGGGCACCTCGAGGGCGTTGGTGTTCGGCGGCGCCGCCAGGATCTCCCGCACAGCGCCGATCGTCGACCCCTCCGGGAACGAGTACCAGCCCGGGTGGATGGCGGGGTCACCATGGATCGTCGAGTACACGGAGAACGCCAAGGTGCTCGAAAGCACGCCCTTCGCCGCCAGCTCGTCGGCCACCGAGCCCACCGAGGCACCGGGCTGGATGCCGATGGTCCGCTCCCGTCCCCGTGTGGCACCCACGGCATGGACCGCCACCTCGTACCAGACGATGCCGGCAAGCACGATCACCAGCGCCGCCGCGGCTCCAACCGCCCAGACGCGACGCCGACGCTTGCGACGCCGGGGCCGTGGCGCTGGGCTCACCGCCGGAGCCTCGGACGTCGGGTCTACTGGCAACTGATCCACGCTTCGAGCAGCACCGTGGCTGCCGCAGAGTCGATCGAGGACCGCTGCTCACGCGCCGGGCGCCCGGCAGCCCGAAGCGAGCCGGCTGCCTGCACGGTGGTGAGCCGCTCATCATGGAGCTCGACGGTCACAGCCTCGCCACCGAGCCGCTCATCGATGGCGGCGGCGAATGCGCGGGCGGATCGAGCTGACGCTCCCTCCCTGCCGTCGAGGCCCTTGGGGAGCCCCACCACGACGACGACCGCCCCCTCCTCCTCGACCAGCGCCGCCAGCGCGTCGAGGTGACGGCCGGACGAGTCGACCTGGACCGCCGGCCTCGGGAACGCCATCGTCCGGTCGCGGTCCGACACAGCCACGCCGATGCGCCGCTGCCCGGGATCGAGGGCGAGCACGCGACCGACGGCGAGCGCCATGGTCATCCGCCTGCCAGCCGCTCGCGGGCGAGATCGAGGCCGGCCGTCAGGCCATCTGGCGTCTTCCCCCCGGCCACGGCGAGCACCGCAGATCCACCCCCGCCCCCACCCACGCAGGCTCCGATCTCACCGACGAGCGCCTTGGCATCGAGCGATCCGTCGGTCGCTACGGCCACCGCGACCTTCTCGCCGAGCACCGATCCAAGCACCACGGCCCTCAGATCGTTGTTCTCACGCAGCTGCTGAGCCATCTGCCGCAGATCGTCGGCCGGCACCTGGTCGAGGTCGGCCACGAGCGCCCCGTCGGTGATGCCACCGACGAGTGCCGCCACCTGGGCGTCACGGCCAGCCTGGCGAAGCTGGTCGCGCTCCCGCTCGATCTGCTTGGTGCGCTCGAAGGAGCGCTCGAGCGCCTCGAGCAGGGAGTCCGGCTCCGCCTTGAGGAGCGCGGCCGCACGGGCCACCAGGCGCTCCTGGGCGAGCGAGCGCTCGGCGGCCACCAGCCCCGTGACCGCCTCGATCCGGCGCGTGTTCGAGCCGATGGACGCCTCTGACAGGATCTGCACCTGCCCGATCTCGCCCAGGGCATCGACGTGGGTGCCGCCACAGAACTCCAGGCTCGTCGAGCCCGAGCGCACCACGCGCACGCTCTCGCCGTACTTGTCCCCGAAGAAGGCCACCGCCCCCATCTCCTCAGCCTCACGTCGGCTGGTCTCGGTCGTCTCGACCGACTCGTCGATGAGGATCTGGCTGTTGACCCTGCGGAGGACGGCCTCGAGCTCGTCAGGGGTCAGCTGGCCATGGTGCGCGAAGTCGAAGCGGAGGCGGTCCGGCGCCACCAAGGAGCCTTGCTGGCGCACGTGGTCGCCGAGGACCTCGCGCAGCGCAGCATGCAGCAGGTGCGTGGCGGTGTGGTTCCGGCGGATGGCCTGCCGGCGATCCACGTCGATGGCGGCCGTCGCCTGCTGCCCGGCGAGCACCTCGCCGGTGAGCTTGGCGCGGTGGGCGTGGAGCCCCGGCAGCACGGCCACGGTGTCGATGATCTCCGCCCGGCCCGTCGGGGTCTCGATCCACCCGGTGTCACCCACCTGGCCGCCGCCCTCGGCATAGAAGGGCGACCGGTCGAGGAAGACCTCGACAACATCGTCAGCTCCGACCAAGGTTGCGATCACGCTGGCCGAGGTCTCGAGATCCGCCGCACGTCGACCCACGAACACGGTCGGGCCGTGCTCGTCGAGGATCGCCCGGTACGCCCCCTCGTCAGCCGCACGGGGCTGCCGGGCCGAGGCGCGCGCCCGCTCCTGCTGCTCCGCCATCAGCGTCTCGAAGACCGCACGGTCCACAGACAGCGAGCGCTCCGCCGCGAGCTCCTCGGTCAGCTCGATCGGGAACCCATGGGTGTCGTGGAGACGGAAGGCGATGTCCCCGGGAAGGGTGGCGGAGGGTCCGTCGGTGGCATCCATCGCCTCGGTGAGCAGGGTGAGACCGGTGCGCAGGGTTCGACCGAAGCCCTCCTCCTCGCGCTGGAGGATGTCGGTGATCAGGTCGAGATCGTGGCGGAGCACCGGATAGGCATCTCCCAGCGAGGTGACCGAGGCATCGACGAGCCGTGGGGTGATCAGATCGCCTGCACCGGCACGACGCGCCGCCATGACCGCCCGTCGGATGATGCGACGCAGCACGTACCCACGCCCCTCGTTCGAGGGCAGCACCCCGTCGGCCACGAGCATCGTCATCGCTCGGCCATGGTCGGCCAGGATCCGCAGGGCCACGTCGGTCTGCTCGTCGGCACCGTAGGTCCGACCGGTGAGGCTCTGCGCAGTATCGAGGAGGCCGGTGTAGACCTCGGTGGCGAAGATCGAGTCCTGGCCGTTCAGCGTGGTGATGATGCGCTCGAGGCCCGCTCCCGTGTCGATGTTGGTCTTCGGCAGCGGCGCCAGCGCGCCCTCGGCATCCCGGTTGAACTGCATGAAGACCAGGTTCCAGATCTCGACGAACCGCTCTGAGCCGCCGAAGGCCGGGCCGCCGTCTGCGCCATAGGCCGCGCCCTTGTCGAAGAAGATCTCGGACGACGGTCCACACGGACCGGTGTCGCCCATCCGCCAGAAGTTGTCGTCGCCGAGCCGCTGGATCCGCTCGGGGGCGATGCCGATCGAGTCGCGCCAGATCGCCTCGGCGTCGTCGTCGGTCTCGTGCACGGTCACCCACAGCCGGTCGCCATCGATGGCGAACACCTCGGTCAGCAGCTCCCAGGCCATCTCGATGGCGCCCTGCTTGAAGTAGTCGCCGAAGCTGAAGTTGCCGAGCATCTCGAAGAAGGTGCAGTGCCGGGTGGTGGTGCCGATGATGTCGATGTCGACGGTGCGGAAGCACTTCTGGATGCTCGTCGCCCGTGGCCAGGGCGCTGGCTCGTCACCGAGGAAGTACGGCTTGAACGGCACCATGCCGGCGATCGTGAACAAGATGCTCTGATCGTGCGGGATCAGGCTCGCCGACGGGACGACCTCGTGGCCACGGGCCGCGAAGAAGTCGAGGTAGGAACGGCGCAGAGTGGTCGGATCCATTCGGTTGATCCTACCGGTGGGGCTCTTCGTCCTCCGTCACGGCCTCGGCGACACCCCGCCTCGCCTGCTCAAGCCACCCCCACGCCGAGGCCTCCCGACCATGCCCCGAGGCCTCGTAGAAGGTGATGTCGCCGAGCTCATCGGGCAGGTATCGCTGCGCCACCCACCCGGACGGCTGGTCATGGGGGTAGCGATAGCCGGTCCCGTGGCCGAGCGCCTTGGCGCCGGCGTAGTGCGCGTCGCGTAGATGTGCGGGCACCGTGGCCATCGGGCCGCTCTGGACGGCGGCCCGTGCTGCGGCCAGCGCCGTGGTCACCGAGTTCGACTTCGGTGCCGATGCCAAGTGCACCACCGCCTGGGCGAGGGTGAGCTGTGCCTCGGGGAGCCCGATGAACTCGACCGCACGAGCCGCCGCCTCCGCCACCACCAGGCTCAGGGGGTCAGCCATGCCCACGTCCTCGCTGGCGAGGATCACCAGCCGCCGGGCGACGAACCGCGGGCTCTCACCGGCCTCGAGCAGCCGGACCATCCAGTAGAGGCCAGCATCCGGGTCCGACCCCCGGATCGACTTGATCAGGGCGCTCGCCTGGTCGTAGTGCTCGTCGGCGCCCTGGTGGAGCACGCGTCCATCACGGGCATCGCTCACGCACGACTCGTCGAGCACCCCGCCGTTTCGGGCGAGGGCTAGGGTGACGGCCACCTCGAGCGTCGTCAGCAGCGCTCTGGCATCCCCGTCAGCCGAGGCCACGAGCATGGCGACGGCCTCATCGCTGGCCGTGGCACCCTCGCTCTCGAGCCCCCGCGTGACGAGGGTCGTCAGCTCGTCGGGGCCGAGGGCCTCGAGCCGCCACAGCGTCGAACGGCTCAGGAGCGGGGCGTTCACCTCGAAGTAGGGGTTCTCGGTGGTCGCTCCGATCAGCGTCAGGAGGCCCTCCTCCACCGACGGGAGCAGGAGGTCCTGCTGAGATCGGTTGAACCGGTGGACCTCATCGAGGAACAGCACGGTCCGGCGGCCGGACTCCCCCAGGCGACGCCGGGCGCCCTCGATCACCTCTCGCACGTCCTTGACGCCGGCGGTCACTGCCGAGAGCCGCTCGAGGTGCAGCGACGAGGCCTCGGCGAGGAGCGTGGCGAGGGTGGTCTTGCCGCTGCCGGGAGGTCCCCACAGGATCACCGAGGTCAGCCGATCACCCTCGGCCAGCACCCGCAGCGCCCCACCGGGTCCGACCAGGTGCGCCTGGCCCACCACCTCGTCGAGCGACCTCGGCCGGAGCCGGGCCGCGAGCGGCCCGCGAGCCGCCAGACGGTCTGCGGCAGCTCCGGCGAACAGGTCCTCCGACGTCACGACTCCCGTGGCATCGGCCGAAGGCCGAGCTCGAGCAGGTTCTGTGTCGGGATTGCCGCCGGAGCTCCGGTCATCAGGTCGGTGCCCGACTGCGTCTTCGGGAAGGCGATCACCTCTCGGATGTTGTCCTCCCCGGCGAAGATTGCCACCAGGCGGTCGATGCCCATCCCGAACCCTGCGTGGGGCGGGGCTCCG
Source organism: Acidimicrobiaceae bacterium (assembly GCA_947456245.1). GTDB lineage: Bacteria > Actinomycetota > Acidimicrobiia > Acidimicrobiales > RAAP-2 > CAIUMH01. Next base: position 11,775 of record CANGPS010000006.1, read on the forward strand.
TATCGGAAGGCACCGAGCAGGAACCCGAACCGCTCCTCAGCGTCCTCGTCGGAGATGCCCAGCGCCCGGAATACCCGGCTCTGGATGTCGGAGCGATGGATACGGACGGACCCTGACCCCAGCTCCCAGCCGTTGAGCACCAGGTCGTAGGCCTGGCTGCGCACAGCGTGCGGATCCGTCTCGAGCAGGTCGATGTCATCAGGGTGCGGCATCGTGAAGGGATGGTGCGCCGCTGAGGGGTTCCCGGCGGCGTCGGTCCCATCGAACATGGGGAAGTCGACGACCCACAGGTAGTGGGGCCGCCCCTCGCTCACGGGAGGCGACAGCAACGTCGAGCGGAGGGTGCCGAGGACCTCTGAGGCGAGGCGCCACTCGTCGGCCACCATGAGGAGCAGGTCGCCGGCCTCCGCCTGCGTGGCGGACAGCACGCTCGACCGCTCCTCGTCGGACAGGAACCGGTCCAGCGGTGAGTCGAGGCCGAGCACCCCGTCGGCCTCGGTCACCCGGAACCACGCAAGCCCCTTGGCTCCGTGGAGCTTGGCCTGCTCGGTGAGGCCATCGAGCATCGAGCGGGACATGCCGGCGTGGCCGGAGAGGCGCAGCGCCTTGACCACCGGGGCCGAGAAGGCGCGCACCTCCGAGTCCTCGAAGATGGCCGAGAGATCGATGAGCTCCTCGGGCACCCGAAGGTCAGGCTTGTCAGACCCGAACCGGTCCATCGCCTCGTGCCAGGTCATCACCGGGATCTCCCCGGGACGCTCGCCCGTCACGAGCTCGGCTGCGTCGAGGACGGCAGCAGACATGAAGGCCAGGATGTCCTCCTGCGTGACGAAGGACGCCTCGATGTCGAGCTGGGTGAACTCGAACTGCCGGTCCGCCCGAAGGTCCTCGTCGCGCATGCATCGGGCGATCTGGTAGTACCGGTCGAGACCGCCCACCATCAGCAGCTGCTTGGCCAGCTGGGGGCTCTGGGGCAGGACGTAGAACGATCCATGGTGCAGCCGGCTGGGCACGGCGAACTCCCGCGAGCCCTCTGGCGTGGGTGCCCACAGGATGGGCGTCTCGACCTCCACGAAGTCCTGCGCATCCATCGCAGCGCGCAGTGCGCGGTTCACCGCGGCGCGGATTCGCAGGTTCCGCTGCATGCGCGGCCGACGAAGGTCGAGGAACCGGTGGCGAAGGCGGACCTGCTCGTCCACCTCAGCCCGGTCCTCGAGGCTGAACGGCGGGGGCTCGGCTGCCGAGAGGACCTCGACGACGCAGTCGCCGACCTCCACCTCGCCGGTGGCGAGCTTGTCGTTCACCGTTCCCTCCGGCCGGTGCCGGACGGTCCCGGTGACCTGGAGGACGTACTCGCTGCGCACGTCGACCGATCCGTCGATCACGCACTGGATGATGCCCGAGTGGTCCCTCAGGTCCACGAACGCCAGGTGCTCGCCGTGCTCGCGACGCCGCCCCACCCAGCCGCACACTCGAACGGTGGTCCCGATGTCCTCGGTGCCGAGGGACCCGCACAGCACATCTCGCAGCGCCGTGGCCTGCTTGCTCGCACCCGTCGTCTCGCTCACCCAATGACTCCCGTCGTCTCCACGTCTGCCAGCAGCGCATCGACCGCCACCGTCCGCTGCTCCGCCTCTTGTCGCAGCATCCGGATGGTAACGGACCCCGTCGCCGCCTCCTCGGCCCCGATGATCAGGGCGACCGGAGCGCCAGACCGATCAGCTGCCTTCATCTGCGACTTCATCGAACGGCCGTCATAGGCTCGCTCGACCTTGTGGCCGAGTCCTCGCAGCCTCGCCACGATCGCCCGCGCCGCCTCTCCCCCGGTGAGGTCCACCACGAACGCGGACGGCACCGGTGGCAGCTCTGGCGGGACGCCCTCGGCGTCGAGCGCCAGCAGCGCCCGCTCGATCCCGATGCCGAAGCCGATGCCCGGCGTCGGCGGGCCGCCGAGCATCTCGACGAGCCCGTCGTAGCGACCACCCCCACCGACGGCGTTCTGCGCCCCCTCGAGGGCGCCGGAGGAGAACTCGAAGGTGGTCCGCGTGTAGTAGTCGAAGCCCCGGACCAGCCGAGGGTTCTCGACGAAGTCGATCCCGAGGTCGACGAGACCGACACGGACCCGGTCGTGATGCCCACGGCAGGACTCGCAGAGCGCCTCGGCGATCTTCGGGGCGTCCTCGGTGACGGCGATGCACGGCGCCTTCTTGCAGTCCAGCACCCGCAGCGGGTTGATCGCGTAGCGCTCGGCGTGCTCGTCGCACAGCTCGTCGACCCGGCTGGCCAGCAGGTTGCGGAGCTCGTCGACGTAGGCGGGCCGACAGGTGGCGCACCCCATCGAGTTCAGCTGGAGCGTGACCTGGTCGAGACCGAGGCCCGTGAGGAACCCCCAGGCCAGGGAGATGACCTCGACGTCGACGTCGGGATCCTCCGAGCCGAGAGCCTCGACGCCGACCTGGTGGTGCTGGCGATACCGGCCAGCCTGGGGGCGCTCGTAGCGGAACGACGGCGTGACGTACCACGCCCGCCACGGCGTCGCAGGACGATGCTGGACGAAGGCCCTGACGATCGAGGCCGTGCCCTCGGGTCGGAGCGCCAGCTGCCGCCCTCCGCGGTCCTCGAACTCGTACATCTCCTTGCCGACAACCTCGGACTCGTCTCCGATGCCGCGCCGGAAGACGCGTGCGTCCTCGAAGATCGGCGTGTGGACCATGCCGAACCCGAAGCGGTCGGCCCGGCGGGCGAAGTCATCGACGAAGCGCTGCCAGCGCCAGCTCTCGGGAGGCAGGACGTCATGGGTGCCGGTCGGGGCACGCGGTGCCTGGTTGTCGTCGCTCACCCTCTCAGCCTCGCGCACCGGGGAGCTGTCGGAATGCCTCGAACACCCCGTCGAGCTGCTTGAGCGAGGTGAGCAGCGACTCGAGCAGGCCCGGCTCGCCCAGCTCGATGTCGAAGGTCATGCGGCTGACCCGGTCGGCCGTGGTGGCGGTGCGGGCCGCGACGATGTTGAGGTGGTGCTCGGAGACGACCTGGCTCACGTCGGCGAGCAGGTGGCCTCGGTCGAAGGCGTGCACCTCGATCGTGGCCCGGTAGACGCCCTCGCCCGAGGCGTCCCACTCGACGTCGATGAGCCGCTCCTTCGACCGCTGCGTGAGCGCCACCCCGTTGGAGCAGTCGGTGCGGTGCACCGACACGCCACGCCCCTGGGTCACGAAGCCCATGATCTGGTCGCCGGGCACCGGGGTGCAGCAGCGAGCGAGGTGGACCATCATGTCGTCGAGTCCCTCGACGTAGATGCCGGCGGTCCGACCGTCGGCCGCCCGGGGGGTGCGCGCGCTGCGCATCGCCGTGGTCGGGAGCTGGTCGACCGCTCCCCCGCGCATCTCGCGACCAAGGCGCTGGACCACCGACTGGGCCGACACCTGGCCGTCGCCGATGGCGGCGAAGAGGCTCTCGAGGTCTGCCAGGTTCATCGACTGGGCAACCGCCATCAGCGCCTCGGACGACATGGTGGCCGCCACCGGGATCGAGGCTCGCCGCAGCTCGCGCGCCACCTCGTCGCGACCTTGCTCGATAGCGTCCTCCCGCCGCTCCCTGCTGAACCACTGGCGGATCTTGTTGCGGGCCCGCGTCGAGGAGACGAAGCCCATCCAGTCCCGAGACGGGCCCGCCGCCGAGGCCTTCGAGGTCAGGATCTCGACAGTGTCGGCCGAGTTCAGGCGGGTGTCGAGGGGCACCAGACGGCCGTTGACCTTCCCGCCTATGCAGCGGTGCCCCACCTCGGTGTGGATGGCGTAGGCGAAGTCCACCGGGGTCGATCGGGCCGGGAGCGCGATCACGCGCCCCTTGGGGGTGAACACGTACACCTCGTCTTGCTCGAGGTCGAGCTTGAGGGCTTCGAGGAACTGGATCGGATCGCTGATCTCCGAGTCGGTCTCTGCGATGCGCTGCATCCAGGCGAGCTCAGAGCGGCTGTCGTCTCGGTCCTTGTAGCTCCAGTGGGCGGCGATGCCGAACTCCGCCCGGGCGTGCATCTCCTGCGAGCGGACCTGCACCTCGAGGGGCTTGCCCCCCGGGCCGATGACCGTGGTGTGGAGCGACTGGTAGAGGTTGAACTTCGGGGTGTTGATGTAGTCCTTGAAGCGCCCCTGCACCGGATGCCAGAGGGCGTGGATCGCACCGAGGACGCTCCAGCACTCCTCCTCGCGCTCGGTGATCACGCGCAGGCCGATCAGGTCGAAGATGTCATCGAAGGCCTTGCCCCGCACCACCATCTTCTCGTAGATGCTCCACAGGTGCTTCCCGCGACCCGTCACCTCCGCCTCGATGCCCATCTCGGAGAGACGTTGACGCAGCTGGCTGATCACCTGCCCCACATAGGCGTCGCGCTCGGGTGACCGGGACGCCACCATCTGCTCGATCTCGGCATAGCGCTTGGGGTGGAGGGTGGCGAAGGCGAGGTCCTCGAGCTGCCACTTGACCTGCTGCACGCCGAGCCGGTGGGCCAGCGGCGCGTAGACGTCGAGGGTCTCCTGCGCCGTGCGGCGCTGCTTGTGCTCGGGCATGACGGCCAGCGTGCGCATGTTGTGGAGTCGGTCGGCCAGCTTGATGATCAGCACCCGCCAGTCCGAGGCCATGGCGATGAGCATCTTTCGGATGGTGGCCGCCTGCTGCGCCTCCTTCGAGTCGAAGGCGAGCCGGTCGAGCTTCGTGACCCCATCGACCACCGCACCAATCTGCTCGCCGAACGACGCCGTGATCTCACCCTCGGTCAGATGGGTGTCCTCGGCGGCGTCGTGCAGCAGAGCACCGGCAACCGTCACCTCATCGAGGCCGAGGTCGGCAACGATGCCGGCCACGGCGACCGGATGGATGATGTACGGCTCGCCCGACTGCCGCATCTGGCCTGAGTGGGCACTCGCCGCCGAGCGCGCCGCCCTGACGATCAGCTCTGTCGATGCCCCGGGGTTCGATGCCTCGAATGACGAGAGCACCGGAGCCATGAGCTCATCGACCGCGGTCGACGCGGCGTCCCCCGCCGTGGCTGCTCGACCCTGGCGCTCCATCCCCCAACGCTACCCGTCGTGGTGCAGCGCGATGATCAGCGCTTCTTCTTCTTGGTCTTGCGTGGCCGAGGGGCGTCGCCGACGACCGGGGCTCCCGCAGCGATGCGGGCAGCGGCCGAGCCCGGTCGGATCACGCCCGACGCGGTGCCTGTCGTTGCACGGTGCTGCGAGGCGCCCTCCTGGGCCGCCTCGGTCGGGGTCAGCACCTGGCGAGAGCCGCGGGCCTCAAGACGCTGAGCCACCGCCTTCCAGCGCTGCTCGCGCTCCTTGAGGATCGCAAGCACCGGAGAGGCGATGAAGATCGACGAGTAGGCACCGGCGAAGAGTCCGACGAAGAGGGCCACGCCGTAGTTCAGCAGCGTCGTCGCACCGAGGATCTCCGCTCCGACCACGAGGACCGCGAGGACCGGCAGGATCGCCACCAGCGAGGTGTTGATGGACCGCGCCAGGGTCTGGTTCATCGACAGGTTGACCATCTCCGAGTAGGTCATGCGACCCGATGCGCCGAAGCTCCGCGCATTGTCCCGGACCCGGTCGAACACCACGACCGTGTCGTAGAGCGAGTAGCCGAGGATGGTCAGCACGGCCACCACCGTGTCAGGGGTGATCTGGAAGCCGAAGATGGCGTAGATCCCGAGCGTCACGAGGAGGTCGTGCACCATGGCGATGAACGCCGCCAGCGCCATCTTGGGCTCGAAGCGGAAGCTGATGTAGATCACCACGGCCACGAAGAACAGCAGCAGTGCCCACAGGGCCCGGCTCGTGACCTCACCACCCCACGTCGGGCCGACGGTCGACGTCGACACCTGGTTGCGCGGCACGTTGGCCGTGTCGGAGAGCGCCGAGATGACCTTGGCGCTCGTCGCCTGCCGCTGGGCCGGGGTGTCGTTATTCAGGTCCGCCTGGACCGAGATCGTGCGACCACCGAGCTGCTGGACCACTGGAGCGGTGAGGCCGGCCTTCTCGACGGCCGTCGTGACCTGATCGATGGTGACGTTCTTGGCCTCCACCTCCCAGACCGAGCCGCCACGGAAGTCGATGCCGAGGTTGAGGCCGCGGATCCCCATGGCTGCGATTCCGCCCACGATGATGAGGATCGAGATCGTGAACCAGATCTTCTTGCGGCCGACGAAGTCGAACTGGGTCTCACCGCTGTAGAGCCGCCGGAACGCACCTCGACGGCGCTCAGGCGCCACGGTCGGCGAGGGGGAGCTGTCCTGCTCCATGGTCATGTCCTCGGTCTCGCTCATGCGTCCTGCAGCTCCTGCTCGGTCTCCCGGTCAGCCTGGGCGCCGGCGTTGAGGCCACGGGCCACGCCGAAGCGCCGAGCACCGCTGGCCCGGTCGGAGCGACCGAGCAGGATGACCGCCGGCCGCGTGAAGTAGTAGGTCAGTGCGATGTCGAGGATGGTCGACAGGCCCAGGAAGAACGCGAACCCTCGGACGGCGCCGATGGCGACGAAGTAGAGGATCACCGCCGCCAGCAGCGACACGAAGTCGGCGGCGAGCACCGTCCTCCATGCGGACTGGAATCCGCGGTCCACGGACGTGCGGACGCTGCGTCCCGTCCTGGCTTCGTCCTTGAGGCGTTCGAAGTAGACGATGTAGGAGTCGACCGTGATGCCGATCGACACGATCAGGCCCGTGACCCCGGCCAGGGTGAAGCTCGGAGCGATGGTCGTGTGCCCGAGCGCTGAGACGATGGCCCAGAGCAGCATCGAGGTGAGCGCGAGCCCTGCCACGACCACGAGGCCGAGGGCTCGGTAGTAGATCACCGTGTAGATGAGCACGAGCAGCAGGCCGACCAGTCCGGCACCGAGACCGGCCACCAGCGATGAGTGGCCGAGTGTGGGCGAGACCGTCTGGGTCGTCAGTGGGACGAGGCGCACCGGCAGTGCGCCGAACTGCAGGGCGCGGGCGAGGTCCTGCGCCTGCTGCTGGGTCAGGCTGCCGCTGATCTGTCCGGTCCCGTTGAACGAGCTGAACGACGACTGCCCGGGCTGGATCAACGGGGCCGAGACCACCTGGCCGTCGAGGTCGATGGCGACGATCTGGTGGAAGTTCTGCTGCGCCACCTTGTCCCAGGCAGCCGAACCGGTGGAGGTCAGCGTGTAGTTGACCACCCAGGCGCCGGTCTGGTCCTGCTGTGCCTGCGCCGTCTTGACGGCCTGTCCGGTCAGTTGGGCCGGGCCGAGGAGGTAGCGCAGCGTTCCCTCACCGGAGAGCCCCGGGAGCAGCACGGTGTCGGTCTTGGTGTCGTTGTAGGACTTGGTCGACGGGTAGGACGCCAGCGCCGGGTCAGGACCGATGTTGTTGGCGTTGTAACCAGCGACGCTGGCCGAGCTCGGCGTGACGGCGAGGTTCGACGCGGTGAGCGCGTAGTTCGCGCCGCATTGGGGCAGCGGGGTCCCTGAGGGAGCCGCCTTCTTCGACTTGGTCCCCACGAACGGCGGGGCGTAGCAGAGGGCAGGGCGGAACAGCAGCTGGGCCGTCTGGCCCACCGTGGCGAGGACCGATCGTGCGTTCTTGACGCCCGGCACGGTCACGACGATGTCCGTCCCCTGCGTCTGGACCTCGGCGCCCGACACGCCGAGCGAGTCGACGCGGTTGGTCAAGATGGCCTCGGTCTGCTTGAGATCCGCCTGCGTGGGGTGCCCCTGGGGTCGGTAGACGACTGAGAGCCCGCCGGCGAGGTCGAGACCGAGCTTCGGCGACCACTTGACTGCGAGGGTGGCGCCGAACGCGCCGAACGAGATCGCCACGACGGCGATGAGGCTGATCCAGAGGTTGCGGCTCGACGCTCGGCCAGCCGGTGCCGGCGCTGCCATCAGCCCTCCACCTCCGGAGCGTCCTCGCCATCTGCGACCTCGGGATCGCCCGCGCGCGACGGGAGGGCGTAGGGGTCGTCCACCTTGCCGGCGACCGCCTGCCGGGAGAAGGTCAGGTTCGAGCTCGAGGCACCATCTGGGCTCTCACCGTGGACGTGGCCCGTGCGGATGACGACGTGGCTCGGGGTCTCGGCGACGACCTGGCCCTCGAGGCCACCGATGGTCCGGACCCAATCGCCGGTCTCCACCTGCTTGGCGTTCTCCCGCTCGGCGCGCATCTTGGCCTGGCGGGGCCGGATGTAGAAGAAGTACACCAACCCGAACAGGGCGATCATGATCGGCAGGAAGAAGCTCGAGCCTCCCGACTTTGCGGCGGCGGCGAGAAGTGTGGCGATCGGCACGGGGGTCAGCTCCGGAGGCATAGAGGTCGGAAACAGCCATGACCCTATCGCAGGGCGGATCTGAAGTCGGTCAGGTCACAGCAGCCGGTCGGCTTCTGGCGCTGAGAGGCCGAGGTGCCGATAGGCCGCTGGCGTGGCAACACGACCCCTCGGCGTGCGCTGGACGAGACCACGCTGGACCAGGAACGGCTCGTAGGCGTCCTCGATAGTCGACGGCTCCTCCCCCACGGACTGCGCCAGCGTCGTCAATCCGACAGCGGAGCCGGCGAAGCGCAGGCACAGGGTGTCGAGGATCTGTCGGTCGAGCTTGTCGAGGCCGATCGCATCGATCCCGAAGAGTTCGAGGCCCTCCTCTGCCGTGGTGCCCGTGATGGTCCCGTCACCACGTACTTCAGCGACGTCGCGGACCCGCCGCAGCAGGCGGTTGGCGATCCGGGGCGTCCCCCGGGACCGATCGGCGATGGCCCGGGCGCCCTGGGAGTCGATCTCCACCTTGAGCAGCGACGCCGACCGATGCACGATCGTCTCGAGGTCAGCAGACTCGTAGAGGTCGAGGCGGCCGACGAACCCGAAGCGATCCCTCAGTGGGCTTGCCACCAGCCCGATCCGGGTCGTGGCACCGACCAGCGTGAAGGGCGGGAGCTCGAGGCGGATCGATCGAGCGCTCGGCCCCTTGCCCACCACGATGTCGAGCGCCCCGTCCTCCATTGCCGGATAGAGGACCTCCTCGACCACCTTCGGCAGACGATGGATCTCGTCGATGAACAGCACATCGCCCTCGTTCAGGTCCGTCAGGAGCGCTGCGAGGTCCCCTGGTCGCACCAGCACGGGGCCCGACGTGATCCGAAGACCCACGCCGAGCTCGGTCGCCACGATGCCGGCGAGCGAGGTCTTGCCGAGCCCAGGCGGCCCCGCGAACAGCAGGTGGTCGACGGCCTGGCTCCGTCGCCGCGCGGCGGTGAGCACGATCTCGAGGTGGCCGATCAGGTCGCGCTGGCCCACGAAGTCCGACAAGCTCTTCGGGCGCAGCGATGCCTCGACCCGCTCATCCTCTGAGGAGGACCTCGGGGACACTGACTCCCGCTCCGGCGGCACCGACCCAGACAGCACGTCGCGACGAGGGCTCACGAGCGGCTCAGCTCCCTGAGCGCGAGTCGCAGCAGCGCCTCGACCGACTCCGTGTCGTCCAGCGACGCCAGGGTGTCTCGGACCTCGTCAGCCGAGTAGCCGAGGGCCACGAGCGCATCGGTGACCTCGGAGCGAGCAGGCGACGCGGCGAGCGGAGGTGGCACCGTGGTCGGCAGCGATGCGAGGTCCGAGCCCTGGAGCTCGAGCACCAGTCGGGCAGCGGTCTTCTTTCCCACTCCGGTGACCGTCTCGAACGCCGCACCGTCGGCGTCGCGCACCGCCGCCACCACCCCGCCGGCACCCAGCGTCCCGAGGATGGCCATGGCGAGCGCGGGCCCCACGCCGTGGGTCCCGAGCAGCACCTCGAAGACCTCTCGCTCGGACTCGTCGGCGAACCCGAACAGCGTGATGGCGTCCTCCCGCACGAGGGTGTGGACGTGGACCTCGACGGGTGCCACCCGGCCGAGGAGGTCCGACATGGTCGAAGCGGTCACGAGCACGCGATAGCCGACGCCACCCACATCGATCACCACGTGACCCGAACCCGTTGCGGCGACGCGACCGCTCAGCCAGGCGATCATCGGCGCACCTCGGCAGCATCGATGGCAGCGTGCAGCCGCTGGCCCGTGAGGTGGCAGATCGCCAGCGCCAGCGCATCGGCGGCGTCTGGCGGCGAAGGCGGTGCATCCAGACCGCAGAGCCGAGCGACCATCTCCGCCACCTGCGCCTTCGTGGCGCCACCGTGTCCGACCACGGACTGCTTGACCTCGTTGGGCGAGTACTGGACCGTCGGGACACCTCGGCGCGCCGCGGTCGCCAGCGCCAGCCCAGAGGCCTGGGCCACAGAGACCGCAGTCCTCGCGTTGGCCTGGAAGAAGATGCGCTCGACCGCCACGCAATCAGGGCGGAACTCGTCGAGCAGAGACTCGAGATCGACGATCAGCTGGGCCAGTCGGAGGTCCACCCCGAGTTCGGAGTCAGTCTCGAGCACCCCCGCCGCCACAGCCCGGACTGCCGTTTTCCCCGTGTCCGACCGCGTGACCACCCCGTAGCCACACCGGGTGAGTCCCGGATCGATCCCCAACACGAACATGCGTTCGATCCTAGCGAGTGGTGCGCCCACCGTCAGGGATCGCCGCCGCCGGCGTCTGAGCGCTGGCGAGGCAGCCGGCCCACAGGCGCTCGGCGTCGATCAGCCCTCGTAGCTGGCGAGGATCTCGTCGGGCATGTCGAAGTTGGCGTGCACGTCCTGGACGTCGTCGAGGTCGTCGATGGCGTCCATCAGCCGCAGGACCTTCTTGGCCTCAGCCTCATCCGTCACCGGCACGGTCTGGGTCGGCTCGAGCGACGGGTCGGCGGTCTCGGCGGTGATCCCGAGGCCCTCGAGGGCCTCGCGGACGGCGTGGAGGTCCTGCGGAGCGCACGTCACGCGCCAGTGGTCTCCCGCATCGCTCAGGTCGTCGGCACCGGCCTCGAGGGCGGCCTCCATCAGCTGATCCTCGTCGAGCTCTCGGGCGAAAGTGAGGATGCCACGGCGCTCGAACTGCCAGGACACCGCTCCTGGCTCGGCCATGGAGCCGCCGTTGCGGCTGAAGACGTTGCGCATCTCGGCACCCGTCCGGTTGCGGTTGTCCGTCAGCGTCTCGACGATGAGGGCCACACCACCCGGCGCGTAGCCCTCATAGGTCACCGACTCGTACCGGACACCCTCGAGCTCGCCAGTCCCCCGCTTGATCGCTCGCTCGATCGTGTCGAGCGGCACGGAGGCGTCTCGGGCCTTGGCGTACATGGTGCGCAACGTGGCATTGGCGTTGACGTCTCCTCCGCCCTCCCGGGCGGCGACCTCCACCTGGCGGATCAACTTGGCGAAGACCTTTGCCCGGGCCTTGTCCTTGGCGCCCTTCTTGTGCTTGGTCGTCGCCCACTTGGAGTGACCCGACATGCTGCCTCCTTCGTCGCGCAGCACCACGTGGCTGCCCGCACGATGCTACCGATCAGGACGGAGCACCCTCGGCACGGTCGAGCAGCAGCTGGAGGAGCCGGTCGTCCTCGGCGAGCTCAGGGTGGAAGGCACACCCGATGAGCGCACCCTGCTGCACCACCACGGGCTCGAGGTCGCCCTCCGACTCGAGCGAGGCGAGCACGGTCACCCCAGCCCCGACCTCAACGATCCTCGGAGCACGGATGAACACCGCGTCGAAGTCGCCGCTGAGCGCGGGACACGGGACCCTCGCCTCGAAGGAGTGTCGCTGCCGGCCATGACCGTTTCGTCGGACGGCGATGTCCAGCCCGCCGAGGGGCGACTGGTCCACCCTGCCGTCCTCCACCCGGTCGGCGAGCAGCACCAGACCAGCACACGTGCCGAGCGTGGGTCGGCCAGCGCGCGTCCATGCCTCGACCGGACTACGCAGGCCCGTCTTGTCGAGCAGCAGGCACATGGTGGTCGACTCGCCACCCGGCAGGATCAGGGCGTCGATGTCGTCGAACCCGTCGATCGTGCGGATCTCGGCGACCTCCGCCCCGGCCCGCCGGACGGCGGCCGCGTGCTCCCTGACGTCGCCCTGGAGGGCAAGGATCCCGACTCGCACGGCTACCAGCCGCGGTCGCTCAGCCGCTCTGCGACCTCGCTCATCTCCTGGCCGGGCATTGCGGCACCGAGGCCCCGAGAGACCTTGGCGACCACGCTGGCATCCTCGAAGTTGGCGGTCGCCTCAACGATGGCACGAGCCATCAGGGCAGGGTCCTCCGCCTTGAAGATCCCAGACCCCACGAACACCGCCTCAGCCCCGAGCTGCAGCACGAGGGAGGCGTCGGCCGGGGTGGCGATGCCACCGGCGCAGAACAGCGGGACCGGCAGCTTGCCCGTCTCGGCGATCTCGATCACGAGGTCCACCGGTGCACGCAGCTCCTTGGCCCAGGCGTAGAGCTCGGCCTCGTCAGCCACGGTGATGCGTCGGATGTCGCCGAGGATCGAGCGCAGGTGGCGCACGGCCTCGACGATGTTGCCGGTGCCGGCCTCGCCCTTCGAGCGGATCATGGCCGCGCCCTCGGAGATGCGACGCAGCGCCTCACCGAGGTTCGTGGCCCCACAGACGAAGGGCACGTCGAAGGCCCACTTGTCGATGTGGTTGGCCTCGTCGGCAGGGGTGAGCACCTCGCTCTCGTCGATGTAGTCCACCTCGAGGGACTCGAGCACCTGGGCCTCGGCGAAGTGGCCGATGCGCGCCTTGGCCATGACGGGGATCGTCACGGCGGCCTGGATCCCCTCGATGAGCTCAGGGTCGCTCATTCGAGCCACGCCACCATCTCGGCGGATGTCAGAGGGGACGCGCTCGAGTGCCATCACTGACACGGCGCCGGCGTCCTCGGCGATCCTCGCCTGCTCGGCGTTGACGACGTCCATGATCACGCCGCCGCGCAGCATGTCGGCCAGGCCGCGCTTGACGCGGAAGGTGCCCGTTGAGCGGTCGTTGGTGGAGGGGGTGGTGTCCATCCCGTCATCCTAATGGGCCTCGTCAGAGGCCCATCGACCTCACCACTCCGACAGGGCCGCCTGACGGACCGAGGTGGCATCGACATCGCCGACCGCCTCATCAGCAGAGCGTCGGGCGATGGACGGATCGACGAACAGCCAGCGCGTGGCGTCATAGACCGACGAGGCGAACAGCGATCCACTCGACGGCAGCGGGCCGTCGATCATCTTTGCCAGCGCGCCCGAGAGGCCCACCGGGTACCGCACTGTGACCGCCGCGATCTCGTCAGCCCGGAACAGCCCGCCACGCCCGGTCAGACGATGTGCCACCGTTGGCTTGCGACCGATGGGGCCGAGGAGCAGCGCGAGGCCAGCGCCGACGCTCGAGCGACGCACCGCGTCGAGGCGCTGCCGGGCCAGGAGGTGACCGAGGACCCCTTCGAGCTCGATGAGCGTGAGCGAGGACAGCAGGCCCGTCGTGAGCACGATCGAGACGCCGTCCTTGGACGCGACCATCGCTGCGTTCGGCACCGGGTCGTCGAGCAGGCGAAGTCGAGATGGTGCGACGCCGAAGGTGGCACCGAGCACGTCGAGCAGCGAGGCGACGCGAGGGATCTCGTCGACCTCGATGGGGGCGCCACCGAGGTTGCGGTCAGCAGCCGCCAGCGAGGCAGGGATCACCACGAGGCCGGCACCGATGCCCACGAGGATCCCGAGGACAATCGCCACGATGAGATCGGCAGGGAGGGCGAGGAGGAAGGCCAGCAGCCCGACGACCACTCCGACCACGATCGCCGCCCGCTTGGGCCATGCCTCGTTCCTGGATCGATCGGCTGGCAGCTCGAGGAGCGGTCCCTCCGGCGGCGGCAGGGTGGCCAGACCGCTCACGCGGCGCTCCGAGGAGCTGCGACGTCGCTGGTTGGGCCGTCGCTTGTTCGAACGCTGACGAGACTGAGCCATGGGGACCACGCTACCCCGGGCGTCGATGCCGGCCCGCCGAGGCGGCCTCTGCGTAGAGCACCTCGTAGCGGTCGGCCAGCGTGCTCATCGACCATCGTTCAGCCCGGGTGCGGCCTCGTTCGATGCTCCCTGGAGGAGGGCCGGCGAGGACCGCGGCGATCGAGGCTGCCAGGGCCACCGGGTCACCGGGTTCGACCAGCGTCCCGCAACCGTCGAGGGCCTGGCGGTAGCCGTCGATGTCCGAGCAGACCACGGCCACGCCCGCGGCCATGGCCTCGAGGAGGATGATGCCGAACGACTCACCACCGAGCGAGGGGGCGCACAGCGCGGAGGCGGCTCTGAGGCGGCGACGCTTCTCCTCGTCGCTGACGACCCCCAGGAACTCGACGACCGCACCCGGTCCCTGCTGCCAGCCTGCGGGAGGGGCGCCCGTCACCCAGACGGTGATCGAGGGGTCGAGCCTCCCTGCCGCCTCGAGGAGCACCGAGCGGCCCTTCCGCGGCTCGTCGCGACCGAGGAACAACACCGTCGGCCCGGTGGTCGCCCAGGGCTCCACATCGCGGAAGCCCACGACGTCGATCCCGTTGAACAACACCACTGGGTCGATGCCGAGGACCTCGTGCGCCGTCCGAGCGGCGGCGTCCGACACCGCCGACGCCACGTCGATCGCGGCAAGGCGGTGGCGCAGCAGGCGGCCCGCCACCCGGTAGAGGGCGTCTATCCCCGATCGATGGAAGGTGGCCACGAGCCCCGAGGGTCCCGGCGCCAGGAACGACCAGCCCAGCACCGGCGCCAGGGGCTCGTGGACGTGGACGAGGTCCACCCCGGAGCCGACCACCGCACGAGCGGCCGAGCGGGCTGCAGCCACCGAGAAGGTGAGCGAGGCCTGTGAGCCGTTGGCGGGGACCGCCCGGACGCGGCCGACCAGCCGCTCGCGGATCGAGTCGTCGTCGGGGACGTGGCGGCCGGTGTGGCCCGGTGAGACGAGCGTGACGTCGTGACCCCGCCTCGACAGCTCGGTGGCCAGGCCGAGCGCCTGCTCCTGGACGCCCCCGGGCACCCCAAGGCTGTACGGGGAGACCATGGCGATCCGAAGCATCGTGCTCACGTCGACGCATCCTCCACGAATGCGTCAGAGAACACGTGCCACTGCTCTGGGTGCTGTCGGATGAGCACGCTGAGCTGGTCGGCCACCAGCTGGCTCACACGATGGACATCAGCCCGGAGGCGACCCTCGCGCTGCGTCGGGATCGGCTCGGTCATGATCACGCAGTGCTCGCGGCCCGGCCCGGAGTAGACCACCCCACACAGCAGGACCGCACCGCTGCGCAACGCCAACGTGGCTGGCCCCGCCGGGACCTTGGCCCGTCGGCCGTTGAGCTCGACCTCAATGCCGTCACCCGTGATGTCGCGGTCGGCGAGCAGGCCCACGAGCCCGCCCTCGTTGAGGGTCGAGAGGATCACCTTCCCCGCATCGCGGTCCAGGGGGGCGATGGCCAGCCCGATGGCCTCACGCTTGGCGATGAACCAGCTGAACAACTCGGGAGGATCGAGCACCTCGGCGACGGCGGTCATCGGGTAGCCCATGCGCGACAGCATCGCCCCACCCCACTCCCAGCTCCCCACGTGAGGAAGTGCCACGATGACGCCTCGGCCGGTCGACATCGCCGCGTCGAGGTGGTCGGCGCCCTCGACGATCACGATGCGGTCGTGGACCACCTCGAGCCCTGCACCCGGCAGGGTGGCGCCCTCCGCCCAGTAGCGGGCATAGCTGGCGAAGGCCCGGCGGGTGAACCGGGCGAGGACGGCGTCGTCGACCGGGGTGTCGCTCCCGTGCTCGAGGAGCGCCCGCACGTTCTGCGACACAGCGGTGCGGGACCCGGATGGCTTGAGGGCGATCAGGCCACCGAAGACCTCTGCCACGCGGACGGCGAACTGCACCGGGAGCTGCTCGAGGATCGTCCCGAGCGCCTTCCAGATGAGATACCGACGGCGGTCGGCGCGATCGGACACCGGGGCTCAGGGGCGCTGCGATGGGCGCTGGGATCGGCGGGAACGGGCGTCCCGACTCCCTGCGACCGCATCGCGTCGAGCCTGGAACCGCTCGCTGATCGCAGCGGAGCGGCGCCCAGACGCCTCTCGCTCGCGCCACTCGCGCCACCTCGAGTCGGCGAGCTTCGCCCGCCGACGCTGGATGGCCTGCGGGGAGACCTCGCTGGCCAGCTTCCAGACACGGACGAATCGACCCACCGCCGTGACCGAGGTCAGCACCAGGAGGATCCACAGCACCGGGACGAGCAGCACCGGGTCGAGGAACCCCACGCCGAGGAGGATCATGCGCTCCGCCCGCTCCATGAGCCCGCCCTTGGCGCTCAGCCCCAGGGCCTCGGCCTTCGCCCGCTGGTACGAGACGATGGAGGTCACGCCGAGGATGGCGAGCGGCAGCAGGGCGAGGTGGCCCTCCCCCTCGGAGATCAGGTACCACGAGACGCCGCCCATGAGCACGGCGTCCGCCACCCGATCGGTCACCGAGTCGAAGAACGCACCGCGCACCGAGGTGGTCCCGGCCGCCTTGGCCACCGGACCGTCGAAGAGGTCGTGGGCACCGGTGAGCGTCAGCAGCACGATGGCGAGGTAGAGGTGGCCGGTCGCGACGGCGACGGCAGTAGCGGTGGCGGTGACGAGGCCCGTCGCCGTGAGCACGTCAGCGGTGATCCCGTGGCTCTGCAGCCACACCCCGACCGGCGCGGTCCGCTTGTCCACTGCACCTCTCCAGCGACCGTCGAACATCTGACCTCCGAAGCCCTGGCTGCGGCACGCTCATGGCCGCACACCCGAGGGGTTCACTTCGTGGGCACCGGGGGTGGCGCCCTCGACCTCAAGGGTACTACCCCATCGATCTCAGTCGGTGATGGGGTCCCGTCCGTCCATCTGCGGCCACGCCTGAGTGACCTTCTCCCAGGTGGTGTCAAGCGACTCCGGCAGGACGCGCGTCTCGGCGATCGAGGTCATGAAGTTGGTGTCGCCCGCCCATCGCGGGAGGGCATGGAGGTGCAGGTGGGCCGGGATGCCGGCACCGGCCGCCTCACCGAGGTTGGCTCCGAGGTTGATGCCTCCCGGCTGGTAGGCGACCTCGAGGGCCGCCACCGCACGCCGGGCCGTCGACCAGACGCCGGCCGCCTCGGCTTCGGTCAGGGCGAGCAGGTGCGACTCGTGGCGCCTCGGCAGGATCAGCAGGTGTCCGCTGCCATAGGGGAAGGCGTTGAGCACGCACATCGACACCGCATCGAGGTGGACGACCCCCGACTCGACGGTGACCCCCATCTCGGACAAGGCACAGAAGACGCACCGCCCAGCCTTGGCCTCGGCACCCACCTTGGTGGCCGCCGTGGACACGTACTCGGAGCGCCAGCTGGCCCAGAGCCGTTCGATCACCCGACGGACGCGTCCTCAGGGGACCCGTGGTCGGCGACCTCCCTGGTGATGGCCCGGGCGAAGTCCTCGATCGTGACCCCGCGCTCGGGGGTGTCGGAGCCACGACGGTTGATCCCGACGGTCCGACCAGCGACATCGTCATCGCCGACCACGAGGATGTAGGGGATCTTCGACAGCTTTGCCTTGCGGACCCGGGCACCGAGCGGCTCGGAGGCGGGCTCCACCTCGACCCTGATCCCAGACGAGGCCAGGAGGTGGCGCACCTCGAAGGCATAGTCCTCGTGGTCGTCGCGCACCGGGACGACGATGACCTGCTCCGGAGCAAGCCACGTGGGCAGGTTCCCGGCGTGGTGCTCGATGAGGATGGCCATGAATCGCTCCACCGTGCCGAAGAGGGCGCGGTGGATCATGATCGGACGGTGGCGGGCATTGTCTCCGCCGACGTACTCGAGCCCGAAGCGCTGCGGCAGCTGCAGGTCGAGCTGGATGGTCGACATCTGATGGGTCCGACCGATGGCATCCCGGGCCTGCACCGAGATCTTGGGGCCATAGAAGGCACCACCACCCTCGTCGAGCACGAGGGTCAGACCGGCCGACTCCGCCACGCGGCGAAGCGTCGACTCGGCGATCTCCCACTCCTCCTGCGTGCCGACCGCCTTGCCCTCGGGCTTGGTGGACAGCTCGAGGTAGAAGTCGTCGAGCCCGAACTCGCCGAGCAGGTCGAGGACGAAGGTCAGCAGCGACTCGAGCTCGGCCTCCATCTGCTCGAGGGTGCAGAAGATGTGGGCATCGTCCTGCGTCATCCCTCGAACCCGGGTGAGGCCGTGCACCACGCCGGACTTCTCGTAGCGGTACACCGACCCGAACTCGAACATCCGGATCGGCAGCTCGCGGTACGACCGCTGGCGGGACCGGAAGATCAGGATGTGGAACGGACAGTTCATCGGCTTGAGGTAGTACTTCTGGCCGTCATCGAGCTCCATCGGGGGGTACATCCCGTCGGCGAACCAGTCGAGGTGCCCTGAGATCTCGAAGAGGTCTGACTTGGTCACGTGGGGGGTGTAGACGAACTCGTAGTCCGCCTCGACGTGGCGCTGGCGCGAGTAGTCCTCCATCACCCGACGGATGGTGCCGCCCCTCGGATGGAACACGGCGAGGCCGCTGCCGAGCTCGTCGGGGAAGCTGAACAGGTCCATCTGCGAGCCAAGCTTGCGGTGGTCGCGCTTCTCGGCCTCCTCGAGGCGGAACAGGTGCTGGGCGAGGGCGTCCTTGGACTCCCAGGCCGTGCCGTAGATGCGCTGGAGCTGCGGGCGCTTCTCATCGCCCCTCCAGTACGCACCGGCCACCCGCATGAGCTTGAAGTGCCCGAGCCGCTTGGTGGAGGGCACGTGGGGACCCCGGCAGAGGTCGGTGAAGGTGTCGGAGTTCTTGTACGCCGACACCACCGAGGCCCCGGCCGGTGCGTCGACCTCAGCCCCACCGCCAGCCACGGTCCGGATGATCTCGGTCTTGAACGGCTGGGCGGCGAAGAGCTCGAGGCCCTCGTCGATCGTGTGCTCCGACCGCACGAAGGGCTGGTCCTCCTTGACGATCTCTCGCATGGTGGCCTCGATGCGCTCGAGGTCGTCATCGCTGAAGTGCTGGCCGTCGGGGAGCTCGAAGTCGTAGTAGAAGCCGTCCTCGATCACCGGGCCGATGGCGAAGTGCGCTCCTGGCCACAGTCGAAGCACCGCCTGGGCGAGCACGTGCGCCGTGGAGTGGCGAAGCACCTCACGACCAGCGGGCGTCGATGGCGTCAGGATGGCGATCGCCGCACCGTCGGGCAGCACCGTGCTCAGGTCGGCCTCGGTCCCGTCGACCGTGATCGCCAGGGCATCCTTGGCCAGCCGGGAGCCGATCGATGCGGCCAGGTCCGCACCGGTGGCCCCCTCGTCGAGCTCCTTGGTGGAGCCATCGGGCAGTCGGACCATCACCTTCGAACTCATCGCATCCTCTTCACTGGGGTCGTGCCGTCACAGGGTAACGCCGAGCAGCGCAGCGCCGGCTCTGACGCTGAGGCCAGAGGCGGCCAGCTCATCGAGGCCGGCGAGCGCACGCGGGGTGTCGAGATCGTCATCGAGGGCGGCCCGGACCACGGCCAGGCTGGCCCCGTCGTCGTCGGCGGTGGCGCCACGCCAGCGCTCCACCCGGGCCACGGCGTGATCGAGGTCGCCGTCGTGCCACTCCCAGTCGAACCGGTAGTGGTGCGCCAGCAGTGCGGTGCGCACCGCTGCCGCGTCCGCCCGCTCGAGCAGGTCGTCGACGAAGACGAGGTTCCCGAGCGACTTCGACATCTTGGTCCCGTCGAGGCCGACCAGCCCGATGTGGAACCAATGGCGGACGAATGGCCTCCCGGTCACCGTCTCGCTCTGGGCGGTCTCGCACTCGTGGTGCGGGAACACGAGATCCCTCCCACCACCATGGACATCGAGGGTCTCTCCGAGCTCTCGCAGCGCCAGGGCCGAGCACTCCACGTGCCAGCCCGGCCGACCCGGGCCGAAGCGAGACTCCCAGGCCGGCTCGTCCTCGAGCGACGGCTGCCAGAGCACGAAGTCGAGCGGGTCGCGCTTGTTGGGGTCGTCGACGTTCCCGCCGTGCTCGGCGGCGAGCGCCAGCATCTCGGCCCGGTCCCGATGGCTCACCGAGCCGAACGCGGCGAAGCTCGACGCGTCGAAGTACACGGCACCCCCCGACTGGTAGGCCGCTCCTCGGTCGATGGCCGCCTGGATGAGCGACAGGATCTCTGGGATGGCCGAGGTGGCCCTGGGCTCGGAGTAGCTCGGCAGCAGCCCGAGCGCCGCCATCTGCCGGTCGAACGTGGCCATCTGCTCGGCCGCGAGGTCGAGGTAGTGGACACCGAGCTCGCGAGCCTTGCGCAGGATGTCATCGTCGACGTCCGTCACGTTGCGGACGCATCGGGTCTCGTGCCCGAGGTCGCGCAGGCGGCGCTGGAGGATGTCGAAGGCCATGTACACCGCGGCGTGCCCGAGGTGCGCCGTGTCATAGGGCGTGATGCCGCAGCTGTAGAGGGTGACCACCGGCCCGGCCTCGATCGGGAAGATCCCCTGACGGGCGGTGTCATAGAGGTTGACCGTCATCGGCCTGCGTCCCGGATCGCGCTCAGAGCCCGGCGATGCGGAGCGTCGAGTGTGCCTTGTGACGGATGTTCATCGTGATGCACACCGCCGTGAAGGCCTCGATCGGCGACGCCTGCGCCAAGCTGCCCGCGTCGATGCCCCGGAGCCCCTCGATCGAGTCGATCAGCTCGATGGTGGCGGCGCGGGCCCGGTCGGAGTCCCCGCACACGAGGACGTCGGCGACGAGGCCCGAGTCGAGCTTCTCCATGTCGGCGGCCGGGAGGTGGTGGAAGGAGGCCGCCACGTCGGATCCCGGGAGGGCGGCCGAGATCTGGCCGGCCATCGACCCGCGCGGCGGGTAGAGCGGCAGCATCTCGCGACCCTCCTTCGTCAGGGCGTTCACCATCGACACCACGATGCGACCGTTGAGCGCCGACGAGAGCGACTTCGCCGTGGCGACGGCGCCCTCCCACGGCGTCGCGATCACCACGAGGTCGCATCCGGCCGCGTCCTCGTTGCTCGTGCCGACCAGGTCGAGCGTGGATCCCTCGACCCGCCCCCGGAGGTCGGCGGCGACCTCCTCAGCCCTGGCGGCATCGCGCGAGCCGAGGCAGACCGAGTGGCCAGCCACCGCCGAGCGAATGGCGAGCCCACGTCCCGCCGGTCCTGTTCCTCCGATGATTCCGATGCGCATGCCCCAAGCATCCCACAGCCCCGCGGGCGGTTTGGGCGCTGTAGGTTGCGACCATGGGCCTTCTCGATGGAAAGACCGTCCTCGTCACCGGCATCCTGACCGACGCCTCGCTCGCCTTCGCCATCGCCGAGCGCACCCAGCTCGAGGGTGGAACCGTGATCGCCACCGGGTTCGGTCGAGGGCTCTCGCTCACGAGGCGCGTCCTGCGCAAGCTCCCTGACACCCCGGAGCTCATCGAGCTCGATGTCGCCGACCCCGACTCGCTCGCCTCGGCGGCCGCAGCGGTCAGCGAGATCACCGACCACCTCGACGGCGTGGTGCACGCCGTTGGCTTCGCCCCCGAGGCCTGCCTCGGACACGGCATGATGGCTGCCAGCCAGGAAGAGGCCGCCACCGCCTTCACCATCTCGGCCTACTCGCTGGCCGCCCTGTGCCGGACCTTCCACCCGATGCTCTGCCGTGCCCCTGCGGGAGCGTCGGTGGTCGGCCTCGACTTCGACGCCTCCCGAGCCTGGCCCCTCTACGACTGGATGGGCGTCATGAAGGCATCGCTCGAGAGCCTCTCGCGCTACCTGGCCCGAGACCTCGGCCCCGATCAGATCCGGGTCAACCTCGTGGCGGCCGGTCCGATCCGGACCATGGCGGCCAAGTCGATCCCCGGATTCTCCACCTTCGAGGACACCTGGTCGGCGGGCGCCCCACTCGGCTGGGACGTTGGCGACGCCGGTCCGGTGGCCAGCGCCACCGTCGCACTGCTGAGCGACCTGTTCCCAGCCACCACCGGCGAGATCCTCCACGTCGACGGTGGCATCCACGCCCTCGGGGCCATCAGTCCGAGCCCACCACCCGTCGCCTGACCCGGTTCAGGGTGGCACCGGCGAAGCCCCGCCGATGATCTACCCTAAGGACCGCTTGCGACTTTCCGGGGGGGTGGCGTGACCACGGTTGAAGACAGGGACGACCACGCCGACGGCGAGCACGCCGTCGCCACACCGCTCCCCGTCCCCTCCGATCCGCGAGGCCGCCCATGGGAGGACGCCTCGTGGACCTGGAAGATCCTGCTCAGCGACTTCGCGCTGAGCGCCGTCGCCGTTGTCGCCGGGCTCGCCATCGTGGCTCCCATGGCGACGAACAAGGCCAACCAGATCGACGCCTACTGGACCAACGTCGTGGCCTTCTCCTCGTACCCGCTGTGCATCGTGGTCGGCATGGCGATCGCTGGGACCTATCGGTCGAACCTGCGCAGCCCGAACCAGAGCACCTTCTCGATGCTCAAGGACTTCCTGTTCGGCGTGAGCTTCGGCGCCATCGTCTCCCTCGCCGTCTCGAACCTGCTCCACCACCTCTTCAACACCCACCGCTCCACCTCCGTCGTCGTCATCGCCGTCTCGATGCTGTGCTTCGTGCTCATCACGGCCGGCCGCATGCTGCTGCGCCATCGGGCGCTGACCCGTCGCCCGGTCCGCGTGCTGCTCGTGGACTCCGGCCTGCGCAAGGATCGGATCTCCACCCACATCGCCATCCAGCACGGGTTCCACCTCGTCGGATGGGTCCTCCCGACCGGGCCTGCCCCAGAGGAGGCCGTCGGCGTCCTCGAGGACCTCGAGCAGCTCGTCCAGGACCTCAGCATCGATCGGGTCATCATCGGGTCGACCGGGTTGATCGGGGCCGAGACCGCCGGGATCTACCGATCGGTGCTGCCCTTCGCAAAGGTGTCGCTCGTTCCGCGCGGCTTCGAGCTCGTCTCGTGGCGTTCGCGGCTGACCGACCTGTCCGGGCTGCCGCTCCTCGAGGTGGCACCTCCGCTCATGACGTGGTGGGATCGCTCGGTCAAGCGGCTCACCGACATCGTCGGCGCCGTGCTGGCCATCGCGGTGACCCTTCCGGTCTGGATCATCCTGGCCATCGTCATCAAGGCCACGTCTGAGGGCCCGGTGTTCTTCCGCCAGCCGCGCATCGGCCGGGCCGGTCGCGTGTTCTCCATCATCAAGTTCCGCACCATGACCACGGTTCCGGAGGAGGACGCCGGAGCCGAGGACCAGGCCGGGCTCGAGGAGCCCTCCGAGCTGCCCCTCCACGTGAGCCGAGGCAAGGCCAAGCTCGCCAACCGGCCGACCCGGGTCGGTGCCGTGCTGCGCAAGTACGGGATCGACGAGATCCCCCAGTTCCTCAACGTGCTGCGCGGCGACATGTCCATCGTCGGGCCACGGCCCTTCGTCCCCTCGGAGTCCGATCCCCTCGAGGGGTGGTCGGCCCGACGCTTCGAGGTCCGGCCGGGCATCACCGGCCTCTGGCAGGTCTCCGGTCGCAACGAGCTGAGCGCCGAGGACCTGCGGCAGCTCGACTACCTGTACGTCGCCTCCTGGTCGTTCGTCTGGGACCTGCGCATCATGGCCGAGACGCCAACCGTGATGGTCAAGGGCCTTGGGTCGTACTGAGCCCTCGCAGGCAGTGGCGATCGTCCACGACTACCTCACGCAGAAGGGTGGTGCCGAGCGGGTGGTCCTCACCCTCGCCCAGGGGTTCCCCGGGGCACGCATCTACACCAGCTGCTACGAGCCTGGTGGCACCTATGACGACTTCCGCTCGCTCGACATCACGACGAGCCCGCTGAACCACATCGGCCCGATCCGCCGGGACCCGCGCCGCGGGGTCCTGCTGCTCGCTCCGGCCTTCGCCAGCCTGAAGGTGCCCGGCGATGCCCTCATCGTCAGCTCGAGCGCATGGGCCCACGGTGTGCACGCCGACGCTCCGGTGGTCGTCTACTGCCACTCCCCCGCCCGATGGCTGCACCAGCCCGAGCGCTACGCCGCCGGCTCGGCCGGCGGCAGCCGCAACCTCGGCCTCGCCGCTCGGCTGCTGTCCGCCACGGCAGGAGTGCCGCTGCGCCGATGGGACCAGCGATCGATGCACCGCGCCGACCGCGTGGTGGTCAACTCGACGGCGATCGCCAGGCGGGTCGCAGACGTCTACGGCATCGAGGCCGAGGTGCTCCCACCAGCCCCGGCGCTCCTCGCCGGTGGCGAGGAGGCTCCCGTGGCCGACCTCGAGCCCGGCTTCTGGCTCACCGTGGCTCGTCTGCTGCCCTACAAGAACGTCACCTCGGTGCTCGAGGTGGCCGCCACGCGCCCCGCTGAGCGGTTCGTGATCGTCGGCGACGGCCCCCTGCGCGACACCATCGTGGCCACCGCTCCCGCAAACGTGCGACTCCTGACCGAGACCACGGATGCCCAGCTGCGATGGCTGTATCGCTCGGCATCGGGCCTCCTCGCCCCGGCCCACGAGGACTTCGGCCTCACCCCTCTCGAGGCGGCCAGCTTCGCCACGCCGACCATCGCCCTGCGCGCCCTCGGGCACCTCGACACCATCATCGAGGGCACCACCGGGGTCTTCTTCGACGACCTCGCCGTGTCGAGCATCTCCCGAGGGCTCGACACGGCGATCGAGACCCGCTTCGACCCGGCCGACCTCGAGGCCCAGGCCGAGCGCTTCGGCGCAGACCGCTTCGTCGCCCGGATGCACGAGATCGTGGCCGACGCCACCTCCGCAGCCGCCGGATGAGCGACTCCGGGCACCCTGCTCGCTCCGTGGCCTGTGCGAGGATGAGCCCGTGAGCGAGGGGGTGCAGGACAGCAGGTCGGAGCCACTCATGCGGCGCGGCAGCGAGCACCAGGGTGGTCGCATCCTCGCCAACTCGGCCGTGATGACCGTGGGCCAGGTGGTGGTGGTCGCCATCGGCTTCATCCTCACCCCGGTGATCATCTCGAACGTCGGCATCGCCATGTTCGGTGCGTGGGGCATCTTCACGACCGCCGCGGGATACATCACGATCCTCGATCCCGGCACCAGTGGCATCGTGACGAGGTTCGGAGCCATGGCCCACGTGCGCGGCGACACCAAGGAGATGGCCCGGCTCACCAGCCTCGGGCTCGCCTCGTGGATCCTCCTCGGCCTGCTCGTGACGCCGATCATGCTGATCGTCATCCCTCTGCTGGCATCGCACATCCACGTTGCCGGCACGTCGACGGGCGAGCTCGAGGTGTTCTTCTGGTGGGGCTATGGCCTGGTGGTCTTCACCGCCATGCAGGCCGTGCTGTCCGGGCAGCTCACGGCGATCGGGCTGCTCTGGGTGACCACGGTGATCGACGTCGCCAGCCGGCTGTTCTACGGGGTGGTCCTCGTGCTCGGCTTCGTGGCCGGCATGGAGCTCTGGGCGCTGATCGTGGCCTCGTTCGCCCAGGGGATCGCGGTGATGGTCTCGACCTTCATCATCTCCTGGCGCACCTATGGCTTCCCGATCGGGAACCCAGCCAAGCTCGACCGAGCCGTCTTCAGAGAGGTGCGGCGCTTCGGAGGCTGGGCGCAGGTCACCAGCGTGCTCAACACGTTGACCTACTCGACCGATCCCATCGTGATCGGCACCTTCGTCTCGGCCAGCGCCGCCGGCATCGCCAACCTCGGCAGCCGACTCGCTCGGCAGATCCCGTACTTCGCCACCGTCCCGGAGGCGACGCTCCCCGCTATGGCCGCCGCCCAGCAGGCCGGAGAGGGGCCCGAGGGCATCGCCAGGATGTCCATCCGCTCGAACCGGATCTCGTACCTCCTCGGCGCCTGCGTGGCATCGATCATCGTCGGAGCGGCCCCGGTGATCCTGGCCTTCTGGCAGGGTCAGTCCTACTCGCAGGCCGATCTGGCCACCTGCATCGTCGCAGGCAGCATGCTCGCCTCCATGCTCGGCCAGACCGCCGGCATCGGCATCTACGCCATGGGGAAGGTGGGCTACGGGGTGCGCGCTCGCTTCGCCGGGTTCGTGGTCAACCTCGTCGCCACGATCGCCCTCGCCATCCCCTTCGGCATGCCCGGCGTGCTGCTCGGCACCCTCCTTGCCACCGTGACCACCAACGCCTACCTCCAGATCCGCGTCAACCAGCTCCTCGGCATCAACGGGTGGACCTCGGTCTGGCAGTGGATGCTCCCGCTGATGGCGGCGACGGCACCGGCCATCGTGGTCGACCGGCTCGTCATCGCCCTGATGCCCGCCTCGGTGCAGCACCACCGGCTCCCGGCCTTGGCCGCGCTCGGCGTGCTGCTGGTGGTGAACTACGTCGTGCTCCTGATCGGCATCCGCTCCTGGCGCTACCTCGGCCAGCAGGACATCACCTTCCTGCGCCGCTCTCTCCCGGGACCGGTCCGCAAGATCCTCAAGCCCAAGGTCGTCTCCCTCCTGGTGCGTCCCACGAAGGTGGCCGCATGAGGATCTCGGTGGTGGTGCCGAGCTACCGACGGCCAGACGCCCTGGCCAACTGCCTGCCGGCCCTGCTGGCGCAGGAGCGGCCGGCTGACGAGATCATCGTGGTGGTGCGGGTCGACGACGAGGGGTCGAGGGCGCTGCTCGGCGGGTTCCCCGACGTCACCGAGGTCACCGTCGACCAGCCCGGCGCCGTCTGGGCCATGGCCCAGGGATCGCTGGCCAGCACCGGCGACGTGATCGCCTTCACCGACGACGACGCCTGCCCTTCCCCCTCGTGGCTGCGCCGCCTCGAGGCCACCTACGAGACCGACCCGACCATCGGTGCCGTGGGCGGCCGCGACATCATCCACGATCCCGACGGCTCGCTGCGCGTCGAGGCGCTGCAGAGCGAGGTGGGGATCATCACGCCGGTGGGTCGCCTGATCGGCAACCACCACCGCGGCACCGGACCGCCACGCGACGTGTCGGTGCTCAAGGGGGTGAACTCCTCCTATCGCCGAGAGGTCCTGGCCCTGCCGTCGGGCCTCCGCGGGGCCGGGACGCAGATCCACTTCGAGGTCGCCATGGGGCTGATGGTGCGCCAGGCAGGCTTCCGCCTGGTCTACGACCCGAGCATCACGGTCGACCACCACCCCGCTGACCGCCAGGATCTCGACAAGCGCGGTGCGCCGCCGGCCGAGGCCGTGGCCGGCCACGCGTACAACCTCACCACCTCCATCGGCCTGCTCGGGATGGGACGGATGCTCGTCCGCTGTGCCTATGCCGTGCTCGTCGGCGACCGAGCCATGCCGGGGGTCCTGCGGGCGGTGATCCTGCTAGCGCAGGGCGACCGAGCCGCGCTGACGCGGCTGCGAGGCTCGCTCGCCGGGAACACCGCCGCCCTCGTCGACCGGTTCCGAGGGGTCAGGCCGACCTTCGTCCGACCCTGACCGCCTCGGTCAGTGCGGCGAGCGCCTGCTCGCCGACGACGCCCGGCGAGTAGAGGCGGAGTGCCTCCGAGCGACAGACGTCCTGGCGCTCCGTCGTGAGCGGTCCACGTGCGAGCTCCGCTCGGACCGCGGCCTCGAGCGCGTCGAGGTCTCCCACGCGCACCATGGTGCTCGCCTCGGCCGACACGCCCTCCCCCGCTCCGACGGCCTCGGTCACGATGGTCGGGACACCACAGGCCAGCGCCTCGCCCACCGTGAGGCCGAACGGCTCGTAGCGGGAGGCCTGGATCAGCAACCGTGCCCCCCTGATCCGATCCCGGACCTCGTCGCGGCCCTGCTGGGAGATGACCTCGGCCATGCCGGGGGCCAGGCCCTCGAGCAGGGGTCGATAGTCCGACCAGAGCGAGCCGTCGCCGATCATGACGAAGCGCACCCGGCCCTCGAGGTCCCTCATCCGGTGGGTGAGGGCCACGATGTCCTCGACGCCCTTGCGGACCACGACCCTGCCGAGGACGAGGATCGTCGCTGGTTCCGATCCCCCCGGCGGCCCAGGGGTGAAGTAGGCCGTGTCGATGGCATTGGGGACGACGGTGACCCGGTCGCGAGCCACCCCGTAGTCCTGGACCAGCAGGTCGCCGAAGGAGGCAGAGATGGCGAGCACCTCGTCGACATGGGCGATGTCGCGCCGCTGACGGATCGATCGCGCCTTCATCCAGGCTCGGACCGCCGCAGCCTTGAGTGGCGATCCGCATCGCCGGGCGAGGTTGGCCTCGTTGCGGAGCCAGCGGAGCTCCCCAGCGGCGTGGACACTCGGGTGGATCACGAGGGGCGGTCGATCCGTCTTGGGACCAGGGATGCCGAAGGACTCGATCGACGAGCACTGGTAGATCACGTCGTAGGGATCCATGGCGTGCTCTGCGGCGAGCACGCTGGCCAGGCGTCGGCGGCTCATGGCCTGGAACGCCTGGAAGCTCACCATCTTGGCCAGCGGGTTGCACGAGTACCACCGGCCGAACTGGAAGCTGCTGCGACCCTCGACGACCCGGATGCCGGGCACCTCAGCGATGTCGTCTGGGGAGGTGAAGTGGTCAGAGGTCGGGACGTAGCAGTCGATCGAGCAGCCCCGCTCGGCGAGGTGGCTCAAGATGGCGGCCTCGACGCCTGGCGCCCCTCCGGACTGACGGGAGGGCACCGGGCCCACATAGGCGATCCGCAGACCCGAGAGCCGCAGACCCGATCGAGGCTCGACCGGTCGGCCGAGGTGCCCTCGGCGATCACGAGCGGTGCGCCATGCCATGCGGCCAGTCTGGCCCGCAGCCAGCCGAGCCCAGCGCACCAGTCGTCTGGGCGTCCGGACCGAGGAATCGCCCCCCTTGAGCATCGACGCCCATCGCCGGGCCGTGATGCGCAGCGGGGCGGTCGACACCGCACCGCGGTCGCCGAGGAGCTCAGGATGCCGCCGGAAGGCCAGCCAGTCGTCGAGCATGAACGCGGCCCGACGGTCGTACTCCTCCGGGGAGAACGACCGTCCGGGATGGGTCACCACCATCTCGGCCGCGAACCGGACAGGACCGCGCTCGGACATCCGAAGCCCGGCATCCACATCCTCGTGGGCGTAGCGGAACGCCGGGTCGAACCCTCCGATGGCCACGAGGTCGCTGCGGCGATAGGCCACGTTGCAGGTCAGGAACCGACCACCATCGGCATCCTCGACGCTGTGCTCGTAGAGCGGGTCATAGGCCGGTGACACCACCGGCCCCCGCACCCCGACCGCCCCCGGGTCGGCCTCGAGCGACTCGCACAGCGCCGAGACCCAGGTCGCCGACACGATGGCGTCGTCGTCGGTGAAGGCGATGACGTCGCCGGTGGCGGCCGCGATCCCACGGTTCCGAGCTCGCGAGGGGCCTTCCCCGCGCCCCCGGACGACCTGCACCTCGGGGTCCTCGCACACGATCGGTGGGGTCGAGCCGTCGTCGACCACCACGATCTGGGCACTCCGGCCGGCCGCGCCCAACGAGGCGCGCACCGCCGAGAGGCAGGTCGCGAGCAGCTCCGGTCGGTCCTTCGACGGGATGACGATCGAGAGCTCCATCAGCGCTGCCGCCCAAGGGCGTCGTAGAAGTCCACAAGCTCGTCGGCCAGGAGGGCCGGTCGATAGCGCTCAGCCGTGGCGACCCCGGCCCGCCCCAGGCGGGCTCGCAGGTCAGGGTCGCCCGCCACCTCGACGAGGACCCGGGCTAGGTCTGACGCGCTCCCCGTGGAGTAGAGCAGGCCGTCGACACCGTCCGTGATGCTCTCGGCGGGTCCGCCGGTGTCGGCGGCGACCACGCAGCAACCGGCCCCCATGCCCTCGATCACCACCTGCCCGAAGGGCTCGGCGATCCGAGAGCAGTGCACGAGGACGTCGGCCCTCGCCAGCTCTCCGGCGACGTCGTCGCTGAACCCGACCATCGTCACCTGGTCCCGCAGGCCCAGCGAGTCGATGCGATCCTCCAGCACCTCGGCGAAGGCATCCTCGCCGAACATCGGCGACCCGACGATCCGTGCGGTGGCGCCGGTCCCGGCGAAGGCCTCAGCGAACGCCTCGAGAAAGAGATCCTGGCCCTTCCAGGGGGCAAGACGGCCCACCACGGCGATCCGGAGCTCGCCTGCACCAGGAGCGCGCTCATGGGCGACGATCGACGGATCGAGAGGGCTTGCCAGGACCAACGTCGGCACGGCGATCTCCCCCAGCGTGGCCAAGGTGGACGCCGAGTTCGCCACGATGGCGTCGGGGACGTGACGCGAAAGCACTCGGACGAGCCGCACCGCGCGAGCTGGGAGGTAGTCGTCCGCGATGCGGTCTCGAACGTGCCACACGACGCAGGGCACACCGGCGAGGCGAGCCGCCACGCCGCCGTAGAGGGCAGCCTTCAGGCTGTTCGTGTGGACCTGATCGGGCGAGAGGCTGCGCAGGCGTCGCGCCAGGCGCAGCGAGTAGCGCAGCGCTCGGGCGGCCTGCCCGACCTGGGCCAGGCCACGGCCGACGCCCTCGCGCCCCATCGAGCGCGTCTCCTCGTCCATGGCCAGGATCTCCACCTCGACGCCCTCGGCGCGCAGCCGATCGACAAGCGGACCGTCCTCGGCCAGGATCACGAGCACCCGGCGCCGCTCGGCCAGGCTCGGGACGAGCCGGGCGAGGGCCAGCTCGCCACCCGAGAGCACGGCCGTGTGGCCGACGAAGACAGTCAGGGGACGAGGGCGGTCGAGGACCTCGGCGTAGAGCTGGCGGTGGCGACCGGCCACGGCCTCCCACCCATGTGCCTCGGCGTGGGCGCGACAGACGGCGGGGTCGGTGGCGCCCTCCGACCCGACCCGATCGAATGCCGCAGCAAGCGCAGCCACGTCGCCCGAGGGAACGAGCTCGGCACCATCGAGGCCCTCGAGGGCGTCGCGAAGGCCCTCGATGTCCGAGGCGATGACCGGCGTTCCGCAGGCAAGCGACTCGAGCACCACCAGACCGAACCCCTCGAGGGCGACCGTGGGAACCACCGAGACGTCCGCAGCCTGGTACCAGGTCACGAGGCTCGCATCATCCACACGGCCAGCGAACGCCACCGGCGCACCTAGCTCCTTCGCGAGCGCCTCGAGGCGCAAGCGCTCTGGTCCCTCGCCCACGATGACCAGGCGAGCCCCAGGGACCGCGCAGCGACTGATGGCCTCGATGGCGGTCTCGAGTCCCATCCGGTTGCGCAGGCGCCGCACGGCGACCACGAGGAAGCCGACCTCGGGATCGACGCCGAGCAGCCGTCGTGCGGACGCCTGGTCGCCGCGCACGAACCGTGCGGTGTCGACCCCCGGCGGGATCCGGCGGACCACCGACGGATCGACCCGGTAGCGCTCCGACACCAGCGCCTCGAAGGCGCGAGACAGCACGACCACCCGGTCAGCCCTCCGGTAGACCGCGCGCTCGATCCCCCGCTTGACGCGGGAGTTGATGCCTCCGCTGCCCTCGGTGGTGCTCTCGTCAGCCCACGGGCCCTGGAAGTGGACCACCAGCGGCCGACGGCGAAGGCGGCCGAGCAGCGGCCACAGGGCGTAGAGGGCGAAGTGGGCGTCGACGACGTCGGGGAGCGGTCGACGACCGGCGGCAGTGCGCATCGCGGCAAGGCGTCGCCAGAGGGGTGCGTCCTTCGATCCCGACCAGACGAGTCCGTCGCTCGGCACCGAGGCCTTCCCGCCCAGGACCAC
This sequence comes from Acidimicrobiaceae bacterium, assembly GCA_947456245.1. Classification (GTDB taxonomy): domain Bacteria; phylum Actinomycetota; class Acidimicrobiia; order Acidimicrobiales; family RAAP-2; genus CAIUMH01. Next base: position 43,284 of record CANGPS010000006.1, read on the forward strand.
GCCCTCAGCTTCGAGGTGCTGCGCGCGTTCGGCGACCACGAGATCGGCGAGGTACCGGTTCAGCCCTCCTGGACGGACGGCGGGGTCCTCGAGGCCGATGTGCCGGATGGAGGGCCCGGTCACCGCGTCGAGGAGAGAAGGTGCGTCATGCGCTCGTCCACCGGCGACGCGGCGGCCTCGCGGGTGCCGCGGCCAGCGCCAGGTCCTCGGCCTCCTCCTTGAGCCGCGTCTCCCACCCGTCGACGAACCCCATGCAGAGCCAGACGAGCCACGACGAGGCGTAGAGGTCGCCGTTGAACCATTCGAGCAGCATCGCCATCAGGACTCCGAGCGCGAAGATGCTCGCGGCGTCCCGCCGGGAGATCGCCATCCGATAGGTGTGACTGAGGCCGAGCAGCAGGATGGCGATGTAGCCACCGAGTCCCAGGATGCCGAAGGCGACGCTCATGTTGCCTGGATCGAACTCGGTGTTGTTGTTGAACGCCTTGCCGTTGTTGTAGCGCCCGGCAGCGAGGGTCACGGAGCCGACGCCGTCCCCCACGGGGTTGGAGAACGCCTTGCCCATGCCCTTCATGGTGGCCGAGAGGTGGCCGTTGAGGCTCGAGTTCGACCCCGTGGGATCGGTCAGGCCGGAGAGCTGATGGTTGGCCAGCACCTGCGTGGCGGTCTTCTGGCTGCCTGTGCCGTCGCCGCCAGGCGAGCTCCCGCCGATCTGCTGGAGGCCGATGAACGCGACGACCACGAGCAGCGGAGCCGCCACCACCGCCATGACGAGCGAGAGTCGGCGGGCGGCGCACACGATCACGGCAAGGCCGAAGATGGTCAGTGCTGCGGCCGTCCTCACCGAAGAGAAGAACAGGGCCGTCCCGACCATGGCGATGAGGGCGAAGTGGATCAACCGTGGGATCCGCCGTGGCCGGTCGAAGAGCAGGGCCACCCACGCCATGAGCGTGATCGACATGAAGGCGGCGTAGTCCTGGCTCGAGGACATGGTGCCGAACGCTCGCACCGCCTGGCCCTGCACCACGAGCGCCTTGTAGCTCTTCGACTTGAGCCACGTCTGATCCCACGACGGGAATCCCCCGAAGGTCTGGAACAGGCCGTAGGCGGCGGTGAGGGCCCCGAAGATGGCCACCGTCCAGACGATCTGGCGCATCAGCGTCTCATCGATCAGGCCTCGGCCGACCCAGAAGGCGCACACCGGGATGAGCATGAACAGCAGCCCGCCGAGGCCCACCATGATCGTCCCCTGGCCCGGGTTGACCACCTCGACCAGGGCCAAGATGTTCAGGCCGAGGACGACCGACGCCATGGTCGAGCGACCACGGAACGCCCCCCTTCTCGACGACATCACCAGCAGGAGGCACAGGATGATCAGGGGACCCACGATCAGCAGAGGGTCACCAGAGAGCCCGACGGATCCACCGTTGGTGACGAGTCGTCGGACCAGTCCCAGCTCGATCATCCACACCACGAGGAACAGCAGCAGCGTGCGCGGCTGGGTCCAGGCGATGCCGATCACCAGCGGGACGATGATCCCGACGGCGACGATGTGGGTGCCGGCCAGGCTGGCGAGGAGCAGGCCGAAGAGGGTGGCCGCGGCGACGGGGACCCAGGCGATCGTGCCCCGGTCCGGGGTCAGCCCGTCTTGTCCGAGCCCCTCCGGGCTGTCGATCGTCGACACGCCGAGATTCTGCCACAGGGCCCTTCGGCGGGACGTGCAGACGGGCTCAGCCAGCCGTCCGTGATGACTCACGGATCCACCCGACCACGGGCTAACCTCTGGGCCATGGCTGCCGGGACCACCTCGACGACGAACCTTCTTGACCCGCTCAAGATCCTGTGGCGTCGCCGATGGGTGATCGTCGCCTGCGTGATCGTCGCCGTGCTTGGCATGGCGGCCCTCGACAGCGTCCGAACCCCGGTCTACCGAGCCCAGGGTTCGATCCAGTTCACCGACAAGGCCGCCCTGGCCGGCCGCGGCATCCAGACCGACGCCTTCCTTCTCAACTCGAGCGCGGTCGCCTCGGCCGCCTCGAAGGCGATCGGTCAGAAGGCGCCGAAGGTCCAGGTGACGTTGAACCCCGGGACGACGGTGGCCACCGTCTTCGCCACCGCCTCGAACCCCGTGCTCGCCTCGAGGATCGTCAACGCGTACATCCAGGGCTACATCCAGGTGCAGACCGAGAAGGCGCAGTACTACCAGCTCACCCTCGAGCAGAGCCTTCGCAAGCGCATCGACACGCTGAGCACGCAGATCGACGGCTACACGTTCCAGCTCAACGCAGAGCCCAAGGGTTCCGCGCAGGCGCAGACGACCCAGGGGCTCCTCGGCGTGGCGGTGAACAAGCGGACCGCCCTCCAGGCGCAGCTCTACGCGCTGCAGACCCAGAGCCCGACCAGCGCCGCGGTGCAGGTGGCCAACTCGTTCCCGCCCTCGAGCCCCATCAGCCCGAAGCCGACCTCCGACATCCTCCTCGCCGCCCTGGTGGGCCTGGCCGTCGGCATCGCCATCGCTCTGCTGCAAGAGGCCATCGACGACAAGATCCGATCCCGCTCCGATCTCGAGCGGGTCACCCCGGGCATCCCGGCCCTCGGCCTCATCCCGGCAATCACCGAGTGGACGGACCGGCGCGTGCCCTTGCTGATCTCCGGCGAGCAGCCGAAGGGGCCGGCGGCCGAGGCCTTCCGCTCGATTCGGACCTCGATCCAGTTCATGTCGATCGACGATCCGATCAAGACGCTGCTCGTCACCAGTGGCAACGCCACGGACGGAAAGACGACGATCAGCTGCAACCTGGCCTACACGATGGCCGCTGCCGGCCAGGACGTCGTGATCGTGGGCTGCGACCTTCGCAAGCCCAGGCTTCACGAGTTCTTCGGTGTCTCGAACGACGTCGGCTTCACCTCGGTCCTCCTCGGCGAGGCCGAGCTCGACGACGCCCTCCAGGACGTCCCTGGGAGCCCGCACCTGCGGATCCTGCCGGCCGGACCCATCCCGCCGAACCCGTCGGAGCTCCTCGCCGGTCGACGGGCAGGGACGATCATGCAGGCACTCGCCCAGCGCTGCGACCTCATCGTCCTCGACAGCCCCCCGCTGCTGCCGGTCTCCGACTCCGCCGTCCTCGCCGGGAGCGCTGATGCCGTGATCCTGGTGGCGGCCGCTGGCATCTCGACCAAGCGAGACACCGCCCGTTCGCTCAGCCTGCTCCAGCAGGTCGGTGCCTCCATCCGGGGAACGATCCTCAACCGGGCACCGGCCGCGGAGACGTACTCGTACTACCGCTACGGATATGGCTACGGGTACGGATATGGGTATGGATACGGGTACGGCTACGGCAGCTCGTCTCGCTCGTCGAAGAGCACCGGAGCTCCCGGGGCTGACGGTACCGCGGGGGCCGAGGGACAGGGCGAGCAGATCACGGCCGATGCTGCGGTCATGACCGCCACGATCACCGGCACGCCGGTGAGCAGTCCGCAGGCAGCGCCATCCACCGAGACCAAGGCCGGTCGGAAGTTCGGTCGCTCGTCCAAGCGACGTGGCGGACCGTCCGACTCGTCACCGTCGACGAACTAGCCCTGCCCGGCGGGACCGAACATGGCTCCCTACAAGCACCGTCGATCTCGGCGCTTTCACTCGCTCCGCTACGGGCGAGCGCACTTCCGTCAGCACCGTGACGGGGTCAAGCACAGCCATCGTCGGGAGCGCTCGGCGACGCTCGACCAGAAGGCGGCCGAGCGCGCCAGACGACGTCGGCCCTGGGTCATCGGAGGATCGATCCTCTTCGTCGTGGTGGCAGCCTTCGTCATCCTCGGTTCGGCGTATCGGAGCCTGCTGAGCGCTCGGGACTCGATCGCGTCGGCGCAGGCAGGCGCCACCGCCATCAGCCGACACCCGAACCTGCTGACCACGTCGAACGGCCGAGCTCAGCTGGCGGCCACGCTCGACTCGATGAATGAGGCCGCCACGAGCGCACGCCAGACGGTGAACTCCTCGATCTCGCTCTCCTTCCTCAGCGTCCTGCCGTTCGTCGGCCACGAGGTCGACGGGGCGCGATCGCTCGTCAACGATGCCCAGACGCTGACCGACCAGGGGACCATCCTGCTCGAGCGCCTTCGAACACTCACCGCCAACAGCCAGGCCACCAAGATCAATCTCGCTGATCTTCAGGCCCTTTCGGACCAGATCGACGCATCGTCCGGCAAGCTCGCCACCATGGACCGGTCGCCCGCCGGGCTCTGGGGCCCGATCCGTTCGGCACGGGTGCGCTTCGACAAGGACCTGGCCTACGTCAACGGCGTGCTCGACAAGGGCGGCAAGGCGCTGCGCTACGCCGCCCCGCTGCTCGGTTCTGACGGACCACGTCGCTACTTCGTGGCGGCCGAGAACAACTCGGAGATGCGCGATCAGGGTGCCGTGCTGTCCTGGGCCCTGCTCAACACCCACGACGGCGAGTACAGCATCGACTCTCCGCAGTCGGTGTCCACCATCGGCCTCGAGTCCCCTGCGCCCTTCGTCCTGCCCCCCGGCACAGCCGAGGTCTTCGGGCCGCTCCAGCCGACGCAGATCTGGCAGTCCACCAACGCATCGGCCGACTTCCCCCTGAGCGGGGCCATCATGTCGGCGATGTACACGAAGGCCACCCGGGGTCAGACGGTCGACGGGGTCATCGGCGTCGACGTCATGGCCCTCAAGGCGCTGCTCAAGCTCACCGGACCGGTGCGGGTCGATGGGATCCCCACCGACGTGACCTCCCACAACATCGCCAGCCTCGTGCTGAACCGGCTCTACCTCAAGTACCCAGCAGGCGACTCCCAGGCGGCTCGTCGCGACCAGCTCGCCGAGATCGCCAAGGCCATCGTCGACGAGCTCAAGGGCTCCTCGGTGGACGTCGCCCGCCTGGTCAAGACCCTGGCGCTCTGCGTGCAGCAGCGCCACCTGATGATCTACGACGCCAACGCCGCCAACGAGGCCACCGTGACCTCGTTCAACGCCAGCGGCTCGATCTCGTCGAACGACCCGACACGGACCTTCCACCTCGCCGTGGAGAGCGCGGTGGCGGCCAAGATGGACTACTACATCCACACCTCGGTGAGCTACCAGGTGCGGGTCCTCGCCGGCGGCCAGGCCTTCGTGTCGACCACGCTGACGGTCAAGAACACCGCCCCGGTGGGCGCTCACTCCTCCTACGCCCTCGGCCCCGACCACACGAACTCGTTCCTGCCGGGCCAGTACGTGTCGCGGACCTACCTCTGGTCACCGAAGGGCTCCTCGGTCGCCGGCGGCATCGACGAGTCCGGGCTCGTGGTCGACCCCACCTCGTTCACCGTGAACGCCGGCGAGACCACCACCGTCCGCTTCCAGACCTCGCTCCCCCACGCCGTCCGCAACGGCCGGCTCACCCTGCACTTCATCCCGCAGGGCCTGCTCTACCCCCAGCGCACCACGCTGAGCGTCTCGGGCGATGGGGTCAGCTTCGGCGGCCCCACCCTCGAGTCCTGGTCGGCGACCAAGGCCCACACGTACTCGGTGAAGGTCAAGGGCTAGCCGGCGCCGGCCCCGTCGGCCTCCTGGCCGGCGAACTGGGTGCGGTAGAGGTCGGCATAGAGCCCCCCGGCCTCGAGCAACGAGGCATGGTCGCCTCGCTCGGCGATCCGGCCGTCATCGAGGACCAGGATCTGATCCGCGTCCCTGATCGTCGAGAGACGATGGGCGATCACCAGCGAGGTGCGACCCGACAGCGTCTCCTCGAGCGCCCGCTGCACCGCCGCCTCGGACTCCGCGTCGAGGTGCGCGGTCGCCTCGTCGAGCACGACGACCCTCGGTGCCTTGAGCAGCAGCCTGGCCAGCGCCACCCGCTGCTTCTCCCCGCCCGACAGGCGGTAGCCGCGCTCGCCGACCACGGTGTCAAGTCCCCTTGGGAGGGATTCGACCAGCTCGGCGATCTGGGCATGGCTCAGCGCCTCCATGATCTCCGCGTCGGTGGCCGAGGGCCGGGCATAGGCGAGGTTGGCCCGGAGCGAGTCGTGGAAGAGGTGGACGTCCTGGGTCACGACGCCGACCGTGTCCTGCAGCGAGGCGAAGGCCGCCTGACGCAGGTCCGTCCCGTTGATCGAGATCGAGCCCCCATCGACGTCGTAGAGGCGCGACAGCAGCGCCGACAGCGTCGTCTTGCCGGCCCCAGAGGCGCCGACCAGGGCCGTCATCGTCCCCGGTGCGATCTCGAAGCTCACGTCGTTGATGACCTGGCCGCTCTCAGAGCGATCGAGGACAGCGACCGCCTCGAGCGAGGCCAACGAGACCTGCTCGGCGGTCGGATAGGAGAAGGTCACGTCGTCGAAGCGCACGGTGGCCGGGCCCGGAGCGATCCACTCAGGCTCGTCGGCCTCCTTGACCATCGGCTCGAGGTCGAGCACCTCGAAGAGCCGCTCGAACGACACGAGGGTGCTCATGACGTCGAGCTGGACGCTGGAGAGCTGCGTGAGCGGACCGTAGAGGCGGCCAAGGTAGGCGGTCAGGGCCACGACGGTGCCGACCTGCAGGGCGCCGTTGATCGCCGCCACACCACCGAACCCATAGGCGAAGGCCGTGGCCAGCGAGGCCGTGAGGGTCAGCGAGATGAAGAAGATCCGCGAGTAGGTGGCCTGGGCGATGCCGATGTCCCGGACCTTCCCAGCGCGATCCTCGAACATCTCCGCCTCGTCCGTCGCCCGGCCGAAGAGCTTGACGAGCAGGGCGCCCGAGACGTTGAACCGCTCGGTCATCACCATGTTCATCTCGGCGTTGAGCTCGTAGCCCTCTCGCATCATCGAGCCGACCCGCTGCCCGACCCGCCTCGCCGGGATGATGAACAGCGGCAGCAGGAGCAGCGAGACCAGCGTGATCTGCCAGGACAGCAGTGCCATGGTGATCAGCACGATGACGACGAGGACCGCGGAGCCCACCACGTTGGACAGCAGGTCGGTGAAGGCCTGCTGCGCCCCGATCACATCGTTGTTGAGGCGGCTGATCAGCGCACCGGTCTGGGTGCGCGAGAAGAAGGCCAGGGGCATGGACTGGATGTGGCGGAAGACCTTCGCCCTCATGTCGTAGATGAGGCTCTCGCCGATCTTCGCCGAGATGCGCCGCTCGATGAGCGACAGGGCGGCGTCGAAGATGGCGAGCCCAGCCGCGGCCAGGGCCAGGGTGACCACGAGCTGGCTGTTCTTGGCCAGGATCCCCTTGTCGATGATCGCCCGGAGGATCAGCGGGTTCACCGCCGCCACCACGGCGTCGACGACGACGGCGACCAGGAAGATCGTCAGGATCCGGCGATACGGCAGGGCGAAGGCGAGGATCCTCCTCGTGGTCCCCTTGGCCACCCGGTGCTCGAGCACCGATCGGTCCTTGCGCATCGAGCGCATCATCGAGATGGCGCTCCCCGGAGGGCCGCCCTTGCCCATCGAGTGGCCCATGCTCATGTGGCGCCACCGCCCGCTGTCGTCATGGCTCCATCGTAGGGAGGCCCACCGCCCGGCGGTCCGGCCTGATCACTCGGTGGGGCGCAGGGCGGCGGAGAGCTGCTCGGAGAGCGGGGTGAACTCCGGCATCACGAAGTCGCGTCGGAGCCAGTTGGCACCGTCGACCACCAGCGTGTGCCCGGTGATGAACGAGGCGAAGGGCGAGCTGAGCCAGGTGGCAGCCCAGCCGATCTCGCGTCGCTGACCGAGACGGCCCGCCGGGGAGCGCCGGGCGTCGACGTCCTCACCGGTCGTGCGCAGGGCCTTGAGATCGTCGCGCATCTCCTCGTGCGGGAACAGCCCCGGTGCGATGGCGTTGACCCGGATGCCGTCCGGAGCCCACTCGACGGCCAGCGACTTGGTCATGTTGACCACTGCTGCCTTGGCGGCTGCCGCGTGCGCCATGCCGGGCCCGCCGGTGAACGACTGCGTCGCCACGATGTTCACGATGGAACCGTCGAGCCCAGCCTCGACCGCATGGCGGTAGAGCTGCTGGCTGCAGAAGAAGGTGCCGTCGACGACGATCCGATTCACGGCCCGCCACGCGTTGGGGCTCGTGGCGCTGGCGAGGACGGGGAAGTTCGCGGCGGCGTTGTTGATCAGGATCGAGGGCGCGCCCAGCGCCTCGGCCACGACTGCGAAGGCACGCTCGACCTGGTCGGCCTCTCGGACGTCGCAGGCCACGTCCACGGCTCGACCTCCGACCTCCTCCACCGCCTCGACGCCGCGCTGCCGGTGCTCAGGGTCGCGCGAGACGATGCCGATCGCCGCTCCAGCTCGCGCCAGCTCGACGGCGATGGCCCGGCCGAGGCCGGTGCCTCCCCCGGTCACGATCGCCACCCGCCCGGACAGGGCGTCGGCGGCGAGCATGCTGGTTCCGAGGGGCGGGGGATCAGGAAGGCTCATGTCACTTCCCCTCGAACTCGACGGGCTGCTTGGCGGCCTTTGCCGCATAGCCCGCGGGCATGTCCTCGCTCACGAACTCGACCGAAGCGGACAGGGCCTCGAACTTGAGCGCCTCGGCGAGGCCTCGGTAGGCGAAACCGTCAATGGTCCGCTTGATCGACTGGACGGCGAGCGGCGCGTTCCGAGCGATCTCCTGTGCCAGGGCCAGGGCTGTGGGACGCAGATCCTCGAGCGTGGTCACCTCTTGGACGATGCCGAGGCGCTCGGCGGTGGCGGCGTCGATGCGGCGGCCCGTGAGGGCGAGCATCTTGGCCCAGCCCGTGCCGATCTCGTGGCTGAGGCGGAGGTCCCCACCAGCGTCGATCGACACGCCGACCTGGGCCTCCGGCAGGGCGAAGATGGCGTTGTCGGCACACAGCCGGATGTCCGCCATGAGCGCGAGCTCGAAGCCGAAGCCCAGGCAGTAGCCGTGGACGGCGACCACGATCGGCTGCGGGAGCTCCGAGAACACCCGGAAGCGCTCATGGACCCAACGGATCCCCTCGTAGTAGTTGCGGACCTTCTCTGCGGGAGACCGGCCGGTCACGCGATCCTCTGGCATCCCGAGGTCGATCCCTGCGCAGAAGGCGCGGCCCTCCGCCTGGACGACCAGCACGCGGATCCGCTCATCGAAGCGGATCTCGTCCGCTCGGACGCCGAGCTGGCGAGAGGCCTCCCAGCTCCACGCGTTGAGCTTCTCTGGATGGTCCAGCGTCAAGATGCCGACGCCGTCGTCTCGGACCTCGAGCTTGAGCTGCCACTCGTCCTCTGCAACGACCGGTGATGTGCGAAACGCCATGATCCCCCCTTGAGTCGTCCGTGAGTCTCCCACTCGGACGAGGGCTTCGCCCACCCGAGAGCATCGGGTGGGCCGCGACGGGTACGTTGGCGCCATCGAGCGCACCGGGAGGACGCTGACCATGGACATCTTCGAGGCCCTCTACACGACCCGTGCGATGAGGCGCGTCAGCACGGAACCGATCTCTGAGGAGATCCAGGCCTCCATCATGGACGCCGCAATCCGAGCGCCAAGCGGAGGCAACCAGCAGAACTGGCGCTTCCTGCTCGTCGACGGCGCCGAGCAGAAGGCCGCGCTCGGACCGCTGTACCGAGAGGCCATGGTCCTGCTCTGGGAGCACGTCTACAAGCCGCAGCTCGACGCTGCGGCTGCCGCCCCCGAGGCGCCGGAGTCGATCCAGTTCCTCAAGGTCCAGAGCTCGGCGCAGTGGCTGGCCGACCACTTCGAGGAGGTTCCGCTCTACCTCTTCCCCTTCGCCCAGAACGACACCAGCGGTGGCTCGATCTACCCCGCCGTCTGGTCTGCCATGCTCGCCGCCCGCGCCCACGACGTCGGCAGCTGCCTGACGATGGTGCTCGCCCTCTACGGCCCGCAGGTGCTCGAGATCCTCGGCGTTCCCGATGATGAGGGGTGGAACATGGCGGGATGCGTCTCCCTCGGACACCCCCTCGGCCGATGGGGTGTCGCCGCTCGACAGCCTGTCGACGAGGTCACGTACCGCAACACCTGGGGCACCACTGCAGGTCTCGGCGTGACCGAGCCCCTCTGGAACCCCAGCTGAGCTCGAGACATCGGACCGTCAGGACGTGTAGGTGTACTTGACCTCAGCGTTCTTGGCGCTGTAGCCCGAGGCGGTGTCCTGGCCCTCGAGCGTGAGGACCTGCACGAAGACCGACTTGCCGGCCTTGCCCCTGGGGACCACGACCTTGAACTTCCCGGTCGACCCGCAGCCCGTGAGGGCCGCCACCGGCTGGGCCGCCACCTCCACCTTGCCGAACCGGACGGTGAGCGCACACCCGACGTTGCTGCCCTTGACGACGATGGTGTTGCCACCAGCGGCCGGACCGGAGGTCGTCTTGAGTTTGCTCAGGGTGGCGGTGCCCGGCGGGTAGAAGTGGAACACCCCGGCATCCTTCGGGTCCGAGCAGCCTGACGCCGTGCACAGGTAGAGGTCCGTCGGCCCCGGAAGTGTCCCTGGCGTGAGCAGTGCGATCTGCGTGCCAGACGGGTGGGTCACCGAGTGCTGCGTGGCGAATCCGGCTGCCTGTCCAATGAAGATCGTCTGGCCGCTGAAGTCGACGCTGTCGACGGCGACCGTGCCCTGACCGGTGACCGTGAGCGGCGTGCTGCCCGAGGACGGACCGGCGTTCTTCGACATCGATGTCAGCACGGGCACCCCCGCGTAGGAGAAGCTCACGGTGTTGCTCAGGACGTACCCGAGGTTCCCGGGGTCCGAGGAGGGCGACGTGGCGAGCGTGGCGACCTGGAGTCCGCTGACGACCGGCTCGATCGACTGGGCACGAGACGGGGCGATGACCAGCGCCGAGGTGGCGTCGATGGTCAGGTAGCCGTCCGCCCACTGCCCGATCGAGGTCGCTCCGTCGAACGAGGCGCCGACCAGGGCGAAGGGGCCGATGCCGGTCCCGTGGATCGTGAGCAGCGAGCCGCCACCGGAGCCGGCATAGCCGAGGGGGTCCTCGCTCACGTCGACGCTGGTGATGACCGGGGCTGCGAAGTAGTCGAACTCGTCAAGGCCCGGCGCGAGCTCGCAGTTGCAGGCGGGGGTCTCCTCGGATGCCGGCGCGGCGATCGGCTGGATGGCCGAGGAGCCACCGGGTCCGGTCACGACGATGTGGACCTGGCAGACGTCGGTAGCCGGGTTCGTCCCGGTTGCCGCGCACGTGGTCGAGCCCGAGTAGGCAGGGACGGTGGCGGTGATCCTGGTCGAGCTCAGCACGGTGTACGACGTTGCCGCCACCCCTCCGAAGGTCACCGCGGTGGCTCCGGTGAAGCCCGAACCGTAGACGGTGACCACCTTCCCGCCGGTCTTCGCCCCGCCGGATGCGGTGACGCCGGTCACCGCAGGCGTCGGGTTGCCACCGCTGCCGGCTGGTGCGTAGCTGAGCACGGACGTGATCGAGGTGTCGCTCGAGGTCCCGTCGGTGGTGGTGACCACCACCGTGTGGTCGCCCGCCGCGTCGGAGGTGCCGGCGGAGAGCTGCGCGAACATGTCGGCCGTCACGAGGATGGAGATCATCGTCGGTGACTGCACGGCGAATCCCGTCGACGCGGCGTCCACCTGGGGGTCGAGCCGCAGCCCGCCGACCTGGACCGAGGCGATGTTCGGGCTCTCGGGCGTGCCATAACCGACACCGTGGATCTCAGCCCTGAGCGAGCCGGACCCATCGAGGTAGCCCGCCGAGACGTTGTCGACCACCGGCAGGGCCGAGGTCAGCGAGCCACAGAGCAGGGCGGAGAGCCCGACCCCTCCGTCGGAGGCCGTCATGATCGGGGTGCCGAGGCCGGTCACCATGTCGTAGCCAGCGGTCGCCGGGAACAGCCCCTGGTTGGTGCCGGGGTTGTTGGTGCCCTTGGTCACGTCATTGAAGGCGAGCGCACGAGCCCCAGAGGTCGAGGCGATCGAGTAGAGCCGGGGCGCCACGAAGCCGACCGAGCCACCGCAGGCGGACAGCGATGCGGTGTCGGCGAGCATGGCCGCCCAGAGCGGTGCGGCTGAGGACGTCCCGCCTGCGGTGGTCCAGCCGTTCCAGTCGGCGTTGTAGATGGTGATGGCGCCGACGCCCGGGGAGGCCTGGGCGGCGACGTCGGGAATCTGCCGGCACGGCATGACGCCCGTGCCGGTGAACTGAGCACCGCAGAAGCTCCCCTGGTGGGTGGCGTGGCGCTGGTTGGCCAGGGTCTTGGCTGCGGCGAGCGTGGTCGGGTTGTTCACGCCCGACACGGTGGCGTCGTTCTGCCACGACTGCTGCGGCCAGAGCTGCGAGATGCCGCCACCGCCCGAGCCGTAGTCCCCGTCGTTCCAGGTCGTCTCCACCGGGGGCCGGTTGGCCGACTGGATCGACGTGCCGCCGACGGCGAGCACGAAGGGCTGGGATGCCGGGTCATCGACGGTGAGCTGGCTCGGGGAGTCCATGCAGTCATCAGAGCCCGCATCGCCGGAGGCGGCGACCACCGTCTGGCCCTGGGCGGCCGCCTGCTCGAAGATCGTGTTCTCCATGGCAGCGGCTCCCCGACCAGTGAAGTCCTCGCACTGACCCCAGCTCGTCGAGATCACCTTGGCCTGGTCATCCTGGACGATCTGGTTATAGCCGTCGATGATCCCGTTCCCGGTGTTCGCCGACTGGTAGACGTCGATCTGGGCGCCAGGGGCCAAGCCCATCACGTCCTCGATGTCGAGCTCGGTCTCGCCTGAGATCGGCGTCCCTGGGGTGATCCCGCCGTCGACCGTGTGGACGCTGATCGAGGACGAGAGGTCCTGTCCGAAGTAGCAGGAGGAGAAGGTGGCGATGTTGCTCGGGACGTAGCCGTCGAGGGTGAAGATGGCGACCCGCTGTCCGAATCCGTTGGCGTGGACACCGTAGAGCCCTCCCACGCCATAGGTGGCGGCGATCTCCTCGTTCGTCAGACCCTGAGGATCGGACAGGTGCCTCGGACCTCCGCCGTGAGCTGCGATCTTGGCGGCCTTGCAGGCCTTCGGAGCCAGGCTCGACGACAGTGCCATGTTGGCCCGCATCCTGGGGGCGGCCGACTGGTCGGCGGGGACCGAGAGGGCGTTGGGGCTTCGCTTGAGCTGGCTCGTGGCCTGCTCGACGGTCGAGAGGCCGGCGATGCCGGTCACCTTCTCGACGATGCTCGACGGCAGGTGGAGGTCGCGGGTGGTCGCGCGCGCCTGCCGCCCCGAGGGCAGCCGGACGCTCGTCAGCGACGTCTGGAACGCCCCCTCGGCGGCCTGCACGCTGCCGCTGAACGACACGAGGAGTCCGTTGCTGCTCACAGAGGGGTGCAGACCCTTCTGCGAAAGGTAGGCCGTCACATCGGACACCGTCTGATCAGACGGTCCGAAGGCTGCCCGGAATGCGCCTGGAGCGAGGTAGTGCCCGTAGGTTGCGGTCCCCGGTGTCGAGACGGCGTGGGCGAAGGCTGTGAGCGCCGCCGGGTCTCGCGGGGCCAGCCCCATCGACCCGGAGACCGGTCCGGACGCCGCAGGTCCTGCGCTGGTCCCAGCCGGGAGCACGTCGCCAGGCTGGACGACCCGCATGACGACCGGGGAGGACGCTCCTGAGGCCATGGCGCCGCCCAGTAGCGACGTGGAGAACAACGTCACCCCGGCTGCCCCAGCAGCGAGGATCCGTCGGGGGCTGCGTGCGTTCGAGTCGCTGAGGCCGATCATTTGAATATCATTCCATGCCCTGGAGGTCCAAAGGCACGAAACGGCCGATTTCCGAAAGATGAGGAGATTTCTCATCCTCGCCTCATGTCCGCGAACGCGACCCTCCGGGTACCGTAGGGACGTGACGACGGACGAGGTCGAGCCGAGGGGGATGAGGATGGCGTTCCTTCTCATGGCTGCGGTGGTGGCGGTCGTGGTGGTCCTGCTGGCCGCGAACATCGTCCGCCACGCCCTCTCCCCGCAGTCCACCACCAAGGTCGACGTGACCGTCGACACCGTCTCGGTCGTCGACCCCTCTCACGTGCGGATCACGGCCACGCTCCGCAGCGAGGCCGCGGAACCGGCGACGGTGTCATGCCTGGTCGGCGTCGCTCGTCCGGCGATGCCGCTCGCGTTCCCGATCCACGTGACCGAGCACCTCTCCCCCGGCGTCGATCGGCAGATCACCATCGATCGTGCGCTGATCAAGCCGGTGGCCACCACCGTCCGCAGCTCCGACGTGGCGCTGACCTGCACCTGAGCGACCTCAGAGCGAGGGGGTGAAGCTCCCGATCTGGTCCTGGAGCCAGCGCACGATCGTCGTCCACAGGCCGGTCATCTCGAGCAGTCCGATGACGATCAGCAGGATGCCACCGACCTTCATGATCACCGGGCCGTGGCGTCGGATGGCCGCGGAGATGGCGGGGACGCGATCGGTGAGCAGGGCGGCGACCAGGAAGGGGATCCCGAGCCCGGCGCAGTACGCGACCGAGAGCAACGCCCCTCGGGCGACCGACGCGCTCGAGCTGGTGGCGGCGAGTCCGAGGATCGCACCGAGGGTCGGGCCGATGCAGGGGGTCCATCCGAGGCCGAAGAGGAATCCGAGGACCAGTGCCCCGAGCACGGTCGCCCTCGGGAGCCAGTGCACCCGGGCCTCGCGGTTCAGGAGGCTGGCACCGGGGAGGAGCCCGGCGAAGAACAAGCCGAGCACGACCGTGACCGCACCGAACACGACGCTGAGCAGGCGCTGCTGGTCTCGAAGCACCTGGCCGAGACCACCGAAGAAGCCCCCGAGCGCAACGAACACGATGGTGAACCCCAGCACGAAGGCGATCGCCCCGAGGAGGGTGCGAGCGTGCCGACGGTCGGCCTGGCTGGCGCCGGCCGCCCCGACGGCTCCGCCGAGGAACGAGAGGTAGCCCGGCACCAGGGGGAGCACGCAGGGGGAGGCGAAGGAGATCAGTCCGGCGACGAAGGCGATCGGGATGGCGAGCAGGACCGAACCCTGCGCCACGGTCGAGGATGCGGTGGCGATCACTGATCAACCCGGTGGGAGAGCCTCACGATGGATGAGAGCGTAGCGACCGAGCAGCGACGACCCGGAGGGTCACACGTAACCGGCGGCGATCTCCTCGATCCACCACGCCGGCGCTGCGCCGAGGAGCGTCTGGAGATCCCAGTAGTCGGTCCACCGACGGATGATGCCGTCACTCACCTCGTGGACCGAGGTGAAGGGGAACGAGATGGTCTCGCCAGTGTGCCAGCGCCAGTTCTCGATGTGCTCGGTGACCACGACGTCGCCCTCGGAGATCATGAGCACCGGTGTGTGGCCGTAGTGCTCCAGACGGGCGATGCCCAGCTTGAGGCGGTCGACGACCTGCGCCGGACCGACGGCGAGATCCTCGGGGGGCGTGGCGACGTCGGTGTAGGTCGACTCGGGGCCGAAGAACGAGGCCACGGCGTCGAAGTCCCTTCGATAGAGGGCATCCCAGAACTGCTCAACCGTCTCTCGAGCGCTTCGCATCGTGCCTGACCCCCGTCTCCCGCGTTCCTCGCCCAGTTGGAGAGGCTTCGGCCGCAAGGTAGCAGAGCGGTTGCGCTTCGGCGTGGTGTCGCCACCGACGCCAGCAAGGTGGGCATCGGTTCACTGGTGCCGATCATCGGGACGAGGGCGGCACCGAGATGGTCGTCGCGATTTCGTGGGCGCTGCGGGACTCGAACCCACGACCTCTGCCGTGTGAAGGCAGCGCTCTAACCAGCTGAGCTAAGCGCCCCTGCCCGGATGCAACTGCATCTCCCGAGGGACCTTGGCAGATTAGTCGGTCTCGCAGCACGGGGAGGTCGAGGCCCTCCGGTAGCCTCGCAGCTGTGACCGACGCAGACGATTCTCCGACCACCCCCGAGGCCGAGGCCAAGGAGCCCCTCTCGGCACGCTTCCTGAAGCCGAAGCCCGAGAAGCGACCACGGCCCACCCCCGGCGTGGTGCCCGAGGACGTCGAGATCATCGAGGGCTTCCCCGAGCGTCAGGTCGCCATGCGGTCGCTCGGCACCTCAGAGATCCGCTTTGGCTACGCCGTGGCCATCCTCGGCGCCATCTTCACCTTGGGCCTCAACATCCCATCGATGACGGGAGAGACCCAGTTCACCAACGCCATCGCTCCGGTTAAGGGCGCCTGCACCAAGGGCTACACCCTCACCAAGGATGCCTGCATCCAGATCGTCCACTACCAGCCTGCGGACTTCCTCCCGTTCCTCATCGTCGGGATCGTTGCGGCGGTGGCGATCGCTCTGACCATCAAGCTCCGTCGACGGACGCCAGCGGTGTTCGCGTCGCTGATGATGGGCCTCGTCGTGTCCGAGGTGCCGCCGAAGCCGAGCGTGCTCCTCGGGGTCCCGTTCTTCGTGTTCTCCGGATGGCTCATGGTCCGGGCCCGTCGAATCCAGAAGTTCGGCACCACTGACACCAAGGCCGTCGCCGTCCTCTCCGCCGAGCAGCGGGCCCAGCGTCGAGCCGACAAGGCAGCCGGCATCAAGCCCGAGCGGGCGAGCCGCGGAGGAACCACCCCGGCGCGTGCGACCGGCAGGTCGGCTGGCCCCAAGGGGACGACTGGGGCGAAGGGCACCAGCTCGGCGATCGAGTCTGGTCGCTACACCCCGAAGAAGGCCACGCCCAAGAAGCGCCCCACGCCTCCCCCGGCCGAGCCCAAGCCCTCTCGCTTCAAGAAGCTCATCGGGGACGAGGAATAGCGCTCCCGCCGTCGCTCAGGAGGCGACGGGGGGATCCACCATCAGCGCTGATCGCAGCAGCTCGAGCACATCAGCACGTCGGCGCACCAGCGAGCGCGCCGAGGTCTCCTCGCCGAGCGCTCGCAGGACGTCGACCTCGGTGAGCATGCCGATGACCGTCGAGTACATCGCCAGCAGGAGCAGCCGCGGATTGCTGCGGCGCATTCGACCAGCCTCCATCTCCGCCTCGAGGAAGTTGGTCGCTCTCCCGAGGAGCGGCTCGAGGCACTCGGTCATCTGCGTAGCTGCCGGAGGTCCGAGACGAGAGACCTCTCGGAGCAGCCCCAGCAACGCAGGATCCCGTGCGGCGAGCCGGAACACCGACCGCACGACCGCTCGAACCCGCTCGAAGCCCTCCCCGGCCAGGACCAGTGCACCTTCGACGACCGCGGTGAGCCTGCTCGCCGCCGCCTCCACGACGGCGGCGAGCAACAGCTCCTTTGACGGAAACCAGTAGAGGATCGTCTGCTTAGAGATCCCCAGATCCGTCGCCAGGGCGTCGAGGGACACGGCGTCGTAGCCGGTGGTGCCGAAGGCCTCGAGTGCGGCGTCCAGGATCCGATCGGCGGTGCTGATGGTCACCTACCAGATGGTAGACAACCGCCGACCGTCAGTGCTAGACCGTCGAGATGAGCATCGCCGACACGCTGCGGGGGCAGCGGTTCTTTGTGACCGGCGGCACCGGCTTCCTCGGCACGGCGCTCGTCGAGCGGATCTTGCGCACCATCCCGGAGTCAACCGTGGTTCTCGCCATCCGCCCGGGCCGGCGGGCCACGCCGCTCGATCGGGCTATGAAGGAGATCATCCGCAACGATTGCTTCGACCGACTCCGCGACGAGCTCGGCGATGCGTTCGCCGACGAGATGACACGCCGCGTCGTCGCTGTGGCCGGGGACGTGAGCCAGGATGGACTCGGACTCGACGCCGATGGGCTCGAACAGCTGTCTCGGTGCAATGTCATCATCCATTCCGCGGCTGCGGTCTCCTTCGATTCCCCACTCGATGCTGCGGTGGAGATCAACCTCCTCGGTCCAGGCCGCGTGGCGGATGCGATGGCAGCCGCCAGGGCGATCGCCGAAGGCGACGGACGACGAGGGCCGGATCACCTGATCGCCATCTCGACCTGCTACGTCGCCTCCACCTTCCAAGGAGAGGCCAAGGAGCACCTCCTCGGAGACCACCGGTTCGACGTCTCTGTCGACTGGCGTGACGAGGTGACCGCCGCTCGCCGGATGCGCGCTGACCTCGAGGCTGAGTCGAGGCGCGACCCCGTCCAGAGCGAGTTCACCGTCCGGGCCCGCAAGGAGCTCGGTGCGGCCGGCTCGCACATGATCGCCATCCGGGCCGAGAAGATGCGCGAGGACTGGGTTCGCTCGAAGCTCGTCGACGCCGGCACCACCAGATCGCAGGCGCTCGGATGGCCCGACGCCTATCCCTACACGAAGGCGCTCGGCGAACGGTCGCTCGTCGAGCGGCATGGACCGAAGAGCGCGTCGCCGCTGCCGATATCGATCGTCAGACCCTCCATCATCGAGTCTGCGGTCTCCGAGCCGTTCCCCGGCTGGATCCGCGGCTTCCGCATGGCGGAGCCCATCATCGTCTCGTATGCACGGGGGCTGCTCAAGGAGTTCCCCGGCGTCCCCGAGGGCATCGTCGACGTGATCCCCGTCGACATGGTCGTGGCCGATGTGATCGCTGTGGCCGCCCACGGTCCCGCTCCAGATGAGGTGGCGGTCTATCAGATCGCCTCCGGCGTGCGGAACCCCCTGCGCTACGGACGCCTCGTCGAGCTTGTCCAGGCCTGGTTCACGGAGCGCCCGCTCTATGACGATCGCGGCCAGCCGATCAGCGTGCCCGCCTGGTCCTTCCCGGGTCGTGGTCGGGTCCAGCGCCAGCTCAAGCGAGCCACCACCGGCATCGACACCCTCGAGAAGGTGCTCGCCGCCCTCCCACTGCGGGGGCGCCGAGCCATGCTCAGCACGCAGCTCGAGGAGCGCGGAGCGATGGCCAGGCGCGCCATGGGCTACGTCGAGCTCTACGGCTCCTACACCGAGACCGAGGCCCGCTACCGCATCGATCGCAGCCTCGAGCTCTTCGAGACGCTCGACGAGGCCGACCGGACCACCTTCGCCTTCGACCCGGGAACGATCATCTGGGACGCATACGTCAACGACGTCCACCTCCCCTCGATCGTCAAGCACGCTCGGGTGCGGACCGCACCAGGAACCCAGGTCATGGCTGACCGCCAGGACCGCGGCCGGGCGAACGTCCTGTCCCCCGATCGCCAGCTTGCCGTCTTCGACCTCGAGAACACGCTCATGGCGTCAAACGTCGTCGACACCTACGCCTGGTTCGCCAGCCGCCACCTCGCACCGGGGGCCAGGGCGAGCTTCGTGGCCGACCTCGTGCGCAGCGCACCGCAGCTGCTCGCCCTCGACCGTCGAGATCGCGGTGACTTCCTCCGGACGTTCTACCTGCGCTACGAGGGTGCGTCGGTCGAGCAGCTGCGCGCCGACTCATGGGAGCTCTTCTCTGAGCAGCTGCTGCTGCGCTCCTACCCCGCGGGCTTCGCCCGCGTCCGCGAGCACCGCCGACTCGGGCACCGCACGCTGCTGATCACAGGAGCCCTCGATGTCGTCATCGAGCCCTTCGCCCCCCTGTTCGACGACGTGATCTGCGCCCGGCTCGGGGTCAAGGATGGCAAGTTCACCGGTCGCATGGAGGAGCTTCCTCCCATCGGTGAGGCTCGTGCCAACGTGCTCGACGACTACGCAGCCGAACACGGCCTCAAGCTCTCCGAGACCGTCGCCTACGCCGACTCGGCCTCCGACCTCGCCCTGCTCGATGCGGTCGGGTTCCCGGTGGCGGTCAACCCCGAGGCCCGCCTCGCCTCGATCGCCCGCCGCCGAGGCTGGCTGATCGAGCAGTGGGATCGCGCCGAGGGTGGAGCATCGCGATCGCTTCCCCTCGGCCGCCTTGATCGCAGCCCCATCGGTCTGCCGCGGGTGGTGGGACGATGAGGGCGCTGCGCATGGAGCGCAAGCTCACCAGGTTCGCCGCAGCCCGGATGGCCTCCGCCTTTGGGTCGGGTCGCGGCGCACAGCTCGGTCCCCTGCGGCTCGTCGACACGGCCCCGCCCAGCATCCCGTCGCAGGACTGGTTCGCCGTGGCGCCCCTGCTCTCGGGCATCTGCGGGAGCGACCTCGCCTCGGTGGACGGCCGATCGAGCCTGTACTTCGAGGACATCGTCAGCTTCCCCTTCATCCTCGGTCACGAGATCGTCGGCACCATGGTCGACGATGGCATCGCGGCAGACGGCTCCGCGCTGACCAAGGGTCAGCGCGTGGTCATCCAGCCGGTCCTCGGCTGTGTGGCCCGGGGCCTCGAGCCCTGCGACGCGTGCCGGTCGGGCGAGGTCGGGCGCTGTGGGTGCCTGAGCCACGGCCACCTGAAGCCAGGCCTGCAGACGGGCTTTTGCCACGACACCGGCGGCGGCTGGTCAGACGGCCACCTCGTCGCCCACGCCAGCCAGATCTTCGCCGTCCCCGATTCGCTCGGTGATGACGACGCCGTGACCGTCGAGCCCATGGCCTGCGCCATCCATGCCGCCCTCCGGGCGCAAGCGGGCGCCGACGACACCGTCGCCATCATCGGTGCCGGGACCCTCGGTCTCGGCGTGACCGCCGCCTTTGGGTTCCTTGCCGACACGGGGCGAGCCCAGCGTCCCGCTCGGCTGCTCGTCGCAGCCCGCTATCCGGTGCAGCGCCAGATGGCCGCCAAGCTCGGCGCACAGGTCGTCGACCCGGGTCACCTCGATCGAGCCGTCCGCTCCGCCACCTCCTCGCTCGTCGTCGGACGACCCTCCGGTCGAGGCGGCCTCCTCAGCGGCGGGGCTGACGTCACCATCGACTGCGTGGGCAGCGCCGAGTCCATCGCCGAGGCACTTCGGATCACCCGGCCCGGCGGGCGCGTGGTCCTCGTCGGGATGCCGGCCAAGGTCACGGTCGACCTCGCCCCCCTGTGGCACCGGGAGATCGAGCTCGTCGGCGCCTATGCCTATGGCAGTGAGGACGTGGCCGCAGGGTCCGAGGTCACCTTCGACCTCGCCATCGAGATGGCCGGATCCCTGCACACCGGAAGGCTCGTCTCCGCGGCCTACAGCCTCGACCGCTTCGAGGAGGCACTGGCCCACGCCGGTTCTGCCGGCCCTCGGGGCGCCATCAAGATCGTCTTCGACGTCCGCCCGAAGAGGGCCGTGACGCAAAGGGAGGACTAGGTGCGACCTCGCCCTGGATTCGTGCTCGAGGTGGATCGCTCGACGCCACCGACCCTCATGTGGAAGGGCGAGGGGTTCGGGCTCGTGAAGCTCCCCGTCGGCAGCCGGGTCGTCTATGCCCCAGAGCCCTTCGAGGCCCTCGATGATCCCGAGGGTGCCATCCGACACGCGCTCGAGCACCCCACCGGCGAGTCCGAGCCACTCTCGGCGCTGCTTCGGCCGGGCATGACCCTGACGATCTGCTTCGACGACATCTCCCTGCCGCTGCCCCCCATGGAGGCCCCAGACATCCGCCAGATGATCATCGAGGCGGTACTCGACGAAGCAGCCTCCGCCGGCGTCGACGACGTCGTCCTCATCGCTGCCCTGGCCCTCCACCGACGCATGACCGAGCCCGAGCTGCGCCACGCCCTCGGTGATCGGGTCTACGACGCCTTCGCCCCCCACGGCCTCCTGCTCCAACATGATGCCGAGGATCCGAGCAACCTCATCCACCTCGGCGTCACCAAGCACGGCGAGGACGTCGAGATCAACAAGCGCGCCGCTGAGAGCGACCTGCTCGTGTACGTCAACATCAACCTCGTAGCCATGGACGGTGGCCACAAGTCGGTGGCCACGGGACTCGCGAGCTACAAGAGCCTTCGCCACCACCACAACCCCGAGACCATGACCCACTCGAAGTCGTTCATGGACGCCCCGGCATCAGAGCTGCACAGCGCCAACTGGCGGATGGGGCGCCTCATCAGGGACGCCGGGGTCAAGATCTTCCAGATCGAGACGACCCTCAACACGGACACCTTCCCGGGGAACTTCCAGTTCCTCCAGAAGCGCGAGTGGGAGTGGAGCCTCAAGGATCGAGCCACCTTCCTGGCCGCCTCCAAGGCCCTCGATGCCGCTCCACCCAAGATGGCCCGTCAGATCCTCCACTCGATCAAGGCGCCACACGCCCTGCGGTCGGTCTACGCCGGAGAGGTCGAGGCCGTCCACGAGAAGATCACCGCTGACGTCTGGGCACAGCAGGGCGTCGCCGTGGCAGGCCAGACCGACATCGTGACGATGGGACTCCCGTACATCAGCCCCTACAACGTCAACTCGATCCTCAATCCGATCCTCGTCGCCTGTCTTGGACTCGGCTACTTCTTCAACCTCTACCGAGGAAAGCCGGTGGTGCGCGAAGGGGGCGTGGCGATCCTGTTCCACCCCACCCGTCCCGAGTTCCACCCAGGCCACCACCCGAGCTACATCGACTTCTTCGAGCAGGTGCTGACCGAGACCACCGACCCCGTGGTGATGCACGAGCAGTTCGAAGAGGCCTTCGCCACCGACCCGTGGTACATCCACCTCTACCGCACCGGCCACGCCTACCACGGCGTCCACCCGTTCTACATGTGGTACTGGTGCAGCCACGCCATGAAGCACCTCGGGCGCGTGATCATCGTCGGCGGCGATCCCGCCACGGTGCGCCGCATGGGGTTCCACCCGGCCTCGACGCTCGACGACGCACTCGAAATGGCCAAGGACGTGGTCGGACCCGACCCGACATTGACCCACCTGCACACCCCACCGCTGCTCCTGGCGGACGTGACGTGAGCAGCAAGGCCCTGCGAAGGCTGGGCGCCGCCCGCTTCCCCCTGAGCCGACCCACGTGGCCGACGAGCGTGCCGCGCCCAGCCAAGGTGCGGCGCGTTGGGCTCGACTACGACACCGGCTGGTCGCGCCGCTACCCCGCCCGCCTCGCACGTGCCGTCATCACCGACAACCTGACGGTCCCGCTGACCCGACTCGTGGCTCCCGCCGTCATCGAGGGGGCCGCAGCGCTCGAGCGCACCAAGGGACCGGTGATCATCGCAGCCAACCACTCGAGTCACGCCGACACCGGCGTGCTCATCGCCGCGTTGCCCCTCCACCTTCGCCACAAGGTCGTGGTGGCCGCCGCCTCGGACTACTTCTTCGACACCCCGCTCAAGGCCACCATGGCCGCCCTCGTCCTCGGCGCCATCCCGATCGAACGCACCAAGGTCTCCCGGCGCTCTGCCGCCAGCGCCCTCGAACTGCTCGCCGATGGGTGGAGCGTGATCATCTACCCCGAGGGGGGTCGCACCCCAGACGGGTGGATGCACGACTTCAAGGGCGGCGCGGCCTTCCTGTCCGTCCGTTCGGGCGCACCCGTCATCCCGGTCTTCCTCGAGGGGACCGCTCGCGTGCTGCCCAAGCGACCGGTCGAGAAGGGAGACGCTCCCGGTGGGTCAGGCAGCGAGTCCCGATCCTCAGGCCGGCTCCGTCGAGCCCCCGTCTCGGTGCTCATCGGTCGGGCGCTGACGCCTGACGACGGTGAAGACGCGAGGAGCTTCGGTCCTCGCATCGAAGCGGCAGTGGCCGAACTCGGTCGCGAGGCTGCCACCGACTACTGGACGGCGCGTCGATCTCCTGATCCCGAGCTGACCCACGGCCCCGAAGCCGCTCCGTGGCGCAGGACCTGGGCGCTGCCGGCCCCTCGGACCGTGGCCGAGCGCCAGCCGCTCCCCGACTGGCCCGAACGGAGCTGAGACCGAGCACCAGCCTCCCGCGTCGGTATCGTCAGCAGCCCACCGACGCCAGCCGCTCGGCCCGCAGGCCCAGCTCAGCGGCATCGTCGAGCGCCACCAGCTCGGTGCGCCCCGTGGCCCACCGCAGCAGCAGGTCGGCGAGATCGGGATTCCTCGCAAGCACCGGGCCGTGCAGGTACGTACCGAGCACGTGGCCCGCGTACGCCCCCTCGACTGCCACTCCCGCGCCGTTCCCCCGACCCGCCACCACCGTCCCGAGCGCTGATGCCTGCCCCAGCGACGTCACGCCGCTGTGGTTCTCGAAGCCGCTGAGCCGCCCGAGGCCGAGCGAGGAGGCAGGATCCACCGCCACCTCGCCGACGCACCGGGGTCCCGATCCCTTGGTCGTCGTGACATCGAGCAGGCCGACTCCCCCATGGGTTCGCCCAGCAGCATCGGGGAACGAGCCTCCGATGATCTGGAAGCCCGCACAGACCGCGAAGACCGTGGCGCCACGCTCCACTGCCTCCGTCAAGCGGCCGTCGGCCCGGAGGCGATCGGCGGCCAGCACCTGGGGGCCATCCTCTCCTCCACCGATGCAGTAGAGGTCAGCCTCTGGAAGGGGCTCTGACGAGGAGCACAGGAGCAGCTCGGCGGCGATGCCTCGGCTCATGGCACGGCGGGTCAGGATGATTCCGTTGCCGGTATCCCCATAGGTGCCGAGCAGGTCCGGGTAGACCACGGCAACGCGCAGCGTGCTCACGTCGCCTCCAGGAGGTCTCGGAAGGCCGTGTAGTTGCCGATCACATCGACCCGGCCACCGTGCTCGACCTCGGCCAGCGCCACGGCCGCCGAGGGCACCTCCTCGACCTCATGGGGCACGCCCGCGTACTTGAGGCGCACAGAGAGGTCCCGCCAGCGATCGCCGGTGGCCACCACCCGACGGCCCGCCAGCACCGAGAAGTCGACGTCGAAGAGCCAGGAGGGATCGGCGCCGTCGGCCGTGCGGGCGTTGATCGACACCACGACCGCCCCCTCATCCTCCGCCACGGTGTCGAGCAGGGCTGACCAGCCGGCCGGGTTCTTCGCCAACATGAGGCGTACCGGCGTCCCGCCTACGTGCCGGTCCACGAAGCGACCTGCGACGTCGGCAACCCCGGCCATGGCCGCCGCCGCCGCCGATCTGGACGGTATTCCCATGGTCGAGCTGGCGGCGAGGGCCATGACGGCGTTTCGAAGGTTGAACGCACCGGGCAGCCGAAGGACCAGCTCGGTGCGACCCTCTGGCCCAACAGCGACCGACGAGTCGAGCGTCCAGTCGGGATCGGGACGCTTGAGACCGCAGGACCCGCAGGACCAGCCCGGTCCCTCCTCGTCGAAGTGCACGGCCCCGAGGCAGGAGGGGCAGGCGCCGGCATCATCACGCCACTCGAGGCCACCAGCCACCCAGACCACCGAACTCGCCGTCCCGGCTGCATGGACGATGAGGGGATCGTCGGCATTGGCGACCACGGTGGCACCGGCTCCGTCGAGAGCCGTCCGCCAGCGCTCGGCGAGCATCCGGACCTCGCTCATCCGGTCGAGCTGGTCGCGAGACAGGTTCAGCAGCACCACGACCTCAGGCTGCGTGGCGTCGACCACCTGGCCGAGGTAGGCCTCATCGACCTCGAGGCAGGCCAGCGCCGCATCTCTGGCGCCGACGAGTGCCGCCACGTGGCCAGCCGGCATGTTCGATCCCGTGGCGTTCGATGCCACGACGACGCCCGTGGCCTCGAGGCCCGCACGGAGCAGTGCTGTGGTCGTGGTCTTCCCATTGGTGCCGCTGACGAGGGCCACCCGCTTGCCGGCAGCCAGCCATGCGAGGAGGTCAGGATCGATCTTCAGTCCTGCCCGACCCCCAGCCACGGTGCCCGAGCCCCGACCCGACCACCGAGACGCGTTGTTGACGAGTCGCACGGCGGCGATGGCCGCCGAGCTGCGCAGGCTCACCGGGTCACCCGTGTGCCCCGTCGCTCGGGATCCGTCCCGAGGGGTAGGTCCTGACCAGCTCTTCCTCAGTGGGCCCGCGCTTCACCCTGGCCTCGTCCGGCAGCTGCGCCACGATGGCCGCCATGATGCGCTCGGTGTCGTCGTGGGCATCGACGCCGTCGAGCTCGAAGGGTGCTCCGATGCGGATCCGGACGGTCGGAGGGTCGAGCAGGGTCGTCGTGTGCGGGATCTTCGACGATCGGGGCCACACGACCTCGGTGCCCCAGAGGCCGATCGGGCAGATGGGTGCTCCCGACAGCGCTGCGAGACGGGCCGTCCCGGTCTTGCCGGTGAGCACCGGGTCGAAGAAGGCTGGGCCCCTCGGGATCGTGCCCTCCGGCAGGACGATCAGCGCCTCTCCGGCATCCAGGGAGGCCAGGGCCTCCGAGAAGGCCCGCTCGGGTGCTCCGTCACGGTCGACGCTGATTCCCCCGACGGCCCTGGCAACGTGGGAGAGGCCAGGGAGGGCGAAGAGCTCCTTCTTGGCGAGCACCCTGACGGGGCGGTTGATCTTGGCCGCCACCAGGGCCAGGGCTGCCACGTCGAAGTAGCTGCGATGGTTCGAGGCGAGGATGACGGGACCGGTCGTGGGCACCCGATCGATGCCCTCGAGGTCGAAGCGGACATAGGGGAAGGCCTCCGGACGGACCAGGGTCCGAACGAAGTGATAGGGCTCGAGACCGAGGATGGACGGAACGCCATCTGGTCGGTCCCAGTTCTCGATGGGCCAGCGTCGGGCGGCAGCGACGGCCAACAGCCTCGGGTCGGCGTTGACGGCATGGGGATGTCCGACGGTCGACAGCAGCGGGATGTCGAAGAAGCTGTCCGAGCAGGCATGGCAGTCAGCGAGGTCCACGTGGTTGGCCTTGGCCCAGTCCTCGACCGCCCTGAGCTTGCCCAAGCCCCAGACGAAGCGTCCGTCGATGCGACCCGTGTAGCGGCCGTCGTCGACCTCATAGGTCGTGGCGATGACGTCATCGAGGCCGAGCGCCTCGGCGATCCCCATCACCAGATCGGTCGGCGTGGTGGTTGCCAGCACGATCTTGAGGCCGTCGGCCCGGAACGCCGCAAGCCGCTGGGGCGCGAACGGCGCCACGAGGTCAAGAAGCTCGGGGACGGCGAGCATGCCGGCCGCCCGGGCATCAGCCTGCGACCAGCCCTTGGCCACCCTCGCAGCCGCTCGCGCCAGGCCCATCGAAGCCGCGTTCTCGCCGAAGCGATCGAAGACGCTGAACAGCAGCGATTCTCCTGGGAGGCTGCGGCGCTCCTTGAGCACCCCGGCAGCCGTGAGCGCCCGGTTCAGCGCGGGACCGCTGGCCTTGCGCAGCAGGGTGCGGTCGAGGTCGATGAAGGCGACGGACATGAGCCCCACGCTACCGGGGCCGGAGGTCACCACCAAGAGCGAACCTGCCCGGAGAAAGAGCGAAGGCACCACCTGGGGGGGTAGGTGGTGCCTTCGCTATGATCCGCTTCAGACGGTGGAGGGGGGATCCATCCGTCGTGCGGTATGAGACAAGTATGGGGTGTTCTGCCTCATCATGCAACCCGTTTCACGTGATAGTTGGCATCTGTTTCTCAGATAGGCTGACGGCATGGACCTCAAGCAGCTCGAAGCACTCGTGGGCATCGACGACCACGGCAGCTTCTCGTCGGCGGCGAGCGCGCTCGGCACCGTGCAGTCGAACATCTCTGGGCGCATCGCCCGGCTCGAAGCCGAGCTCGGAACCACGCTCATCGATCGGGGCTCGGGACACCTGACCGACGACGGGCTGCTGGTCGTCGCTCGAGCCCGTCGAGTGCTCGGAGAGCTCGAGTCGATGATGGCCGACGTGCTCTCCGCTCACTCGGAGGTGGCCGGCACCGTCCGGGTGGGCATGATCGGCACCACAGGTCGGTGGCTGATCCCCCAGATCTTCGCCCAGGTGCGCGAGCGTCACCCTCGCGTCGTGCTCCGGGTGACCGAGGGCACCACCACCACCCTCGAGCCACAGCTGCTGCAGGGGCAGCTCGATTTCGCCGTGCTCACGCTTCCCGTCCAGGCACCCGAGCTCGCCGTCCTTCCGCTGTTCGAGGAGAAGCTCGTCCTCGTGGTCCCCGACGACCACCCACTGGCCCTCGACTACGAGCCGGGGGGAGCTGACCTGCCGCTCAGCGCTCTCGAGGACCTCGACATGCTGCTTCCGCTCCCGGGGACGGCACTGCGAGACGAGCTTGATGTCGCGCTCGCTCCGAGCGGGATCACCCCCCGGTCCTCCATCGAGCTCGACGGCCTCCGCACGCTGGCCTCGCTGGTCTTCGACGGCTACGGACCAGCCATCCTCCCTGCCACGGCGGTCCCCGCCCACCTGCGAGACCGCTTCCGCCTGCTGCCGCTCGCCGACCTCCCCCATCGTCGCGTCGGCCTCGTGGCCCGACGCCACGGCCTGCCCTCAGCCCCATCGCGCGCCGTGCGAGAGCTGCTCATCGAGGCGGTGGCAGCCGATGACGCACTGCCCGACGGCATCACTGCCCTCTCGGCGTAGCCTCACCACATGGCTGCTCCCACTCGCGCACAGCTCGCCAGCGCACTCGGCGATGCCGACCCGGCCATCGCCGCACTCCTCGAGATCGTGGGGCCACCGCCACTCCGCAGACCGAGCCCGGTCGGCGAACGCTTCGGGACGCTGGCCCGAGCCATCCTCCATCAGCAGCTCGCCACGAAGGCCGCTGCGACCATCACCGGGCGAGTGGCCGAGGCCGTCGGTGGTGTCATCCATCCTGAGGGGCTGCTTCAGGTGGAGCCCGGCGTGCTGCGCTCCTGCGGCGTGTCGGGCGCCAAGGAGGCTGCGCTGCTCGACCTGGCCGAGAGGGTGGACGACGGACGGCTGTCCCTGGCCACCCTCGGCCGACTCGAGGACGACGCGGTGATCGCCCAGCTCGTCGCCGTCCGAGGCATCGGGCGATGGACCGCCGAGATGTTCCTGATGGGCTGCCTCGGCCGCCATGACGTCTGGCCGGTCGGCGATCTCGGCGTGCGCAACGGCTGGGCCCTGCTCACCTCCGCGGAGACCACCCCCCACCCGTCAGCGATGGAGAACGCCGCCGACCACCTGCGACCCTGGCGTTCGAGCGTGGCCTGGTGCTGCTGGCGGGCCGTCGACGTGAGCCGGGAGAACGGCGGGGTGCTCCCCCGGTAGCGTCGAGGGATGGATCGCCTCGCCTCCGCTCTCCGCTCGGCCGTCGACACCGAGTTGGTCGGCCTGCTCGAGCACTACCTGACCATCGAGTGCCTCTCGCCGGACTTCACCCCACCTGGCACCTGGGAGCCCGCCATCGAGGAGGCGATCGCCCTCTTCGTCGGCTGGGCCGAGTCGCGCCGGATCCCCGGAGCCAGCGTGACGGTGCAGCGCCTCGAGGGGCGGACGCCGGCCATCGTGGTTGACCTCCCAGCCACGGCCACCCACCGCACCGGCACCGCCCTGCTCTACGGACACCTCGACAAGCAGCCTCCGCTCGGCGACTGGTCCGCCGGCCTCGACCCCTTCACACCGGTGCGGCGCGGCCACCTGCTCTTCGGGCGCGGCTCGGCCGATGATGGCTACGCCCTGCCGGCTGCCCTGCTCGCCATCGAGGCGGCAGATGCGGCAGACATCCCGCGCGGAAGGTGCATCGTGCTGATCGAGGCGTCAGAGGAGAGCGGGAGTCCGGACCTCGATGCCCACCTCGATGCGCTCCTGCCCTCCATCGCAGACGTCGACCTCGTGATCTGCCTGGACTCGGGCGCACTCGACTACGAGCGGCTCTGGGTGACGACCTCGCTTCGGGGCAACGTCGTGCTGACGGTCACCGCCCACGTGCTCACCCAGGGCGTGCACTCGGGTGAGGCGGGTGGCGTCGTGCCCTCGTCCTTCAGGGTCCTGCGCCAGCTGCTCGACCGGATCGAGGACCCGACCACGGGACAGGTGCTCCTCGAGTCGGTCAACCTGTCTCCCCCTGCTCATGCCATGGCCGACGCAGCGGTGGTCGACGCCGAGCTCTCTGATCCGCTCGGCCATCACTTCCCCACCACGGAGGGGATCGCCTTGATGGGCCGCGACGGGGTCGACCGACTGCTCCGACAGTCCTGGGGCGCCTCGCTCTCAGTCACCGGTGGCGATGGCATGCCTCCTCCGGCGTCGGCCGGCAACGTGCTGCGTGCGTCGACCACCCTCAAGCTGTCGCTGCGGACGCCGCCCACCGCTGACGTGGCCGAGGTCGTCCGCGAGCTCGAGGCCGCGCTCACGACCGATCCACCCCAGGGTGCGACCGTGACGGTCTCGTTCCAGCCCTCGGCCCCCGGCTGGGTCGCTCCCTCCCCGTCTCCGTGGCTGCTCGATGCCCTCGACGAGGGGTCGCGCGCCGGGTTCGGAGGACGACCCGGACTGCTCGGCGAGGGTGGCTCGATCCCCTTCCTCGCCTCCCTGGGGACCAGGCTGCCCGAGGCGCAGTTCGTGGTCACCGGCGTGCTCGGTCCCGGTTCGAACGCCCATGGCCCCGACGAGTCGCTCCACGTGCCCGCCGCCGCCAACGTCGCCATCGCCATCGTGGCAGTGCTCCGGGCGCACGGACAGCGCGCCCAGCCGCACCCGTAGTATCCAAGGACCGCACCGCGAGGAGGACATCGTGAGCACCGAGACCACCACCATCGACATCTGGGTAGATCCGCTCTGCCCCTGGGCATGGATCACCTCGCGCTGGATCCTCGAGGTCGAGCAGGTACGAGACGTCTCAGCGCGCTTCCACGTCATGTCCCTCGCCGTGCTCAACGAAGGCCGCGACCTGCCCGAGCAGTACATCGAGATGATGGCGAAGGCCTGGGGTCCGGTCAGGGTGCTCACCGCCGTGCAGCTCGCCCACGGTGACGAGGCCGTGCGCGAGGTCTACGGCGCCATGGGACGTCGGATTCACAACGAGGGGATGACGGACTTCTCAGAGGTCATCGCCGGCGCCCTCGCAGAGGTCGGCCTCGATGCCGACCTGGCGGCAGCGGCAGACGACTCCGGGCTCGATGAGGCGCTCAAGGCCTCGCACCACGCAGGGATGGACCCGGTGGGCATGGACGTCGGCACGCCGGTGATCCACGTGGGCGACGTGGCCTTCTTCGGGCCCGTGGTCACCCCCATCCCGCGTGGCGAGGTCGCCGGCCGGCTCTTCGACGGCGTCGTGCTGGTGGCTGGCACCCCTGGCTTCTATGAGATCAAGCGCACCCGGACCGTCGGGCCCTCCTTCGACTGAGATGCCGGAGACGTTCGAGATCCCGAGCAACGCTGGGCCGATCCCGGCGTTCAGCGCACGACCCGACGGGGCGACCCGGGCCGTCGTCGTGATCCAGGAGGCCTTCGGCCTCACCGAGCACATCGGCGAGGTCGTCGACCGGCTCGCCGCTGAGGGCTACCGGGCGATCGCCCCGGCGATGTACCACCGCCAGGGAGCTCCCGTCATCGACTACGAGGCGCTCCAGGTGGCCGAGAAGGCTGAGCGACTCATCGAGGTCATGGGCACCCTGGCGGCGGACGACCTCGCTGCGGATGTCGACGCCACCTTGGCGCTGCTCACGTCTGAGGGCTTCGCGTCCTCGAAGATCGCCATGGTCGGGTTCTGCATGGGTGGTGCGATCACGCTCTTCTCCTGCACCAGGCCCGGCATCGCCGCAGGGGTCACCTTCTACGGCGGAGGCGTGGTCGCGGGCCGTTTCGGCCTGCCGTCCCTCGTTGAGCTGGCACCGAGCATCGTGCACCCCTGGCTCGGCCTCTACGGCGACGAGGATCCATCGATCCCCGTCGACCAGGTCGAGCAGCTGCGTGCCGCTGCGACAGACGCCGTCGCGCAGACCGAGATCGTCCGGTACCCGGACGCCGGCCATGGCTTCAACTGCGATGCCCGGCCGGAGCACTTCGACGCCGCCGCCTCGGAGGATGGCTGGGCACGCACATTGGCGTTCCTCGCCGAGCAGCTGGCCTAGACCTCGAGGACCATCAGGTCCTCGGCGATGACCACCGGGCCGTCGAATGCCTCGTTGACCTCGGCGATCCACTCGTGCTCGGAGCCCGGGAACGGACCGGGGACCATGTGGGTCAGCACGACGGTGCCGACCGACCCCTTCGCCGCCGTCTCGCCGGTCTGGAAGGTGGTCGAGTGGTAGTCGATCGTGTCGATGAACCTCTGCATGGGTACGGACTCGACGAGCGAGCGTCGCAGCACGGTCTGGACGTAGACGTCAGCACCGGCGCAGAGGCGGTCGAGGCCCTCGCACGGGACGGTGTCGCCGGCGATCACCAGGGACCGCCCCTCGTGTTCGATCCGATAGCCCACCGTCGGGTGCACGGGGGCGTGATCGGTCGGCTCGGCGATGACGGTCACCCCATCAGCCTCGAAGACCACGCCGCCGCCCACCTCGTCGACTTCGACCGGAGGGGACCAGTTGAGGTCCTCGTGGTGAGCCAGGCGGTAGGAGACGTCATCGCTCAGCATCGCCAATGTGCGCTCGACATAGCCAGCGGTGCCCACTGGACCCGTGACCTTGAGCGGGTTCTCGATCGGCGACATCACCCAGCGCGTGGTCAGCACGTCGTTGAAGTCTGTGGTGTGGTCGCTGTGCAGGTGGGTGAGGAATACCCGAGAGAGCAGCACGGGGCCGGTCCCAGCTCCTGCCATGCGCATGACGACCCCTCGTCCTGCGTCGAAGAGCAGGTGGTGCGGTCCGGCCTTGACCAGCATGGCCGGCCCGGCCCGGTTGGCATCGGGAATCGGGCTGCCCGTCCCCAAGAACACGATCTCCATGGCTGAATCCCCCTCGGCGTCGCTGATGGCACGATCTTATGTCATGCGGAGCGACAGAAGGGGGGCACCCCGGAGTAAGACGTGAAGGTCGCAGGCCCGAGGATCGAGCGCGCAGCACCGCCCCCGGGGCACTATCGCCCGGAGAGGTGGATGGTGATCGAGCTAGATGCTCATGAGCAGCTCGCGCAGCTCATCCTGGCGGACCTCGAAGTCTTCGAGGGACATGCGCCCC
The DNA here is from genome assembly GCA_947456245.1 of Acidimicrobiaceae bacterium. GTDB lineage: Bacteria > Actinomycetota > Acidimicrobiia > Acidimicrobiales > RAAP-2 > CAIUMH01. Next base: position 75,843 of record CANGPS010000006.1, read on the forward strand.
TCCTGAAGGTCCTCGTGGATCTTCGCCAGCTCCATGAGGACCTTGGACTCGTCAACCTCGACGGCGGGCTTCTCCTCCGCCTCCTCGGTGCGTCGGAGCTCCTTGCGCTCTGCCTTCTCCTTGGCGCGACCGCGCTTCTCCTGCTCGCGCTGGATCTTGCCGAATGTGGACCGTGACTTGGCCATGCTCAGTTCCTTCCCTTCCGCTTGCCGGCGGCCGCCATGGGACGCTTGTCCCGGCCGCTGCCGCTCTTCGCTCCGCTGACGATCCGCACGTTGCGCGCCTCGTCGCCTCGCTTACCCTTGCCGATCTCGAAGGCCACGATCTGACCCTCCTCGAGCCGCCCGTTGACCGAAGCCGGCAGGCCGCTGGCATGGACGAACAGGTCGTCCTGACCCTGACGCGCCACGAACCCGTAGCCCTTGTCAGCGTTGTAGAACTTCACGATACCAGTCGGACCACGGCCCCCATGCGACGCTCGCGAGTCGCTCGGCCGGTCCCAGGAGCCCTCACGGCGAGGACGCTCGGCACGGGAGTCGCCGTCGGTGGGGCGACGCTTGGGCCAGCGGTCCTCCCGGCTCTGGCGCTGCCCGCGGTCCTCGCGGGGGCCACGACGGGGATCCCGGTCCTCTCGCACCTGGTCACGAGCACCCCGGTCGCGTGACCTCGGGTCGCGCTTGGGGGGCGTCGGAATCCGGGGCTCGACGTCGAGGACGACCGGCTCGGTGAGCTGGCGCTGCAGCCCCAGGGCCTTCTGGATGTTGCCGACGGCGCGCTTCTGGTCGCTGACGACCATCGAGATGACGATGCCATCGCACCCCGCACGGCCGGTGCGGCCCGAGCGGTGGGTGTAGTCGGTGGCGTCGGCCGGCGGGTCGAAGTGGATCACGCCGGGCAGCGCCTCGAGGTGGATGCCCCGAGCGGCGACGTCGGTGGCCACGAGGGCCTGGGCCTCGCCGCGCTCGAAGGCCCGGAGCGCCCGCTCTCGCTGGGCCTGGCTGCGGTCACCGTGGATGGCGACCGAGGTGATCCCCTCCGCCTCGAGCTGACGAGCGACACGATCGGCCCCACGACGGGTCCGGCAGAAGACGATGGCCTGGCCGAGCTGGGTGATCACGCTGGCGCACTGGGTCATGCGCTGGTCGCCGGTCACGGCCCAGAAGTAGTGGGTCACGTCGCCCGAGGCCTCGTCGTCGCCCTCGACCTCGACGCGGGCGGGGTCACGCAGGTAGCTGGTGGCGAGGCCCTCGATCTCCTTGCCCATGGTGGCGGAGAACAGCAGGACCTGGCGGTCGGACTCGGTCTGGTCGAGGATGCGGCGCACGACGGGCAGGAAGCCCATGTCGGCCATGCGGTCGGCCTCGTCGATCACGACGAAGCAGACCTCGGAGAGGTCGACCATGCCCTGCTCGATGAGGTCCTCGAGGCGGCCTGGGCAGGCCACGAGGATGTCGACACCCTTGTTGAGGGCTGCCTGGGCCGGACCATAGCGAGTGCCGCCGTAGACGGCGATGATGCGGCGAGTGCCGCCCTCCATGATCGAGCCCAGCTCATCACGGACCTGGGCAGCGAGCTCACGGGTGGGCTCGAGAATCAGGCCACGGGGCCGACGAGGCGAAGAGTCGCGGGTCGATTCGATGGCGGCAACACCGAAGGCGAGTGTCTTGCCGGAGCCCGTCGGGGCTTTGGCAACGACGTCACGACCCTCGAGTGAGGCAGGGATCGTGGCCGCCTGTACCGGGAAGGGTGCGGCGATGCCTCGGGACTCGAGGCGGGCGCAGATGCCCGCGTCGACGCCAAGATCGGAAAAGGTTGTGGTCACTTGTACTCCTATTGCATGCACGGGCCGACCTCGTGCATTGAGCAGAAGTGAGCCCCGTCGCAAACACGCGACGATTCCGCAGAGACTTTCGGCGGAGCACTCAGGCTAGCAGCACCAGATCGCGGATGGGGGGAGGGTGGTGCCAATCGCGCCGTGAAGGCTTCTCCATGGGAGTGAAATGAGGACGACAACTCTCGGACTCCCGTGAGGCTCCGGGTCTCAGGCAACGTCTCGGAGCCATGGTCGATCCTCAGTTGGCTGCGCCATCACTACCAGTTCCACTTGCGCACAGATGCTTGCGCCGAGCAGTTCGGGCTCGACGTGGTGCAGCGGCGTGCACTCGATCTGGCACCCGTCAGCTGGCGTCTGTCTCCACGACGCCATGCTTGCGATCCCACCTGCGGTTCGACAGGTGGACCGCCAGCGTTATCAGCGCGGTGACGATGGCGTCCGACCCAAGGCTCGAAGCGGTGAACCCTTGATCGGTGAAATAGTCAGTCGCCAGGCAGGCCACGAGCACGATGGCTGCCGCCTGCCCGGCGGTGGCGCGCCTGGCCCTTCGAGATCGCGTGGGTGACGTGCTCATAAGAAAGTCTCCTTCGCTGCGTCGGCTCCCCGCGGGCAGAGAGCTATTCACCATCCGTCGAGTCGCTGTGCCCTATCGAGCGTCCAGCATACTCGGAGTCGCCAACAGGCACCCGGGTCGCCCCGGATGGCCACCAGAAGCTCCGACCGTGAATGACGGACATCGCCGGCACGCCCCTTGAGGCCAACACGAAGGCGGTCAGCAATGCGGTGATGATGACGGCGACACCGATTTCCTCAAGGATCTCGATGTTCGTGAAGAGCATCGAAGAGAAGGTGACCGCCAAGATCAGAGCCGCAGCCGCCACCGCCGGTCCTCCGGAGATCATCGCCCCCTCGGCTGCCGATCGCGGTGAGTGGCCCTCACGGGTCCGCTCGTTGATGATGTCAACGATCAAGATGTTGTAGTCCGATCCAATGGCCATCACGAACAGATACGCGATGAGGATCACCGAGAAATCAAGACCGTCGTACCCCAACAGCGTGATGAACGTCAGGCTCAAGACGCCCATGACCGCCGCATAAAGCATGACCACCGACGCCAGAACCCACAGGGGTGCCACGATCGCCCGTCGCAACAGCGCAACCAGGATCACGCCGACCAGCAGGAGGGCAAGCGGCACCACTGTCTTCATGGACTTCGCCACCGAGGCCTTCACATCGACGAGCTGGGCAGTGGTGCCACCCACCTCAACCGTGGACCCGCTGACGGCGTGATTGGCCAGTGGCTCGATGGTGTCGCGAACAAGCACGATGGCCTCGTTTGAGTACGGGTCACTCGACAAGATGACGTTGAACGTCGAAGCCATCTTCGTGGCATCCGAGCTGACGGGACAAACTGCCGCCACCCCCGGTACCGCCTTGATGTCTGCCTGCAGCTTCTCGACCGCCGCAGCATCCGGCGGCGTCGTTGAGTGTGAGCTCACATAGATGGCAGTGGGGGCGATCACGCCGGCTGGGAACGATTTCGCCAAGGTCGAGTAGGCCTCGAGTGACGGTGTGGACGATGGCAATTCCGCCAGGGTGTTGTACGTCACGCCATACGAGAAGATTCCCGTACAGCCCGCGGCAATCACCACGGCGACGCCGAATGCCCATCTGACCGGACGCAGCGAGACCGAGTGCGCCATCTTCGCGGTCAACGACGAGTCGGCGTGAGCAGCGACCCGAGGGGTTGTTGGCCAGAACAAAAAGCGTCCCGACAGACTGAAGATCGCTGGGAACAGGGTGAGGCCGGCGAGGCCAGTGACCACTACCGCGATCATCAGCCCCGGGCCGAGGGTGCGCAGTGCCTGAAGATCAGCGCCGAGCAGGGCGACGAAGGCGGTCGTGACCGTAGCGGCCGCTGACGCGATCACGAGACTCATCCGCGCCAGTGAGGAGCCGAGCACGCGCCGATGCCCAGTGGCGTCCGATGGAGCCTCGGCCGCGAGGTTCTCTCGATGACGGAACAGCAGGAACACCACGTAATCGGTGCCGACCCCGAACATTACCACCGTCATCAGTGGATCGAGGCTGGTACCGACCTCAAAGTGCGCCATTTTGGCCAGCAACGCCGTCAGGTCGGCCGCGATGACGTGCAAGGCCCCGATCACCAGGACAGGGATGACGGCGATGAGCACCGACCGAAAGACGAGGCCGAGCACGAGCACGATGCCGAGGATGGTGAAGATGGTGAGGATGAGCTGTGCATGGGCGTAGGCGGACGTGGTGTCGGTGCTGATCGATGCACTTCCCGTCAGCTGCCCGCGCAGGCCAGTCCCAGCGAACTCAGCGTCCAGCTCGTGTCGAAGCGAGGCCACCGCGTCATTGACGGTGGCGTCTCCTGCTGGGCCGGCGAATTGCACGTTCATGATCTCGACGGTCCCGTCAGTCGACAGCTGCGCCAGGCTGACACCGGTCAGACCAGAGATCCCGGCGGCATTGACACTCTTCGCCACCTCAGGAATGACCGTGCTCAGTGCGGTGGCAGAAAGCTTGCCTCCACTGACATTCGACACGGCAACCGCTCCCGTGGCGTTCGTCGCAGAAGGGAAGGATCGATCTGCGAGCTGCGTCGCCCGAGTCGACTCGTAACTGCTCGACAGTCCTGCGCCAGCACTTGAAGAGGTGTAGGCACCGAGGCGGGGACACAATGCGATCACCACCAAGCCAAAGAAGAACCACACAAGGACGAACCGCAAAGGTCGGTTCACCACGAGGTGGCTGAGCCGAGCGAGCATTCCACTCATCGAATCTTCCTCTTCCTCTTCCTCTTCCAACCGACACTTCGATGGCGATGAGTGTCGCACATGGCCCAACAGCGCGGTGCGCTTCTGCGCTATCGCTGCCCACACGACGGCCAGTCAGTGGGCCTCATCCTCCAGCGAACCCCACCGAGAATGCGGCGAAGCGACCGAATGGCGTCTGGCGAACTTCCTCGATCTCCAGAGTCGCCTTGTCCAGCGATGCTGCGGCGGTGAGATGTTGAAAACCTACAGAGAGCAGCACGTTGCCTTCGGCGGCACCGCGATTGGTCGTCCGAGATGCGTGGTCATCGAGCCATCTGCTCACGAAGGAGCGGGGTTCGCCCGACCGGCACCCCATCGTCGTTGCGTCAGCTCGGCGTGCTGAGTGGCTCGACCACGAAGACTGCATCTCGCAGGCGGCTGAGGGCTTGGTTCTCGCGCGAAAAGCCAAGTGGGCTGAAGAAGATCGTGTCGAGTGGGTACCACAGCCCCACCCACATGACGACTCCGCCAGCGATCTCTGAGGCATTGATGCCACCGAGCGCCTTGGATCGCGCCAGCGCAACAAGACCGCCGCCGATGGCCAACGGAATGCCAACCTTCATTGCTGAAACCCCGTCAAGTCGGACAGCTCTCGCCTCACGTCGGTTGTACGCGATGCGGTGTTCGCAGTAGCGCACCATCGTCCGACTCAACTGCGCTTCGATGTCTGACGAGATCTGACTCTCAGGGAGTCGGACCTTGATGAGCACGGGGAGCGAGGATCGACGACTGCGCAAGACGCTGATCGAGTATTCGAGTCCAGTCATGAAGTTCCGGAATTCGGAAAAGTGATCGGCCGGAGCGATCACGAACATCTCCTCGGCGCTGCCAAGGATGAGCTCGAATTCTTGGAAGTGAGGATCTGATGCTCGTTGACCACCCTGCTCGAGGCGCCGTGTCGGCCAGATACTCACCGCCTGATAATAGGCCAACTGCCCTTCCCCCTGTCTGTTGGATGAGAGCATGCGTTGCCGTAATCGTCATCCTCTAGAACTGCCCCTCCCCCACACCCACACCCACACCCACACCCACACCCACACCCACACCGGTTTGCCAGCGAGAAGGGACCATCGCCGCTTCTCACTCACTGTTGAGATTCATCCCCACTCCAACGCCGAGCTCGAGGTGCACCTCAACCGTGCACTGATGAAGGGAGTTGAGATCGCCGGGCGACCCATCACCACTGACGACCTTCACCGCCGCACTGCCTCTGCGCTACTCGAACCAACCTCGGCGTGCTCGCACGCCGCCAATCTTGGACCTCAAAGGAGGCTCAGATACTCGTCGGACCTTCTCAACACGCTCTTGGGCTCCGGCGGCGCCAACCCACACCCGCTCCTGTATCCACAGTCGGTGCACCGATTCTGTGCCTCGGGCTGCCATCCTCGACTGCGTTGACGTCCCCTGAAGTGGTGTCACTTGGAGGGTCCGCGAAGTAGTCGGGCCATCGGAGCATTCTCAGCGTGTCCCTTGAGAAGACACGAAAGAGAGATGCTCCGATGACCCATCAAGAGTTTGACCTGTCCGCGTTCACGAATCGAG
>CANGPS010000007.1 GCA_947456245.1 Acidimicrobiaceae bacterium
CCGCCGACGGGGTAGGACCCGAGGAACTTGATGTCGGCGAGATGGGCGCGCAGGTCCCGGAGGCAGTCGCGGATCACCGGGTCGGCAAGGTGGCCCTCGAGCTCGATGATGAAGCAGTACTCGCCGAGTCCCCGCTTGGTCGGCCGGGACTGCAGGTTCGTCAGGTTGATGTCCCTCGCCGCGAACTGCCCGAGGATTCCGTAGAGCGAGCCCGGTCGGTCGGCGTCCTGGAAGCAGGCGATCATCGTGCGGTCGTGTCCTGTCGCCGGGGGGATCGACCCCGCCGTGACGGCCACGAAGCGCGTCTGGTTGTCCTGGTGGTCCTCGACGTCCTCGGCCACGATCTCGAGGCCGTAGAGCGACGCCGCCAGCCTCGGGGCGATCGCCGCGTCCCCTGCCGTGCCGTGCTCGCTCACCAGTCGGGCCGCGTCCGCCGTGGACGTCCCCGCCCGCCGCTCCGCGTCGGGCAGCGCCGTGGTCAGGAACGACCGGCACTGCGCCAGGGCGTGCGGGTAGGACGACACCGTCGTGATGTCGGCGAGCGCCGTGCCCGGCCGCGCCATGAGCTGGAGGTGGATGTCGAGGATGATCTCGCGCTCGATGAGGAGGTCCACGTCGAAGATCAGGGTGTCGATGGTGGCCGTCACCGTGCCCTCGATGGCGTTCTCGATGGGGACCACGCCGAGGTCGACCTCGCCCGAGGCCACCGCCTCGAGGACGTCAGCGATGTTGGCCTTCGGCAGGAGGGCGGCGGCAGCCAGGTCGCTCTGGCTGAGCAGCGCCTCCTCGGTGAAGGTCCCGGACGGGCCGAAGAACGCGACGGATGACACGGTTCGTCCCATACAGGGCAGGATAGTGACCCATGGATGCCCAGCACGTTGATGAGGTCCTGCGCCAGGTCGCCGCCGGCGAGCTCAGCGCGCAGGCGGCGTCGACCCTGCTCGCCCGCCTGCCCTTCGCCGACCTCGGCTCAGCCCGCATCGACCACCATCGCAGCCTCCGGCAGGGCTTCCCCGAGGCCGTGTACGGGCCGGGCAAGACCGCCGACGAGGTCTTCGCCATCGTGACCGAGATGCTCGAGCACGGCACCGGCCCGGTCATCGTCACCCGAGCCGACGAGATGCAGGGCCGGGCGGCGATGAGCGCCGGACGCTCCTTCGGCGTCGACCCCGTCCCGACCGAGACCGGTGCCGGCTGGACCGTCGTGCTGCGCGCCGCCCCCGACCGGGCCCGCAGGGTGCTGGTCATCACCGCCGGGACGGCGGACGGACCGGTGGCCGACGAGTGCGCGGCGGTGCTCGGTGCGGTGGGCCTGGCTCCGACGGTGCTGCGCGACCGGGGGGTGGCCGGACTGCACCGCCTCGTCGACGCCCTCGAGGACATCGCCACGGCCGAGGCCATCGTGGTCGTCGCCGGTATGGAGGGCGCGCTGGCCTCGGTGGTCGGCGGCCTGGCCAGCGCCCCGGTCATCGCCGTGCCCACCTCGGTGGGCTACGGCGCCGGCCTCGAGGGCGTCACCGCCCTGCTGTCAATGATGGCGAGCTGCGCGGCCGGGGTCAGCGTGGTGGGGATCGACAACGGCTTCGGCGCCGCCATGGCGGTCACCCGCATCCTGAGGGACCCGACGTGACCCGCGTCGCCTGGCTCGGCCTCGGGGCGGGGGTCGCCGGCGACATGGTCCTCGGGAGCCTCCTCGACGCCGGGGCGCCGCTCGACGAGGTCATGGCGGTCCTCGACCGCCTCGGCCTCCCCGGCTGGCAGCTGCGCACCGAGGCCGTCGACCGCTCCGGGCTGCGCGCCACACGGGCCGTCGTCACGGTGGCGGACGGCGGTCACGCCCGCCCCCATGCCGAGATCGTCAGGATCCTCGACGGATCCGGGCTCCCCTCGCGGGTGGCCGACCGAAGCCGTGCGGCCTTCGCCGCCCTGGCCTCGGTCGAGGCCGAGCTCCACGGGGTGAGCGTCGCCGACGTGCACTTCCACGAGGTCGGCGGTCACGACGCCCTCGTCGACATCGTCGGCACCATGGCCGCGCTCGAGGCCCTCGCCGTCGACGAGGTCCGCTGCTCGGCCGTCGGCATCGGCACCGGTCCGGTCCCGTCCGCCCATGGCGAGATCCCCGGGCCCGCCCCCGCCACCGCCCGCCTGCTCTCCTCCTTCGCCGTGCGAGCCATCAGCGACGACCTCGAGACGGCCACGCCGACGGGTGCGGCGCTGGTCGCGACCCTGTGCACCAGCACCGAGCCGCTGGCCGAGGCCACCGTGGTCGCCACCGGCCTCGGCGCGGGGTCGCGCGACACGCCCGGTCGTGCCAACGTCGTCAGCGTGCTGATCGGCGAGGTCCCCGATGCCGTCACGGAGCCCGTCGGCCGACTCGAGTGCAACGTCGACGACCTCACGGGGGAGCACCTCGGCCATGCGATCGACCAGCTCATGGAGCACGGGGCCCGCGACGCCTGGGTCACCCCCACCGTGATGAAGAAGGGCCGACCGGCCCAGAGCATCGAGGTCCTCTGTGACCCCATGGACCTCGATCGTCTCGGTCGCGAGCTGCACCGCCTGACCGGATCGCTCGGGGTGCGCCGGACCGTCGTCGAGCGCTCCGCGCTGGTCCGGTCCACCGAGGTGGTCGACCTCGAGGGGCACCCGATCAGGGTCAAGCGGACGACCGTGACGGCGAAGCCGGAGTTCGCCGACGTGCTCGCCGCCGCCGAGGCGCTCGGTCGCAGCCCGCGCCAGGTCGAGGTGGCGGTGGCCTCGCTCCTCGCTGGGCGGCCCTAGGCCCGATCGGGGCTCGCGGTCCCCATCAGACGGCCGACGAGGAACTCGGCGGTCTGGGCGAAGGTCTCCGGCCACACGGCACCGTGGGAGCCGGGCGTGGCGACGAGCGTGCGATCCTCGGCGGCGATGCGGTCGAAGAGGTCGAGGACGGCCTCGCGGGTGAACAGCTCGTCCTCCCACTTCATCAGGAACATCGTCGGGCACGTGACCCTCGGGGCGTCGGCGGCCAGGCGGTCTCGCGTGGGTCCGGACGTCCCGCAGAGCCCGAGGACCGCCGCCGAGATCCTCGGCTCCGTCGCCACCAGCGGCAGCCCGAGGATCGTGCCCATGGACAGGCCCCAGTACCCGACGGGCTCGTCCGCGATGCCCAGCTCGTCGTGCACGGCGTCGATGACGTGCCGCCAGTCCTCCACCATCTCGTCGGTCATGGTGTCGTCAGACGACCACGCCTGCATGAAGTCCATCAACACCAGCGTCGAGTTCTGGCTGCGCTCGCCGCGCCGGGACCCGTGGACGGGACCGTCGATGGCCACGGCGTGGCAGCCGAGGTCCCGGGCGAGGTGGCGTCCCAGCGCCACCACGTAGCCCTCACGGACCGAGGCGCCACCGCCATGGCCGATGAGGACGAGCGGGCCCGAGGCGGTCGGGGACCGCCAGAGCAGGCCGGGGATGTCCCTGGGCCCGCGGCGCAGAGTGAAGGCGGACTCGAGGACCTCGCCGTGGCTCGTGGTCTCCATGATCTCCATCGTCACCCGATCCGGCTCACGACCCGAGCGGCCGACGGCCCTCGAGCAGGGGGTCGCCCGGCTGGCGCATGGCCTCGCCGGCCAGCATGCGACGCCGCCAGGCGATGCCCGACAGCGCTTCGAGGACGACCCGGTTGGCCAGGTAGGCGGTGACCTCGGCGTGGTCGTACGGGGGCGAGACCTCGACCACGTCGAGTCCGGCGACGGGCAGCTCCATGGTGAGCCGGCGCACCGCGTCGAGCAGCTGGCGAGACGAGAGGCCCCCGGGCTCCGGCGTCCCGGTCCCCGGTGCCGAGCCCGGGTCGACGACGTCGACGTCGATCGAGAGGAACACGGCGTCGCAGTCGGTGAGGGCCAGCGCCATCGCCTCGTCGAGGACGGCGTCGAGGCCCTTCTCGACGATCTCGGTCATCTCGAACGAGCGCATCTGCTGCTCGGCCATCCAGCTGAGCGTCTCGGGCTCGGGCCAGTAGCCCCGCAGGCCCACCTGGAGGAAGCGGTCGCCTCGGCAGGCACCCGACTCGATCAGGCGACGCATCGGCGTCCCGTGGCCGTAGAGGGAGCTGAACTGCATGTCGGCGGTGTCGGCGTGGGCGTCGAAGTGGATCACCGACACCCGGCCCCAGCCCACCGTGTGGGCCACGCCGGTCACGTCGGGCAGGGCGATGGTGTGATCGCCGCCGAGGATGATGGGGATGACGCCCTCGGCCGCCACCGTGCGCACGGCGTCCTCGAGCGCGGCGAGGGACTGCTCGGTCTCCCCCGAGGGCATCTCGACGTCGCCGAGGTCCACCACGCCGAGGTCGATCAGCGGGTCGACGTCGAGGGCGAGGTGTGGCCGCATCCCGTCGTGCGGGAGGTAGTCGGTGATCCGGATCGCCTGCGGGCCGAACCGGCAGCCGGCGCGGTGTGAGGTTCCCCCGTCGAACGGCGCCCCGAGGATGACCGCACCGGACCCGGTCCAGCTGCTCGGATCGTCGAGGTTGGCGGCGGGGATGCCAAGGAACGTGGCGTCAGGTCCGTACAGGTTGCCGATGCGTGCCATGGGCTCAGTCTCGCCCAGGCGGCACGTCGCCGCACGCCGTCCGACGACGGGACCTAGCCTAGGGGCATGGCCACCCGCATCGTCTCCGCAACCCGCACCATCGCCGCACCGGCGGACGAGATCTTCGCCGTCCTGGCCGATCCCGCCAAGCACCCGCTGATCGACGGCTCCGGCTCGGTGACGGCGTCGAAGGACAACCCGGCCCGCCTGAGCCTCGGGGCCACGTTCTCCATGGACATGAAGCTCGGGCTCCCCTATGTCACGAAGAACACCGTGAGCGAGTTCGAGGACGGTCGCGTCATCGCCTGGCACCACTTCGCCCAGTTCGTCTGGCGCTACGAGCTCACCCCCGTCGACGGGGGCACCGAGGTCACCGAGTCCTTCGACTACTCGAAGCCCTGGGGCGCCGCCCTGGGCCTCGTCGGCATCCCAGAGAAGAACCGGGCGTCGATGGTCAAGACCCTCGAGCGGCTCGACGAGCTCGTGACCGGGTCGGCGGACGCCTAGGACCCTGCGGCGGCCGCCCTCCGCTCGTCGAGCTCGACGCAGCGGGTGCCGGTGTAGATCGAGGGCATGCAGCGGTTGCAGTGCGTGCAGGCCGATGGTGCCTCGTCGCCCGAGGCCCAGCGATCGATGATCCCCGGCTCCATTAGCAGGGGTCGGCCGATGGCCACGAAGCTGAAGCCCTGCTCGAGGGCGGCCCGTGCGGTCGATGGCCTGGTGATCCCGCCGAGCAGGATGGCGGGCAGGTCGACGGCGTCGGCCACCACCTTGGCCTGAGGCAGGAAGTAGGCCTCCTCGAAGGGGTATGACGGCATGAAGTGCCGACCCACCACCTTGAAGCCGAGGCGGAGCGGGGCCGGGAGGGTCTTGGCGAAGTCCTTGCGGGGCGCGTCGCCGCGGAACAGGTACATCGGGTTGGCCAGCGAGGAGCCGCCGGTGAGCTCGAGGGCGTCGAGGTGCCCGTCGCCGTCGAGCATGCGAGCCACCTCGACGGCCTCGGGCAGGCCGAAGCCACCCTTGACCCCGTCGTCCATGTTGAGCTTGGCGGTCACGGCCACGCCGGGCCCGACCGACGAGCGGACGGCCTCGGCCACGCGACGAGCGAGGCGGGCCCGGTGCTCGAGCGCACCACCCCAGGCGTCGCTGCGGCGGTTGAGCTTGGGACTCAGGAAGCTCGAGATCAGGTAGTTGTGACCCATGTGGATCTCGAGGCTGTCGATGCCCGCCTCGGCCGCCAGTGCCGCGCCGGTGGCGAACTCGGCGATGATGCGCTCGAGGTCGGCCACGCTCGCCTCGGTCAGGCGGGACCCCATGGCGCTGAAGCCCGAGGAGGGCGCCAGCGACGGCGCGCCGTTGGACCGGGCGTTGGCCACCGGGCCGGCGTGGCCAAGCTGGGCACCGAGCTTGGCGCCCTCGGCGTGGACGGCATCGGCCAGGCGGGCCAGGCCGTCACGGGATTGCTCCTCGAGCACGACGCAGTGCCGATCGGTGCGGCCGTCGGGCGACACGGCGAGGTAGGCCACCGTGGTCATGGCCACGCCGCCGGCGGCCATGGTCCGATGGAAGTCGATGAGGTCGTCGGTCACCTCGCCGCGTGGGGAGCGCCCTTCGAAGGTGGCGGCCTTGATGAACCGGTTCCGAAGCGTCAGCGGCCCCAGGGTGCACGTCTCGAACAGCTCCATGGATACCCCCTCCGGCGACCTCCCGGCATCTTCGCAGACGCGACGAGGTGGCGGGGCGGCTCCTAGGAGAGGACGCCGGCGAGCAGCGCCCCGGCGCTGAGCACCATGAGGCCGATGGCCGGCACGGTCTCCTTCGAGGGATCCCCGATGCGTCGGTGAGCCCGGACGGCGAGCAGGAAGTAGAGCGTAAAGCCGAAGGCGGCGGCCAGCGTGAGCATCTTGGCGCCGAAGACCAGTCCGCCGAGGAGGCCGGCCGCACCGACGACCTTGATGACCCCGAGCATGTGCTCGAACTTGGGCCGATAGCCGAGGCGCCGCATCAGATCCTCGATCTGCGGCGTGCCGCGGAAGTCCATCGCCGCCGAGGCGAGGGCGATGAGCGCGACCACGAGGGACAAGATGACGAAGATGGTTCCCATGATGGTCCGAGCCTATCGGGGCACCTCCCCGATCATCGGCACCACGACCGGTGCATGGCCATGGCGCCTGTCCTACCCTTCGCAGGAGCAGCCAGCACAGGAGGCACGTCGATGAGCAGCGAGCTCGTGGTGACCGAGGTCCTCGGACCGGTCGCCGTCATCACCCTGAACCGTCCCGAGAAGCGCAACGCCCTCTCGGCCGAGCTCGTCGTCGACCTCGGCGACGCCGTCGAGGTGCTCGACCAGGACCCGGCGATCCACGCCATGGTCCTGACCGGTGCCGACCCTGCGTTCAGCGCCGGGTTCGACCTGCGCAACCTCGGCACCGAGCTCGCAGAGACCCGGGCCAGGCGCTGGGAGGGCGAGGTCCGGCGGCTCGGCATGCTGCCCGGCCACGCCACCCCGATCGTCGGCGCCATCAACGGCCCGGCCGTCACCGGCGGCCTCGAACTGGCCCTGGGCTGCGACTTCCTGATCGCGTCCGAGCGCGCCTCGTTCGCCGACACCCACGGCCGGGTCGGCGTCATGCCCGGCGGCGGCATGACCATCAGGCTGCCGGCCCTCATCGGAGTGGACCGGGCTCGGCGGATGAGCCTGACCGGGGACTTCGTCGACGCCCACACCGCGCTGGCGTGGGGCCTGGTCACCGAGGTGACCACCCACCAGGACCTCCTGCCCCGGGCCATCGAGGTGGCGGGGACCATGGCCAGCCTCGACCCGGTGGTCGTGGCCGAGCTGCGCAAGATGTACGACCAGATCGGCGACCTCATCGGCCACGAGGCATGGCGCGTGGAGAACCGCTGGTCGAAGACCTGGATCCAGGATCGCTTCGACCAGCAACGCCTCGCCGCCGAGGCGGACGCCATCATCGAGCGGGGCTCGTCGCAGTCGTGACCCGGGCTCGGACCTGATGAGGATCGCCTCCGGGATCGACCCCCGGCTCGGTCCGCTCGACGCCGCCGCACGGTGCGCCGAGCTCGAGGCCATGGGGTACGACAGCGTCCACCTCGCCGAGACGGTCCACGATCCCCTGTCGATCGCCCTCCTGGCGGCGGAGCGGACCGAGGTGATCACCCTGCGGACTGCAGTGGTCGTGGCCTTCGCCCGCAGCCCGACGCTGCTCGCCTACCAGGCCCTCGACGCACAGGTGGCCTCTCGGGGACGCTTCGAGCTCGGCCTCGGGACCCAGGTGCGCCAGGTCATCGAGGGTCGCTACGCCATGGGATGGTCGAGGCCCGTCGAGCGCCTTCGCGACCACGTCGTGACGATCAGGTCGCTGCTGGCGGCGTTCATCAGCGGGAAGCCCGCCGGCTCCGAGACCGAGACGCTCACCATCGACCGGGTCCCCTCCTACTTCAACCCCGGACCCCACGAGGGCCTCGGAGCGCCGCCGATCCTCGTCGGCGCCGTCCGCCCCCGCATGCTGGCCATGGCCGGTGCCGTGGCCGACGGGGTGATCACCCACCCGACGAACTCCGACGCGCTGACCATCGACGCCCTCGTCGCCCCCACGCTCGACTCGGCCGCGACGGCGGCTGGACGGCCCGCACCGCGCATCATCGCCTCGCCCAACGTGGTCACCGGCCCCGACCGCGGATCGCTCGCCGACGAGCATGGCCGCCAGCGCCAGCTCATGGGCTTCCTCCTGACCACGCCGGCCTATGGCGGCATCCTGGAACGCCTTGGGGTGCCGGACCTCGGCGAGCGGCTCAGGGCCCACCTGCGCGACCACGGCGAGGTCGGGCTCGGCGCCCTCGTCCCGGAGGCGGTGATCGAGGCGATCGTGCCCTGCGCCACGTTCGCCGAGCTCCCCGACCTCCTCGCCGAGCGCTATGCGGGCGCCGTGGACGAGATCGTCGTGGCGCTGCCCCGATCGACGTCGGCGACGGTGGCCGCCAACGTCATCAGCTCGCTCCGCTCCATCCCCAGCCGCTGAGGGGCTGAGGGGCTGCGCCCGGGTCCGGCCCACCAGGTGGGAGGCTCTCAGGGTCCGACGAGTGCGAGAGGGGGTCCGATGGAGCGACCGATGTTCACCTATGACGCCGAGATGGCCGACCTCATCTTCGACTTCTGCCGCTGGAGGCTGTCACTCGACCCGGTGCCGCTCGACTTCGGCGGCCACCTCGAGGGGCTTGAGGGCGCACTCGAGGGTCTGCTGACCCCCGAGGGTCGTGACCCGGCCGAGCTCCTCGAGGTCTTCGACACCACGATCGCCACCGCCGTCGTCTCGGTGGACAGCCCCCGCTTCCTCTCGTTCATCCCCGCCGCGCCGACGAAGGCCTCCCTGCTGTTCGACATGGTGGTCTCCGCCTCGTCGCTCAACGGGACCTCATGGCTTGAGGCCGCTGGCGTGATCGCAGCGGAGAACCAGGTGCTCGAGTTCCTCGCCGAGCGGGCCGGCCTCCCCGAGGGGGCAGGCGGATGCTTCGTCTCCGGCGGCTCGGTGGGGAACCTGTCGGCCCTCGTCGTCGCCCGAGACCGGGCCCGCAGGCGGGATCCCTCGCTGATCGGTCGGCGTCTCCGCTTCGCCGTGAGCGAGGAGGCCCACAGCTCGGTGGCCAAGGCACTGCGGGTCATCGACGTCGACGCGCTGCTCGTCCCGACCGTCGACCACCGCCTCACCGGAGAGGCGCTGTCGGCGGCGCTGGCCGGCGTCGACGACCCGGCGACGGTGGTGGCGGTGATCGCCACGGCCGGGACCACCAACGCCGGGATCATCGACGACCTCGAGGGGGTCGGTGCCATCGCCCGAGAGCGAGGGATGTGGTTTCACGTCGACGCGGCCTACGGAGGAGCCGGCATGCTGTCGACCACCCACGGCCACCTGTTCTCGGGCATGCGCCACGTGGACTCCTTCATCGTCGACCCCCACAAGTGGCTCTTCGCCCCGTTCGACTGCGCCGCCCTCCTCTACCGCGAGCCGGCTGAGGCGGCAGCGACCCACACCCAGGACGCGAGCTACCTCGACGTCATCCACGAGGGCGACGGCGAGTGGAACCCGACCGACTACGCCATCCACCTGACCCGACGGGCGCGCGGCATGGCCATCTGGTTCTCCCTCTGCGTCTATGGGACCGACGCCTACGCCGAGGCGGTCGACGCCGGCATCCGCATCGCCGAGCGGGCGGCGACCATGATCACGGAGGCCGAGCACCTCGAGCTGGTCCGGCCACCGGGGCTCTCGATCGTGCTGTTCCGCCGTGTCGGCTGGAACGACGAGGAGTACGCGCGGTGGTCCACCCGGCTGCTGGCCGAGCAGGTCGGCTTCGTCACGCCGACCAAGTGGTTGGGCGAGACCGTGGCCCGCTTCGCCTTCCTGCATCCGGAGACGACCGAGGAGATGGTGGCCGAGATCCTCGCCACCATGGATTGAGCCGAACCCCCTAGAGGTCGCTCCAGCGAGCAGGACGGCCCTCCCGGAACGCGGTGGTGGCCTCGACCATGTCCCCGGTCGCCGTGCAGAGCACCTGGGTGCGGTTCTCCATGTCCATGGCATGGCGCAGCGACGGTGCGTCGACGGTCTGCCACATCGTCTCCTTGGTCATCCACACGGCGAGCGGCGAGTGCGCCACGATCTGACGTGCGGTGACGAGGGCACGCTCAAGCAGCGACTCAGCGTCCACGACCTCGAGGGTGAGGCCCATCGTCTGCGCCTCATCCGCGGCGAACACGCGACCGGTCAACAGCAGCTCGGCGGAGCGCGAGGCACCCACGAGCCGGGGGAGGAAGTAGCTCGTCCCCATGTCGCAGGCCGAGACCCCGAGGGTGATGAAGACCGCCCCGAAGGTGGCCTCCGGGGCGGCGAATCGGATGTCGCACGCCAAGGCGAGGGCGAAGCCCCCACCGACGGCCGGACCGTTGACCGCGGCGATCACCGGCTTGCGCAGCCGGTGGACCCGCTCGTTGAGCGAGGCGATGTGCTCCTGGGTGGCGAAGGTCCTCGGGATGGGCCCCATCCCCTCGGTCCCTGGGGCACCGTGCCCTGCCGCCTTGAGGTCGAGCCCCGAGCAGAACCCCCGCCCGGCGCCAGTCAGGATGATCGCCCGCACCGAGCGGTCCGACTCGAGGCGGGCGAAGGTCTCGTGGAGCTCCCCGATCAGCTCCATCGACATGGCGTTGAGGCGGTCGGGCCGGTTCATCCTGACGATCACGATGCCTGGCTCGACCTCCTCGGTCAGGACGATCGGCTCGGTGGTCATGGGGTCCTCCTCAGGTAGCTCTGCCCACGTTGTAGCCCACCGGCGACCTCAGCAGGGCCTGCGCGCGGTCCGTGCCACCGAGCACGCGGCGTCTCGGACGGAGACGCTCGTTGGGGGTCGCCGTCGATACCCCAGCACCGACGCATGTCGACACGGGATCGCCAGAACCCCGGCGAGCGACGAAGATGAGGGCTGACGCCAGGAGGCACCATGACCGACATCCGACCCTTCCTCTGGTTCAACGACACGGCGCGGGAGGCCGCCACGCGCTACCTCGAGGTCTTCGACGACGCAGAGCTCCTCTCGGGGTCCCTCGAGCGCCCCGACGGTGAGTCCGGACCGACCTGGTCGACGACGGAGATCCGGCTCGGCGGCCTCCGGCTGATGCTCTTCGATGCCGGCCCCGAGTTCCCCTTCACCGAGGCCGTGAGCCTCTTCGTGCCCTGCGAGACCCAGGAGGAGGTCGACCGGCTCTGGGACGCGCTGTGCGAGGGCGGCGAGCCCGGGCGGTGCGGCTGGCTCACCGATCGCTTCGGCGTGTCGTGGCAGATCGTCCCCACCATCCTCGCCGAGGTGCTCGGCGACCCTGATCCCGCCAAGGCCGGCGCGGCGCGGGCGGCGATGATGACGATGTCGAAGCTCGTCATCGCGGACCTCCTGGCCGCCCGGGACTCGGCCTAGGCGCGACGAGGCTCCCCCCGACCCCCCTGCTCGCGCAGGTGGACCAGGGGGAGCCGCCGCTCCTCGGACCTAGTTGGTCGAGGAGGCCGAGCCCGGAGCGCCGGCGGGGGCACCGGCGGGAGGGGCACCGTGGCCACCGGCCGGGCCGGGCCCGAAGCCGTCGTCGGTCGAGGTGACCGCGAAGGCGGTGGACAGGTGGACCGTCACGAACGAGCCGTCCGCCTTCTTGAGGTGGACCTCGTAGCCCGAGGACTGGGCGTCGGATTCCGCCCGCACCACGATGGCGCCGGGCACCGCGGTGTTGGCGGCGGCGACGGCGCTCGACAGGTCCGACCCCGTGAGCAGGGTCTCGCCCGGTCCGTGGGTCATCGTGGCCGGGTCCGGGGCGCCGGCCGGCGGCTGGCCCTGGTTCGGGGCGGCGGCAGGAGCGGTGCTGCTCGCCGCCGGGGTGGTCGCGCTCGAGCTGCTCGAGGCGGCGCCGGCGATCGTGGCCGCGCCGGCGCCGGCGCCAGCCACGATGGCTGCGGTCATCAGGAGCTGTCGGGCCCTGGAGGGGTTCTTTGCCATGTTGGTGTTCCTTCGGTAGTCGAGCCACCGGTCGTTCCGGTGACAGGTCCACTCTGCGGGGGCAACCTAAGACGAGGTCGTCGACCGCACTAAGAACACGCGAAGGAACACGTTGCAGTTGTGCGACGGTCCGCCGACGCTCAGCGGTCGGGCGAGCCGGACCGCACCAGGCGGCCCGGGAGCGCACCAGTGAACGCGTCGTGCTCGACGATGGGGACCCCGTTGGCCACCGTCATCTCGTAGCCCTGCGCCTGCTGGACCAGCCGCCGCGCCCCGGTGGGGAGGTCATGGGCCATCGTGGCCCGCGTGAAGCCGAGGCGGTCGAAGTCGATCACGTTCAGGTCGGCCTTCATCCCCGGCGCCACGACGCCCCGATCGGCCAGGCCGAAGAGGGCGGCGGTCTCCGACGTCTGGCGGCGCACCACGTGCTCGAGCGCCATGCGCTCCCCGCGGGTCCGGTCGCGCGCCCAGTGGGTGAGCATGAAGGTGGGCATCCCACCGTCGCAGATGGAGCCGCAGTGGGCGCCGGCATCCGACAGCCCCATGCGGGTGGCCGGGTGCTCGTGGAGGACCTTGAGCATGCCGAGGTCGCCGTCGGAGTAGTTGAAGAGCGGGACGTAGAGCATGCCGCGCCCCTCGTCCGCACACAGCGCGTCGAGGGCGAGCTCCTGCGGGGTCCTCCCGGTGGCGGCCGCGCGGGCGGCGAGCGAGTCGGTCGTCGGGTCGGGCTCGTAGTCGATGAGCTCGCCGCCGACCGGGTACATGCGGTCGAAGGCACCCGTCAGCAGGTCGATGGTGGGCGAGACCGTGGTGGGCTGCTCGGCGAGGAGTGCTGCCCGGACCGTCGGATCGCTCAGCGCCCGCCGCTTCTCCTCAAGGCTGAGCCGGGCCAGGGGTCGCCAGGCCTGGTGGAGGACGAAGGGGTGGACGGTCCCCTCGAGCGACTCGAGGACCCCGATGGAGCGTCCGGCCACCTGGCCCACCAGGTCGAGCCCGTCAGCGCGGGCCTGCTCGAGGAGGGCGAGGACCTCGTGCCAGAGGTCGGGGGCCTGTCGAGTCTGGCTGAAGTTGAACGACACGGTGGCCCCCGATCGCTCGGCGAAGGCCCGCATCCAGCCGAACTGCTCGGGCACGTCGACGTGCTCGAGGGCGAGCTGGAAGACGCCGCGCCGGCCGGTCCGCTCGCGCTGGGACCGCAGGGCGTCGGCGAGGGCGAAGAGCTCGTCCGCCTCGGCGAAGGTGCCGGGGACGAAGCGCCCGTCGGCAGCCTTGTGCAGCGAGGTGCGCGACGTCGAGATGCCGAGGGCCCCGGCGCGGAGCGCCTCCTCGGCCAGGGTCCGCATGGCGATCAGGTCGTCCGCGGTGGCGGGCTCGTTGGCCGCACCCCGCTCGCCCATCACGTAGCCCCGGAGCGGGCCGTGGGCCAGCTGGTAGCCGTGGTCGATCGCGTGGGGCTGGGCAGCCACCACGTCGAGGAACTCGCCGAAGGTCTCCCACCCCCACGAGATCCCCTCGGAGAGCGCGGAGCCGGGGATGTCCTCCACCCCCTCCATCAGCTGCACCAGCCAGGCCTCCTCGCCGGCGCGCACCGGGGCGAAGCCGACCCCGCAGTTGCCGCCGACCACGGTGGTGACGCCGTGCCAGCTCGACGGCGTGAGCCAGGGGTCCCAGGTGGCCTGGCCGTCGAAGTGCGTGTGGACGTCGACGAAGCCGGGGGTGACCAGCAGGCCGTCGGCGTCCACCGTGCGGTGGGCCCGACCGGCGGTCCCCGGATCGCACACCTCCACGATCTGATCGCCCTCGACCACCACGTCGGCGGGCCGGGCCGGCGCACCGCTCCCGTCGACGAGGAGCCCCGAGCTGATCACCAGGTCGTGCATCCTGCGAGGTTACGTCGGCGGCCCTCGTCAGGCTGGCCGCATCAACCGTCGCTGGCGAGGAAGTCCATCACCTCAGAGATCGCCCGAGGATCCTGGACCAGGAACGGGTGCCCTCCCTCGTAGACGCGCAGGAGGGCGCCCGGGATCCTGGCCGCGAGGGCCTCGGAGTTCTCGAGCGGGGCCGTGCCGTCGAAGCGGCCCGCGGCGACGAGCGTGGGGCACGTGATCGCCTCGAGGCGGTCGTAGGTGTCGTGGTGGCGACGTGCCGCGAGCTGGAGCGCTGCTCCCCGCCGTCGCTCGTCGGGGAGCTCAGTATCCCTACGACCCGCGAGGTGCTCCGCCAGGGCCCGATCTGACGGGTGGTCGGCGAGCCAGGCCTCGTCGAAGCGCGTGTCGGCGATGGCCACCTCGACCCGACGACGCTCCTCGGGCGACAGGTCGGCGAGCTCGTGGAGCGGGTAGCTCGAGCCCCCGCGCCCTCCTGACGAGGTGCAGAGCAGGCCGAGGCGCTCCACTCGCTCAGGGTGGGTGACCGCGAACTCCTGGGCCACCATCCCGCCGAAGCTGAGCCCGAGCACCCGTGCCGATCCCCACCCGAGGTGGTCGAGGAGCGCCACGCCGTCTCGGGCATAGTCCGCCATGGTCGGCGCAGGGCCCGTGGGGATCCCGGTGAGGCCGAGGCCGCGTTGGTCGTGGACCAGCAGCTCGAATCGGCTGGACAGGACCTCGATGAGCAGCGCCATCTCGGCGATCGACGACCCACTGCCGTTGAAGAACAGCAGGCGGGGACCCGAGCCCTCGACCACGTAGTGCAGGTCGACCTCCGGCAGGTGAAGGGTGGCCATCGGTCGGAAGGCTATCGCCGGTCCTCTGGCGCGACCGGTCCCCTCGGCACGGCGCCAGAGGCTCTGCTTCCAGCTCGGCGACGCGGGACATATCCTCGCCGCATGAGGGCTGGGCGATGACCGCACCACCGGAGTCGTGCGACCGCTGTGGCTTCACCTACGCCGACGTCGGGATCCTCGAGGCCGCCGAGCGGACCGTGGCCGCCGCCGAGGTGCTCGGCCAGGAGCTTGTCGCGGCAGGTCCGGCCGGCGCCGAGCGACCCGGCCCTGCGTCGTGGTCGGCGGTCGAGTACGCAGGTCACGTCCGCGACGTCCTGCTGAGCATCCGGGAGCGCACGGTGCTGGCCACGATCCTCGACGAGCCCGTGGGCACCCCGATCTACCGAGAGGAGCGGATCGCCCTCGGCCTCAGCCGGCTCGACAGCCCGGAGACGCTCGCCGTGGAGCTGAAGGTGGCCTCCGACCTGCTCCGCCGGACCCTCCTCGCACTGCCCGACGGGGCAGGGGCGCGCACCATGACGTACTCGGCGCAGACGCCGATCATCGCCTCGGTGGCGTGGATGGCCGCCCAGGCCGCCCACGAGGCGGAGCACCACCTCGCCGACGTCCGGGCGGCGGTGGGTCGGCGCTGAGGGGCGCGTCGGGTCCCCGATAGGTTGCAGCCATGGACTTCTCCCTCTGGCCCAACCCCGAGCGATCCTTCGACGAGCTCCGGCGGCTCGTCCTGCAGGCAGAGGAGGCCGGCTGGCACGCGGCCTACGTCGCCGACCACTTCATGGACGACAAGGCGGTCGGCGAGCCTGCGGAGGTCCCGATGCTCGAGTCGACCGCCACCTTGGCGGCACTCGCCGCCTCGACGACGACCATCCGGCTCGGGACGCTCGTGGCCAGCGCCACCTACCGGCACCCGGCGGTGCTGGCGAACTGGGCGAGCACCGCCGACCAGATCAGCCAGGGTCGGCTGATCCTGGGCCTCGGCGCGGGCTGGCAGCTCAACGAGCACCATGCCTACGGCATCGAGCTCGGCGACGTGCCCACCCGCATCGACCGGTTCGAGCAGTACGTGACGGTCGTGCGCTCGCTGCTCGCCGGGGGCACCACCACCTTCGCGGGGTCGCACTACCAGCTCGAGGCGGCACCTTGTCGACCGGAACCCGTGCAGCAGCCCCTCCCCCTCCTGCTCGGCGTCAAGGGGGAGCGTCGCACCATGGCCATCGCCGCCGCCCAGGCCTCCATCTGGAACGCCTGGTGCACCCCGGAGGAGCTCGCGCATCGCAACGGCGTCCTCGACGGCCACTGCGCCACCATCGGCCGCGACCCAGCGGAGATCCGCCGGACCACGCAGGCGCTCGTGATCCCCACCGCCACCGCCGACGAGGGCCAGGCCCTCCGGGAGTCCTCGATCGGGCGCCCGCTGGTCGCGGGCACACCGGAGCAGATGATCGAGGACCTGGCGCGCTTCGCCGAGGCCGGCTGCGACGAGTTCATCGTTCCAGGGTGGACGCTCGGCGACGGCACGGCGGCCTCCGACGCCATCGCCATGCTGACCGAGTCGGTGGCGCCCGCGCTTCGCTGAGCGCTCAGGCCTCCTCCATCGGCTCGAGCCCGAAGATCCGCCGGGCGCCGACCTCGAGGTACGCCGCCGCCTCTCGGCGAGGCAGCGAGGCGAGGAAGGCGTGGACGTCCCGGGTGGTGTCTCCCACCACCCACACCGGGCCCTCGCCGAGGTGCAGCAGCCCCTCGTGGGCGACCTCAGCGGGATCGAGCCCCGGGAGCAGGTCGCTGCCGACCACCGAGCCCGCCCGACGGAGCGCCGGCGTGTCGGTCACGCCGGGGATCAGGCACAGCACGTCCACGCCACGAGGGGCCACCTCCGCCCACAGGCCCTCGGCGAAGGCGACGACGAAGGCCTTCGCCGCACCGGGCACCGCGCTCAGCGCGGCGCCGGCGACTGAGGACATCGCCGACAGCAGGACGAACCCGCCACGGCCACGTTCGACCATGGGACCGAGGAAGCGGCCAGCGAGCTCGACCGGGACCTCGCAGTTGAGCCGCGCCAGCGCCCGCTCCTCGGCTCGAGAGCGCTCGATGAAGGGGGTCGCCTGGTGCCCACCGCCCGCTGCCACCACCACGAGGCCGACCTCGAGGCCGGCCGTGGCGTCGGCGAGGCGAACGTGCGTGTCCTCGTCGAGCAGGTCTCCCGCCACGGTGACCACCGATCCTCCGTGGTCCGCACGCAGCGCCGCGGCCAGTTCCTCGAGCGGCCCCGAGCGGCGGGCCACGAGCACCAGGTCGAACCCGTCGGCCGCCAAGGACCTGGCGAACGCGGCGCCGATGCCCTCGGAACCCCCCGCGATCACCGCCAACGGACCACAACGCGCTCGCAGGTCCGCACGCCGGTCGCTCATGGGGCTCCTCGAGGTTGTCCAGATTCGGAGTGCCAGATGCCCTCCTGATCCCTACAGTTCAGCCCAATGGCACCGTCACCTCAACCACGACCGAGCATCGCCGCCGAACGGGTCCTCGCCGCCTGCCGCTCGATGCTCGGCGTCGGCGGCCCGCTCCCGCTGGCCGAGCTGGCAGCGACCTGCCATACGAGCCCCCGACAGCTCTCGCGATCCTTCGCCGACGTCCTCGGCGTCACCCCGAACGAGTTCGGCCAGGCCGTCCGCACGGGCCGAGCCCGCGAGCTGCTCCGGTCGAGCTCGTCGGTGAGCGCGGCGCTCGTCGCCGCGGGATTCGGATCGGTGCGGGCCTTCTACGAGTCCGTCCCCCAGACCATCGGCATGGACCCGGCCACCTATCGTGCTGGTGCCTCGGGGGAGACGCTGCGCTGGACCACCGTCGTGGCCTCGATCGGCACGATCATCGTCGTGGCCTCCGATCGCGGGCTGGCGGCCGTGCGCATCGGTGGCTCGGCCGGCCAGGTCGTCGCCGAGGTGGCCGACGAGTTCCCCGGTGCCGAGCTCGTCGAGGATGCCGACGGGCTCGGCCTCGTCGCCACGGCGGTGGGTCGGCTCGCACGGGGCCTCGACGCCACCATCGACCTGCCGCTCGACCTCAAGGGCACCGCCTTCCAGGCACGCGTCTGGGAGGCGCTGCGCCGGATCCCGGCCGGCGAGGTGCGCAGCTATGCGGAGGTGGCCGCGTCGATCGGATCGCCGGCGGCCGTCCGGGCGGTCGGCACGGCCTGCGGCAGGAACCCGGTGGCCCTCGTGATCCCCTGCCATCGCGTCGTGCGATCGGACGGCGGGCTCGGCGGCTACCGCTGGGGCCTCGAGGTCAAGCGCGCCCTGCTCGAGGCGGAGGCCTAGGCGGGGCCGTCCACGGTCGTGGCCGGCACCTCGGCGATCCGATCCCGGTGCGACCAGCTCAAGAACCCCACCACGGCCGCGATGGCAGCCAGGAAGATGACGCTGGTCACCGTGGTCCCGAGGCCGTTGCCTCCAGCATCCTTCGGCTGGGCGAGGAAGTCGCCGATCGACGCACCGAGCGGGCGGGTCAGGATGTAGGCCAGCCAGAAGGCGAGGACCTCGTTCATCACCTTGGTCCTCCACAGCAGGTAGATCGCGGCGATCACCCCGCCGAAGAACACGGCCGAGAGCCCGTAGCCCCAGTCCACCCGCTCGGCCAGCAGGTCGCCGGTGGCGGTCCCGAGCGCGAAGGTCCACAGGATGGCCAGCCAGTAGAAGGCCTCCCTGGGTGCGGTGGTGATGCTCTTCATGGACAGTGAGCCCTCGAGGCGGAACCAGACTCCGAACGTGACCAGCAGGGCGGCGAGGAAGACCAGCGACGACGTCACCAGCGAGACGCCGAGGTTGTCGGTCAGGTTGTCCGTGATCAGGGTACCGACGACGCTGATCAGCACGACGACGAGCCAGTAGGCCACCGGGACGTAGCGCTTGAGGCGGAACTGGACCACGAGCGCCACCCCCAGGACGGCGCTCATGACGATGCTCGTTCCGGTCAGCCCCATGTTGAGGTTGGTGTTCAGGAAGTCCGCAAAGGTCTCGCCGACCGTGGTGGCCAGGATCTTGATGATCCAGAAGAAGAGGGTGATGGCGGGGACGCGCACCGCAAGGGCGCGCGGCGAGAGGGTCGTGGTCATGCCCCGAGGCTATCCAGCAGCCGCCTCTTCGCCCTCAGACCAGCCCAAGGATCGCCGCAGGGCGAAGCGAGGGCCGCTGGCCGCCGAACCGAGGATCACGCGGTCGTCGTCTGGAGGATCAGGCCGTTGCCGTCGGGATCCTCCAACGTGACGTACCGGCCCCACGGGGCATCGAGGATCGCTCCCTCCATGCGGTGTCCACGCTCGGCGATCTCGGCGATGGTGCCCTCGAGGTCGTCGGTCTCGAGGACGAGCCCGCGCAGGGAGCCGGGCGGCATCGTCTCGAACCAGGTGACGAGCGTCATGGAGGTCGCTGCCCCACGCGGCGCCACCTCGACCCAGCGCTGATCCGGTCCCATCGGGTTGTCACGCACCAGGTCGAAGCCGAGGACGTCGACGTAGAACGCCTTGGCGACCTCCTGGTCGCGGACGGGGATGGAGAGCAGCTGGATGCGGTCGATGGCCATGGGCCAGTCCACCACGAGCGGCCCCGCCTTGCCCAGACCATGCATCACGGCGCTGGACGCCTCGGCGCCGTGCTCAGCGCTCCGACGCGTCCGGCCGTGGCGAGCCGGGGAGGAAGCGACGAGGACCTGCACCCTCCGCGGACATCGTGTCCGCGGGGTTGACCAGCAGGCAGCGCTTGAACGAGAGGCAGCCGCAGCCGATGCAATCCGACAGGTCCTCCCGCAGCCGGGTGAGCTGGTCGATCTGCTCGTCGAGGCGGTCCCGCCACACGGCGGACAGCTTCGCCCAGTCGTCCTCCCGGGGGGTGCGCTGGCGGGGTAGGACCTCGAGCGCGTCGCGGATGTCGGCCAGCGGGATGCCGACGCGCTGCGAGGCCCGGATGAAGGCCAGGCGCCGGAGCGTGTCCCGGGCATAGCGACGCTGGTTGCCGTCGTTGCGAGTGCTCGAGATCAGCCCCTGGCGCTCGTAGAAGTGGAGCGTCGACACGGCCAGGCCGCTGCGGTCGGCGACCTGGCCCACGGACCACGAGTGGAAGGACGTCTGGCCACGGGGCATCGTCCGAGGCTACCGCTTGACCCCAACAAAGGTTGAGGTGTCAGGCTCCCTCAGGTCACCCGACGACGAGGAGCGAACGATGGAAGCATTCATGGTGGTCTGCAGGTTCAAAGCCGGCACGGAGATGGACGAGGTCTTCGCCGTCGTGGCCGAGGAGCAGGCCCGCGCGGCCGAGCTCGAGGCCGAGAGCCGCGTCGGGGCGATCCGCCTGTCCCTCGCCCGGGGCACCGTCTTCATCGAGACCTTCGCCGCTGACGCCGACGAGGCATCGGCGACCATCCACACGCTGCCCATGGCGCGGTGGTGGGACCTCGACGTCTTCCCCTTGGCCGCCCCCGTCGCCCCCGTCGCCCCCGGGGCGGCATCGTGAGCATCTTCACCGAGGCGGAGATCGCCTACCTCTCGTCCCAGCCCCTCATGCGCTTCGCCACGGCGTCGCCCGACGGTCGTCCCGACGTGGCCCCGGTGGTCTTCGAGCTCGAGGGTGACGACCTCGTCACCGCCGGCTTCGACATCACCCACACCGTCCGCTACCGCAACATCGCGCGCAATCCACGGGCCACGGTGGTGATCGACGACCTGGCGTCGATGGACCCCTGGTCGCCTCGCGGCATCAAGGTCATCGGTGCCGCCACCATCGAGGAGGTGGGCGGCGCCCCGAGGTTCCGCATCTCGCCGGAGACCATCATCAGCTGGGCCATCAACGACACCACGCCAGGGATCCCGAAGATGGAGCGGCGAACGGCCGGCTGACCGACGACGGCAGCCCTAGCGCCTCGTGAAGGTCAGGTGGACCACTCCGCTTGGCGACGTAACGGCCTCGATGGCGAAGCGCTCCTCCGTGCCCTCCAGGCCCTCCCAGAGCCGCGTGCCACGACCGAGCACGATCGGCACCTGGACCACGTGCAGCTCGTCGACCAGGTCGGCCTCGAGGAAGCCCCTGACCGTCGTCGGGCCGCCACCGACGCGGACGTCGAGCCCGCCCGCCGCCTGCCTGGCGAGGTCGAGGACCTCCTTCGGCGACCCAGCGACGAAGTGGAAGGTCGTGCCACCCTCCATCACCATCGGCTCGGCCTCATGACGGGTCATCACGAACACCGGCGTGTGGAACGGCGGATCCTCCCCCCACCAGCCCCGCCAGGTCGCGTCCTCCTGCCAGCCAGGGGGGCCGAACTTGCCGGCCCCCATGATCTCGGCTCCGATGCCAAGGACGTTCCGTTCGGCGAAGGCCTGGTCGACCCCGACCCCGCCGCCGTCCTGGCCGAACAGGGATCGTCCGAACTGCGTGGCGAACATCCAGTCGTGCAGGCGACGCCCCGCGTGGCCGAACGGATCCTCGAGGGTCATGCCGTCGCCGGTCCCGAACCCGTCGAGCGAGATGGAGAAGTTGTGGACGCGGACCTTGCTCATCGTTCCCTCCGAGGCGCCGCCTCCCGATGTGGGCAGCACGGCCACGGTAGTGCGGGGCTCAGGACCCACGGCCCTCGAGCGGCCCGGGGTTCAGCGCTCGGTGGACACCACGAGGCGCAGCGAGCCGTCGTACTCCGCCGCGGTGCGGAGGTGCCCGTGGCGCTCGTCCCAGGAGCCATCGTCGAGCGCAGATCGGAGGCGCTCGACCGCATCCGCCTGGGCCTGCTCCTCGACGAAGCCCCATGAGCTCTGGGCCCTGCGGACCCGCTCGTCGAGGAAGGCCTCGGGGCGACCGAAGTAGGCCTCCACGATGCCGTCCGTGCACCGGGCGGGGATCGCCAGGGCCTCGATGGTCGTGGATGGACCGAGCCCCTCGACCAGGGTCGACATCGCCGGCATCCTCCTGCTCTCCGCAGCCGTGACCTCGGGCGCGTAATCGGTGAGCCAGAAGCGCTGGAGCTCGTCGGGGTCGAAGGTCAGGACCACGATCGGACCGCGCGCGACCCTCCGGAGCTCGGCCAGGCCACGGTCGAGATCCCGCCATTGGTGGACGGTGAACGATGCCAAGGCCGCGTCGAAGGACTGGTCCGGGAAGGGCAGGTCCTCGGCGGCCGCATCGATGGCGAGCGCACGATCGACCGGACGCTGGGCCCGCATCGACGCCGAGGGCTCGACGGGGGCGACCACGAGGCGATCCGGCTCATAGGACCCTGCACCCGCTCCGACGTTGATCAGGGTCCGAGCATCACCGAGGGCTGCCTCGATCGCGGCGAGGAACCTCGGTTCGGGGCGGCGGATGCTGGCGTAGTCGATGGCGAATGCGTCGTAGTCGAAGTCTCCCGCTGGCTCAGCGCGCACCACGACCCCCCCCACTCGAGGATCGTCCTGGCTGGACGCCGGCTGATCCACCTGCGGCGATGGTACGACATCGCATCCGGTGCGCACTGATTGCTCCGCTGCCGCGCCACTGCGAGACTCAGCCCGTGCCGCGCATCTCCGTCTTCATCGCCTCGTCGATCGACAACTACATCGCCACCGACGACGACCGGCTCGACTGGCTCGACGCCGCCTCCTCGCCCACCGAGGACTACGGCTACGACGCCTTCATCTCCACCATCGACACCATGGCCTTCGGCCGCGGGACCTGGGAGTTCATCGAGTCCGTGGACCCCCTTCCGTTCGGCGATCGCCCGATCTTCGTCTTCACGCGTCGACCGCCCACCACCGAGCGCGAGGGCGTCAGCTTCTGGGACCTGAGCCCGCACGAGGCGGTGGCCGAATGGGAGCGACGGGGCCTCGAGCACGTCTACCTCGACGGCGGACAGCTGATCTCGAGCTTCCTCGCCGAGGGGCTGGTCGACGACCTGCTGCTGACCAAGATCCCCATCCTCCTCGGGAGCGGGCGACCGCTCTTCACGCGCATCGCGAGGAGCACCGCGCTGACCCTCGATGGCGTCGAGACCTTCCCCAGCGGGATCGTCAACCTGCGCTACTCGCGAGCCTGACCACGGCCGCCGTCTCGGCACGGCCCCGCAGGCCGGCCTGCGATGCTGGGACCCGTCGAGTGACGAGCAGAGCGAGGGATGGGGCGGACATGACTGGTGCATGGAGAGGCGCACCGCATGGGAGCTGAACGACCCGGCGTCCCCCCGTGGTCCCTGGCGATCGCCGCCATGTTCTCGGTCCAGCTCGGATCGGCACTCTCGACCCACCTCATCGACACCGTGGGCCCTGCCGGCACGGCATGGTTGCGCCTGACCGCCGGCGGCATCATCTTCCTCGCCATCGCCCGTCCTCCGCTTCGATCGCTCTCCCGGCGCGACCTCCCGGTGCTGGTGGGACTCGGGATCACCACCGGGCTCCAGACCATGGCCTTCCTCGCCGCCATCGAGCGCATCCCGCTGGGGACCTCCGTCGCGATCGAGTTCCTCGGGCCGATGGTGGTCGCCGCGGTGCACAGTCACCGTCGTCGATCGCTGGTCTGGGTCGGGCTCGCCGGCATCGGCGTGGTGCTCGTCACCCAGCCATGGGATGGCACTGCCAACCTCGCAGGAGTCTGGTTCGCCGCGCTGGCTGCCGTGGGATGGGCGGCATACATCCTGCTCACGAAGAAGGTCGGAGAGCGATTCTCGGGCGTGAGTGGCCTGGCGATCACCATCCCCATCGCCGCCATCGTGGCTGCATGCGTCGGCGTCCCTCGGGCGGCAGGCCACCTGACCATGGGGATCGGCGCCGCCGCAATCGGCCTGGCGATCCTGCTGCCGGTGATCCCCTATGCGTTCGAGCTCTTGGCCCTTCGCCGCATGCCGCCCACCGCCTTCGGGACGCTCATGGCGCTGGAGCCGGCCTTCGGCGTGGTCCTGGGACTCGTCATCCTCCACCAGCGACCCTCGTTCAGCCAGCTGGTCGGGATGCTCCTGGTCGTCGCCGCCGGTGTGGCGGCACAGCGGGCCGAACGTCGCCCGGGTGATCCGGGCGACCTTGAGCGCGACGAGCCGAGCACCGGGCCGTCACCCTTCTGATCCGCTGGCGCGCACCATCTCCCGCACGGGCCGCGGCCGACCTCGCCGAGTCGCGGCGAGCCGTGAGCGACCGTGGGCGTGCCAGCTCGCGATCTGGCGGTGCGCGAGGCTCTCTCCATGCAGCGCACGGTGATCAGAGTCCATCCAGGCATGACCATCGGTCCCGTCGATCCGAGGATCTTCGGAGGGTTCCTCGAGCACATGGGGAGAGCGGTCTACGGAGGGATCTTCGAGCCGGACAGCCCCCTCGCCGACGCCTTCGGCTGCAGGACCGACGTGCTCTCACACCTTGAGCAGCTCGACATGAGCGTCATGCGCTACCCCGGAGGGAACTTCGTCTCTGGGTACCACTGGCGCGACGGTGTCGGACCCGTCGAGCAGCGGCCGACGGTCCGGGAGCTGGCGTGGAACAGCCTGGAGCCCAACACCTTTGGGACCGACGAGTTCCTCAGCCTCTGCGAGCGGATGGCCTGGACGCCGATGATGGCCGTCAACCTCGGCACCGGGACTCCCGAGGAGGCTCGCGAGTGGGTCGAGTACTGCAACGCCCCCATCGGCACCACCTCGTCAGACCTTCGGGCGTCCCATGGGCGCACGGATCCTTACCGCGTCGGGCTGTGGTGCCTCGGCAACGAGATGGACGGACCCTGGCAGCTTGGCCACGTCCCCGCCGAGGAGTACGCCGCACGCGCCAAGGCGGCAGCGCAGCTGATGCGAGAGGTCGATCCCGCGATCTCGACCGTGGTCTGTGGCTCGTCGACGCCGGACCTTGCCTCGTACCTCGAGTGGGACCGCGTCGTGCTCGAGCAGCTCGGCGAGGATGCGGACTTTCTCAGCGTCCATCGCTATGTGAACAACCTCGGCGGCGACACGCCGGAGTTCCTCGCCTCGGGTCGACAGATCGATCGGCAGATCGAGGAGGCTGATGCCGTCTGTCGCTTCGTCCAGGGTCGGACCAGAAGCCGGAAGCGGCCCTACCTCTGCTTCGACGAATGGAACGTCTGGTATAAGGACTTCGAGATGGACGGTCATGGCGCTGTCGCCCCCCACCTCATCGAGGAGGTCTACAACCTCGAGGACGCACTCGTGGTCGCCGGCTTCCTCAACAGCTTCATCCGTCGTGCCGACGTCGTGAGGATCGCCAACCTGGCTCAGATCGTCAACGTCATCGCCCCCCTCCTGACCCGAGGTGACGACCTGCTGGTCCAGTCGATCTTCCACCCGTTCCAGATGATGTCGGCACGCCGGCGAGGGTCCTCCCTTCGGGTCGTCGTCGACGGGCCCACCTACTCGACCCGCGAGTCAGGGGAGGTTCCGTTCCTCGACGTCAGCGCGATCGTCGACGATGGCCTGCTGCACCTGTTCATCGTGAATCGATCGACCGATCATCCGGCACCCTTGGAGATCGACGTGGCTGCCATCTCCGCGCTCACCTTCGTTGACGCCGAGCTCCTGACCGGACCAGGGGCGAAGGCTGTCAACGACTTCGGCGCCCCACCGGTGGTCTCCCCTCATGCCTTCGATGACGTCACCTCATCGGGCGCGATCGCCCGCACCGAACTCCCCCCGTTGTCCTTCCTCGCGGCGTCGTTCACGATGGCCTGACGCACAGAGCTCCCCGTTGGAGAGGAGGGTGGTCGGCGCCACAGGCGCTCCGGTGAACCTTGCCTAGTCGGGACAGGAGTGCGAGGCAGGAGCCCGCTCCACGGAGGCCGGGAAGGCCTCGAGGAGCGCTGCCGCTCGGGCGGGGCGCTGGACCAGCGATCCACCGCAGTTGGGGCAGGTGCCGTCAAGGTGCTTCGCGCACTCGGCGCACCAGGTGCACTCGAACGAGCAGATGCGGGCATCGGTGGCCGAAGGGTCGAGATCCCGGTCGCAGCACTCGCAGTTGGGCTTCATGGTCAACATCTGCACTCCTCGGAGATCGATCGCGAACCCCGCCATCATGCACGACACACGAGGGCCCAGGATGACGACGAGCCGCCTGCGTGAGATCGCTGCGAGCGCCAGTGGTCGGATCCGACCCAGGCGCGTCGACCACCGCCTACCAGATGTGGAACCCGTCATCGGGGTCGTCAGGTGCGACCACGCCGAAGCGGCGACGCACCTCGTCGAGCGGCAGGGGGGCGAGCGCGAGGTGGTCGACGAGCGAGAAGTCGGCGGTGCACTTCGCGCCCCTCGCCATCTCCTGGCCAAGGAGCTCCGGGGCTCCATCGAGGGAGAGCGTCTCGGTCTCCGCGTTCGGGATCGAGGTCGGACGTCCGAACCCGGCCTCATGGATGACCAGAGAGGCCAGCAAGGCGGAGAAGTTCACGTCGTTGTCGTCCATCGCCACCATGAACCCGCTGAGCGCGATCTCGCCCGGCGACGTGGTCCCGATCCCAGCGATCACGTGGGTCATGTCGTGGGCGACGTAGAAGTGGTTCATGATCGCAGGGTCCAGGCCGGGAAGGTTCAGGCCAGTCCGCTCGTAGAAGCGGAGGAATGCTCGACCGAGGGAATCCTCGTCGAGGTCGGCGAAGGCCTCGAGCCTCGTCACCAGCTCGGGCTCGGGTGACGAGGGATCGAACGCTTCGCTCGCCAGCGTCGGCTCCGCCCGAAGTGGGGCCATCTTCTCGATGTACCGCCGGTAGTCCGCCGCCGCCGCCTCGATGCCCCCGTCCATGAGCGAGCGGAACATCACGAGGTCCGGCCCGTCGACACCCAGTGCCGAGGCGTAGCGCTCGACGGCTTCGACCTGGGCGGCTGCCTGCGGATGACGTGCGGCCTCTAGGGCGACGAGCAGATGGTGGAACCGACGCCGGTCCATGGGGTCGGTCAGCACGACGGCCAGTTCAGCCGGACCGATGGGGTCCAAGCTGTGGACATCGACGTCGATGCACCCGAGGTAGTGGGCGCCGATGGACGAAAGGACGGCCAACTGCTCTGGCGTGGGTCCGTCGTCGATCGATATGGCCCCCAGGAGGCCGGCGACCACCGCTCGTCCATCGCTGCCAAACGCTGCCAAACGCTGATGTCATCTGATCCCCCCTCACGTCATCACCATCCAAGACCCTGGGGCCCTCTTGCGATGCATCGGGTCAATCATTGCCGCTTGGCACCGGTCAGACCGCGTTGCGTGAAGGAAGAGCTGGTGCACCTTCAGCGGCCACCAGCGAGGAGGGTTCGCCAACGATCGGCCGTCGAGCATGCACCGGTAGACATTGGTATCCCGAATCAAAGCAGAAACGCCCTGGAGTTCGAGGGCCTAGAGGAGGTCCAGGAAGTCATCCACCGACAGACCTGCTTGGCGGATGATTGAGCGGAGGGTTCCTGAAGCCAGTTCCTTGTGCATCGGCACGATGACCGTCGATTCGGCTCGCCGCAGCTTCACGTGGCTTCCGCGCTGGCTGATCTCGGCAAAGCCAAGGCTCGCGAGTGCCTTGATGACGCGAGCGCCGCTAACGACCGGAAGCGGTGGACTCACGCAGAGAGCTGGAAGGTGGTGACGGTGGGATGGGCCAACTCGATCGGCGCTCCTTCGTCCTCGAAATAGAGACCAAGTGCCTCCTTGAGATTCTCAAGAGAATCCTCCGCTGAGAGACCCTGACTGGTCACCTCAACTTCGAGGCAACGCGCGACGAACAGGTCGCCCTCTTGCGTGATTGCTGCCGTGAACTCCATGGCTCAAGCATACGAGCATGGTGCGACAGGTCGCTGCGGGCCCGCGCGTGCATCAGCCCTGCGGACACGCTGGCTCGGCGTGGTCTCAACTCTCCACAGCGACTTGATCAATTTCGCTGGTTCGGCTTACAGCAGAAGTGCATGCCGGCCCACAGTCCCCAAAGGCAGACGGAGGCTTGAAGGACCCAGCCCTACGACATGAGCAAGCCGGAGGCCGAAATTCAGACTCCTCGCTTCATTTCATGGCTGGTAGCCGAGACCTTCCGATGGGTCCTCTCCGGAGCGCTCATCGCGATCGTGGTCCTGCTGCTGAGTGATGCTGCCCTGTGATTCACGCTGACGATCCCAGTCGCGGCACTGCTCTTCGTGGCCATCTGGGTGTCGGCCTTGACGGGCATCTTGCGAGCTCGAACGGCGTTTGGCCCTCCTCGAAGGCGCAAGTAGGCAGCATCTTCCACGGCTCGGTTGAATCCGGACAGCGGCGCCCGAGTGTGGGCGGCAGCTCAGATTCGCAGGTCATCCCTCCAACGAAATCCTGTACACATTGATATCTCGACTCAAAGTAGAAACGGACTCGGTCCGTTCTGGCTACTTCGGGGCGTCAGGAGGCCACCTTGACAGTCGTCACGATCGAGGATGAAGGCAGGGGCACGACCTCGCCATTGAGGAGCATCCCTTCGATGTGGAACTCGATCGCATCGCGTATGTTTGCTGTCACCTCTTCAAGGGAGACGCCGGTGGCGACACATCCGTCGAGGTCTGGCACCCAAGCGCCGAAGTTGTGATCCGATCTCTCGATGACCACCGTGTACTCGCTCATCGTGGCCTCCTCTCGAGTCCCGCCTGCTTTACGATGCTAGCGACGAGTGGACGCTGGAGGTCGTCGGACAACTTTCCGGGGACGGTCACTGTCCCGCCCTTAGTCCGATGCCTGAACTGACGATGGCTTCCTCGCTGTCGGTCGAGGTACCAACCATCTGCCTCGATCTCCTTGATCATCGTCCTGACCTTCACCGACCCACAACGGTCGGGGGCTCAGGTCAGCTGGTCAACTCTCCAACGAGAATCTGTAGACATTGGTCTCTCGCATGAAAATAGAAACGGGAACA
Organism: Acidimicrobiaceae bacterium; assembly: GCA_947456245.1. GTDB lineage: Bacteria > Actinomycetota > Acidimicrobiia > Acidimicrobiales > RAAP-2 > CAIUMH01. Next base: position 28,684 of record CANGPS010000007.1, read on the forward strand.
CGAGTCTGATCACTCAAGCTCGTCGGGCAAAGCCGTCTGGGTCACGATGAATCACAAGTTAGCTTGCTGCCGTCACAGTGACAAAATAACTTGTGATCGTGGATGATTCCCCACAGATCATCGAAAGCGCCCGGAGGTACGGAATTGTGGATACCGACATCATCCACTGCTTCGACAACCCCATCCTCGTCGAGGACCTCGATGACGATCTCGTCATGCTGGTGGGGCCAGACCGAACTGGCCGCCTCTTGGAGGTCGGTGTCGTTGTCGGCAACGACGGACCCGTCATCGTCCACGCCATGGAAGCTAGAACCAAGTACCTGAGGTGAACACCATGCCAAGAAGCACGAAGCACATCATCGAGCAGGCCGACGAGTTGGCGAGGCGGTTCCAGGACCATGCTCCGGGCTCAAGCAACGTGAAGACTGCGGATTCGCTCCGTGAGGTGCGGCTTGCCTTTCTTCGTCGAGCAGAGGCGGAACAAGAACTTTTCGCCGCCGTCGATGGTGCCCGAGCTGACGGTCAGAGTTGGGCCGCTGTCGGGGCGATGCTCGGCACTTCTGGAGAGGCAGCTCGCCAGCGCTATGGCGCGCCCGCCGTCAAGAACTGAGTTCAGCCTTCCAAAGAAAACCTATAGACATTGGTCTCTCGACTTGCGGTAGAAACCGCCTTCTGCTGGATCGATGCCCTACGCGACAGCCAGCGGCGTGATGGCATCGAGCACGGGGCCGAGCTGATCCTTCTCGTTCTCAAGGTCATAGCGGGACTGCAGATTGATCCAGAATCGCTCGCTCGTGCCGAAGTACTTGGCAAGTCGCAATGCGGTGTCCGCGGAGATCCCTCGCTTGCCATGGACGATCTCATTGATCCGGCGAGGCGGCACGGCGATCTCCACCGCCAGGCGGTGCTGTGTCACCCCGAGGGGCATGAGAAAGTCCTCCATAAGAACTTCGCCCGGATGGATGGGCGTCATCGTGGTCGTCATCGAATGTCCTCTCAGTGGTAGTCAGTGATCTCGATCTCTTCGGGCCCAACCTTCGTCCAGCGAAAGCAGATCCTCCACTGGTCGTTGATTCTGATGCTGTGCTGTCCCGCCCTGCCGCCGCTGAGCTTCTCCAACCGGTTCCCCGGCGGGACACGAAGGTCAGCCAGGCTCTCTGCCGCATCGAGGATCACGAGTTTGCGAAGTGCCACTCGTTGGAGGTCTCCATGGAGCTTCCGAACTCGCTCTCTGCGCCAGACCCGCTCAGTGTCCCGGTCCTTGAAGGTCTGCAGCACTCACCAAACATAACGCCTCTCGTTATGAACGTCAAGCGTTATGTCGTTGTCACCAGAGGCGCCGGCGCTCGACCTCCACACCCTCTCACCCGAGGAGGTCACGGACGTCCACGATCGAAGTGATGACCTCTCCGCGCCAGCCGACCTCTTCGTCGGGCCGCTCATGGTCCCGTTCCCAAGGATCCCTGAGAAGGATTGGACGCATGCCGAGCGCGCGAGCGCCGCTCCACTCCTGGCTGCCTCGATCACCCACATAGACGCACGAGCTGGCATCGACCCCCAGCTCCTCCGTGACCGAGAGGTAGTTGCGCTCATGTGGCTTCCTCGTCCTGAGTACGCACGAGAACTGAATCGCACTGGGCAGGTCAGAGTCTCCATCAGACCCAGTGCGATTCACGCAAATCGGTCCTGCAACGTGCAGTCGGACTAGTTCTCCAAGGAATCATGTGGCTAGTGGTGGCGATCGCCCTCACTCTTCATGGTTCAACAGGTATGACTTGGACACTTGTCCCCGCTGCCGTGGCAGGGGTAGCGGGAGTCACGTTCCTCATTCGGTACTGGCAACTCAGACCGAAGAATCAATCCTGAGGGCATTCTGCATCCAACCTGTCCCAGTCTGAAGCGATCTGCAGCGGCGAGGAACTTAGGTCAGTTGATCAACCTTCCAGCGAAATTCGGTAGACATTGGTCTCTCGCATCAAGGTAGAAACGAGGGAGGCACCGCAGCAGGGTCCAGCCCAGGAAGGGGGACTACCGATCAGAGCCCACGAGGCCGCTCAGGAGAGGTGGTCTTCGCAGAGATCCATCAGTGCCATCAGCGCCCCTTGCTCCCCATGGGACCATGCGTCGTAGGAAATCGAGAAGACCAACGCCGCCCTGCCGACGGCGACTCGTGCCTCGAGCGGATCAGCTCCATGTTCCTCAAGAACGTCCACCAGCGAAGCGCACCACCGCTCTTGCTTCACGAGTTGCCGCCCTCGAAGCCGTGCGTTCTGCTCCAGGACTTCGACTCGGAGCTGGTGCTCGCTGCGATCGGCCTCGAACCCTGCCGCGAGCGCCCGAACTCCAGCAATCACTGCAGCCCGAGGTTGCATGCGATCGAGCGCATCAGTGACGGCGTCTACGAGGAACTCCTCCATCGCTGCATCGCCGGAGAACAGCACTTCCTCCTTGTCGGTGAAGTGCCGAAAGAACGTTCGTGCCGTCACACCCGCCTTCGCCGCGATCTGCTCCACAGTCGTCGCATCGAATCCCTGGGATGCGAAGAGCTCAAGGGCAGCTTCACTCAACCGAGCGCTCGTGCCTTCTGCCCATCTCGACATCGCCTCATCGTATGACTTGCGTCACGAAGTGACATCACGCATGATTGATTGATGACAGATCGTGACATCACTGAAGCTTCCACCGTCGTCGTGACGGGACCGACCCGAGGACTCGGTCTCGAGACCACTCGAGCGCTCGTCCAGCTCGCCACCGGATTGGACGTCCTCCTGGTAGGCCGACTCTCGCAGGCCATGGAGCAGATCAGCTCTGAGATAGCGATCGCTCAGTCAAGACCGCACATCATCGCCTGCGACTTTGCTGATCTGGATTCGGTCAGATCTGCCTCGACTGAGATCGCCGGCCTCATCGACTCAGGGGCCGTCGCGCCGATCTCGTCGATTGTAGCGAACGCCGGGCTTCAGACGATCGATCGGAATCACGTGACAAAACAGGGTTACGAACTGACCTTCGGGGTCAATGTGCTCGCCCAGCAGGTGTTGATCAATGAGCTGCTCGACCACTTCGAGCTCGACGCACGAATCATCCTCGTGGGGAGCGGCACTCACCGCGACGATCGCAAGAAGGGTGCAGTGGCGTTGCCTCGTTGGGAAGGACCGGCATCACTGTGTCAGCCCGGAGTCGGAGATGACGCTGGCGAGTCGGCCGCAGGCCAGCGCGCCTACGCAACCTCGAAGCTTTGCGTGAACTACCTCGTTCACGAACTCGACCGCCGCCATGGCGACAAGGTCGTTGCGTTGGTTCATGACCCAGGGATGATGCCGGGAACCGGCCTTGCCCGTGACATGTCTGCCGCCAAGCGCCTTGCCTGGGAGAAGGTGATGCCTCGGCTCAATATGCCGGGGTCAAGCACGCCACAGCGTTCCGGTCGAGTCCTGGCAGAGATGGCACTCGGGCTGAAGTTCGCCGACGCACGGGGCGGCTACGTCAATATCGACGTACTCGGCGATCCGTCCCCCCAGTCGTTCAATCCCGAGCGAGAGGCGCAGCTCTGGGAAGCCTGTAGCGAGATGGCTCGGTCGGCTTCCTGACACACGAGCCGAAGGCGGCTACGGCGAAGCGATCAATCGTTGCAGCCCAAGGCGAATCTCACGTCGTGGAGCTCGCACCTCCGTGAACGCGCGAGGCTCAACCCTCCAAAGAAGACCTATCAACATTGGGTTCTCTTCTTGCGGGAGAAACGACTTCGTCTCAGATTGAAGATCTAGCTCTTCAGGCGCCGACGAGCGATAGCGTCCTCGCAAGGAAATCCGTCAGTTCGTCATCGGTGATTCTGCCGCCGCTGTCGAGCTCTGGAGTTCCACAGGCCTTCTCTGGCCCAGCAATGACCCCGTTCGCGACATCGAACGAAAGCTCGAAGACTCACCGTGGGGCTTCCTCGTCATGGTCGAGGACGACGACATCATCGGTTCGATCATGGTCGGCTACGACGGCCATCGGGGGTGGGTGAACTACCTCGCCTGCCACACGCTCCACCGTCGAAGGGGCGTCGCCACGTCACTCATGACAGAGGCAAGCAAGATCCTCGCGGCTCGCGGCTGCCCGAAGATCAACCTTCAGGTTCGCGCTGGCAACGACGCTGCCGTGAAGTTCTACGAGAGCATCGGCTACGTGGCGGAAGAAGTCAGCTCGTTGGGCCTTCGACTCGTGGACGACCAGTTCGGGCAGCAAGAGGTCACGAGTCCGTGAACGCCTACCTCGAGCCCCATAACAGGTGCAGGGGTCTTCCGTGCGGAGCAATCACCAGCCTCACGACGCCACCTGGATCGTCTTCACGATGGGCATCGGCTCTGGAAGCTGATCCCCGTGAAGTCGCATTCCCTCAAGGTGGAACGGGATCGCCTCACGCATGTTCTCGATCACCTCGTCGACCGTCTTGCCGGTCGTGATGACCCCATCGAGCCCGATCACGTAGGCGGCGAAGGTCGTCCCCGCATCTTCGATCACGATCGTGTACTCGGTCACTGGCCTCTCCTCGTCAAGCCGGCCTGCCTCATGATGCTAGCGAGGGTTCCCTTCGGCACCTCGTCGGAAAGGTGGCCGGGCACGGTGACGCAGCCTGGCTTCGCCGGATGGTGGAACTGCCGATGGCTCCCCCGTTGTCGTGACAGGTACCATCCATCGCCTTCGATGACCTTGATCAGCTCACGAACCCTCACCGACCACAACGGTCGAGCGTTCAGGACAGTTGGTCAGCCTTCCAATGAAAATCTGTAGACATTGGTCTCTCGCTGCTCAAACCCACAGCGGACATAGAGCCGGTTGGCCCCCTCTCGCTTCGGGTTCGACGTGAGATCAACGGTCCGCGAGTTCGCCTTTCGAGCGAGGGCGATCGCCGCCTCGACGAGCGCTTCGCCTACGCCCTGACCACGGGCCTCGACGTCCACGACCACATCCTCGATCCACCCCCGGGCCCCCGAGGGTGATCGGAACAGCACGAGCGTGAGCGTTCCCACGATCCCCGCACCCGTGCGTGCGACGAAGAGCGTCGTATCCGGAGCGGCGACGATCGACTCGAGGTCATAGGCCTCCACGGGCGGAGCACTCTGCGAGAGCTGCGGGATGAGCCTGCGGAGCGCCTCGGTCACCTCGGGACCCACGACGGTCACCTCTTCGATCCAGACCTCGCTCATGCACCCGCCTCCTCGCCGCGCCACACCGGGGCTCGGACCTGGTCGTAGTGCACGTCGTTGATCTCGCCTCGAAGCGCTGCGAAGACGGGGTCTCCCCAGCGCTCCAGTCCGACGAGCGGCGAGGGCAGGTTGTCTCGGGTGAACCAGCCAAGGTCCGACACCTCGAGGGGGTGCGGGTTCAGCTCGCCCCCCACCGCTCGGCAGTGGAAGAGCAGGGAGTAGATCGGGATGCGCGACATGCCGAGGCGCAGTCCGTCGAGGACGGCGATCAGACGGACGGTCTCGACCTCGATCCCGGTCTCCTCCTCCACCTCCTTCTCGACCACCTCCGAGGCTGAGTAGCCCACGTCACACCAACCGGTCGGGTAGAGCCACACCCCGGAATCGGCGCGCTGGATCAGGAGGAGCTCGCCCTTGTCGTTCTCGACTGCGGCGCCGACCGCCACCTTCGGCGTCTGGTAGCCGGGCACGCCCTTGCCCACCTGGGACATCCACTCGACCACGTGGCCCTCGGCATCGTCGAGCTGCTCGGGATCCTGCTCGGTGGCGACCTTGATGTCGGCGGCGATCTTCAGGATCTCCTCGAAGCGCTCCTTCTCGTACAGGCTCTCGGTGAACCCGAGGCCGGTCTTGGCGACGGCCGCGAGGGTCTCAGACCACCGCCGGAGGACTCTCTCAGGGATCATGCGCTCCACGTCCCGCACGCTACCAACCTCCAGCGTCCTCGGCGCCCCGCTGCGCGGCATGATGGTGGCATGGCTGTGAACGAAGACTGCCGGCACTACGTCCGGCGCCAGGCGTCGGGCGACGATGTCACCGAGCGATGCAAGCTCGACGCGAACGAACCGCTCCCCTTCACCTGTCCGGAGGGATGCCTCTTCTACGAGCCCCGCGGCATCAACCAGTCCGGCTGGCAGGTCTGACCTCTCTGGCACGACGCCGACGATCCTGAAGTAAGTTCTGGGCATGTCAGCCGACAGCGACGACGTAGCCCAGGCGAGCAGGGCCGCCGACAAGGACGTCCGCTCCCAGATCGTCGAGGCCGCCTTCTCTGTGCTCCAGGAGGTCGGACCGACCCGACTGCGCATCCAGGAGGTCGCCCGGCGAGCCGGCGTATCGCCCACGCTCCTCTACTACTACTTCGACGGCAAGCACGCCCTCATCGCCGCCGCCTACGCCCGGGACTACGCCCTCATCCTCGAGCGCGACCTCGAGCTCACCAGGGCCGTGTTCGCGGCATCGAGCACTCCGTCAGAGCTCTTCCACTCGACGCTCAAGACCTATGGCCTGACCTTCAACGACCGAGACATCCGTCGACGACGGCTCGACGCGCTCTCCGCCGCGCAGCACGACCCGATCGTCGCCGCGGCAATCGCTCCGCTGCAGAAGGCCTACACCGACGAGCTGCGCGCCCAGGTCACGGCCATCCGAGACGAGGGCTGGCTCCCGGAGACCATCGACATCGAGGCATTCCTGATGGTGATGATGGCCCTGCCCTTCGGCCAGGTCTTCAGCGACCTCGACGAGTCATTCGAGGTCGACGTGCTCAGCGCGCTCGCCCTTCTGGTCCCTCGGGCGCCGTCGGAAGGCTGAGGCTCAGCTCTCGAGCACGTCACCGAGGAGGTCGACGCCGATCCCCTCGCTGCGCAACCAGGCCACGGCAGCGTCGATGCGATCGGCGTGGCCGTCGAGCTCACACACGATCCAGCCGACCGAGTCGGTAATGTCCGCCCTGCGGATGTCCGGGTCGATGTCGAACTCGCGGACGAGGTGCGCCAAGACCGGACGGCGCACCAGTGCCTCGGGGAACGTCAGCTTGACTCGGACTCGGACCTCGGCGCTCACGACGACGACGCTAGCCCAGGACCCGGTTGAGGCGCCCGGAGGCCAGGCCCTCGAGGTCCAGCGCGCAGAACGCGAACCCGGCCGACCGACAGGCGGACACGATCTCGGCGCGTCGGGCAACCGCCATCTCCAGCTCGTCCTCTGGCACCTCCACCAGGGCGACCTCGCCGTGGTGTCGGACCCGCAGATCGGTGAACCCGATCGCCCGGAGGGCCGCCTCGGCACGCTCGACGGACCGGAGCCGGGTCATCGTGACCGGCGTGCCGTAGGGAAGGCGCGAGGCCAGACAGGGCGATGACGGCTTGTCGGCGGTGGGGAGCTCGAGCAGGGCGGACTCTGACCGGATGGTCGCCTTGTCCATGGCCAGATCGACCAGCGGGAACCTCGCGCCGCGCTCGGCCGCCGCCTCCTGGCCGGGACGATGGTCGCCGAGGTCGTCCACGTTGACCCCGAGGACCACGGTCGCTCCGCGCTCGAGGGCGAGGGGGCCGAGCGCGTCCATCAGGTGGGTCTTGCACCAGGCGCAACGGTCAGGACCGTTCGCCACGTAGCGCGGATCCGCCAGCTCGTCGGTGGACACGACCAGGTGGTTCAGCCCATGTCGCACGGCGAGCTCCCGGGCCGCTGCCTCCTCTGTGTCGGCCAGCGAGGCCGAGCTCGCAGTGACGCACAGCGCGTCGTCGCCGAGCGCCTCGGTGGCGGCGACGGCAAGGTAGGTCGAGTCCACCCCGCCGGAGAAGGCGACCACCACCGGGCCGATCTGGCGGAGGTGCTCGACGAGCCGCTCCGTGGTCGGCGTCACCGGGTGATGGAGCCGAGCACCTCGTCGATCGACCCGACCATGCCCGTGTAGAAGGGTCCGAACTCCGCGTAGAGCGTCGAGGCCTCGTCGAAGCGCATCGTGTAGACGCAGTCCTTGACGTCATCAGGGTGCACCCCGAACAGGGTGACGCCCCACTCCCAGTCGTCGAGGCCGGTCGAGCCGGTCACGACCTGCAGGATCCGCCCATGGAACTCCCGGCCGGACTTGCCGTGCGCCATCATCAGCTCGCGACGGTCGTCATAGGGCAGCGCGTACCAGTTGTTGGCCTCGCCCCGCCGCTTCGACATCGGGTAGAAGCAGAAGGACCGCATGTCCTCCGGAGGGAGCTTGGGGTGCAGGCGCGCCTCCAAGATGTGCTCGGGCGTGCTCGTGGCGTACTCCGACACCTCGGTCAGCGACACATAGGACTCGACCACCTCGAGGCCGGCGGCCTCGAGGCCGGTCTGGAGGCGGCGCAGCGCCCAGAGGTCCTCGGCGGTGGCCATGACGCAGGCGTCGGCCTTGTGGCCGACGATGGCCGCCAGCACCACCTGGCAGCCTTCGTCCTTCGCCGAGGCCACGGCCGCCTCGACGGCCGACCGGTCGGTCCCGGGGCGGGCCTTGACGAAGAGGTGGATGACGTTCCACCCCACCGAGGGGGACAGGGGCTCAGGCGTGTTCTCCACGGGTCCATGCTACGCCCGGAGGCGCCGGGGCCTGCCCGCGCCGAGCTCAGGCCCCGGTCGGTGGCGGGGTCGACCCGCCACCGATCAGGACCGAGCGATCGGCGGCGATCAGCCGGCGGGGACCGACGGGAGGGTCGAGAGGCCCTCGGCGAGGCGGGCCTCGTCGAACTGCTCGTCGACCATGCGCCCCGCGATGTAGGCGTCGTAGGCGGCGAGGTCGAAGTGGCCGTGACCGCACAGGGCCGTCAGGATCACCGTCTCCTCGCCGGTCTCCTTGGCCCGGAGCGCCTCCTGGATGGTGGCGGCGAGGGCGTGGGTCGGCTCAGGCGCCGGGACGATGCCCTCGGTGCGGGCGAACTGCAGGCCGGCGGCGAAGCACTCGGACTGCGGGACGCTGATGGCCTCCATGAGGCCGAGCTCGTAGACATGGCTGATCAGCGGGGACATCCCGTGGTAGCGCAGGCCACCGGCGTGGATCGGGTCCGGGACGAAGTCGTGGCCGAGGGTGTGCATCTTCATCAGCGGCGTCATCCCGGCAGAGTCACCGAAGTCGTAGGCGTAGGTGCCGCGGGTCAGCGACGGGCACGAGGCCGGCTCGACGGCGCGGATGATCGGCGACATGTTGCCGGCGAGCTTCTCGCGCAGGAACGGGAAGGCGAGGCCGGCGAAGTTCGAGCCACCGCCGGTGCAGCCGACGATGACGTCCGGAGCAGCCTCCCCGGCCTTGGCCAGCTGCAGGATCGCCTCCTCGCCGATGATCGTCTGGTGCATCAGGACGTGGTTGAGGACGCTGCCGAGGGCGTAGCGGACCTCCGGGTCCGGAGCGGCGACCTCGACGGCCTCGGAGATGGCGATGCCGAGGGAGCCTGGGTGGTTCGCGTCCTGGGCGAGGTAGGCGCGGCCGGCCTCGGTGAGCTCAGAGGGCGAGCGGTGGACGATGCCGCCGAATGCCTCGATCATGAGGCGGCGGTAGGGCTTCTGGTCGTAGCTCGCACCCACCTGCCAGACCTCGCACTCGAGGTCGAACAGGGCGCAGGCGAAGGCGAGAGCGGTGCCCCACTGGCCGGCACCGGTCTCGGTGGTGAGCTTCTTCACCCCGGCAAGCTTGTTGTAGTACGCCTGCGGGACCGCCGTGTTGGGCTTGTGGCTCCCGGCCGGGCTCACGCCCTCGTACTTGTAGTAGATGTGCGCCGGGGTCCCGAGCGCCGCCTCGAGGCGGTGAGCCCGGAACAGTGGCGATGGCCTCCACTGGCGGTACACGTCGAGGACGGCGCCGGGGATGTCGATGTAGCGCTCTTGGGAGACCTCCTGGAGGATGAGGTCCATCGGGAACAGCGGGGCGAAGTCCTCGGGGCCCGCCGGCTCGAGCGTGCCGGGGTGCAGCGCCGGCGGCGGCGGCTCGGGCAGGTCCGGCACGATGTTGTACCAGGCGGTCGGCATCTCCGACTCGTCGAGCAGGATCTTGTGCTGGCGGACGGTCTCGTCCATGGTGTGGCCTCCCGTTGGGTCGCGTGGCCACAAGATACCCAAGCCGTCCGCCGACCGCACCTCGCTCCTCGATCCCCATCGACGCCGGGGCGCGAGACAGGCGGCCCGCAGGCCGCCCGTCTCAACGCACTGAGGCAGGGACCGACTAGAAGTCGTCCATCCCGCCCGGCATGGCCGGAGCCGACTCAGCCGGCTTGTCGACGATGACCGCCTCGGTCGTGAGGAACAGTGCCGCGATGGATGCGGCGTTCTGCAGGGCCGAGCGGGTCACCTTGGCAGCGTCGATGACGCCCGCCTTGAGCAGGTCCTCATACTCGCCGGTGGCGGCGTTGAGGCCCTCGGTGCCCTTCTTGAGGTTGCGCACCTTCTCGACCACGACGCCACCATTGAGACCGGCGTTCTCGGCGATCTGCGTCAGCGGCGCCTCGACGGCGGCGGCCACGATGCGCGCACCGGTGGCGATGTCGCCCTCGAGGGTCTTGGCGACCTCGAGGATCGAGGTCTGGCTGCGGAGCAGGGCCACGCCACCGCCGGGAACCACGCCCTCCTCGATGGCCGCCTTGGTCGTCGACACGGCGTCCTCGATGCGGTGCTTCTTCTCCTTGAGTTCCACCTCGGTGGCCGCGCCGACCTTGATGACGGCGACGCCGCCGGACAGCTTGGCGAGGCGCTCCTGGAGCTTCTCGCGGTCGTAGTCCGAGTCGGTGTTCTCGATCTCGGCCTTGATCTGGTTGATCCGGCCCTTGATGTCGTCGTCGGCGCCAGCGCCCTCGACGATGGTCGTCTCATCCTTGGTGATGACCACCTTGCGGGCGGTGCCGAGCAGGTCGAGGGTGACGGTCTCGAGCTTGAGGCCCACCTCCTCGGTGACGACCTGGGCACCGGTCAGGATGGCGATGTCCTGGAGCATGGCCTTGCGGCGCTCGCCGAAGCCGGGGGCCTTGACGGCCACCGAGCGGAAGGTGCCGCGGATCTTGTTCACCACGAGGGTGGCGAGGGCCTCGCCCTCGATGTCCTCGGCGATGATCACGAGGGCCTTGCCCGACTGCATGACCTTCTCGAGCAGCGGCAGCAGGTCGCGCACGGCGGTGATCTTCGTGCCGACGAGCAGGATGTACGGGTCCTCGAGGACCGCCTCCATGCGCTCGAGGTCGGTGGCGAAGTAGGGGGAGATGTAGCCCTTGTCGAAGCGCATGCCCTCGACGAGGTCCATGTCCATGCCGAAGGTCTGGGACTCCTCGACCGTGATCACGCCGTCCTTGCCCACCTTGTCGATGGCCTCGGAGATCATCTGACCGATCTCGGTGTCGGCGGCGGAGATCGACGCCACCTGGGCGATCTGCTCCTTGGACTGCGCCGGCTTGGCCAGGGCGTGGATGCCCTCCACCGCCTTCTCGACCGCAGCCTCGATGCCCTTCTTGAGGCTCATCGGGTTGGCGCCGGCGGCCACGTTGCGCAGGCCCTCGCGGACCATGGCCCAGGCCAGGACGGTGGCCGTGGTCGTGCCGTCACCGGCGACGTCGTCGGTCTTCTTGGCGACCTCCTTGACCAGGTCGGCGCCGATCTTCTCGTAGGGGTCCTCGAGGTCGATCTCCTTGGCGATGGAGACACCGTCGTTGGTGATCGTGGGGGCTCCCCACTTCTTGTCCAGGACCACGTTGCGGCCCTTCGGGCCGAGCGTCACGCGGACCGCGTCGGCCAGCTTGTTCATGCCGGTCTCGAGCGACCTGCGGGCTTCCTCGTCGAAAGCGATCATCTTCGCCATGGTTCGTCCTCCTGGGGGCGTGTTGGAGTCGTTGGTTGGGACCCCACATTAGCACTCTGGACGAGGGAGTGCTAGCAGACGGACCTCAGGACTGCCAATGGCGTGTCCGGCCGACAGCCTCAGCCGCCGGCGACCGCCGGGACGATCGAGAGGACCTGACCCTCGGTCACCGGAGTCTCGAGGCCGTCGAGGAAGCGGACATCCTCATCAGCGAGGAAGACGTTGACGAAGCGGCGCAGGGCGCCTCCCTCGTCGAAGATCCGCTCGCCGAAGCCGGGGTTGGTGGCGTCGAGCGCACGCAGGGCGTCACCGACGGTGGCGGCCTCGACGGAGATCTCTCCGACGCCGCCGGTGAGCTGGCGGAGCTGGGTGGGGATGCGGACGGTGATGGCCATGGTGGTTCTCCTTGGGTTCGAAGCGGGTTCTGGGGTGGCAGGCGGGGCTGGCGGTCTGGCGCGATCAGGCGCGCACGGGGTCGTCGAGGCCCAGGGCGAGATCGAAGGCGTCGAGGGTGGGGGCGATCGTGTGGCTCGGGCCGACGTGGCCGGTGAGGGCCTCGACCGTCTTGAGCCCATGGCCGGAGACGATGGCGACGGTCCGCTCGTCAGGCCGGATGACCCCCTCGGCAGCGAGCTTGGCCAGGGTGGCGATCGTCACCCCACCTGCGGTCTCCGCGAAGATCCCCTCGGTGCGGGCCAGCAGCTTGATGCCCTCGATGATCTCGGCATCGGTGACCGACCCGCAGGCACCGCCGGTCCGGCGGATCACGTCGAGCGCGTACCAGCCGTCGGCCGGGTTCCCGATGGCCAGGGACTTGGCGATGGTGTCAGGGCGGACCGGGGCGATGGCGTCGACCTTGTTGGCGAAGGCGGTGGCCACCGGAGAGCAGCCCGACGCCTGCGCCCCGGAGACCCGCACCGCGGGGATCTCGTCGAGGATGCCCACCTTGCCGAGCTCGGCGAAGCCCTTGTCGACCTTGGTCAGCTGTGAGCCCGACGCGATCGGGACCACGACGTGATCGGGTGCCTGCCACCCGAGCTGCTCGGCGATCTCGAAGGCGAGGGTCTTGGACCCCTCGGCGTAGTACGACCGGACGTTCACGTTCACGAAGGCCCAGGACGGTCGCTCGCTCGTGAGCTCGGCGCACAGGCGGTTCACGTCGTCGTAGGTCCCCTCGACGGCGATCACCTCGCCGCCGTAGACCGAGGTCATCATGATCTTCGCCGCCTCGAGGTTCGAGGGGATCAGCACGACCGAGGCCATGCCGGCACGAGCCGCGTGAGCGGCCACCGAGTTGGCCAGGTTGCCCGTCGAGGCGCAGGCGGCCACCTTGAACCCGAGCTGGCGGGCCTTGGTCAGCGCCACCGACACCACGCGGTCCTTGAAGGACCCCGTGGGGTTGGCCGTGTCGTCCTTGATCCAGAGCTCCTTGAGGCCGAGCTCGGCACCGAGGCGCTCGGCCCGCACCAGCGGGGTGTAGCCGGCACCGAGGTCGACCGGCGACGACTCCGAGATCGGGAGGAGGTCGTGGTAGCGCCACATCGAGCGAGGGCCCGCCTCGATGGACGCTCGGGAGATCACCTTGGCGATCTCGTCGTAGTCGTAGGCGACCTCGAGGGGCCCGAAGCAGAAGTCGCACACGTGGAGCGCCTCGGCAGGGAAGTCCCGGCCACACTCACGACACCGCAGGCCAAGAACTGTCGACATTGCAACTCCTTCTCATCGATCGGGCGTTGGCACCCAACTCGGCGATCGCTCACCGGTCTGGTTGCCGCAGCGTCAAAGGGCCCGTCCCTCAGCTGCTCTGGATGATGTGGTCATTCTCGCTCAGCCCGCCGGGCCGCGTCAATGCCGCTCCGAAGTTCGGGTCGAGCCACTAGACAAGACCTGTGACCCCTCGCGATCCGATCGTCGGCACCACGGTGTTCGACGCCGCACAGCTCGCTGGGCCTGCCGTCAGGGCGGCCAAGGCCGACCACGTGGTCAGCGCCGTCATCCCCGCCCGGGACGAGGAGAAGACCATCGCCGCCGTCATCTCGGCCATCCACCCCTACCTCGCCGACGGCGGGCCGGGACTGGTCGACGAGGTGATCGTGGTCGACGACGGTTCCACCGACGCCACCGTCGCCGAGGCGACCGCCGCCGGCGCCCGAGTCCTGTCCATCGACGGTGACGGCAAGGGCGGGGCGATGCGAGCCGGCGTGGACGTCGCCGCCGGCGACATCATCGTCTTCCTCGACGGCGATGTCGCCAACATGCGGCCCGACTACCTGCCACGTCTGGTCGGACCACTCCTGCTCGATCCCGAGGTGATGCTCGTCAAGGGGCACTACGACCGCTCGTTCGAGGGAGCGGCCACCGGCGGTGGGCGGGTCACCGAGCTCGCCGCGCGGCCCATCCTCGCCCTGCTCTTCCCGGAGCTCGCCGCCGTGCGTCAGCCCCTCGCCGGCGAGACGGCGCTGCGCAGAGAGGTGATCGAGTCCTGCGGCCTCGACAACGGCTACCGCGTGGAGATCGGGCTGCTCATCGATGTCTGGCGCACCTGGGGCATCGCCGCCATCGCCGAGGTCGACCTCGGTCTGCGCATCCACCGGAACCGACCGCTCTCCCAGCTCGGGCCGATGGCCGCCGAGGTCATCGCCGCGGCGCTCGAGCGGAGCGGGATCGAGCCGACGTCCCCCTGAGGGAGGTCCTCAGCTCGAGGCGTTGAGATCCGGGCCCACGACGACCACGAGGTCGTCACCATTGGCCCCGGGGACCGGCACGGAGGTGGTGAGCGGCTGCACCGCTGACGCCGGCAGCGAGAGGTCCTTGGCGAGCTGACGACCAGCCGCCCGGCGGCCGCCGGCGAAGTACACGGTCGTGCTCGGTGCCGTCGACGTGGCATTCACGGGCGGGAGCGTGCTCCAGCCCTGCTCCTGGAGCTTGGTCGTGACGGTCGTGGCCACGCCCGCCGACGAGGTGCCGTTCGCCACCTGGACCTGGATCTCCGAGCGGTCGATCGGTGCGTGCTTCTTGTGCTTCGCCGGGCCGGCCGTGGTGGTGGTCACCTCTGCGGCCGATCCGCTCGGCTTCGAACCGTCGGCACCGGTCAGCGAGGACAGCGCGATGAGCGCCACGACCACGAAGGCGATGGCCAGGAGCACCGCCCGGGTCGCGTCGAGGCCCCCTGCGTGGCCCGAAGGCCGATCGGGTGTCTCGGTCGGTGTCGGGTCGTCGGTCACTTCGAACAGCCTGCCAACCAGAGGGGCATCTGGCAAGAGGGACCGGTGTCGGGAGCCCCCAGCCTGCTCCGCCTCCTATCCTTGGGGTCCGACCGGCCGGTGTGGCGCAGTGGTAGCGCAGGCGATTTGTAATCGTCAGGTCGTGGGTTCGATCCCCACCACCGGCTCCGCGCGACCCACGGGCCGCTCGCTTCGCCCCAGGGGATGCTCAGGCTTGCTGTGGGTCGCGCTGCAGGCGATCATCGGTCGGTGCCACGCGTCTCGGTCTTCATCGCCTCGTCGATCGACAACTACATCGCCACCAGCGATGACGGCCTCGACTGGCTCGACGAGGCCGTGGGGCCCGGCGAGGACTACGGCTACGACGCCCTCATGTCCACCGTCGACGCCCTGGCGATGGGCAGGGGCACGTGGGACGTCATCGCCTCGATCGACCCCCTGCCCTTCGGCGAGCGTCGCCTGTTCGCCTTCTCCCACCGCCAGCCGACCGAGGAGCGAGCAGGCGTGACGTTCTGGGAGCGGAGCCCCAGAGCGGCGATGGACGAGTGGGACCGGCTCGGCATCGACCACGTCTACCTCGACGGCGGACAGCTCATCTCGAGCTTCCTGGCCGACGGGCTCGTCGACGACCTCGTGCTGACCAAGATCCCCGTCCTCCTCAGATCGGGCCGACCGCTGTTCACACCCATCGAGCGCTCGACCGCGCTCCGCCTCGACGGGGTCGAGACCTTCCCGAGCGGGATCGTCAACCTCCGCTACTCCCGGGCCTGACCCACCGGCCGAGCACCATCACGAGGCGGGGCACCACCCTCCCGCCTTGCCTGGTTCTTCTCGATGGGGTGAGATGGACACCATGGCGAAGAGCTCGGCGACCTCCACGCTCAAGGAGTTCCGAGCCTTCATCCTGCGTGGCAACGTCGTCGACCTCGCCGTGGCCGTCGCCATCGGCGCCGCCTTCACCGCGGTCGTCACCTCGCTGGTGGCCGCCTTCATCACGCCGATCATCGGTGCCATCTTCGGGAAGGACTTCGCCCACCTGGCGTTCACCGTGAACGGGTCGGTGTTCACCTACGGGCTCTTCATCAACGCCCTGCTGACGTTCCTGATCACCGCCACGGCGGTCTTCTTCTTCGTCGTCAAGCCCCTCCAGGCGCTCATGCGCCGCCTCGACATGGCCCCGGCCGACCCGCCACCGATGGACGCGTGTCCGGCCTGCCTCACCGAGATCCCCATCGCCTCGACGCGATGCCGTGCCTGCACCTCGGAGCTCGCCGACGGGTGGGCCACCACCCCCTGACCGGACGGAGGACCCCCGCTCAGCCCAGCGTGCGCTGGCGGGCCACCTCGAACAGGGCGATCCCGCCGGCCACCGAGGCGTTGAGCGACTCGATCGACCCCACCTGCGGGATCGAGGCCAGCGCCGAGCAGCGCTTCCGGGTGAGGGGGGCGAGGCCCTTCTCCTCGCTGCCGATCACGAGGGCGACCGGCAGGTCGGTCAGCGGCGTGGCCCAGAGCGAGCGCTTGGCCTCCCCGGCGAGGCCCACCGTCTCGATCCCGGCCTTGCCCAGCTGCTCGAGGGCAGCGGGGATGCCGGGGACGAGGCAGAAGCGGAGGTGCTCGATGGCACCGGCCGCCACCTTGGCCACCGTCGGCGAGATCCGCACGGACCGGTGGCGGGGCAGGACCACGCCGGTCACGCCGGCGCCCTCGGCGCTGCGCAGCAGCGACCCGAGGTTGTGCGGGTCGGTGAGCCCGTCGCACACGAGCAGGAAGGGCTGGACGGAGAGCTCCGGGACCATGAGGTCCTCGAGCGGCACGGGCTTGAGCGAGCGAGCCCGGGCGAGGACGCCCTGGTGCGACTCGGTCAGCGCGATGCGCTCGAGCCGGGCCTTGGGGATCACCTCGAGCGGGATGTGATCGCGGCGGCACAGCGCCTCGATCCGATCGAGCTGCTCAGACGGGTCGAGCTCAGCCGCCATCGCCACGCGCTGCACGGGACGGGCCCGCGCCTCGAGCAGGGCGAGCACTGCCCGACGGCCCTCGATCTGGTCGCCCCCGAGCGTGTTGGGCCCGGGACCGCTGCGGCGATCGGGCCGGCCCTGGCCGGGGCCTGATCCCGGCCGACGACCTCCGGGACGTCCGCCCGGCGGGCGGCCCTTGCCGCCCGAGCCCTTCAGGGGACGACGGGGTGCTGGGGTCATGAGGCCTCCTCGAGCAGGGCGACGGCGTGGGCGGCGATCCCCTCGGCCCGCCCGATGGCGCCGAGGTGATCGGTGGTGCTGGCGGTGACCGAGACCGGTGCGCCGACGGAGGTGGTCAGCCGCTCGGCCATCTCGTCGAGCCGGTCCGCCAGACGAGGGCGCTGGGCGAGGATCGTCACCGAGGCCGAGAGGCACCAGAAGCCCGCCGCGGCGATGTGCTCGACGGTCTGGGCGAGCAGCACCATCGAGTCGACGCCAGCCAGGGACGGGTCGTCGACGCCGAACTGCCGGCCGAGGTCGCCGATCCCCGCTCCGCTGAGCAGTGCGTCGATCAGGGCGTGGACGGCAGCATCGGCGTCGGAGTGGCCGGCGAGGCCCGGCGAGCCGTCGATGCGGACGCCGCCGAGCAGGAGGGCCCGCGTCGGGTCGTCGCTGAAGGCGTGGGTGTCGATGCCCTGCCCGATCCTCACGAGCGGTCCTCGACGATCCGGCTGGCGGCGAGCAGGTCGCCGGGAGACGTGATCTTGAGGTTCTCCTCCTCGCCGGCGACCACGACCACCGCACCGCCGAGGGCCTCGACGAGGGCCCCGTCGTCCGTCGCCTCAGGGGCGCCGGCGTGAGCAGCGACGAGCGCGGTGCGCCGGAAGGCCTGCGGCGTCTGGACGGCCACGAGCTCGGTGCGGTCGAGCGTCTCGATGGCGCGGCGCCGACCGTCGACTTCGACCACGCGCTTGATGGTGTCGGTCACGGCGAGGCCGGGGATGGCCCCGTCGATGCCCTCGTCGGAGAGCTCGGCCACGACGGACAGGAACAGCCGATCGGTGGCCAGGGGTCGGGCGGCGTCGTGCACCACGACCACCTCAGCCCCAGGGTCGACGGCGACGAGGCCGGCACGAACAGAGCCCGAGCGGGTCGATCCACCGACCACCACGCGGTCGGCCCCATGGTCCGACATCTCCGCATCGGCCGGCACGACCAGGATTACCTCGTCGGCCACCGCCCGACAGGCGGCGACGGAGCGTGCGGCGACGGACTCTCCCACGAGGGTCATGAACTGCTTGTGGCCGCCGAAGCGACGGCCAGAGCCGCCGGCCACCACGATGGCCGAGCAGCGCATCCTACGGAAGGGCGTCGCTGAGACGCTGCTCTGCCGTCTCCTCGTCCACGTTCAGGGCGAAGGTGAGCTCCGAGACGAGGATCTGGCGGGCACGCGAGAGCATGCGCTTCTCCCCGGCCGAGAGACCCTTGTCCTTGTCGCGGATCGAGAGGTTCCGGACCACCTCGGCCACCTGGTAGATGTCGCCGGAGCGCAGCTTCTCGGAGTGGTTCTTGTAGCGGCGAGACCAGTTGGTCGGCATGCGCGCCTCTTTCTTGCGAAGGACGGCGAACACCTCCTCGACCTCCTCGTCGTTGATCACCTCGCGCAGGCCGACGCCCTCGGTGTTGTCCGCCGGGACCATGAGCGTCAGGTCGCCGTAGGCGAGCTTGAGGATCAGGTACTCCTTCTTCTCACCGAAGGCGACGCGCTTCTCCCGCTTCTCGATGATGGCGGCCCCGTGGTGGGGGTACACAACCTTGTCGCCGACCTTGAATCCCATATCTCTCCCTCATCGGACCGCCCAGAGGGCCGCGTCGATGCGGTCAGGGCGTCTCGGATCCTGACGACGCATGGTGCTCATCAGGGCCTCTCATTCTACCAGCCCTCATCCCGATCGCCCTCTCGGGCCGTGCGAGCCGTCGGAGCGGTGTCCGGAGCGAGGTCCCGCAGCACCCGGAGCAGCACGGCGACGGTGGCGACCTCGACCACCGTGCACCCCTCCGGCGCCGCCACCCCCGGCGGCACGACCATCCGGGTCAGCCCGATCCTGGCCGCCTCGCGCAGCCGACGATCCATGGCCTCGACCGGCCGGAAGGCCCCGGTGAGGCCGACCTCGCCGAGGCACACGACCGTCGGGTCCAGGGCCACGCCCATGTGGGCAGAGAGGATCGCCGCCATCACCGCCATGTCGACGGCGGGCTCGGTTGCCTTGACCGCGCCGGAGCACGCCACGAACACGTCGGAGCGGCCGAGTCCGAGCTCGCCGTGGGCGTCGAGCACGGCGGTGAGCTGCCGGAGCCGTGTCGCCGGGATGCCCTGGGTGACCCGGGCCGGAGAGCCGGCTGCGGGGGTCACGAGCGCCTGGATCTCGACGGCGAGCGGGTGCGCCCCCTCCGCCAGGATCGAGGCCACCGAGCCGGGCAGCGGCTGACCCCGCTCGGCGAGGAGGGCGGCGGAGGGGTCGGCCACCGAGACGAGGCCCTGCTCCTCCATCGTCAGGATCCCGACCTCGCCGGCTCGGCCGTAGCGGTGCTTGGTCGTGGTCAGGACCCGGCGCTGATGGTGACGATCGCCTTCGATGTGCAGGACGGTGTCGACGAGGTGCTCGAGCGAGCGTGGCCCGGCGAGGTCGCCGTCCTTGGTGACGTGGCCGACCAGGATCAGCATCGTCCCCGACCGTCGGGCGAACTGCGAGAGCGCCTCGGCGGCCGTGCGCACCTGGGTCACGCTGCCCGGCGACCCGCTCTGGGTCGGGGTGTGGAGGGTGGAGACCGAGTCGATGACCGCCACCGAGGGCGAGCGGAGCTCGAGGGCCTGCTCGACGTCGGGCAGGTGCGAGGTGGCGAGCAGCGTGACCCCGTGGCGCTCGGCGCCGAGACGTCGGGCACGCGCCCCCACCTGGGTGACCGACTCCTCGGCTGAGACGATCAGGATCTCGCCCTCGTCGATGGCGTCGCGCAGCCGGGCGGCGATCTGGAGGCAGAGGGTGGACTTGCCGATCCCGGGCTCCCCGATCACCAGGGTGACGGACCCCTCGGTCACCCCACCGCCGAGGACCCGGTCGAGCTCGGAGATCCCCGTCGCCACCATCCGGACCTCGGCCACGTCGCCGAGTGGCTGGAGCGAGATCGAGCGTGCCTCGGGCGTCCCCGCCTCCTCGATGGTGTTCCACTCGGCACAGGTCGGGCACTGGCCCGTCCAGCGCACGGTCGGAGCGCCGCACGCGCTGCAGCGATAGGGCGTCGTCTTCGGGCTCACAGGACCGACCCTAGGGCGCGGCTGCGACGACGAGGCTGGGCTCGCCACCTGAGGGTGCGCGGAGCGACCATGGGTCCTTCTTCACGATCGTCCGAGGACGACGATGGTCCGGAGCTACTCGCCCTCGGCGCCGGCACCGGCCATCTCCACCGCCGGGGGCTCGAAGCCCTCGATGGCGGTGAAGCGCAGCTCGGGACCGTCCTCGCCCTCGGCCACGTCGACCACGATGGTCTCGCCGACCCGGAACTCCTTCCAGAGGAGCTTCTCCGAGAGCGGGTCCTCGATGAGGTGCTGGATGGCACGACGCAGGGGACGCGCACCGAGCTGCGGGTCGTAGCCCCGCTCGGCCACGAACACCCGTGCCTCCTTGGTCAGCTCGAGGCCGATCCCCTGGAGGGCGAGCTGCTCGATCGTCCGCTTCAGCAGGAAGTCGGCGATCTCGATGACCTCGTCCTGGGTCAGCTCGTGGAAGACGATGGTGTCGTCGATCCGGTTGAGGAACTCCGGGCGGAAGTGCGCCTTGAGGGCCTCGTTGACCTTGACCTTCATCTTCTCGTGGGTGACCGACTCGCTGGTCTTCGAGAAGCCGAGGGTGGCCTTGCGCAGGTCTGCCGTCCCGAGGTTCGACGTCATGATCAGCACGGTGTTCTTGAAGTCCACGGTGCGACCCTGGCTGTCGGTCAGGCGGCCGTCCTCGAGGATCTGGAGCAGCGTGTTGAACACGTCAGGGTGCGCCTTCTCGACCTCGTCGAAGAGCACGACGCTGAACGGCTTGCGCCGAACGGCCTCCGTGAGCTGGCCGCCCTCCTCGTAGCCGACGTACCCCGGGGGCGAGCCCACGAGGCGGCTGACGGTGTGCTTCTCCATGTACTCCGACATGTCGAGCTGGATGAGCGCGTCCTGGTCGTCGAAGAGGAACTCCGCCAGCGTCTTGGCCAGCTCGGTCTTCCCCACGCCGGTCGGGCCGAGGAAGATGAAGGAGCCCGCCGGGCGACGGGGGTCCTTGAGCCCGGCCCGGGTGCGACGGATGGCCTTCGACAGGGCGACGACCGCCTCCTCCTGGCCGACGATGCGCTTGTGCAGCTCGTCCTCCATGCGCAGGAGCTTGGCGGTCTCCTCCTCGGTGAGGCGGTAGACCGGGATGCCGGTCCACGTGGCCAGCACCTCGGCGATGACCTCCTCGTCGACGACGTCGAAGAGCTCGACCCCCTCGGCGCGGAACTCCGCCTCCTGGGCCTCCTTGGTGTCGAGGCGCTCGCGCTCCTGCTCGGCCAGCTTCTTGGCCTGCTCGAAGGCGCCCTTCTCGATGGCGGTCTCCTTGTCCTTGCGCAGGCGTGCGATCTCCTCATCGAGGGCACGGTGCGTGGAGGGGACATTCATCCGGCGGATGCGCAGGCGGCTGCCGGCCTCGTCGATCAGGTCGATGGCCTTGTCAGGGAGGAACCGGTCGGCCACGTAGCGGTCGGCGAGGTTGGCCGCCGCCACGAGGGCCTGGTCGGTGATGGTCACCGCGTGGTGGTCCTCGTAGCGGTCGCGCAGGCCCTTCAGGATGTCGATGGTCATTGCCACGGAGGGCTGCTCGACCTTGACGGGCTGGAAGCGGCGCTCGAGGGCGGCGTCCTTCTCGACGTGCTTGCGGTACTCGTCGATGGTCGTGGCCCCGATGGTCTGGAGCTCACCACGGGCCAGCATGGGCTTGAGGATGCTGGCGGCGTCGATCGCACCCTCGGCGGCGCCGGCGCCGACCAGGGTGTGGATCTCGTCGATGAACAGGATGATGTCGCCCCGGCTCTTGATCTCCTTGAGGACCTTCTTGAGCCGCTCCTCGAAGTCACCGCGGTAGCGCGAGCCGGCCACGAGGGCACCGAGGTCGAGCGTGTAGAGCTGCTTGTCGGTCAGGGTCTCGGGGACCTGGCCCTGGACGATCTTCTGGGCGAGGCCCTCGACGATGGCCGTCTTGCCGACGCCGGGCTCGCCGATGAGGACCGGGTTGTTCTTGGTCCGCCGCGACAGCACCTGCATGACGCGCTCGATCTCCGAGTCACGTCCGACCAGCGGGTCGAGCTTGCCGTCCTTGGCCGCCTGCGTCAGGTTCTTGCCGAACTGGTCGAGCACAGCCGAGCCCGAGCCGGCCTCGGCCGAGGGGCCCGAGCCGGTGGACGAGGCCGCAGCGTCCTTGCCCTGGTAGCCCGACATCATCTGGATCACCTGCTGGCGGACCCGTGCCAGGTCGGCGTCGAGCGACACTAGGACCTGGGCGGCGACGCCCTCGCCCTCGCGCACCAGGCCGAGCAGCATGTGCTCGGTGCCGATGTAGGAGTGGCCGAGCTGCAGCGCCTCGCGCAGCGAGAGCTCGAGGACCTTCTTGGCCCTGGGCGTGAACGGCGGAGAACCCGACGGGGGGTTCCCCGTCATGCCGATCGTCTCCTCGACCTTCTCGCGGACGGACTCGAGCGTGATGCCCATGGCGTCGAGCGCCTTGGCGGCCACGCCCTCGCCCTCGTGGATCAGGCCGAGCAGGATGTGCTCGGTCCCGATGAAGCTGTGGTTGAGCAGCCGGGCCTCTTCCTGGGCCAGCACCAGCACCCTTCGGGCTCGGTCGGTGAATCTCTCGAACAACTGCCCTCCTCGGCGATTGGGCTCGTGATCCGAGTGTACCGGTCGAGTGTCACCCATGAGTCGGCAGGCCGCCGTGGGCGGCTCCGGCGAGACCGTGGCATCTCGGGTGATCTCGTGGGCTCGGCGGGCGCCTATCGTGGATCGGGTGAACCCCCTTGCCACGCTGAGCATGCCGCTCCTCGACGAGGACATGCGGCGATTCGAGCCGCTCCTGGCCGAGTCCATCATCATCGGCGACCCGTTCCTCGACGAGGTGACCACCCACCTCCTCGCGGCTGGCGGCAAGCGCCTCCGGCCGCTGCTGGCCATCGCCTCGGCCACCGGTGGCGACCACGAGGGCACCCAGGACGACCTGCTCGGCGGCGTCTCGCTCGAGCTCATGCACCTCGCCTCGCTCTACCACGACGACGTCATGGACGAGGCGACGATGCGCCGGAACGTCGAGAGCGTGAACTCACGGTTCGGCAACCTCGTGGCCATCGTGGCCGGGGACTTCCTCATGGCCCGCTCGGCCGCCATCGCGGCCGACCTCGGCACGCCGGTGGCCAGCCTCCTCGCCCGCACTCTGGCCCTGCTCACCCGGGGGCAGGTCTCCGAGGTGCGCACGGCCTTCGACGTCAACCGCACGATGGACGACTACTACGAGGCCATCACGGGCAAGACCGCCGCCCTCATGGCCTCGTCCTGCCGGGTCGGCGCACTGACCTCGGGGGCCAGCGAGGAGCGCACCGAGGCACTCGACGCCTACGGCGAGGCGATCGGCCTCGTCTTCCAGCTCCGAGACGACATCCTCGACATCACCGCCGTCGACGGCCAGCTGGGCAAGCCCGCCGGCCAGGACCTGGCCGAGGGCATCTACACCCACCCGGTGCTCGTGGCGCTGGCCGACCCGACCATCGGGCCACGGCTGGGCGAGATCCTCGGAGCACCCCTCGACGACGACCAGCGCGAGGCGGCACGGCTCCTCGTGGCCGAGAGCGACGGCATCGCAGCCTCGATGGCGGCGGCGCTCGGCCACGTCGACGAGGCGGTCTCCGCCACCGATGGGTTCGGCAGCGCAACCCTCAAGCAGGGCTTCTCCGACCTCGCCCGCTCGCTGCTCGTCGGCCTCCCCGAGGTCTGAGACCCGACGCCGTCGGTTCCCGGCGGGAGGTCGGCTAGCCCTGGGGAAGCGGCTTGAGCGTCGGGAAGGCGATCACCTCGCGAATGTTGGCCGCGTCGACGAGCAGCATGGCCAGCCGGTCGATGCCGATCCCCACGCCAGCGGTCGGGGGCAGTCCGTGCTCGAGGGCCCGCAGGTACTCCTCGTCGACGAGCATCGCCTCGTCGTCACCCGCCTCGTGCGCCGCCGCCTGCTCCTCGAAGCGGGCCCGCTGGTCATCGGGGTCCGTGAGCTCGGAGAACCCGTTGATGAGCTCCCGGCCGACCACGAAGGTCTCGAAGCGCTCGACGAGGTCTGGGTCGTCACGATGCCGTCGGGCCAGCGGCGAGGTCTCAGCCGGGTGGTCGGTGACGAAGGTGGGCTGGACGATGCTCGCCTCGGCCGTCGCCTCGAAGAGCTCAGCGAGCAGCTTGCCCGGTCCCCACGAGTCGTCCGGAGCCTTCCCGCCCGCCGCAATGAGCAGCTCGGCGAGCACAGCTCGGTCGGTGTGGACGTCCACGGGGCGGCCCACCGCCTCCGACGTGAGCTCGGCCATGGTCGCGCGGCGCCACGGAGCACCCATCTCGATGGTCTGCCCCTGGTAGCTCAGCGTGGTCGTCCCGCAGACGTCCATGACGATGCCGGCGACGAGCTCTTCGACGAGCTCCATCAGCCCGAGGTAGTCCATGTAGGCGATGTAGGCCTCGACGGTCGTGAACTCCGGGTTGTGCCTCGTCGAGATGCCCTCGTTGCGGAAGAGCCGACCGATCTCGAAGACCCGCTCGAACCCGCCCACGACCAGGCGCTTGAGGTAGAGCTCGGGAGCGATGCGCAGATAGAAGGTGGCATCGAGCGCGTTGTGGTGGGTCGTGAAGGGTCGGGCCGCAGCACCGCCGGCGATCGGGTTCAGGATCGGGGTCTCGACCTCGATGAATCCCTGGCCCCAGAGGCGCTCGCGCAGGTTCCGGATCAGCGCCGAGCGGGCGAGGAGCCGCCCTCGGCTCTCCTCGTTGGCCCAGAGGTCCACCTCGCGCTGGCGATAGCGGGTCTCGACGTCGGACACCCCGTGCCACTTGTCGCCGAAGCTCCGGCGCGCCTCGGCGAGGAGCTGCCACGAGGTGACCTTGACGCTGAGCTCGCCACGCTTGGTGCGCACCACCTCGCCGGTGGCGCCGACCCAGTCGCCGAGCGACAGGTGGGTGAACGCCTCGAAGTCCTCGGTGACCTTGGCCAGGCAGAACAGCTGGACCGATCCCGACGAGTCGCGCAGCTCGGCGAAGGCCAGCTTGCCCTGCGGTCGGCTCAGCATGATCCGGCCGGCAACCGCCACGATCGCCCCGGACTCCTCCCCCGGCTCGAGCGACGACCACTGCTCGGCGACCGCCGAGGCAGCCGTGTCCCAGGGGTAGCTGTAGGGGATCTCGCTCACCGCTCTGCTCCTGTGTTGCGCTCGAAGACGATCCGCAGGCCGTGCAGCGTCAACCACGGCTCCACGTGGTCGATGGCCGAGGAGAACGGAGCGATCAGGTCGGCGAGGCCTCCCGTCGCCACGACGGTCGACTCGCCGAGGACCTCCATGAACCGGGCGCACATGCCGTCGACCTGGGCGGCGAATCCGTAGAGGACGCCTGACTGGATCGACTCGACGGTGGAGCGACCGATGACGCTGCGGGGCTCGACGAGCTCGACCGAGCGCAGGGCGGCGGCGTGGCCGTAGAGCGCCTCGAGGGAGATCGCCACCCCCGGCGCGATGGCGCCGCCGAGGTACTCGCCCTTGTCGCTGATGGCCTCGAAGGTGGTGGCGGTCCCCATGTCGATGATGATCGTGGGTCCGCCGTAGAGGTCGAACGCCGCCACGGCATCGGCGATGCGGTCGGGGCCCACCTCCTTGGGGTTGTCGTAGAGGATGGACATCCCCGAGCGCACGCCGGGTCCGAGGACGACCACCGGGATCTCGGCGAACCAGCGCTCGGCCATGTTGCGGAGCCGGCCGGTGACCGCCGGCGAGGACGAGCTCACCACGATGCCGGTCACCGTCGCCGCGATGTCGAGTCCCTCGAGGTCGAGCAGCTGGGTCAGCAGCACCGCGTGCTCGTCTGGGGTCCGGGTGGGGACCGTCGACAGCCGCCAGTGGTGGGTCAGCCCACGCGCCGGCGTGGTGGCCTCGGCCAGGTTGTACCCCGACCCCTCCTCGACGCCGAGGGCGTCGTGGTCCATCCGGAAGAGCCCGATCACGGTCTCGGTGTTCCCGACGTCGATGGCCAGCAGCATCAGGTTCCCTCCGGGGTCGCGTCGCGGACGAGGTCGAGGCCGAGGTCGAGGCGGGGCGACGAGTGCGTCAGGGCGCCCACGCTCAGCAGGTCGACGCCGGCCGCGGCGTAGGCCGGGGCGGTGCCGACCGTGATCCCGCCCGAGACCTCGACGAGGATGCCCGGGGCGCCGGTCCGGGCCAGCTCGGCCGCGGCGCCGGCCTCCGCCGGGGTCATGTTGTCGAGCAGCACGGCGGTCGCACCGGCGGCGGCGGCCTCGACCACCTGGTCGACGGTGTCGCACTCGACCTCCACGAACCGGCCCGGCCAGGCCGCCCTGGCCCGCGCCACCGCTTCGGTGATCGAAATCCCGCCCAGGTGGTTGTCCTTGATCAAGATGGCGTCGGAGAGGTTGGCGCGGTGGTTGCGGCCGCCCCCGGCGCGCACCGCCGCCTTCTCGAGGGTCCGCAGCCCGGGCGTGGTCTTGCGCGTGTCGAGCACCGTGGTGCGGTCGGAGACCTCCGCCACGGCGTCGACCACCGAGCGGGTCGCGGTGGCCACGCCGGAGAGGTGCCCAAGGAAGTTCAGCGCGGTGCGCTCAGCCGTGAGGATGGGCGCCAGGCGGCCCGACACCCGCAGCAGCACGTCGCCCGGCTCGAGGCGGGTGCCATCGGGCGCGACGACCGAGACGGTGATCGAGGGGTCGACCTGGGCGAAGGCCTCGATGGCGCAGGCCTGGCCGGCCACCACGCCGGCCTCGCGGGTCGCCACGACCAGGGTCCCGGTGGCGTCTGGGTCGAGCAGCGACGCGGTCAGGTCGCCGAGCGGCTCGAGGTCCTCGGCTAGGGCGCGGGCCACGGCCTCGGCGACGGTGCGGCGGGGGGCCTCCATCAGCGGACTCCCCCGAGGACGATGCGTCGCTGCCAGGCCTCGTCGCGCTCGGGATACTCAGCGCGCACGTGGCTGCCGCGGCTCTCGGTCCGGTCGGTCGCCGCGGCCAGGAGCGCGTTGGCCACGGTGGCGAGGTTCCGCAGCTCTCCGGCCGGTGCGTCGACGGGGGCACCCGGGTCGATCCCGAGGGCGTCGAGCGCCCGTGCGGCGGCCTCGAGGCTCTCGGCGCTGCGCACCACACCGGCCCCGCTGGTCATGGCGGACTGCAGTGCCACGCGCCTGGCCGGGGTGTCGAGCATCCCTAGATCCTCGCGCACCGGACCCGGGCCGCCGGGCTCCGGCATCGAGGTGGCGGCGGTCACGGGAAGCCCGCCCTCGGCACCCGTGAGGGGTCGCACGACCCCGGTCGGCCCGGCGCTGCGACGCCCCGACTCGACAGCCTCGGCCACGCGGGCACCGAAGACCATCCCCTCAAGCAGCGAGTTCGAGGCGAGGCGGTTGGCCCCGTGGACGCCGGTGTCCGCCACCTCGCCCGCCGCCCAGAGCCCGTCGAGCAGCGTGGCGCCGTCGACGTCGGTCAGCACCCCGCCGGCGAGGTGGTGCGCCGCCGGGGCGATGGGGAGCCACTCGGTGGCGGGGTCGAGGCCCACTCGGGCGAGCTCGGCGGCAATGGTCGGGAACCGCTCGGAGAAGCGCTCGAGGCCGGTGGCGTCGAGCCAGCAGTGGTCCACCCCGTCGGCGGCCATGGCCGTGACCATGGCCCGGGACACCACGTCGCGCGAGGCGAGCTCGTCCACGAAGCGCTGGCCGCTGATGTCGCGCAGGACGGCCCCGTGGCCGCGCAGGGCCTCCGAGAGCAGCGGTCGCGGCATCGCCGGATGGTGGAGCGCCGTCGGATGGAACTGGACGAACTCGACGTCAGCGCAGGGGACCCCGGCGCGCAGCGCCATCGCCAGGCCGTCGCCGGTGGCCTCGGGAGGGTTGGTCGTGACCGAGTAGAGCTGGCCGGCGCCGCCCGACGCCAGCACCACGTGGCGGGCCAGGAGCTGGTCGGGCGCGCCATCGGGTCCGAGGACCGACACGCCAGCCACCCCGTCGTCCCCCACCAGCAGGTCGACGGCGAAGCAGCGCTCGGCCACGATCGTGGCCGACTCCCAGGTCGCCGCCACCAGCGCGCGCTCCACCTCGGCCCCCGTCGCGGCACCGCCCGCGTGGAGGATCCGGGCCCGGGAGTGCCCGCCCTCGCGTGCGAGCGAGAGCGATCCTGAGGCCTCGCGGTCGAACACCGCTCCGAGGCTGATCAGCTCCTCGACCCGACGAGGGCCCTCGTCGACGAGGATGCGGACCGCATCGACGTCGCAGAGCCCCGCGCCGGCGGCGAGCGTGTCGGCGAGGTGCAGGTCGGTCGAGTCCTCGTCGGCGCCGAACACGGCGGCGACCCCTCCCTGCGCCCAGCGCGTGGCCGAGACCGAGAGCTCGGCCTTGGTCACGATCCCGACGGACATCCCGGCGTCGGCGAGCCGGACGGCGACCGAGAGGCCGGCCACGCCGCTGCCGACGACGAGCACGTCGAGCGGTGCTGAGGCCAGGCGGTTCACCGGACGGGCCGGACGGTGGCGGCGAGGTTGTCGATGAGGCGGACCCCATCGATGGAGGCGGCGATCAGGAGGCGCACCTGCTCACCGGGCGCTAGCTGCGCGACGGGCGCGAGGGTCTCAGGGTCCACCGCAGCAGCGTAGGAGAGCGACGCCGAGGGCTCGGTCCGGATGGTCGCCTCCATCGCCGCGCACATCCCCGGCCCGTCGGCGCCGGCCTCCGCCGACGCCGCACCGGCGAGGAGGGCGGCATGGAGCACCGGGGCGACTGACCGACCAGCCGGCGTGAGGCGGACGTTGCGGCTCGACATGGCGAGGCCGTCGGGCTCGCGCATCGTCGGGCAGCCCACCACCTCGACCGGTTGCCCGAGGTCGAGCACCATCTGGCGGACCACGCAGAGCTGCTGGAAGTCCTTCTCCCCGAAGTAGGCCGCGCAGGGGCCGGCGAGGTTGAACAGCAGGGTGACGACGGTGGCCATGCCGTCGAAGTGGCCGGGCCGGTCGGCGCCCTCGAAGCCCTCCGAGGCGCCCGTGACGTGCACCGAGGTGCACGACGGAGCCGGATGGCGGGGGTACATCTCGAGCACGTCAGGCGCGAAGAGCACGTCGCAGCCGTGCGCCTCGAGCAGGGCGGCGTCGGCCTCGAGCGTCCGGGGGTAGGCGTCGAGGTCAGCCACGTCGCCGAACTGCAGCGGGTTCACGAACACCGAGGTCGTCACGAGGTCGCAGTCGGCACGGGCCGCGTCGACCAGGGAGGCGTGGCCGGCGTGGAGGGCTCCCATGGTGGGCACGAAGCCCACCCGCCGACCGGCTCGTCGAGCCTCGTCGAGCACGGACCGCCAGCCGGCGGCCGTCGTGATGACCTCCATGCCTCAGCCGACGAGCGAGGCAGCCGGTGGGCTCCGGACCTCCGGGACGTCGTCCACGGGCTCCTCGACCATCGGGGGGACCACGGAGACGGCCGAGAGCTCGAGGGCGAGGCCCACCCCGGCCGAGTAGCCCGAGTGCTCGCTCGGGTCGATGGCGGCGAGGTGGCGGTCGAGGGTGGCCCAGTCGCCTCGGGCGGCGGGGCCGGTCAGGGCGCTCGCCGGGCCGAGGGCGGCGACGTCGTCGACGGCAGCCCGGGCGAGGTCGACGAAGGCGTCGAGCGGCAGGCCCGCCGTGGCGGCGATCCGCTCCACCTGGCCGAGCAGGGCCACCACGTGGTTGGCGGCGATGCAGGCCGCGGCGTGGTAGCGGGCACGATCCTCGTCGGCCACGGTCACCACGCGCCCGCCGAGGGACCCGGCGAGGGCGGCGGCGGTCGGGTCGCCGGCCACGGCGAAGGTGGCTCCCGAGGCGAGCCGGGCGGCGCCCACCTCGACGTTCGGCAGCGGGATCAGCGGGTGCAGGGCAGCGGCCCGCGGATGGGTGGCGAGCACGTCGAGGCCGAGCGAGCCCGACAGGTGCAGCACCACGCAGTCGGCGCTGGGGGTGATCGCGGCCGCCAGCGGGGCGATGGCGTCGTCGGAGACGGCGAGGACGAGGACGTCCACGTCGGTGGTGGCGGTCTCGAGGTCAGCCCCGCGGCCGACCGGGCCGAGGACCTCGTGGCCCGCTCCGCGAAGGGCGCGAGCGAGCGAGGAGCCCGCACGGCCAGCGCCGATGATCTTGATCCGCATCACTTGGCCTCCGATGCTCCGGCCCCGCGCTGCGGGTGCCGGTCACTTCGACTCGTTGAGTACCTCATGGACACTACCGAGCACCCGGACCTCTCCGCCAGACCCGGCGAGAAGTTTCTCGGTGGCGATGTCGGGAGCGAGCTCGGCCAGCGGGGCGAGGACGAAGCGTCGCTCGAACATGCGCGGATGGGGCACCGTCAGCTCCTCGGTCGAGCGCTCCTCGCCGTCGACCCAGAGCACGTCGACGTCGAGCGTCCGGGGCCCGAAGCGCACCAGGCGGACCCGATGGGCGGCCTCCTCGAGCGTGCGGCAGCGGTCGAGGAGCTCCTCGGGGCTGTCGGTGGTCCTGAGCTCGACGACGATGTTCCAGAAGTCCTGCTGCTCTGGCCCGCCCACCGGATCGGTCTCGTAGACCCGGGAGACGGCCGCGAGGTCCCCGGCGGCGTCGAGGGCGGCCAGGGCCTGCGCGAGGTTGGCCCGGCGATCGCCGAGGTTCGTCCCGAGGCCGAGGAAGGCGCGGGTCACCGGGTGCAGCGGCGGTGGACGCCCACCGTGGCCACGTCGGCTCCGATGGGCGGCCGCAGCTTGGTCACCGAGACGCCGACCGCCTCGATCCGGCCGTCGACCTCGAGCGCGGCGCGACCGACCTCGTCGGCGAGCGACTCGAGGAGCTCGTGGTGGCGGGCGGCCGCCACGCCAAGCGCGATATCGACGATCTCGGCGTAGTTCACCGTGTCGGCCAGGGCGTCGCTGGCCCCGGCGGCCGACAGGTCCACCTCGACCGAGATCGAGAGCTCGAGCGGCTGGGGCCGGTCGTGCTCCTCGGGGAGGACCCCCACGCTCGCCACGACGCGCAGCGAGGTGATCTCGATGCGGTCGGGCGTCATGACCTCGGGCCGTGCTCCGCCACCACGGCGACGAGCGAGCGACCCTGCGAGCCGAGCTGACGGCCGAAGAGCTGCTCGGCCACCGTCGTCGCCGTCGGCGTGTCGGGCAGTCGGCCCGTCCAGAGCAGGTAGCCCGCCACGATCCCGATGATCCAGTCGCCGAGCTCGTCGGCGTGGAGCAGCATCTGCTGGCCCTGGGCCTGCCGGGCCACGATGTCCCCGTAGAGCTCGACCAGCGCGGGGGTCACGTCGCCCACCTTGGGGACCGGGTGGTGGGCCGACTCCATCGAGAGCTCGGCGTAGGCCGCGAGGTTCTGTGGCGAGGTCAGCACCGAGATCACGACGTCGAAGCCGTTCTCTCGCAGCCAGATGACCTCCTCCTGGCGCCGCACCTTGCGATGCGTGGCGGCCTGGCCACCTGGACGCTCAGAGACGGCCAGGATGCCCGGGAGCACCCAGGTCAGGTTGCGCGGGGGGATCCCCGCGGCCCACTTGCCCTTCATGACACCACCACCTCCTCGGCGAAGACCCGTGCAGCCTGCACGGTCGCCGTCACGTCGTGCACCCGCACCATCGCCGCCCCCGCCTCCATGGCCACCAGCGACGTCGCCAGCGAGGAGGCGAGCCGCTCCTCCGGCGGGAGGTCGCCCCCGCCGACGGCCCCGAGGAACCGCTTGCGGCTGGTCCCGATCAGCAGCCTGGCACCGAGGCCGCGGGCGATCGCCGCCAGCTCATCGGCGTGGCGGAGCAGGGTCCAGTTGTGGGCGAAGGTCTTGCCGAAGCCGATCCCCGGGTCGAGCCAGAGGTCAGAGACGCCGAGATCCCTCGCCTCGGTGCCCTTGACCTCGAGCCAGGCGGCGACCTCGGCGACGACGTCGTCGTAGGTCGGGTCGTCCTGCATCGTCTCCGGGTCCCCCTGGGCATGCATGGCCACCCATCCGACGCCGAGGGCGGCGGCCACGGGTGCCAGGGTGCCCGAGACGTCGTTGATCAGCGTGGCGCCGGCGGCCACGGCCGCCTCCGCCACCTCGGCCTTCACCGTGTCGATGCTGATGGGCGTCTGGCCGGCGAGGCCCTCGATCACCGGCAGGACTCGGCTGAGCTCGGTGGCGACGTCGACCGGGTGCGAGCCGGGTCGGCTCGACTCGCCGCCGACGTCGATGATGGCCGCCCCCGCCTCCACCATGTCGCGACCCCGCCGCACGGCCTCGGCCCCAGAGGATCGGGAGCCCGCGAAGAACGAGTCGGGGGTGGCGTTCAGCACTCCCATGACGAGCGGGGTCGTGCGATCCATCACCGGCAGGCTAGCCATCGGCAGCCTCACCGGCCGTGGATGAACTGCAGCGCCTCGTTGCGGGTGACGGGGTCGGTGCGGAAGATCCCGCGCACGGCGGAGGTCACCGTCATGGTGCCCGGCTTCTTGACGCCGCGCATCGACATGCAGAAGTGCTCGGCCTCGATCACCACGAGCGCCCCGGCCGGCGAGAGCACCTCGTCGAGCGAGTCGGCGATCTGCGCCGTCATGCGCTCCTGGACCTGCAGCCGTCGGGCGAAGCCCTCCACCACGCGAGCGAGCTTGGACAGACCGGTGATCTTGCCGTCGTCGCCAGGGATGTAGGCGACGTGCGCCCGGCCCATGAACGGGACGAGGTGGTGCTCGCACAGCGAGGTGAACGGGATGTCCCGGACCATCACCATCTCCTGGTGCTGCTCCTCGAAGGTGACCTGGAGGTGCGTGGTGGGGTCCTCGTGGAGGCCGGAGAAGAGCTCGGCGTACATCTTGGCCACGCGCCGCGGCGTCTCGACGAGCCCGTCACGGCTCGGGTCCTCGCCGATGGCGTTGAGGATCTCGGTCACGCAGCGCTCGATGGTCGCGGTGTCGACGGTCACGGTGGTGTGCTCCTGGTCTCGGTGCGCCCGAGGCGGATGCCTCAGGCCTTCTTCGGCCGGCCCGGTGCGGCGCCGTCACCTACGAATGTATAGACACCGTCGAGGTTCCGGTACCGCTCGGCCACGTCGAGGCCGTACCCGACCACGAAGGTGGGCGGGATGGTGAAGCCCACGTAGCGCAGATCCTGCTCGATGCGCTGCTCGCCCTCCTTGAGCAGCAGGGTGCACACCTCGATCGAGGCCGGGATGCGAGCCGAGAGGTACTTGCGCAGGTAGTTGAGGGTGAGGCCCGAGTCGATGATGTCCTCGACCACCAGGACGTGGCGGTCCGTGAGGTCGACGTCGAGGTCCTTGACGATGCGGACGATGCCCGAGGTCTTGGTGGCGGACCCGTAGGACGAGACCGCCATGAAGTCCACCTCGACGGGCAGGTCGATGGCCCGAGACAGGTCGCTGATGAAGTGCATGGCGCCCTTGAGGACGCAGACGATCAGCGGCGGGGTGTCGGCGTAGTCCCGGGTGATCTGGGCGCCGAGCTCGGCCACCCGCTCCGCGATCTGCGCGCCGGTGAGGATGACGTCGCCGATCTCGCCGTCGGCCCAGGCGTGGCGTCCACGGTCGTTCGGGGCTCCGCTCACGGTGGGCAGGTTACCCGCACCGCCCGCCGAGAGCCGAAGCCGCCCCTGCGTCCGGCTCACGCGCAGGCCGCCGGCGAGCTCGGTGGCCTGCGCGTCGTGGCGCGCCACCGCCAGGACCCGGTCGACCTCGGCGGCGGAGGGCGGGTGGGCGACCCCCTCGCCCGAGCGGGCCTCGGCCAGCCAGGACCGCACGGCCCGGGTGGCCAGGGGCCTCGGGGCGGCAGCCAGGGCGCGCGCATCGAGCACGTCGTCGATCTCCTCTGCTGCCAGCCCCGTCAGGAGCGCCTCGTCATCGCGCGCCAGGTCTGCGGTGCGCGCCAGCAGGGGGACGACGTCCCGATCGGCCACCTCGGCCGCCAGGGGCAGGAGCCGGTGGCGCACGTCGTTGCGTCGCAGGGTCAGGTCGCGGTTGCTCGGGTCCTCGATGACGCTCAGGCCGAGCAGCTCGCACAGCTGGCGGGTCTCAGAGCGGCGCAGGTCGAGGATCGGATGCTCCGGACCTCGGCCCATGGCGGCCAGGCCGCTCGCTCCCGACCCTCGCAGCAGGTTGAGCAGCACGGTCTCGGCCTGGTCGTCCATGGTGTGCCCTGTGGCCGCCCCGACGGGCAGCACCGAGCGTCGGGCCCGTCGGGCTCGGTCCTCGAGGCCGTCGCCGTCGCCGAGCTCCACCTGATGGCAGACGGCGGCGGCACCGAGCCGCTCCGCCAGAGCGACCACGTGGTCGGCCTCGGCGGCGCTCCCGGACCGCAGCTGGTGATCGACGTGGTGGAGCGTCACCCTCCGGCCGGCGGCGACCGCCAGGACGGCGAGGGCGGTCGAGTCGGCTCCCCCCGAGCAGGCCACGTCCATCGGCTGCCCGCCGCGCTCGATCGCACTGCGGGCGAGCAGCGCCGCCACCATCGCGGCGGCCTCGTCGTCGAGGAGCAGCCTGCCGACCGAGAGGGTCACCGAAGGGCGGGTGCCGAGCGAGCCAGCCACAGCGCCGGGTCGAGGAGCTCGGCCATGGTGGGCATGGCCTCGGGGCCGACGAAGAGCTCGGCCACCAGCCCCGGCCCGCCGGCGTCGCGCAGCGCTCGGACGAAGCGCTCGCCGTCGGCGTACTGGCGCATCTTGGCGTCGAGGCCCAGGAGCTGGCCGAGCACCTTGGACAGCGCGCCCGGGGCGTCGCGCCGGTCGCGCAGGACGGAGTGGAACCGGGAGGCGGAGGGGACCAGATCCTGGGCCGCCACGTCCATCACGACCTCGCCATGGCCCTCCAGGACGCTCATCAGGGCGGTGAGCCGACGGAGTGCGTCGCGCTGGGCCTCGGTGGCGAAGAGACCGGCGGGACCGAGCTCGGCCAGCGGGTTCGCCCCCTCGGCCACCTCGCGGAAGGACCGGACCGCCCCTGACAGGACCGTCGAGATGTCGATCGACATCGCCCCCACCACCTCGTCGATGAGGCTGAGAAAGTAGGTCCGCACCCACGGGGCGCCAGTGAACTGAGCCCGGTGGGCTGTCTCATGGAGGGCCAGCCAGAGCCGGAACTGGTCGACGTCGAAGCCGTGGCGCTGCTCGAGGGCGACGATGTTCGGCCCGACGTAGCTGATGACGTCCTCGTCCCGACTGGCCTCCTCGCCCACCAGTAGGTCGTACTGCCCGAGCACGCGCGACGAGAGCCAGGCGAGCACCGCGGCGAGCTGGGCGGCCGAGCTGCGGCGCGACCACCGATCCACCATGGCTGGAGGTCGGACCTTGCGCCGGGCGGCGAGGGCGGCAGCGGCCGGTCCGACGAGCCGCTCGACGGAGGCCACGTTGGCCGCCACCCACTCGGCCCGGTCGACCACCCGCGCCACCGGTGGGGTCGGGGGGACGAGGCCGGACTCGATCGCCACGCGGTCCGTGGCGAGCAGGGACAGCTCGGTGAGCTGCTGCTCGAGGGCCCCCGGGCGATAGGACGCCGGCAGGGGGCGACGCCGGGCCAGGGACGCGCCGATGCGGCTGGCGGTCGCGACGTCGACGAACCCCTCGGAGCGCTCGACCCCCGGGGCGTCAGCCGTCGGCATCGGCCTCCTGGCGGAGCGAGGCGGCGACCCGATCGCGAAGCGAGTCCGGCACGCGCTCGTGGCACCGGTCGGCGATCACCTGTCGCAGCTCGGCCTCGAACTTCGCCGCACCGATGCAGGGGGCGCACCCGTCGAGGTGGGCGGCGATGGCGGCCCGGCGCTCGTCGGTCAGCTCGCCGTCGAGGTAGTCGTAGAGCTGGCGCACGGCGTCGTCGCAGCTCACCGTCGTCGCCACCCACGGTGGGGTCTCCATGGCCCCCTCGCCGCTCATGACGCCACCCCGAGCAGCCCGGCCTCCTCGGCGAAGGGCAGCAGGGCCTTCTGCAGGGCTCGGCGGCCGCGGTGGATCCTGCTCATCACGGTGCCCATCGGGCTCTCGGTGATCTCGGCGATCTCGGCGTAGCTGAACCCCTCCACGTCGGCGAGCAGGACCGCGATGCGGAACGCCTCCGGCAGCGACTCGAGGGCACCCTTGACCGAGTCGTCGGTGATGCCCGAGAACACCACGTCCTCCGCGCTCGCCCCATGGATCTGGTCCGAGGTCGGAAGGCGACGGAACAGGTAGAGGTCCTCGATGTCCTCCACGTCCTCGACCTCCGGTCGTCGCTGCTTGGCCCGGTACGACGAGATGTAGGTGTTGGTCAGGATCCGATAGAGCCAGGCCCGGAGGTTCGTCCCCTCGGTGAAGGAGTCGAAGGATCGGTAGGCCTTGAGGAAGGTCTCCTGGACCAGGTCCTCGGCGTCGGCCTGGTTGCGGGTCATGCGCAGGGCGGCGGAGTAGAGGCCCTCCATGAGGGGCATCGCTTGGCTCTGGAAGCCGGAGGGGTCCGCCATGGCTCCAACCTAGGGCCTTTCGCGCCGGCGGGCCACGAGGAACGATGATGCCGAGCCGCCGTGCCATAAGGTTCCCTTGAGCCGAACGCGGCATGTCCTGGGGAGGGAAGAGATGAGCGGTGAGCAGCCATGGATCGACCTGATCGATGGGGCGTTCTACGGGGGTGACCCCTACCCCGCCTTCGCGTGGATGCGCGCCAACGAGCCGGTGTACCACGACGCCGCCAACGGCATCTGGGGCATCACGAAGCACCGCGACATCAAGGACATCTCCAAGAACCCGATCGACTTCATCAACGGCGGCGGGATCCGGCCTGACATGGGTCCCCTGCCGATGATGATCGACATGGACGCCCCGCTGCACCACGAGCGCCGACGCCTCGTGTCGGCCGGGTTCACCCCGGTGCGCGTCCGCGCCATGGAGGAGAACATCGCCCACGTCTGCGACTTCATCCTCGACCAGATCTCCGAGTCCGGCACCGGTGACCTCGTCCACGACATCGCGGCTCCCCTCCCGCTCATCGTCATCGGCCAGCTGCTCGGCATCTCCCCCGAGGACCGTCCCGACCTGCTGCGCTGGAGCGACGACCTGATGCGCGGCCAGGGCACCGCTGACCCGGTCCTGCTCGAGAAGATGATCGTGGCCTTCGCCGAGTACACCGCCTACATGTCCGAGGTCATCGAGAGCCGTCGCTCGACGGGCAAGGACGACGACCTCGTCGGCATCCTCGTCCACGCCGGGGAGGACGGCCAGGGCCTCGACGACGACTCCCTGATCCACGAGACCCTGCTGATCCTCATCGGCGGCGACGAGACGACCCGGCACGTGGTCTCCGGAGGCGTCGAGGCGCTGATGGCCAACCCGGACCAGCTGGCCATGGTGGCCGAGGACCGCTCGCTGATCCCGAGCGCCGTCGAGGAGATGCTGCGCTGGGTCACCCCGATCAAGAACATGGCCCGACAGACCTCCCGAGACGTCGAGGTGCGCGGCGTGACCATCCCCGAGGGCGACAAGCTCCTCCTGCTCTACCCCTCGGCGAACCGCGACGAGGAGGTCTTCGACGAGCCCGAGCGCTTCGACATCACCCGATCGCCCAACGACCACATCGCCTTCGGCTTCGGCACCCACTTCTGCCTCGGCAACCAGCTCGCCCGCCTCGAGCTCAAGGTCATGCTCGGCCGCCTCCTCGAGCGCATGCCGGACATCCACCGGGCCGAGGGCGGCCCCCTCGACTACCGCGACGCCAACTTCGTCAGCGGCCTCGAGTCCATGCCCATCGCGTTCACCCCGTCGCCGTCCCTCGGCGTCCCTGCCCTCTAGGAGAGGCCCATGACCATCAGCTTCACCGGCAAGAGCGCCCTCATCACCGGAGGTGGCTCAGGGATCGGCCTGGCCACCGCCACCCGCTTCGCCGAGCTCGGCGCCGCCGTCACCATCTGCGGCCGGACGGCTGAAAAGCTCGAGGCCGCCGTCGCCCAGATCCTCGCCGCCGTCCCGGGCGCCTCGGTGCGCCACATCGTGGCGGACGTGACCATCGAGGAGCAGATCGCCGCCGCCGTCGACACCGCCGAGGCGGTCACCGGCACGCTCGATGTCACCTTCGCCTGCGCGGGGGGCTCCCACCACATGGGTGCCATGGTCGACGCCGACGCCGAGGGCGTCCGGGCCACGGTCGACCTGAACCTCATCGGCTCCTTCCTCTCGGTCAAGCACTCGGCCAGGGTGATGATCCCCAAGGGCGCCGGGTCCATCGTGCTCATGAGCTCCGGTGCCGGGCACTTCCCCCATCGCTGGCTCTGGGCCTACGGCATGTCGAAGGCCGGCATCGAGTCGCTGTGCGACTATGCCGCCGAGGAGCTCGGCGAGCACGGCATCCGCGTCAACGCCGTGCAGCCGGGCATCATCGACGACGAGCTGATGAGCTTCATCACCGCCGGCGGCGCCCTGCTCGACGACTACCTCGCCCAGATGCCGCTCTCTCGGGTCGGCACGGTGGACGACGTGGCCGCAGCCGTCACCTTCCTCGCCAGCGACGAGGCCTCGTGGATCACCGGCGAGCACCTCGGGGTCGACGGCGGCCACCACCTGCGCCGCGGCGCCGACTACTCCAAGCTGTTCAGCTGAGCCCCCGGGCGGCGTCGAGCCGTCGGCTCCGGCGCGCCCTGAGCCTCGGGCCGACCACCCGGGCCACCACATAGGCGCCGACGCTGATGCCGGTCACGAACACCGTGGGCGGCACCGTGGTGCCGTTCAGGGCCAGCAGCAGCCCGCCATCGGTGGCGAGGAGCGCCACCCCCACCGAGACCGCGGTGGCGGCCAGCGGGGCGGTGGCGACCCGCTGGGCGGCGGCTCCGGGGATGATCGCCAGCGACAGCACCAGCAGCGTCCCGACCACCTGTGCCGCCTCGGTCACCGTGATGGCCAGCAGGAGGAGGAAGGCGATGCCGAGCAGGCGGGTCGCCACGCCCGAGGCCTCGGCCAGCTCAGGGTCCACCGAGGCGAAGAGCAGCGGCCGGTAGATCAGGCCCAGGCCCACGAGGACGACGAGGGCGAGGACCACGAGCAGCCAGATCTGGCCGGCAGAGATGGCGAAGATGTCGCCGAAGAGGATGCTGGTGGCCGCCGAGGCGAAGCCCTGGTACTGGCTCAGCAGCAGGATGCCGAGGCCGAGGCCACCGGCGAGGACCACGCCGATGGCCGAGTCCCGCTCCCGCGGGCGTTCGCCGAGCGATCCGATCAGGCCGGCCACCACCACGGAGCCCGAGAGGGCGCCCACGACCGGGTCCCCGATCAGCACCAGGCCGGCGGCGGCACCGGTGAAGGAGAGCTCCGCCGCCCCGTGGACGGCGAAGGCCATCTGGCGGATGAGCACGAACGGGCTCAGCACGCCGCAGATGAGCGCGATCAGCGTCCCGGCGACGAGCGCGTGCTGGGCGAAGGGGAGCGCGAGGTAGCCGCCGAGGTCCATCAGAGCCGCCCGTCGCCGTGCTCGTGGTCGAGGTCAAGACCGTGGTCGTGATCGTGGTGGTGGTGGCCGAGGAGCCCGCTGACCTCTCCATCGCCGGCCAGCACCAGGGTGCGCCCGCCGACGTGCAGGACCTCGACCGGGGCGCCATAGAGCGCGGACAGGGTCTCGGTGGTCATGACCTCCTCAGGACGACCGAGGGCGGCCCGGCCGGCGACGAGGTAGAGCACGCGGTCCACCACCGGCAGGATGGGGTTGATCTCGTGCGTGACGAACAGGACGCCGAGGCCGGTCGATCGCCGGCGCTCGTGGATCAGCGCCGTGATCCCGGCCTGCGCCCCCGGGTCGAGGGCCAGGAGGGGCTCGTCGAGCAGGAGCAGCCGGGGGTCGCCGAGCAGGGCCTGGGCGATGCGAAGGCGCTGCTGCTCGCCGCCCGACAGCAGCCCCACCGGCGCCGACGCGAACGCGGTGGCGCCGACGAGCTCGAGCACCTCGTCGACCTGCCGGCGGACCGCACGCCGCCGTACCGGCAGGCCGGGTCGGCTGCCGGTCAGTCCGAGCTCGACGAGGTCGCGCGCCCGCAGCGGGAGGTCGGCGTCGAACCCACGGTGCTGGGGCACGTAGCCCACGAGGTGCCGCGCCGAGCGTGGGTCGAGGCCGTCGATGGCGATCGTCCCCGACGTCGGCTCGAGCAGGCCGAGGAGCACCTTGATCAGGGTGGTCTTGCCCGACCCGTTGGGTCCCAGCACGGCGACGAACTCGCCGGGGGCGACGCTGATGTCCAGGTCGCGCAGCACCGGACGACCTCCGTAGCCGGCGGTGACCCCGGAAAGATCGACGAGCGCGGTCACGTTGAGCCCCCCAGGGCCGTCGCCAGCGCGGCGATCTGACGGGACTGCCAGGCCACGAAGCTCAGAGCCGGCGGTTGCACCGTCTCGGTCATGAGCACCACGGGAACGCCCGAGGAACGAGCTCGGTCGCGCACGGCCGCCGTGGCCGGGGTGTCGACCTGGCTGTTGACGATCAGGGCGTCGGCTCGGCTGGGCCGCACGAGGGCGTCGATCGAGGCCGTGGCCGCCGCGCTCGGGCTCTGGCCGGACTCGACGGCCCGAGCGAAGCTCTCGGGCGAGACGATGTCGAGGCCCGCCTCGGCGAGGAGGTAGTCGGCCACCCGCTCGGTCACGAGGACCGGAGCATGGGGATGGGCGGATCGGATCGCTCGAAGCGAGGCGAGGTCCGGACGCAACGAGGACACGAAGGCGGAGAGGCCAGCCCGGTAGTCCGCGGCGTGGCCGGGGTCGACAGCGATCAGGTTGCGCGCGATGGCCGCCGCCACGGCCGGCACGCGAGCGAGGTTGTACCAGAGGTGCGGGTTGACATCGGACCCGGAGACGCCCAGGACGGTGGCGGCCTCGACCACCCGCTGCGGGCCGGCCGACCCCTGGGCCAGCATCCTCGACATGTAGGGGTCGTATCCGAGGCCGTTCATCACCACCACCCGCGCCGTCGCCACGGCTGCCGCCGCCGAGGCGGTCGGCTGGTACTCGTGCGGGTCGGCCCCCGGGGCCGAGAGCAGCGAGGTGACCACGACGTGGTCGCCGCCGACCGCGGCCGCCACAGCCCCCCAGGGGCTCTCCGCCGCCACGACCCGGAGACGACCCGATGCGGTCGTGGCTGAAGGAGAGGTGCCGCAGGCGGCCAGGACGGCAGCGCAGCACAGGAGGAGGGGGGTCATGCGGTGCACGGCGTCGACCTCCATCCTCGTCGGGGCTTCTCTGGAACCGTTCTGATTCTGGATCATCGTAGACAGGAATCGGAACGGTTACAATCTGGACGTGCCCGATCCCAGCGCCACCCCGGTCCGCATGACCCGCCAGCGCCGTGCCCTCGAGGCTGCGCTGGCCGCGGCCGACGGGTTCCGCTCCGCCCAGGACCTCCACGCCGACCTGCGGGCCTCCGACCAGCGCGTCGGGCTGGCGACCGTCTACT
The DNA here is from genome assembly GCA_947456245.1 of Acidimicrobiaceae bacterium. GTDB lineage: Bacteria > Actinomycetota > Acidimicrobiia > Acidimicrobiales > RAAP-2 > CAIUMH01. Next base: position 70,368 of record CANGPS010000007.1, read on the forward strand.
CGCAGTTGCGCCAGATGGCCGAGGCGGGGCAGGTCGACGTCATCCGATCCGAGGCCGGCGAGGCCCTCTACCGAGCCTGTGGCGGCGGGGAGCACCACCACCACCTCCGGTGCCGCGGCTGCGGCCGGGTCGACGAGCTCCATGCGCCCGCCGTCGAGACCTGGGCCAACGAGGTGGCCGCCCGGAGCGGGTTCCGCGACCTCTCCCACACCCTCGAGGTCACCGGGATCTGCCCGGCCTGCGCCGATGGCTGACCAGGCGACAGCCGCCGGACACCCGGACCACGTCGTCCTGCTGCCGGTCTGGGACCTCGTCGACCTCGGGGTCGATGCAGTCATCACCACCCGAGCCGGCGGCCTCTCCCGGCCGCCCTACGACACGTTGAACCTCGGCCTGCACGTCGGCGACCACGAGGAGCACGTCCTGACCAACCGCGAGCGGCTCGCCGCCACCTATGGCTGCCACCTCGACGACATGGTCTTCCTCGACCAGTGCCATGGGACCAGGGTGGCCACGGTCGGCGCCAGCCACGCCGGCCGCGGGGCGCGGTTCATCGAGAACGCGCTCAGCGCCACCGACGCGGCGGTGACCACGACCGTCGGGCTCCCGCTGGTGATCCAGGTCGCCGACTGCACCCCGATCGTCCTCGTCGACCCAGAGGCTGCGGTCCTGGGCCTCGCCCACGCCGGGTGGAGGGGCGCGGTCGGCGGGATCGGGCCGGCCACGGTCGAGGCGATGGTGGCCGCCGGGGCCGAGCGGTCGCGAATCCACGCCTGGCTCGGCCCGGGCGTCGACGTGGCCCGCTACGAGGTGGGCCCGGAGGTCGTCGCCGCCGCTCGCTCCTGCGGAGGCGCGGCGGCGGTCGTCGAGATCGCGGGATCCAGTCACCTCGACACCACCACCCTCAACCGGCTCCTGCTCGAGGGCGCTGGGATCCCCACCGACCAGATCACGGCGTCCGAGCTGCGCACGGACGATCCTCGGCTGTTCTCCGACCGCCACGCCCGACCCTGTGGTCGATTCGCCGTCGTCGCCCGGCTCACTGGGGCTCCCGCCGTAGCATCGGGGGTCTCATGAGCCGTCCCGACCCCTTCGTGATCCTCGGCGTCGAGATCGACGCGGCGGCTGCCACGGTGACCGGACGGTGGGCCATCGGCGATGAGGTCTTCGAGGAGACGGCGGCCGTCCCCGATGGGGACTTGACCCTTCCCGGGGTGGCCGCCGCCGCTGAGCTGTGGTGCCTGCTCGCCGGCGTCTCCTACTTCAAGACCGCAGCCCCCCTCCGCATCGAGATCGACGGCATCCGCACCTCCCCCGCCGAGCGCGAGTTCCTCCGTCGCTTCTACGTCGCCGGCCTCGGCGAGTTCGCCCTCGGCAACGGCCTCGACCTCACCGACCTGACCATCGTGGGGCTCGACGGCTCCGGTCCCGCAGACCGGGCTCAGGGGGATCCCGGGCGGATCCTCATCCCCTTCGGCGGCGGCCTCGACTCGATCGTGACCGTCGCCGAGCTCGCCGGCCAGGCCGACGAGGCCGCCCTGTTCGTCGTGGAGCGGCCGGGCAGCAGGTTCGACGCCATCGAGGTGCCGGCGGCCGCCACCGGCCTGCCGGTGGTGCGGGTCGAGCGGCTCCTCGACCCCAAGGTCCTCGAGTCCGCCCAGCGGGGATACCTCAACGGTCACGTCCCCGTCACCGGGGTGATCTCGGCCCTCGCCGTCCTGGCCGCTGTGGCCACGGGACGAGGAGCGGTGGCCATGTCCAACGAGCGCTCCGCCTCGGCGGCGACCACGCAGGGGCCACACGGCCCCGTCAACCACCAGTGGTCCAAGGGCCTCGAGTTCGAGTCCGGCTTCCGCTCGCTGGTGGAGGCCCGGGTCGGCTCCGTGGCCTACTTCTCGTGGCTGAGGGACCGCTCGGAGCTCTCCATCGCCGCCGTCCTCGCCGGCCTCGACGAGTTCCTGCCGCTCTTCCGGTCCTGCAACCGCTCCTTCCACCAGGACCCCGCCCGGCGCCTCGATCGCTGGTGCGGGACCTGCGACAAGTGCCTCTTCATCAACCTGGCGCTCGCACCCTTCCTTCCTCCCGAGACCCTGGCCGAGATCTTCGGGGGCACCGAGCCGCTGGTCCAGCTCCCCCTGGCGGGTCAGCTGCGCGTCCTCGTGGGCATGAGCGAGGAGACCCGCCCCTTCGAGTGCGTCGGCGACGAGGAGGAGTGCCGAGAGGCCCTGCTGCGCACCGCCGAGCGCCCCGATCGGTCGGCGGACCAGGCGCTCCAGGAGCTCGCGCGCGAGGTCGGTCTCGTCCATCGTCCGAGCGAGCCACCTCCACCGGCCGCTGTGATCCCGGAGCGCTATGCGCCACCAGCTGGGTTGGGCTGACCTCGCCGGGTCCCGGGTCGGCATCTTCGGTGCCGGACTCGAGGGCCGGACCGCTGCGCTGCGGCTGGCTGACCTGACCGACGACATCGTCGTGGTCGACGATCGACCTGCCGGGAACCTCGGCGAGCGTGAGGTGATCGCCACCGACGCCGGGGGCGCGTCCCTGCTCGCCTCCTGCGACGTCGTGATCAAGTCACCAGGGATCTCGGCCTATCGGGAGGACGTGGCCGCCCTCGAGCGGGCAGGGGTCGCCGTGGTCGGCGGGGTCGGCCTGACCGTGCACGAGGCCGACCCCAGCCGGGTCGTCTGCATCACCGGCACCAAGGGGAAGTCGACGACCTCGAGCGTGCTCGGCCACCTGGCCGCCGCGGCCGGGCTCCGGGTCGAGGTCACGGGCAACATCGGCCGACCGCCCTTCGATCCGTCGATCCCCGCCGACCTCGACCTGCTGGTGATCGAGACCTCGAGCTTCCAGGCCCTCGACGTGGCCGACGCCCCAGGCATCGTGGTCGTCACCTCCCTCGACGTCGACCACCTCGACTGGCACGGCACGGTCGAGCGCTACCAGGCCGACAAGCTCTCCCTCACCTCGCTGCCCGATGCCGGGAGGACCCTGGTGCCGGCAGACGACCCCACGCTCAGAGCGCAGGTGGACCGGCTGGGCGGCGACGTGACCTGGGTGCCAGGGCCCGACCGGGACTGGACCGATGCCCTCGGGATGGCCGGCCGGCACAATGCCATCAACGCCGAGCTCGCCGCCGCGGTGCTGCGGGCGCTCGAGATCCCGCTCGGGTCAGATCCCGATGCCCTCAGGGAGGCGGCCGCCGGCTACGACGGCCTGCCGGGACGCTTCCGGGAGATCGGGCGACGTGGGGACGTGCGCTTCATCGACGACGGGCTGGCGACCAACGTGCTTCCCACCCTCGCCGCCCTGCGCTCGCTCGAGGGGCAGCGCCTCGCCATCCTCGTGGGCGGCCACGACCGGGGCATCGACTACGCCGAGCTGATCGACGCGCTCGCCAGCCGCTCCGCCCCCACCATGGTGATCGGGCTCCCCGAGTCCGGCACCCGGCTCGTGGCCGCGGTCAGCGGCACTGGGTCAGGCACCGAGTCGGCGGCCGTCGGCTCGATCGACGAGGCGGTCGACCTCGCTGATGGCTGGATCGGCGACGAGGGGGTGGTGCTGCTCTCTCCCGCCGCACCGAGCTTCAGCCAGTTCGCCAACTGGAAGGAGCGCTCCGAGGCGTTCGCGGGGGCGGTGCGCCGACGCATCGACGATGCGCACCGGCGACCGGAGGCCTGACGCCGGCCGAACGGCTGGCACGCTCAGACAGACGACCGTCCTGCGCTGGTGACCATGGCCCTGACCCGGGGAACCATACCGACCCGGACCCGGTTGGAGACGAGGAGGGCCACGTTCACCGGCCAGCCGACCCCGGCATAGCGTCGGTAGAAGCGGATCGGCGGGGTGAGGACGACGCCGTTCCGGGCCCGGTCGACGAAGCTGCGGACCGCCTTGGACGCAGGGATCTCCGGGTCGATCCAGGTCGGCAGGCCACGGGGGCAGATCCCGACCGAGCGACTGGCGATCCAGGTGGAGCCGCCGATGGCGTTGACCTTCATGGCGAAGTGCCAGTCGAGCCATCCGTGCTGGAACACGCCATCGAACGGATCTGCCGCGTCGAGCCGCTCGGTGGACACGAGGATGCAGTTCCCCGGGATGAGGTCCACCCGCTCGGCGGTGCCGGACGGCAGGACATAGGTGGTCGTCATCCACGGCCGCGTCCGCTCGAAGCGCCGTCCCGAGTACTGGACCATGTCCCGAAGGTCACGCTGCGGACCAGACAACACGGGGTCGACGAAGCCCGATTCCTCGATGGCACGACGCTCGGCCAGGAGGAGCTCCAGTGCGTCCTCGTCGAGCATCACGTCGTCGTTGAGCCAGAGGTAGAGGTCCGGCGGAGCTTGCTGCGTGGCGTCACGGGCGGCGGCCATGCCGCCGCCGTAGAAGTAGGTGCCGTCGCCCTGGATCACGTGGACCCGCGGATCGAGTGCCGCCGCGGCCAAGCCCGTGCCGTCGGTCCCGTCGTCGAGGAGCCAGACGGCGAGGCTGACGTCACCGTCGAGGACGGCCGACTGGGCGAAGAGGAGCTCAAGGCACTTCAGCGTGACGGCCGAGCGGTTGAAGCACGCCATCAGGACGCCGATCGAGATCGGCTGCGCCGAGGCGGCCTCCCGTTCTCCTCGCTCAGCCATGTCCTCGGTCCTCACCTCTCGCTCGCCACCGCAGGCCGAGATGCCCGAGATGCCCGAGTTGCCCGAGTTGCCCGAGTTGCTGCTGCAGCATGGGCATCAACGACGCAACCCGACAAGCGGGCCGTCCTGCCAGATGCGGACGACCAACGACGGTGCGCTGAACTGGAGCCTGGGATGGGACTTGAACCCATGACCTACGCATTACGAGTGCGTTGCTCTACCACTGAGCTACCCAGGCCTGCACTGCTCCTGAGTCGACCGCAGGTGGCCAGACCGGTGTGGGACCCCGGGGACGCATCCCGAAGGTCTCGCACTGATCGGTGCTCAGGACCTCGACACTAGCAATTCCGATAGGGCGGCGATCTCGCGCCATCCGCCGCCGGGGAAGCTCCCCTTGGGCCCGCTTCGGTCGCCCGTCTGGATCGATGGGCGAGGAGCGGTGTCCTCGGCGAGCCCGTGCCGGCGCTCTGGCTATCTCATCGTCCTTCGTGCCTGCTAGATAGTATGAAGTATAATCAAGAGGCTCCTCGATCAAAGGAAAGGTTCAGATATGACCCGCTCGCTGCTCAGACCACTCGCAGCCGTCATCGTCGCCGCGGCGGTGCTGTCGTCCGTCCCGCTGGGATCGGTGGCAACCGCCGCCAGCCTGCCGCCGGCCACCAGGGACACCATCTCGGTGGGGGGCCAGCCGTGGGCCCTGCTGGCAGACAGCTCCCACCTGTGGATCGCGAACATCTTCGATCAGACCGTGACCGAGCTCGACAAGGCGACCGGCTCCCTCGTCGCCACCATCCCCGCCGGGCCCACGCCGTCATCGCTCGCCGACGATGGCACCCACCTCTGGGTGACCAACACCTACGCGGACACGGTCTCGGAGATCGACAAGGAGACGGCAACCGTCATCAAGACGATCACGTTGCCTCAGGACGCCCTCCCCCTCGGCATCTCCACCGACGGAGCGACGGTCTGGGTGGACATGAACGGCTTCGGCACGGTCGCGGCCATCGACGCCACGACCGGCACCATCGTCGGGACCATCGAGGTGGGATCGCAGCCGCAGTGGTCATTCTCGGCCGCCGGCACCCTCTGGGTGGCGAACATGGCAAGCAACACGGTGAGCAAGATCGACGAGGCGACCAACACCGTGGTCGACACCATCGCAGTCGGCCAAAACCCGATCGGCATCGTCGGACTGAGCGACGGCTCGCGGATCTGGGTGGCCGAGCAGGGTGACGGGGCCGTGTCGGTGATCGATACCTCCTCCGACACCGTGATCGACACCATCGCCGTGGGCGCAGGGCCCACCGGCATGGCACTCACCCCCGACGAGACCAGCATCTGGGTCGTGAACTCCGACGACTCGACGGTCTCGGCGCTCTCCCCGGCGACGGGGACCGTCACCGGCACCTTCGCCGTCGGTGCAGGTGCGAAGGAAGCAGCCACCGACGGAACCTTCGTCTGGATCGGGAACTCGGATGCCGGCACGCTGACCAGGATCGTGATCGCACCCGCCGCCCCCGATGCGCCGACGGACCCGACCGCCACAGGCGGCGACAGGGCGGCGACCATCTCGTGGTCCGCACCACAAGTCGATGGCGGCTTCCCCGTCACGAACTACACCGCCTCGGCCGTGGGGTCGAGCAACGACGGCAGCAACTGTGCCACCGAGTTCCCCGGCGTGGACATGAGCCAGTCGGTTTGCGGCGTCTACCGGACCGATGGTGACAGCGTGACGCTGACGGCCCCACCGGGGACCACCTTCACCGCGGTGGACTATGCCCTCTACGGCACTCCCACGGCCACCGACGGGCTCCCCGCCGCCGGCGCGTGCGACCTCGCTGGCCTGGACGCCACGGTGTCGGACCTCGTCGTCGGCCGGCAGACCGCCACGTTCACCGCGAGTGCGGAGGCCTTCGGGGGCGATCCGTGCCCGGGCACGGCCAAGGAGTTCTCCGTCGTGGCCACGTACACCCCGCTGTCGTGCACCACGTCGACGACCAGTTGCACCATCACGGGGCTCGAGGCCGGGACGGCCTACGACTTCTGGGTGACGGCGACCAACTCCATCGGCACCGGCCTGCCCTCGGTCTCGACCGGGGCCACGACCGACCCCGTCGCCCCGGATGCACCCGATGGCGTGACCGCCATCGCCCAGACCAGGTCAGCATCGGTGTCGTGGTCTGCCCCCTTCGATGGCGGCAGCACGATCACCGGCTACGTCCTCGAGTTCTCGAGCAACGGCGGCTCGACGTGGAGCAGCCCGGTCAACGACTGCGCCACGACCACTGCCAGCTGCACGGTGACCGGACTCACCAACGGCACGAGTTACGTGTTCCGCGTGTCAGCGACCAATGGCGTCGGCACCGGTGGAGTGAGCCCCTCGTCGCCCGCGGTGATCCCTCGACCCGAGGCCCCGATCATCACCAACCTCGGCGGCCAGGCGTACCCGCTCGTCATCTGGCGCCGCCCAGCGACGACAGATGGCGCCATCAGGCGCTTCATCGCCGAGGCCCGAGACGGTGCCGGGACCGTGGTCGACACCTGCAGGACCACCGGATCCGGTCGGCACTGTCGCTTTAAGAACCTCCCGCACGGGGCGCTCTACACCATCACGGTCAGCGCCAGAGAGAGGATCGGAAAGAAGCACAGGGCCACCATCCTCGTCAGCCTCCCATCGAACTCGGTCGGCCTCTGGTGGTGAGGCAGCCGGGATGACCCTGAGCCCGGACGAGCCGAGGCGCAGGGCATCGTGCTCCGGGTGGATCGCGATTGATGGGGTCATCCGGTCGAGCGGGCGCCACGTGGTGGCGATCCCCACCTAGGACTCGGAGGTCCACCCGCTCGGCTGCTAGAGCCTCCATCAGCATGAGGCGAGGAGGGCTCCTCCCCTCAGACGAGGAGCCCTCCTCGGTGCGTTCACCTGTGCTGCACTTGGCGCGCTTCCTCCAGCCCGACATCGAAGGAAGTCGGTCGCGACCATCGGTGCGCCTGGTGGCCTGAGGCCGAAGCAGCTCCAGCCGAGCAGATCACAGCTTGAAGCTGAAATCCGTGCCGTGGTAGTGGAGGTGCACCGTGCCGTCCGAGTCGATCGACCCACCGATCGAGTCGTGGTGGTCGCCACCCCAGCCACTGCACGGGTAGGGGACCCCATAGCGGTGGCAGGTCGAGACCACCCAGTTGTCGTAGGTGATGTCGAAGCTGGTGGCCACAGACACCGTCAGATACGGCGAGGAGCTCGAGATGGCCAGGTTGTAGGACCCCGCGGCGCAGCCCCGGAACCGGATGACCCCATCGATGGTGATCCACCCGGAGCACGATGCGCTCGACGAGGACCAGCTGTAGCTGAAGCTCGAGAGACTGAGCAGTGCCGTGGTGAAGGCCACGGTCTGGCCGTTCCAGGTGGCGGACGCCGACATCGACGCCGAGAGCGATCCGGTGGCGGCCAGCGAGTAGAAGCCGGTCGGCGTGGTGGTGGTCACCTGGGCGTAGATCGGCGTGCAGGTCCGATACGCCCCGGCGCCGACGCAGGTCTGGCCGATCTGCTGCGTGGTCGTCACGGTCGTGTAGAGCGTCGTGAGCGAGGCGTTGGCGACGGAGATCGTGGCGGTGCCGCTGGCGAGGCCTGCGATCGTGAGGGAGGCAGTCGCCTTGATGTTGAACAGGGTCACCCCGCCACTCACCGAGACCACGCCGAACGCGCTCCCCTTCAGCACCCCGCCCATGAGGTTCATGTTGGGTACCGAGAAGCTCACCAGGGTGCCCGACGGGCTGGTCGTCATCGTGAGAGTCCCCGACCCGAAGTCGAAGCCCCCGAAGTTCATGTTGGTGGCGGTGGCCGTGAACGAGGCTGCGACACCTGCGGCCGACGAGGAGAAGCTCCCGCTCAGGTTCACGGTCGGTCCGCCAGGGATGCTCAGGCTCGATGAGCCAGTGAAGTTCATCCCCGTGGAGGTCTCGCTCGCCGACACCGCCATCATGAGGTTGAACCCGCCGATGGAGATGCTCCCGGAGCCAGCGAAGGTGACGGCCCCCGTGGTCGGGTCGAGCGACGAGTACAGGTAGATGTTCGAGCCGAGCAGCGTCGCCTGGAGCGTGAAGCTCACTCCCGGGGGCTTGACGACCGTGCCCACCTGGCAGCCCGTCGGGGCCACATAGGTCTGGATGTAGCCCACGCCGACGACCCCACCGAGGGTGAGGATGCCGCCGAAGCTGGTCGGGCTCCCGATCGAGGTGATGAAGCAGCTGTTGGTGGCGGACAGGTTCATCGTCGCCGAGAACGGGACCGAGCTCGCCCCGGACACCACGCTGGAGGGGAGCCCGAGCATCGCCGCCATGTTGGGCACCGCGCCGCTCATCGACAGGCCGATCACCGTGGGGACCTCGATGCCCGGCGTGAAGCCGACCTGCACGGCGAGCACCCCGACGTTGAGGCCAGTGACCCCCATGGCGTTGTCCCAGATGTCACCACCGCCCGCTCCGCTCGCGGTGACCGACAGGACGAAGGATCCGCTCGGGACATAGGAGCCCATCACCGTCAGCAGGAGGCTCGGGGCGTTCGATCCCCAGACCGATGGCGAGAAGGTGAGCAGGCCGCCGCAGCTCACGCCGATGGTCAATCCGGTCGGACCACCGCTCAGGTTGAGGGTGAACGGCGTGAAGGCAAAGGTGATCCCAGACCCGGGGATCGACGGCATCTTGATGCTCGCCCCATAGGCCGCCTGCAGCGTCCAGGTCGACGAGCCGAACCGGAAGGTCCCGAGCAGGCTGACCGAGGGCGACGAGGTCGAGGCGATGTTGTTCAGGAAGGCGGGCAGGACGATCGAGCCGCCGATGACCAGCGTGGATCCGCTGACCACCTGCGACACGCCGCCGACGCTGATCGTCTGGGACTGTCCGGTGGGCAGGGAGAGGAAGGCGAACTGGGTGACCGATGCTGCGAGCCCACCGCCGAGTCCGAGGCTCAGGCCGCTCCAGGTCGGGGCGGTCGAGAGCTCGAACCCGCCGCTCACATAGGTCATCACCATCGGCAGGCTGTAGGAGCCGCCGAGACCCGGGATCGTCAGCTGGACGGTGCCCGACAGGACGATGTTGAGGCCAGAAGATGACTCCTTCGCCCCGGCCACGCTCGAGGAGGTGTTGCTGACCACGAGCGTCACCGAGGTCAGGCTCAGCGGCGAGTACGGCACGCTGACCGTGCTCATGCTGGCCTGGAGGACGAAGGTCGAGGACTGCACGCCATACGCGGCGCTCAGCTGCGCGCTCCCGCCACCCCAACCGGTGTCGAGGACGAGCGTCCCGGCGAACCCGAGCACCTGCTTGTTGGTCCCCGTGGGGCACACCACGACGCCGTTGAGCAGCGGGCAGGTCGTCCCGATGGTGAAGGTCACCCCCGTGAGCGAGAGCGAGCCAGGCACCAGCGTCAATGGGTTCGGGAGCGAGGCCCTGAGCGACCAGGCGACCCCGGAGGCCGAGGTCGACGAGACTGTCCCCGAGAAGGTGAGGGCCGGGATGCTGAACCCGGGCGAGATCGACACCGCCGAGCTGACCATGGACCCGGTGAGCGTCCAGTTGCTCGAGTCGGTGTAGGCAACGCTCAGGCTGACCGTCCCGAGGCTCCCGACCGCCATGGTGGCCGAACCGGAGAACGAGCCGGAGCCGGAGGCGTAGGAGTAGAGCAGCCCGGTGGTGGTGATGGTCACCCCGGCGACGGTCCAGGTCCCGGCGCCGAGCTGCAGGGAGGCCGACAGCGCCCCCGCCGTCTGCTGGATCGAGCCCGTGACCGAGAAGGAGGCACCGAAGAGGCTCACCGTGGCAGGTGACGTCGTCGGGACCGTGACCGACCAGTTCGAGGCGTTCTGGTAGGAGAAGGTGACCGGCAGGACGAGGACGCTGCCGAACGCAACGGTCCCGGTTCCCGTCATCGTCATCGTGGAGGGCGACGAGCCATAGGAGAACGTGAGGACCGCACCCGAGCGGAGGGTCATCCCCGAGATCCCCAAATCGCCGGGGTTGCTGATCGAGAGGCTGGCCTGGATGATGCCGGCAGCATCGGTGATCGAGCCGCTGGCCGTCAGGTTCCCTCCGAAGAGGCTGACCTGGGAACCGGACACCGTGACGTTCCAGTTCGACGCATCCGTGTACCGGATGGTGACCGGGACGGTCAGCATCGTGCCGAAGGACATCGAGACCGAGCCGGTGAGGCTCTTGGCGCCCGAGACCGAGGCGTAGGTGAAGGTCAGAGCCGAGCCGGCGTTGAGCGTGATGCCCGAGACGCTCACGTTGGTCGGGTTGGTGATCG
>CANGPS010000008.1 GCA_947456245.1 Acidimicrobiaceae bacterium
CTAGCGCAGACCCCTCGGGTACCTCAGGTCTCCTCGGTGCCGCGCAGGAACTGCTCGAGCTCGGCGGCGAGCTCGTCGCCGGTCGGGAGATGGTCGACGCCGAGCGGATTGCCCTCTGAGGCGTCGAGGGAGACCTCGAGGGCCTTGACCATGGCGATGTGCTCCGGGTTCGACGCGATCAGGTCGTCGACCTGGCGGCGTGACGAGTCGGCCGCGGCGATCAGGCCACCGGCGCTGAGCGACAGCCCGCCGACGTTGGCGACGCCCTCGATGAGGGCGGCCGAGGCCTGCGGGAAGGGCATGGCCGCCACATAGTGGGGGACCCGCGCCCAGAGCGTGATCATGTCGATGCCCGAGTCGTCGAGACGCATCTCGATCGCTGAGGTCACCCCAGCCGGCACCTCGAGCTCTCCGGGCACGAGGCCCACGTGCTCGAGCAGTCGGACCGACGAGGAGGGCACGGTGGCGGCGAGCTTGATGGGCCGGGTGTGGGGAGCGGGGGCCGGGAAGGCGCCGAGGCCGATGACCAGGTTGACGTCGAAGCGGATGATCAGCTCGTAGACGGCATCGACGAAGCTTCCCCAGTGCACATCGGGCTCTGGCCCGACCAGGAACAGAAGGTCGCGGCCAGCCATGTCGACGCCGGCGCGCAGCTGGATCTCCGGCCAGGTCAGCGAGGTGGTGACGCCGTCGACGATGCGCACCATGGGCCTCCGGGCCCGCTGGTCGAGCAGGACATCGCCGTCGAAGGTTGCGACCAGCTCGGTCGAGGAGGTCTCGAGCAGGGCGCCGATGGCAGCCGAGGCCCCGAGCCCGGCGTCGACCCACCCCTCGAGGCACACGATGAGCACCGGCTCGGCCAGAGCCGGGTCGCTGACGATGTCGTAGAGCGGCTCGTCGTCGAACGCCATGGGCTAGAGCGTCTCGAGCGTCGTGGCGGCGGTCCGGGCCAGGAGGGCCACGTGCTCGGGGAACGAGTCGACGCTTCCGGCGTCACCGGCCTTCGCTCCCGCCATGTAGCGGGCGAAGACGCCTTGGAGGATGCAAGCAAGCTTCCAGTACCCGAAGGCCTGGTAGTAGGCGACCTTGCTGACATCGAGGCCGGAGGCGACGGCGTAGGCGTCGAGCAGCTCGGCCCGGGTCGAGAACCCCTCGGCCACCGTCGGGGCGGCGCCGAGCAGCGCCACGGCTCCGTCGCTCGGCTCGGCCCAGTAGACGAGGAGCAGGCCGAGGTCGGCCAGGGGGTCGCCGAGCGTGCAGATCTCCCAGTCGAGGATGGCAGCCACCTCTCCCTGGTCGTTGAGGACCGTGTTGTCGAGGCGGTAGTCGCCGTGGACCACCGTGGCGCCCTGCTGGGCGGGGATGGAGGCGGCGAGCTGGTCGCCAACGGCCTCCACGAGCCCGCCGTGGTCCACGCCCTCCACGGCCATCTGCTCGTACTGGCCGCGCCAGCGCTTGAGCTGGCGCTCGATGTAGCCATCCTTGCGGGCGAGGTCGCCGAGCCCCACCGCGTCGACGTCCACCGCGTGCAGCGCAGCGAGGGTGGCGGCGAGGTTGGGACCGATCAGGCGGCGCTGGTCGACGCTGAATGCGGCCTCAGCGGTGGCGGCGTCCCGCAGGATGTGGCCCTCGACGAACTCCATGACGTAGAAGGGCCGCTCGTTGACCGCCTCGTCGACGCAGAGGCCATAGGTCTCAGGCACCGCCACGCCGGCCGGACCGAGGGCCGACAGGATGGTGTGCTCACGCACCATGTCGTGGGCGGTGGGGAGGACGTGGCTGGTCGGCGGCCGGCGGAGGGCGACGGAGCGGCCTGCGGCGTCGGTCACCCGATACGTCAGGTTGGAGCGTCCGCCGGCGACGAGGTCGAAGCGGAAGGGTCCGACGAGGCCGTCGACGTTCTCGGTCAGCCACCTGCTGACGTTCTCGACGTCGATCCCGATCGGTGCGGAGGTCATGTCTGCCATGTCCGGCACGCTACCTGTTCTCTGGCCCGCCGGCATCGGCCTCCCGGTAACGTGGGACCGTGAACAGCGCGACCGAAGCCACCTTCCAGACCGAGGTCATCGAGGCCTCCATGACGCGACCGGTGGTGGTGCTGCTCTGGTCGCCCCGCACCGATCCCGGTAACGAGATGGGCGTGCTGCTCGAGGCGCTGATCTCGGCTCGAGGCAACGAGGTCTCGCTCGTCGGCGTCGATGTCGAGTCCAGCCCACAGATCGCCCAGGCCTTCCACACCGAGGTGTTCCCGTCGGCGTTCGTCGTGGTCGAGGGCAAGCCCTACCTCGGCTTCACCGGTCCCGTGCCGCCGGCGGAGGTGCAGGCCTTCGTCGACCAGCTCGTCCCGCCCCCGTCGGAGGCCGACGAGCTCACGGCGGCGGGTGACGAGGTCTCGCTCCGCAAGGCGCTGGAGCTCGACCCCGGCCACGCCGGTGCCATCGAGGCGCTCGCCCGGATCCTCATCGACTCGGCGCGACCCACCGAGGCCCTGGAGCTGCTGGCCAGGATCCCGGAGACCCCCGAGGTCCACGCACTCAACGCCGAGGCCAGGCTGGCGGAAGCCCACGTCTCGACCGCAGAGGCCGAGATCACGCCGAAGCTCGACGAGCTCCTGGAGCGGGTGGCCGAGGACGAGTCCGCCCGACAGGAGTACCTCGACCTCCTCGAGGCCCTCGGTGCAGCCAACCCGTTGACTGCCACCTATCGCAAGGCGCTGGCCGCGCGCCTGTTCTGACCGGTGGCCCTCACCTCGGACATCTCTGCGAGCCGGCTGGACCTCGGACCCACCCGCTTCGACATCACCACCCGGGCCCTGGTCATGGGCATCTTGAACCGGACGCCCGACTCGTTCTACGACAAGGGCGCCACCTGGGGCTTCGACCAGTTCCTGGCCAAGGCCGAGTCCCACGTGCTCGCCGGTGCGGACCTGCTCGACGTGGGTGGGGTGAAGGCGGGACCGGGCGAGGAGGTCACCGAGGCCGAGGAGCTCGATCGGGTCGTCAACGCCGTCTCCGCCCTCGCCGAGCGGTTCGACACACCGATCTCCATCGACACGTGGAGGGCCAGCGTGGCCAGAGAGTGCTTCGCCGTGGGGGCCGTGGTGGGCAACGACATCTCGGGGTTCGGTGACCCGGACTATGTCCACGTGGCGGCGGCGGCGGGCGCCTCGGTGGTGGCCACCCACATCCGCCTCAAGCCGCGCGTCGCCGATCCGAACCCCGTCTATCCCGACGTCGTGGCCAACGTGGGCGAGTTCCTCTCCGACCGCGCCAATCAGGCCCTGGCGGCCGGCATCCCCCCTGAGCGGATCATCGTCGACGCCGGCCTCGACCTCGGCAAGACGGCGGCGCAGTCCCTCGAGCTGCTCCGCCACTCGAGCGCCCTGGCCGACCTCGGCTTCCCTCTGCTGCTGTCGGTCTCGAACAAGACGTGTCTCGGCGTCCTGCTCGACCTTGAGGTCGACCAGCGCATCGAGGCCTCGTTGGCCGCCGCGTCCGTCGGGATCCTGCGGGGCTGTCGCGTGCTCCGGGTCCATGACGTCGCCGGGACGGTGGCGGTGAGAGACGCGCTCGACACCCTGCTGAGCGCCCCGTGACCAAGCGGGACGCCTCGCCCGGTGCGGCCTACCTGGTCACCGGCTCCGACGAGGTGCTGGTCGCCAACGAGGTCCGCGACCTGATCGGTGAGCTCCTCGGTGCCAGAGATGCGTCGCTCGTCGTCGAGGAGCAGTCGGTTGACGATCTCGAGGACGGCGAGCCCGGTCCGATCATCGACGCGTTCATGACCCCGCCGTTCCTGGTGGACCGACGGATCGTCGTGGTCCGCCGAGCGGGCAGGCTCACCGCCGACGCCTCGCGACAAGTGGCTGCCGCCCTGGCGACGCCACCGCCGGGGGCGGTCCTGATCCTCTCGGGAGACGGCGGGACCCCGACGCCCACGCTCAAGAAGGCCGTGGCAGCCGTCGGAGAGGTAATCTCCGTGGGCACGAGGACCGCGGGTGAGAAGAAGTCCTACCTGTCGGACCACCTGCGCCACGCGCCGGTGCGCCTCAACGCCGCCGCCACCAAGGTGCTGGCCGACCACCTGGGCGAGGACCTGGGCCGGCTCAATGGGA
This sequence comes from Acidimicrobiaceae bacterium, assembly GCA_947456245.1. Taxonomy (GTDB): domain Bacteria; phylum Actinomycetota; class Acidimicrobiia; order Acidimicrobiales; family RAAP-2; genus CAIUMH01. The sequence goes on from CANGPS010000008.1 coordinate 4,115, forward strand.
TCCTCGAGACCCTGGCCTCCGCCTACGGGACCGACGTGACCGTCGACCCGGCGATGCTCGCTCCCTATCTCGGCCAGAAGGGCCAGGTCCCGATCTGGGACCTGACCGACCGCGTCGAGGAGGGCGATGCCGAGGAGGCCCTCAAGGTCCTGGCGCGCATGATGGGCCCGGGCGGCATCTCGGCCCACGTGCTCACCGCCAGCTTCGACAACCGCTTCAGCCAGCTGGCCCGGCTCGACGGCGCCGACGTTCGCTCCGGCGACGACGTGGTGGCGATCCTCGGCGGCGCGCCCTTCGTGGCCAAGAAGCTCTTCGCCCTCTCGTCCCGGATCAGCCACGAGGGGGTGGTCCGGGCGCTCGACCTGATCGGGGAGGCGGACCTGGCGCTCAAGGGCGGATCGGGGCTCGAGGAGCGGCTCGTCACCGAGGTGCTCGTGGCCCGGCTGTCCCACCTCTGCGCGGCCGGTCGCTGAGGGATCTCGCTTGGGCCCACTGGTAGGGTCACGGCTGCCGGAGGGCTGAGCAGAGGAGGTGGGGGCGACGGACACGAAGATCCTGTACGTCGCCGGCCCGGGCCGCTCGGGGTCCACGCTCCTCACCGACATCCTCGGCCAGGTCGATGGCTGGGCCAATGTCGGCGAGCTGATGTTCTTCTGGCGCAACCGTGCTCCCGGCTCGACGCGGTCGTGTGGCTGCGGTGCCCTGCTGATCGAGTGCGCCTTCTGGGCGGAGGTGGCCGAGCGGGCGCCGAAGGCCACGGCGCTCGACAGGTCGGTCGTGGAGCTCGCCTATCGATCCCGGGCCGCCTCGAGATGGCCCGGCCTCGTCGTGAGGGAGCGTCGTCACGACGCCGCGTTCGACGCATGGCGTGATGCGCTGGCCGAGCTCTACGCCGCCGTCGCTGCCGCGACAGGCTGCCGGGTCATCATCGACTCGTCGAAGCAGCCACCCTCCGCTCTCGTGGCGACCTCGCCAGGCGTCGGCGACGTGTCGCTCCTGCAGCTGACGAGGGACCCACGAGCGGTGGTCACCTCGTGGCTCTACCCCAAGGCCAGCGAGGACTTCCCCGACGAGCAGCTCTTCGCCATGAGGCCGAGTCGCTCGACCTTCGACTGGATCGCACAGTCGGCGGCGACCGACTTCGTCCTCAGGCGCCGGGTGTCCGCCGATCGCTACCTTCGCCTCGCCTACGAGGACTTCGTTGCACAACCGAGACCATCGGTCGAGCGGATCGTGGCGTGGATGGGGGAGCCCGACGTCGCTCTCCCCTTCACCTCGGCCACCACGGTCGTGACGGAGCCGACACACTCGATCTCCGGGAACCCCGACCGCCTGGGAGGGTCTGAGCGGTCGATCGTCGACCGGCAGCGCTGGCGGAGCGAGCTCGACCCACGGACCCGTCGCATGGTCGAGGTGGCCACCTGGCCGCTGGCCAGGGCCTACGGCTACCGCTGAACGGTCAGGCCGCAGGCGTCAGCAGCGGCCGGAGCGAGACGATCCTCGCCCCTGAGCGGTCGAGCTCGTCGGCAAGTGACCCTGCGCGGACCACCACGACGGTCTCGACCCCACGGTCGACGAGCGCTGCGGCGAGCGGCGCGAAGCAGTGGTCGCCGCTTGCGATGACGACGCGGTGATGGCGCTCGGCGATCCGATCGGGATCGGCATCCTCGAGGAGCTTGCGGTCAGCGCCGTCGATACCGTGGCCGACCCGGTAGCTGTAGCAGCGGGTGGGGTAGTGGGCGGCCACGTCGAACAGCGCGGTGGCGGCGAAGCGCCCGCCGCTGGCGATGATCCGTCGTGCCGTCGGCTCCACCTCGCCGGCGGCCTCGATCTGGCCGATGGCCTCGAGCACGTGTGAGCTGTCGGCGGCCGTGTGGTTCTCGATGTCCATCAGGACGAGGGTGCTGCAGGTCGTGTTGGTCATGGGGCTCCTCCGGTCGGTTGGACCTTCAGTGTGCCGATCGGGTGTGACATGGCGCCGTGATCGGCCCGCACCGGAGGAGGGTCCCGATCAGGTGCAAGACTCGCGGGCATCCGGCGCAGGATCGTGAAGGACGAGGAGGACGCAGGGTGGTGGATGAAGGATCGACGGGTCGGTCACCCGAGGTCTCCGTCATCATCCCTGCCTATGGCGTCGCCGAGTGGATCGTCGGCTCGGTCGCCAGCGTCCTGGCGCAGTCCGTGTCGCTCGAGGTCATCGTCGTCGACGACGCCAGCCCTGATGAGGGAATAGCAAAGCTCAAGGCTGCCTTTCCTGACGAGCCGAGGCTTCGCATCGTGACCAATCAGAGGACCAAGGGCGTCTGCGGAGCTCGCAACACGGGCCTGGAGCTGGCGGCTGCTCCATGGTTGGTCTTTCTCGATGGTGATGACCAGCTTCTGCCAGAGGGCCTCGACGCGCTGCTTCGAGCAGCCTCCGACGGTGTGGTGGGTGTGTTCGGGTCCTTCCGGCATGTGGATGGCTCCGGGCGAGACGTGGCCTCTTCGTGGCTCGAAGATCGGGCTGATGTACAGCGGAGGTTCCCGCATCGCCTGTTGGACCTCGCACTGCTGCCTCGTCGGACCTTCAATCCGCCTCCCGGGGCGATGCTGTTCTCCGCTGAGGCGATGTGGGGCGTGGGTGGCTGGGACGAATCTGCCTCCGGAGTAGGTCGGTCTGAGGACTTCGAGGTCGTCATGCGAATGGCCACTCGAGGCCCGTTCGTGATGATGGACACCCCCGTTCTCGCCTACCTGCAGCGACCCGGTTCTCGTTCGACGGGCGAGAGGAACAACCGGCGTCGACTGCTGACGAGGCTCGCCATCGTTCGGCGCACACCTCGGTCGAGTCGACCGGCTGTGGGTCGCGCCCAGGGTCAGGCCTATCTGCGCCTCGTGGTCCCTCGCGTTCGCTCGGTGATCTCGGGCGGTGGTGCGAGGTCCGGGCTGGTCGGCCTGCTCGATCTCCTGCTGGCTGGGGCATTCGTGATCTGGGGCATGGCGTGCTGGCCGCTGCCCGCCTGGCGGCAGAGTTGGCCCACGCTTCGGCGACGGGGGCAGCAGTGACGACGGTCCTCTACCTCGCAGGAGCTGGTCGATCAGGATCGACCCTGCTCGCCTCGATCCTCGGCCAGTCGCCCAGCGTGGTCGACGTGGGCGAGCTCTGGAAGATCTGGCGGGTTATGGGAGAGCCGGGGCGTCGGTGTGGATGTGGTGCCGAGCTCGTCGACTGCCCCTTCTGGCGATCGGTCGCCGAGGCGTCTCCCGGCGTCCTCGAGGCGGACCCCGAGCTGCTCGCCACCATGGCCAGGATCGGTCGGGCCCGTGGATCGGGCGGGCTCTGGGCCCAGCTGCGCCTCGGTCGGTCTGGCACTGAGGCCTATGCCGATCGTCTTCGCCGGCTCTACGAGGCCATCGTGGAGGTCTCCTCCGCACGGGTGATCATCGACAGCTCGAAGATGCCTGGTCCGGCGATGGTGGTCGAGTCGATGGATGCCCTCGATGTGCGCGTGCTCCACCTGACGAGGGACCCGAGGGCCGTGGCCGCCTCGTGGACGAACCGCAAGGATGACCCCAACGGGGCCCACCACCTTGAGGCGCGCGAGCCAGGGGCGGTGGCGAGGGCGTGGATGACGAGGGCGCTGGCCACCGAGACCCTCGTGCGGGCCGGTGCCGATGCCTACCGGCGCGAGTCCTACGAGCGGTTTGCGACCGAGCCGGAGGTGGTGGTCGACGAAGTGCTCGCCTTCATCGGGGAGCCTGCCGGTTCTCCGGCGTTCGTCGGGCCGTCCACCGTCCTGCTCGAGGCGACGCACTCGACCGGGGGGAACCCTGGGCGCTTCGAGCGACAGGAGCGCATCGTCTCGCTCGACGATCGCTGGAGGGGCGAACTCGACCCGGGTGCGAGGCGCACAGTGGAGAGGATCACCACGCCGATGCGTCAGATCTACGGGTATCGCTGAGACGTCGCCGAGGCGACGCAGCCGTTCAGGCGCTGATCGAGTTGATCTGGCGCATCAGGCGGCGCTTGCGGTTGGCCGCCTGGTTCTTGTGGATCACGCCCGAGGCTGCAGCCTTGTCGATGCGCTTCACGGCGAGCCGCAGGGCCTCGACTGAGTCCTCAGAGCCGGCCTCGGCGGTCGCCACGGCGACCTTGGTGCGGGTCTTCATCTCCGAGCGGACGGCCTTGTTGGCGAGGCGACGACGCTCGTTCTGACGGTTGCGCTTGATCTGGCTCTTGATGTTTGCCACGAGATCCTCGAAGTTCTTGTTCCGACTGGGGGAGCAGGCCGCCACGATCGCCGGCTGCGAAGGACCAATGCTAGCAGCAGCGGTGACCGAAGGCGATCCGAAGGCCTCCGTTCGCGCTCCGAGCGGAGGACGAGGCCGACCTCCGGCGCCGGTACGCTTGGGCCATCGTGCCTCCGTCTCGCCCTGCTGCCGCTCACTTCCCGATCGAGAAGATCCGTAACTTCTCGATCATCAGCCATGTGGATCATGGCAAGTCGACCCTGTCGGATCGGATCCTCGAGATCACCGGGGCCGTGGACGCCCGGGACATGCGGGCGCAGTACCTCGACTCGATGGACATCGAGCGAGAGCGCGGGATCACCATCAAGGCCCAGAACGTCCGTGTGACGTTCGAGGACCATGTCCTGCAGCTCATCGACACGCCGGGCCACGTGGACTTCGGCTACGAGGTCTCACGCTCGCTCGCCGCCTGCGAAGGGGCCGTCCTGCTCGTCGACGCCTCCCAGGGGATCCAGGCGCAGACCCTTGCCAATTGCTATCTGGCCCTCGAGAACGACCTCGAGATCATCCCTGTGCTCAACAAGATCGACCTGCCGGCCGCCGACCCTGAGCGCTGCGCGGCGGAGATCGAGCAGGTTCTCGGCCTCGACGCGGCGGAGATCCTGACCATCTCCGCCAAGACCGGCGAGGGCATCCCTGAGCTGCTCCGCGCCATCATCGAGCGGATCCCGGCGCCGACCGGCGACCCGGAGGCGCCGCTTCGCGGGCTGATCTTCGACTCGAGCTTCGACCAGTACCGCGGCGTGGTCTCCTCCATCCGCATCGTCGACGGCACCATGCGCTCGAACGACCGGCTGCGCTTCATGCAGGCGGGCGCCGTCCACGACGTCGAGGAGATGGGGGTGCGCACGCCCGAGCCCGTTCCCATGCCCAGCCTTGGGCCCGGAGACGTGGGCTACCTCATCGCGGGCATCAAAGACGTCGGCGAGGCCCGGTCGGGCGAGACGGTGACCACGGCCACCCGTGGTGCTGACGAGCCGCTCGCCGGCTATCAGGACCCGCTGCCCATGGTGTTCTGCGGCCTCTATCCCATCGACGGCGACGACCTGCCGGACCTGCGCGACTCGCTCGAGAAGCTTAAGCTCAACGACTCGAGCTTCACCTTCGAGCCAGAGTCGAGCCACGCCCTCGGCTTCGGGTTCCGCTGTGGCTTCCTCGGCCTGCTGCACATGGAGATCATCACGCAGCGCCTCGACCGGGAGTTCAACCTGGCCATCATCGCCACCGCCCCCTCGGTCGTCTACCGGGCGTACATGACCGACGGGACCGAGAAGGTGGTCGACAACCCAACCGAGCTCCCCGAGGCGAGCCGCATCGACCACATCGACGAGCCCATGCTCAAGATCACGATCCTCTCCCCGTCGGAGCACACCGGGGCGATCATGGAGCTTTGCCAGAGCCGTCGTGCTGAGATGGACCGCATGGACTACCTCAGCCCGGAGCGGGTCGAGCTGATCTACTCCATCCCAATGGCCGAGGTGGTCCTCGACTTCTTCGACCAGCTCAAGAGCCGGACCAAGGGCTATGCCAGCCTCGACTACGAGCGCACCGGCTACCAGACGTCGAACCTCGTGCGGGTCGACATCCTGATCAACCACGCCCCGGTCGACGCCTTCTCGACCATCGTCCACCGCTCCTCGGCCGAGACCTATGGCAAGCGGATGGCCGAGCGGCTCAAGGAGCTCATCCCGCGCCAGATGTTCGACGTCCCGATCCAGGCGGCCATCGGCGGACGGGTGATCAGCCGAGAGACGGTCAAGGCCAAGCGCAAGGACGTGCTGGCCAAGTGCTACGGCGGTGACATCACCCGGAAGCGCAAGCTCCTCGAGAAGCAGAAGGAGGGGAAGAAGAAGATGAAGAACATCGGACGCGTCGAGGTTCCCCAGGAGGCCTTCATCTCGGCCCTGCGCCTCGAGGACTGATCCGACGGACCGTTCGGTCCGCTGCGGTGCGGGCACCCAGATCGCTGGCACTCGGTAGACTCGACTGCCAGAGGACGCCATGACCGCACCTGACCCCACCCACCGAGCTCCTCGCGAGCCCGAGGAGCTCGACAGCCGCAAGGCGGCCATCCTCGAGGCGATCGTCACCGAGTACATCGGGACCGCCCAGCCCGTCGGGTCGAGCCACGTCGCCCAGGCCTCTGGGGTGTCGGTCTCGTCGGCCACGATCCGCTCCGAGATGGTTGCCCTCGAGCGCGACGGCTACCTCGTCCAGCCGCACACCTCGGCCGGACGGATCCCCACCGACAAGGGCTACCGCTTCTTCGTCGACCACCTCAGCACGCCGGGGGCGCTCGGACCGGCGCAGCGCCAGAAGGTCTCGTCCTTCTTCACCCAGGCCCAGGGCGGCATCGAGGACATGCTCGAGCGCACGAGCTCGCTGCTCTCCGACCTGACCTCCTACGCCGCGGTCGTGGTCGGCCCCTCCCACGAGCAGGCCACGGTGCGGTCGGTCCAGGTGGTCGGGCTCTCGGCCGTGCGGGCCACGGTCGTCGTGGTGCTCTCCGATGGCGCGGTCGAGAGCCGCACGATCGAGATCGCCGAGACCGTGGGGAGCGACGACCTCCATGCCGCCACCAGCGCCCTCGACGGTGCGTGGACCGGCACCGCGCTCCACGACCTCGATGCGGTCCCTCCGACTGGCGATCCGGAGGTCGACGCCGTGTGCGCCCGGGCGGCCGAGGCCATCGCCGGAGCAGGACGATCGAGCGACCATGAGCCGGTGTTCGTCGGTGGACCCTCTCGGCTCGCCGGCTCCTTCGACGCCATCGAGACCGTGCGCGGCGTGCTGTCGATCCTCGAGCAGGAGCTCGTGGTCGTGTCGCTGCTGCGAGACGTGCTCGAGTCGGGCCTGTCGGTGGCCATCGGCTCCGAGCACGGCTTCGAGCCGCTGGCATCGTGCGCGGTGGTCGTGGCCCCGGTCCACCTCGAGGGCCAGCAGGCCGGCGCCGTCGGTCTGCTCGGCCCGACGCGCATGAACTACCCCGCCGCAATGGCCGCGGCCGAGGTGGTCGGACGTCACCTCAGCCGACACCTCGGCGAGGACCACTTCGATCCTGAGGGGACGAGCGATGCCAGCTGAGCTCTACGAGCTGCTCGAGGTGGCCTCCGACGCCAGCCCCGAGGAGATCAAGAAGTCCTACCGGAGGCTCGCCCGCGAGCTGCACCCTGATGCCAATCCCGATCCGGAGGCCGAGGACCGTTTCAAGCGCGTGTCGGCCGCCTACGAGGTGCTCTCCGACCCGGCCAAGCGCCAGCAGTACGACCTGTACGGCGACGGCGGACCGCAGATGGGTGGCAACCCCTTCGGCGGCGGTGGCTTCGGCGACATTTTCGACGCCTTCTTCAGCCAGATGAACCCCAACCAGGGTCGCCGCGGCCCGATGGCCGGCGCCGACATGGAGACGGTGGTGACCCTGTCGCTCTCCGACGCCGCGTTCGGGTCAGCGCAGGACCTCTCCATCCGCGTCCCCGTCCGCTGCGGGGACTGTGGTGGCTCGGGGTCAGAGTCCGGGACCACGCCAGAGACCTGCACGGAGTGCGGTGGCGCAGGGGAGGTGCGCCGCGTCCGCCAGTCCCTGCTCGGCCAGATGATCACCTCGTCGGCCTGCGGTCGCTGCCAGGGGATGGGCCAGATCATCACCACGCCGTGCGCGGGCTGCCACGGCGACGGTCGGGTCACCGACGAGCGCACCTTCACCATCGACGTGCCCGCCGGGGTCGAGAGCGGGACGACGCTGCGCCTCGACGGCCGAGGAGCGGCGGGACCCCGTGGAGGACCATCCGGATCGCTCTACGTCCACGTCGACGTGACCCCGGACCCACGCTTCGAGCGGGTGGGCGACGACCTGCACACCGAGGTGCACCTCGGGATCGCCCAGGTGGCCATCGGCACCGAGGTGTCGGTCGACACCCTCGACGGACCCATCGACGTGGCCATCGCTCCGGGGACCCAGTCGGGGACCGTGCTGCGCCAGCGGGGTCTCGGGGTCACCCATCTGCGTGGCAGAGGTCGTGGCGACCTGCACGTGCACATCCAGGTCGAGACGCCGTCGGAACTCACCGAACGTGAGGTCGAGCTGCTCAGCGAGCTCGCCGAGCTGCGTGGCGAGCACCTCGCCCCGCCGGAGCGACACAAGGGCGTGGTGTCGCGGATCCGCTCCGCCTTCTCTTGAGCCCTGACCACCTCACGACCCGAGCGGCAGCAGCGGCCCAGGCCTTCGTCGTCGACCTCGCCAGGCCCTCGCTCAGCGATGAGGACCGTCGTCACCTCCTCTCGGTGCGCCGCCTGCGGGATGGCGAGCAGGTGGTCCTCGCCGACGGGCGCGGGTCCTGGCGCATGGGACGGATCGCAGGCGACGGGGTCGAGGTGGTGGGCGAGGTCGTGGTCGAGGAGCCTCCGAGCCGGCCGGTGGCGGTGGCCTTCGCTCCGGTGAAGGGTGACCGGTCGGACTGGGCGGTGGCCAAGCTCACCGAGCTCGGTGTGGACCGCATCATCGCGCTGGCCACCGAGCGTGCCTCTGTGCGCTGGAAGCCCGAGGCAGCCGAGCGGGCCCTCGAGCGATGGCGTCGGATCGCCCGCGAGTCCGCCTGCCAGTCCCGTCGCGTCTTCCTGCCGGCGATCGAAGGCCCCGTCGGGCTGTCTGAGCTGGCCGTCGAGGGTCCGACGCTGGCGATCGGCGTCATCGGAGGGCCGCCGCCGTCTGGGGTGGAGGAGGTCATCGCCATCGGCCCCGAAGGTGGATGGACCGAGTCCGAGCTCGTCGCCTGCGACCGGAGGATCGGCCTTGCCGGCCAGGTGCTCCGCACCGAGACCGCGGCGGTGGCCGCCGGTGTGCTCCTCGGAGCGCTGCGTGCGGGTACGGTCGGGCCAGTGAGCGATGGCGTCGAGGACGAGGAGAGGGGACGAGGATGAGCGAGGCGGACGACTGCCTCTTCTGCCGGATCGTGGCCGGGGAGATCCCGGCCGACGTGGTGGCTGAGGACGAGCACACCGTGGCGTTCCGTGACATCGCGCCCCAGGCCCCGACCCACGTGCTCGTGATCCCTCGGCGTCACATCGCCAACGCCGCCGAGGTGTCCGCCGACGACGCCGACGTGGTCGGCGCGATGATGCTCGCCGCCCAGGCGGTGGCCGATCTCGAGGGCATCGGTGGTGCGGACCGTGGCTTCCGCCTCGTGATGAACGTCGGCCCTGATGCGCTCAATTCGGTGCCCCACCTCCACCTCCATGTGCTCGGTGGCCGTGCGATGAGCTGGCCACCCGGATGAGATCGACCGAGACCGAGGCCGGTCCGCCGGCCACCTCATCGACCAGGGTGCCCAACACCCACCTCATGGCGGCGCTCCTCGGGTCCCGAGACGAGCTGCTCCGCCTCATCGAGGCGGCCTTCCCGGCCGCCCGCATCGTGGTGCAGGGCAATGAGATCTCGGTCTTCGGACCCGAGGCCGCCCGCATCACCCAGCTCTTCGACGAGCTTGTGCTCCTGCTCGAGGGCGGGCAGGTGCTCGACGAGGTGACGGTGCGGCGCACGATCGACATGGCGCGCCAGGACCTCCGACCCTCCGAGGTGCTCGGTGCCACCGTGATGCGCGCCTCGCGGGGCAAGACCGTCCGCCCGCGCACGGCGGGGCAGAAGCGCTACTGCGACGCCATCGCCAACTCGACGATCACCTTCGGCATCGGGCCGGCCGGAACGGGCAAGAGCTACCTCGCCGTGGCCCAGGCGGTCCGGGCGCTCCAGACCAAGGAGGTCAACCGGATCGTGCTGACCCGTCCGGCGGTCGAGGCCGGCGAACGGCTCGGGTTCCTACCGGGCGATCTCATGGCCAAGGTGGACCCCTACCTCCGTCCCCTCTACGACGCACTCTTCGACATGCTCGAGCCTGAGGGCGCCCAGCGCCTGCTCGAGAAGGGGACCATCGAGGTCGCTCCGCTGGCCTTCATGCGGGGTCGCACGCTCAACGGCTCGTTCATCATCCTCGACGAGGCCCAGAACACGACGCCCGAGCAGATGAAGATGTTCCTCACTCGCATCGGCTTCGGCTCGCGCTGCGTGGTGACCGGCGACATGACCCAGGTCGACGTCCAGGGTGGACGCTCGGGCCTCGTCGGACTCGAGGAGGTCCTCGACGGCATCGACGACCTCAGCTTCGTCCACCTCGATCGCCGCGACGTGGTGCGCCACAAGATCGTGGCCGACATCGTCGACGCCTATGAGCGGGCTGATCGCCCCGGCGGCAGCCGTGCCTGAGGTCCAGGGGTCTGACGAGCAGGACGATGCGTCGGTCGACCTCGACGGCCTCGTGGCGCTCGCCGAGTCCGTCCTCGCCGCCGAGGGCGTGCCCGACAATGCTGAGGTCTCCCTCGTGATGATCCCGGTCGACGAGATGTCCGAGCTCAACGAGGCACACCGTGGCAAGACGGGGCCGACCGACGTGCTCAGCTTCACCATCGACGATGACGAGGCTGTCGAGGGCCCGGCCGGGAGCGTGGTGCTCCTCGGAGACATCGTCATCTGCCCGGCGGTGGCCGCGGCGAACGCCCTCGAGCACGAGGTCTCCCTCGCCGCCGAGCTCGAGCTCCTCGTCGTCCACGGCTGCCTCCACCTCCTCGGATGGGACCACGAGGTCGATGCCGAGGCGGAGGCGATGGAGGCACGGGAGGCCGAGCACCTCCGCCGCTTCGGGCGATCGGCGGACCGGGCACGGTGATCGCCGCCTTCAGCGCCACGACCGACGTCGCCCTCGGCATCGTCGTGGTCGTCCTCCTGTTCGGGTCCGGGGCGCTGGCGCTGGCCGAGACCGGCCTCGTGCGCACGTCGAGGGTCAAGGCCCGCTCGCTCGAGGCCGACAAGCACCGAGGGGCCAAGGCCCTCGTCGAGCTCGTGGAGCGCCCCGAGCGCTTCTTGAATCCGCTGCTGCTGCTCATCTTGATCTGCCAGCTGATCTCGGCAACGCTGATCGGCCTGCTGGCCGATCAGTGGCTCGGTGCCTGGGGCGTCGTGGCGGCGACCGTCTTCGAGGTCGTGGTGATCTTCGTCTTCTTCGAGGCCGTCCCGAAGAACTGGGCGGTCCACCATCCCGAGCGGGCAGCCCTGCTGAGCGCGCCGGTGGTGCGCTGGTTGATCGCCTTCCCGCCGATCCGGGCCCTGGCCACCGTCCTCATCGGGCTGGCCGACCTCGTCCTCGGCCGGCGGGGCGAGGCGAGCCACGCCGCCCTGATCACCGAGTCGGAGATCCTGGCCATGGCCGAGGTGGCCGAGGGCGAGGACGTCATCGCCCCGGAGGAGCGCGCCTTCATCCACTCGGTCATCGAGTTCGGAGACACCGTCGTGCGAGAGGTCATGGTGCCGCGGCCGGACATGAAGGTGCTCGAGACGACCGACACGGTGTCCGACGGCCTGCTCGCTGCCCTCGAGGCCGGCTACTCGCGCTTGCCGGTGTGCCTCGACTCGATCGACGACGTGGTCGGCATCGTCTACATGAAGGACCTCATCCGCCTCGAGCGCGAGGGCCGTGGCGGCGAGGCCATCGAGTCTCATGTCCGAGCCGTGGCCTTCGTGCCTGAGACCAAGCCGGTTCCCGACCTCCTCCGCCAGATGCAGGAGAAGAAGGTGCACCAGGTGATCGTGGTCGACGAGTACGGCGGAACGGCCGGCCTCGTGACCCTCGAGGACGTCCTCGAGGAGCTCGTGGGGGAGATCGTCGACGAGTTCGACATCGAGGAGGCTGCCGTCGAGACCATCGACGCCAACACCTTCGAGATCTCGGGCCGCATGCCGATCGACGAGGTGGACGACCTCCTCGATGCGGAGATGCCGAAGGGCTCCTGGGACACCATCGGCGGCCTGCTCCTCGACGAGGTCGGCGGCGTGCCTGAGGAGGGCGAGTCGGCCGAGGTGGCGGGGTTCCGTCTCACGGCGCAGGTGGTGGACGGACGGCGGATCGAGCGGCTCCGGATCGAGCGGCTCGTCCCGTTGCTCGCCCAAGAGCCCGAGCAGGAGGACGGTGCATGATGCGCTCAGGGTTCGTGGCAATCGTGGGGCGTCCCAACGTGGGGAAGTCGACGCTGATCAACACGATCATCGGAGAGAAGGTCACCATCACCTCATCTCGACCGAACACCACCCGCCACCAGATCCGGGGAGTGCTGACCCAGGACGAGCTCCAGCTGGTCTTTGTCGACACCCCCGGCATCCATCGGCCCAAGACGCGACTCGGCGAGCGGCTCAACGAGAGCGCGCTGGCGGCCGTCGACGGGGTGGACGTCCTCATCCCGCTGATCGAGGCCAGCGCCACCATCGGTCCTGGCGACCGCAACGTGCTGAGCCGCTGCCTGGCCGCCGCCGGTGCCGAGGGAGGGCCGACCCTCATCGTGGCGGTCAACAAGATGGACAAGGCCGGTCCGGCGAGGACGGCCGGGCAGCTGATGGCGGCGCTGTCGGAAATCGAGGCGCTCGGCGCCACGCTTGGGGACCGTGCGGCGCGGGCAGCCAAGGACGTCGAGCTCTTCCCCATCTCGGCGAAGACCGGGCGGGGGGTCCCCGCGCTGCTGGCGAAGGTGTCTTCCCTCGTCGAGGAGGGCCCGCAGTTCTACCCGGCAGAGATGGTCAGCGACCAGAGCGAGCCGGCCCACATCGCCGAACTGGTCCGCGAGCAGCTGCTCAGCCGGACCAGGGACGAGCTGCCCCATGCCATCTTCTGCCGGGTCTCGGAGTGGGAGGACAACCACATCACCGTCGAGATCCTCGTCGAGCGCGACTCGCAGAAGGGCATCGTGATCGGCAAGGGCGGCGAGATGCTCAAGGCCGTGGGCACCGCGGCGAGGGCGCAGCTGCCCGAGGGGACGCACCTCGAGCTCGTGGTGAAGGTCGAGAAGAACTGGCAGGGTCGCACCGAGACGCTGGACCGCTTCGGCCTGTGAGCGGGCCGATCGAGATCGTGGCTCTCGGCACCGTGGAGGGCGGTCGCACCGAGAACGTGGACGATGCGTGGGGGGCGGTCGAGGCGGAGATCGTCCTCGCCGACCACGTGCCCGACGGGGCGCTGGAGGGCCTCGAGGGCTTCAGCCACCTCGAGGTGATCACCCTGCTCGACCGGGCGGTGGATCCGGGCTCCTCTGAGTCGAGGCGCCACCCGCGTGGCATCGCGTCGCTGCCGAGCGTCGGGGTGCTGGCGCAGCGCCACAAGGATCGGCTCGGTCGCATCGGCCTCTCGAGGTGCGAGGTGGTCTCGGTCGGTGAGAGACGGGTGCGGGTGCGCGGCCTTGACGTGATCGACGCCACGCCGGTGCTCGATCTCAAGCCGTGGTTCTCAGCCTTCGGTCCCCGTGGCGAGGTGGTGGAGCCCGACTGGGTCTCGGTGGTCACGGGCGCGTACTTCTGAGGCGCTCGACGCTGAGGCGCCCCACCGGGCCGGCGCCGTCAGTCGGGGTCGTCCGCCGAGTCCCTGATCCTCTCGAGGAAGCTGAGCACCTCCGCCTTGGTGCGGGTGCGCTTCATGGGTGGCAGGGCGTCGAGCATCACGGTCCGGTAGCGCTTGGTGGCGAGTCGATCGTCCATCACCGCCACCACGCCTGAGTCGTTCGCCGTCCGGATCAGCCGGCCGACGCCCTGGGCGAGCATGGTGGTCGCCCGGGGCACGTCGACGGCCATGAACGCAGAGTCGCCGGCCGCCTCCCTGCGAGCCTCGAGCAGCGGGTCGTCGGGTCGACCGAAGGGAAGGCGGTCGATGGTCACCAGCGACAGACTTCGCCCCGGGACGTCGAGGCCCTGCCACATGCCGAGCGTGGCGAAGAGGCAGGAGTCCTCGGCGATGCGGAACTGCTCGATCAGGGCGTCAGCAGAGGCCTGGCCCTGGATCAGGATCGGGTGGGGGATCTGGTCGGCCACCATGTCGGCGATGGCGTTCATGGCCCGATACGACGTGAACAGGGCGAGCGTGCGCCCGCCAGCGGCGTTGATGAGTGAGGCGATCTCGTCGGCGATGCGCTCCTCTGCTCCATCGGACCGGCGGTCCCCGATGTCCTCAGGGACGTAGAGCAGGCTCTGGGAGCGGAAGTCGAAGGGGGAGCCGACGTCGAGGACGCCGGCCTCGGCTGGGTCGAGTCCGAGCCGGGCCCCGAGGCCGAGTGGGATCGTGGCGCTGGTGAGGATCACCGAGGACTGGCCGAAAAGGGTCGACGCGAGGGCAGGACCCACCGCGAGTGGCGACAAGGTCAGCGACCGTGCCCGCCGCGACCCACCTGACCAGAGCACCTCGCCTACCTCGGGGGAGCTCAGGCGGCTGACGTCCTCGACGAGGCGCGTGGCCGAGCTCACGGCACGGATGGCGGCGGCGTCGGCGTCCTCCTCGAGCGACTGGATGGCACCGAGGACCTTGCGGCTCGCCACGTCGATCTGGCTGAGCACGATGGCGAGGTCGCCTGCCTCGTCGAGGTCGATCTGCTCGGACTCCGATGTGGCCTCGAGCACCTCGGCGAGCCCGTCGGCGGTGGCGGCGAGGTCGCCTGCCGGGAGCACCAGGGACTCGACCCCGAGCCCCCTGACCTCGGTGGCCAGGGCGCGGATGCGGCCCGGGGTCAGCTCGATGCCCAGGCACTGGGTCATGACCTCCTCGAGCGCATGGGCCTCATCGATGATCACGGCATCGTGCTCCGGCAGGACCTGACCGTCGCTGGCGAGGTGGGCTCCGAGGAGGTGCAGGTTGGTGACGATCACGTCGGCCTCCCGAGCGCCTGCCCGGGCCATTTCCGTGAAGCATCGACCGCCCTCTGGGCACTTCGTCGCGCCTGGGCAGTCGTTGGTGCCGACCGAGACCATCGACCAGGCCTGCGGGCTGATGTCGGCCCCGAGCTCTGCCATGTCGCCGGTGGCCGTGGTCGACTCCCACTTCATGAGGGATCGGACCTGGGAGACGAGGCCGCCGTCACGTCCAGCCGTCGGTCTTCCGTCGAGATCGAGCGGCGCCTGGATGCCACCGTCGGCGAGCTCGGCCGTCTTCTGGCGGCACAGGTAGTTCGAGCGACCCTTCAAGATGGCCACCACGACGCCACCGAGGGCCTCGGCGACGAGCGGGGCGTCGCGGTTGGCGAGCTGCTCCTGGAGCGACTTGGTGGCGGTCGCCACCACGACCGGCCGGCCGAGCTGGGCTGCGGGGACGAGGTAGGCCAGGGACTTGCCGGTCCCGGTGCCGGCCTGGACGATGAGGTGGCGGTGCTCGACGAGGGCCTCCTCGACGGCCTCGGCCATGGCGACCTGTCCTGGACGCGCCTCGCCGCCACCGGGGAGGGCGGAGGTCACTCGAGCGAGCGCCTCGGCGGCGGTCAGGGGGCCGGGGGCCGCCTCGACGGGTTCGTTCGTCATGGGTGGCACCGTAGCGGGGCGACACCGGCCGGTGGCCGACGATGGCACCGCCGAGCGATAGGTTGCGGACGTGGCAGCGAACCCCTCAGGCCCGGCGCCCTTCGACGACCCCTTGATCCCCAGCGAGCTCGACCGCTCCAACATCCCGACCCATGTGGCCTGCGTGATGGACGGAAACGGCCGGTGGGCGAATGCTCGCGGCCTGCCGCGCACCGAGGGCCATGCCGCTGGCGAGGAGGCTCTCGTCGACGCTATCGACGGGGCGCTGGCGCTCGGCATCGAGTGGATCACGATGTACGCCTTCTCCACGGAGAACTGGCGACGTCCCGTCGACGAGGTCCGCTACCTCATGGGCTTCAACGAGTCGCTCCTGATGCGCCGACGCGACGAGCTCAACGCCAAGGGCGTCCGCATCCGCTTCGCCGGTCGACGGGACTGGCGCGTGCCGCGCCGTGTGCTCAAGCGCATGGACGAGGCCGCCGAGCTGACGAAGGCCAATCGCCGGTGCACCTTGACCATGGCCTTCAACTACGGAGGCCGGGCGGAGATCATCGATGCCGTCAAGCAGATGGTGGCCTCTGGCGTCAAGGCGGACAAGATCTCGGAGAAGGAGCTGCGCAAGCACCTCTACTGGCCCGACATGCCTGACCCGGATCTCGTGGTGCGCACGTCAGGCGAGCACCGGGTGAGCAACTACCTGCTGTGGGAGATCGCCTACTCAGAGCTCGTGTTCCCCGATGTCCTCTGGCCGGACTTCCGGCGCAGCGACCTCTATGAGGCGGTCGTCGAGTTCCAGCGGCGGGAGCGCCGCTACGGGGGGCTCGAGGAGTGAGCTGGGTCCGCCTGGGGAAGATCCTCGGCGTCGTGGCCGCGGTGGTCGTCGTGTTCATCATCACCATCAGCGACTCGCCGCTGCGCGCCCCGGTGATCGCCGTCGCCGCGCTGGCCGTCCTGGTGGCGGCTGGCAACTGGCTCAACGACTGGTTCGGGATCAAGCGCAAGTCCCCGGAGTTCCAGCACCTGCCGCGGCCGGAGGCCGACGAGGACGGGCAGGGATCCTCGTGAGCCAGGAGCGCGACGAGGGCGTCGTGCTGCGCACCTACCAGCTCGGCGAGGCGGACCGGATCGTCGTGCTGATGACCAAGTCGCACGGGAAGGTCCGAGCGGTTGCCAAGGGCGTCCGCAAGACCGGATCTCGCTTCGGATCTCGCCTCGAGCCGCTCACGCACGTCCAGGTGCTCTTCTGGCAGGGGCGCAGCTCGCTGGCGACGATCAACCAGGTCGACGTGATCCGGCGGTTCTGGTCCATCCGTGACGATCTCGATCGGCTCAGCGCCGGGCTCTCGATGCTCGAGGTGGTGGACCAGATCTCCCAGGAGGGCCATGCCGACCCCCGGGTCGTCGACACCCTCGTCCGGGCGCTCGGCGTGCTCGATGACGCGACGCGCGAGCACCCGATGGTCGCCCCGGCCTTCTTCCTCCGGATCCTGGATCTCGAGGGGGCGAGCCCGGTGCTCGACGTGTGCGCCTCCTGTGGCGAGGACGGACCGCTGGTTGCCTTCGACATGACCGAGGGCGGCACCCTGTGCGCCTCGTGCCGACGGGGCCGACCGCTGTCGGCCGATGGGCTGGTGCTGATGCAGCGGATCCTCGGGGGTGACCTCGCCGGCGTGCTTGCGGGCCCCCCGCCACCGGGGGCGGCCGAGGTGGCCCGGCTGGCAACCGAGGCGATGGAGGCCCACCTCGATCGCCGCCTCCGCGCCGTGCGGACGGCATCTGGTCTCTAGGGTCACCCCATGGCTCCGAGCATCCTGTGGTTCCGGCGCGACCTGCGCCTGTCCGATCACCCCGCCCTCCACGAGGCCGTCCGGCTCGGCGGGAGCGACGGCGTTGTGCCGGTCTTCGTCCTCGATGAGGAGTTCCTGGCGCCGGCCGGACCCACCCGGGCGACCTTCCTGGCCTCGTGCCTCGAGGCGCTCGAGTCCTCGATGGGGAGCTCGCTCACGATCCTGTCCGGTGATCCGGCCGCCGAGCTCACCGCGCTGGCGACCGGCCTCGGCGCCGCCCACGTCGTGGTCACGGGGGACTACGGCCCCAGCGGGGTCCGCCGCGACCATCGGGTCGCCACCCAGCTCGAGGCTGCCGGCGTCAGGTTCCACCGGGTGTCGTCGCCCTATTGCGTCGAGCCCGGGACCGTCCTCGGCTCCTCTGGTGCTCCGGTCAAGGTCTTCGGCGCCTTCCGGCGCCGATGGGAGGTGATCGGCCCCCACAACGTGCTCCCGGTCCCCGACGTCTCGTTTGTCCCGGTGGCGTCCACGGCTTCCATCAGGGACCTCGTGGCTCGGGCAGGTAACCGGCGGCCTGCGCTGTTCGGCGACCTCCCTGACGCGCCACCCTCCGGCCTGCCAGCGGCGGGAGAGGCGGCAGCGACCGCCGCGCTCGAGGCGTTCGTGCAGGGTCCGATCGACACGTACGGCCACGACCGGAACCTCTTCGCCGTGCCCGGGACCAGCCGGCTCAGCCCGCACCTGCGGTTCGGCACCATCCACCCCCGCACGGCGGTCGCCGCTGCCGCCGGTGGCGGCGAGGGCGCTGCCACCTTCATCTCGGAGATCGCCTGGCGAGAGTTCTACGCCGACGTGCTCCACCACCATCCGGACTCGGTGCGCGAGCCGCTCCAGGCCAAGATGTCGCGCCTCGTCGTTGATGTCGGCCCCGACGCAGAGGAGCGCTTCAGGGTCTGGGCCCGAGGTGAGACCGGGATCCCGCTGGTGGACGCGTCGATGCGCCAGCTGCTTGCCGAGGGGTGGATGCACAACCGAGGCCGGATGCTCACGGCGAGCTTCCTGATCAAGCACCTCCACCTCGACTGGCGGTGGGGTGCCCGCTGGTTCATGTGGCGCCTGATCGACGGCGACCTGGCGTCGAACACGCACGGGTGGCAGTGGACGGCCGGGACCGGGACCGACGCCGCGCCCTACTACCGCATCTTCTCGCCGGTGGCCCAAGCCGAGCGCTTCGACCCTCGGGGCGACTTCATCCATGCGCAGATCCCGTCGCTCGCCGAGATCGCCGCGCCTGCGGTGCTCCAGCCCGGGGGAGGGGTCGACCTGCTCCACCAGGCGGACTACCCGGCGCCGATGGTGGACCTCGCGACCGAGCGAGCTGAGGCGCTGCGCCGCCTCGAGGAGACGAAGGACGGGTGAGCGACCCGGGGTTCGGCACCTATGTCCACATCCCGTTCTGTGCCCAGCGCTGCGACTACTGCGCCTTCGTGACCTACACGGACGCCGAGGACCTCGAGCGCCGCTATGTCGACGCGGTCCTCGCGGAGATGGGGCGGAGCCCGGTGCTGCCGGCGTCGACCAGTGCCTTCTTCGGTGGCGGCACCCCCTCGCACCTGCCCGTCGAGATGCTGGCCGAGCTCGTCGGCGCGCTCCACTTGGCCCCTGGTGCAGAGGTGACGGTCGAGATGAACCCGGAGGACGTGAGCGCATCGACCTTGGCGGCCCTGGTGTCGGCTGGCGTGACCCGGGTGTCGATCGGCATCCAGTCGACCGCGGACCATGTGCTGGCCAGCCTGGGTCGGACGCACCGGGGCGACGCGGTACGCACGCTGTGCGAGACCGTGGCCGCCGCGGGGCTCACCTCGTGGTCGATGGACCTGATCGCCGGTGCAGTGGGCGAGAGCGACGAGGACCTGCGCCGAAGCATCGCCGACGTGCTCGACCACGACGCGGCGCCTCCTCACCTGAGCGCCTACCTGCTCACCGTCGAGCGGGGTACCCCGCTGAGCCGAGACCGGGCGCGGCATCCGGATGAGGACGTGCTCGCCGGTCGCTACGAGATCCTCGATGCCGAGCTCTCGGAGCGGGGGTACGGATGGTACGAGGTGTCGAACTGGGCACGACCGGGCCATGCGTGCCGCCACAACCAGCTCTACTGGGACGGTGGCGACTATGTGGGCTTCGGCGCGGCCGCCCACTCCCATCGTGATGGGGTGCGCAGCTGGAACCTGGCCAACCTCACCGCGTACCTCGACGCGATCGAGTCGGGTCGCTCCCCTGAGTCGGGGAGCGAGGAGCTCACCGACGAGCAGCGACACCTCGAGCGGCTGTCCCTGGCCCTGCGGACCCGACGGGGCATCGAGCGGCCCCCGGGCGGGGTGCCCGACGGCCTCGAGGGCCTCCTCGTCGAGGATGGCGGCCGGCTGGTGCTCACCCTTCGGGGCCGCCTCCTGGCCGATGCCGTGCTCGGCAGGCTGGTCGGGTCGGGCGTTGGCGCCGAGGTCGCCCGCTAGGTTTGATGCCCATGAGCGAGCCCACCCCTGACAGCACACTCTTCGACGACGTGGTCAACCTGGCCAAGCGCCGGGGCTTCGTCTTCCCCTCGGCTGAAATCTACGGAGGGTTCCGGTCGACCTATGACTACGGTCCGCTCGGCGTGCTCATGCTCCGTAACGTCAAGAACGCCTGGTGGCGCTCGATGGTCCAGCTGCGCGACGACGTGGTCGGCCTCGACGCTGCCATCCTCTCGCCGCCGGCCGTGTGGGCGGCCTCTGGCCACCTGACGACGTTCTCCGATCCGATGGTCGACTGCCGCAGCTGCAAGGAGCGGCACCGCGCCGACCACATCGGCGACACCTGCCCGAACTGCGGCAGCAAGGACCTCACGGAGGCCAGGGACTTCCAGCTGATGTTCAAGACCCACGCCGGGCCCGTCCAGGACGAGGGTTCGGTGGCCTACCTTCGACCGGAGACGGCACAGGGGATGTTCACCAACTTCATGAACGTGGCCACCACCACGCGCAAGAAGCCGCCCTTCGGCATCGCCCAGGTCGGCAAGTCCTTCAGGAACGAGATCACGCCCGGGAACTTCGTCTTCCGGACCCGTGAGTTCGAGCAGATGGAGATGGAGTACTTCGTCCCACCGGCAGAGGCGGGCCAGTGGTTCGACTACTGGGTCGATCAGCGCTTCGCCTGGTATCAGGACTACGGCATCCCCGCCGAGATGCTGCGCCTCCGCCCCCACGACGCCGACGAGCTCAGCCACTACTCGGCGGGCACCACGGACATCGAGTTCCTGTTCCCGTGGGGATGGGGAGAGCTCGAGGGCGTGGCCAACCGGACCGACTACGACCTGAAGGCCCACGCCGCCGCCTCGGGCGAGAGGCTCGAGTACTTCGACCAGGCCACCAACGAGCGTTACACGCCCTATGTCATCGAGCCGGCCGCCGGCGCCACCCGCACGATGATGGCCTTCCTGCTGGCGGCCTATCAGACCGACACGATCGGCGGGGAGGAGCGCGCCGTGCTTCGCCTCGACTGGCGCCTCGCACCGAACCAGGTCGCGGTCCTGCCGCTGTCGAAGAAGGCGGAGCTCGAGCCGACCGCCCGTGAGGTCCTCGGGCTCCTCCAGCCGCACTTCCAGTGCGACTACGACGTGACGCAGTCCATCGGCAAGCGCTACCGCCGTCAGGACGAGGTCGGCACCCCGTGGTGCATCACGGTGGACTTCGACTCGCTCGAGGACCGCTCGGTTACGGTGCGCGACCGCGACACCACCGAGCAGGTGCGCGTGCCCATCGACAGCCTCATCGCCGAGCTCATCGGGCGCACCCAGAAGGGGTGACCCGATCGCCGGCCGGGCCCGTTCAGCTGAGGCGGCGGTAGGCCCGGACGGCGAGGGGAGCGAGCACGAGCAGCAGGCCGACGCTCCAGGCCAGCGAGCCCCACACGGCGGACGGGTTGTGGAACGGCCCGCCCACCATCAGCGAACGCACGGCATTGACGCAGACCGACACCGGCTGGTGCTGGGCGAAGCCCTGCAGGAAGCCCGGAAGCGACTGGAGCGGCACGAAGGCCGTGGACAGGAACGTCAGCGGGAACAGCAGCGGGAAGGTCATCAGCTGTGCGGCCTCAGACGTCGGCGCCTTGAGCCCGATGTAGGCGAAGCCCCACATTAGCGAGAACGAGAACAGCAGCATCACGAGGCACCCGAGCGCGTAGTCCGCCACCGTGCCGACGGGCCTGAAGCCGACAGCAAGGCCGACGATGGTCATCAGGACGATGACGAAGACGTTGCGCACGAGGTCGGCCGTCGTCCGACCACCGAGGACGGCGGTCCGGCTCATCGGCAGGGCCCGGAACCGCTCGATCAGGCCCTTCTGGAGATCCTCGGCGAGGCCGATGGCCGTCGAAGCAGCACCGAAGCAGATGGTCTGCACGAAGATTCCCGGCATCAGGAAGTTGACGTAGGGGATCCCACCGGGGACGTTGATGGCTCCGCCGAAGACGTAGCGGAACAACAGCACGAACATGATCGGCTGCAGGGCCGAGAAGAACAGCGCCTCAGGGATCCGGATCGTGGCCAGCAGGTTGCGCTTGGTGATCGTCCCGATGTCGGTCATGGCCCATCGGATCGACGAGGCGGCGGAGGGCCGTGTGGCGAGGTCGGTCATGAGGACTCCTTGGTGCGGCGGCCCTTGCGGCCTGAGGTCTGAGCGATGGCGTCGGTGTCGACCTCGGCCTTGCGGCCCGTGAGGGCGAGGAAGACGTCATCGAGGCTCGGCTCGTGGAGGTTGAGTCCGATGAGATCGAATCCGGCGGCGTCGATGCGTCGCAGTGCCTCGGCGGCCACGGACGGTCCGGCATCGACGGTGAGGCCGACGGTCGGACCATCGACGTGAGGTGCCTTGGTCGAGAGGTCGGCGAGGGAGGCGGCGGCGCTCGCCGCCGACTCCGCGCTCTCGAGGGTGAGCTCGAGGACCGTGCTGCCGAGGTCCGCCTTGAGCTCAGCCGGGGTGCCCTTGGCGATGACCCGTCCGTGGTCGATGACCACGATGTCCTTCGCCAGCCGGTCGGCCTCCTCGAGGTACTGCGTCGTTAACAGCACGGTGGTCCCCGAGCTGACGAGGGCGTCGATGACGTCCCACAGCGCCAGACGACTCTGGGGGTCGAGGCCGGTGGTGGGCTCATCGAGGAAGAGCACGGGGGGAGCGGTGACGAGCGAGGCTGCGAGATCGAGTCGTCGGCGCATGCCGCCCGAATAGGTCTTGACGGGTCGACCGCCGGCATCGGCGAGTCCGAACTGGTCGAGCAGGTCAGTCGCACGGGTGCGGACCTCGGGCTTCGACAGGTGGCACAGGCGGCCGACCATGGTGAGGTTCTCGTAACCAGTGAGGTTCTCGTCGACGGTGGCGTACTGTCCGGCGAGACCGATGATCCGACGCACCTGGGTGGCCTGCTTGACCACATCGAGACCGAGGATCGTCGCCGACCCGGCATCGGGCTGGAGGATGGTTGAGAGGATCCGGACAGCCGTGGTCTTGCCGGCGCCGTTGGGTCCCAGCAGGCCGACGACCTGACCACGTGGCACCTCGAGGTCGAACCCGTCGAGGGCTTTGACCTCACCGTTGCGGAAGGTCTTGGACAGCCCGTTGGCCTCGACAGCGATCTGAGACGACATGGTCGACAGGCTACCGGCGCTGGTCGATGCCCCGTCACGGCAGGGCTGACGACGCAGGATCCTCGGCGGGTGGCGCCGTGCCGTTAGGATGGCTCCTTCACTCCCCGTGTCGTCTACCTGAAGAGAACCCATGTCTTACGTCTTCGATTTCAGCCACAAGTACCGCCAGCCCCCGATGGAGCTCAAGGACCTCCTCGGCGGCAAGGGCGCCAACCTCGCCGAGATGACCTCGGTGCTGCGCCTCCCGGTGCCCCCTGGCTTCACCATCACCACCGACGCCTGTCGTGACTACATGAAGGGCGGATGGCCCAAGGGCCTCGACGGCCAGGTCAAGGCTGCTCGCGTGCGCCTCGAGAAGGCCATGGGCAAGAAGGTCGGCGACGCGAAGGACCCGCTCCTCGTCTCGGTCCGCTCGGGTGCGAAGTTCTCGATGCCGGGCATGATGGACACCGTCCTCAACCTCGGACTCAACGACAAGTCGGTCGAGGGCCTCGCCGCCCAGACGAACGACGAGCGGTTCGCCTACGACTCCTACCGTCGCTTCATCGCCATGTACGGCCGCATCGTGCTCGAGTGCCCGGGCGAGCCCTTCGACGAGCGCTTCGAGGAGGCCAAGGTCGCCGCCGGGACAACCTCGGACGCACATGTCCCGGTCGAGATCCTCAAGAAGCTCGTTGCCGACTACAAGGCCCTCGTCGAGAAGCACACCGGCAAGCCCTTCCCGCAGGACCCGACCGCCCAGCTGAGCGGCGCCATCGAGGCCGTCTTCCGCTCGTGGAGCGGCCCGCGCGCCTTTGCCTACCGCGACCGTGAGCGCATCCCGCACGACCTCGGTACCGCGGTCAACGTCCAGGCCATGGTCTTCGGCAACCGCGACAACAACTCAGGCACCGGTGTGGCCTTCACCCGCGACCCGTCGACGGGCAAGAACGCGGCCTACGGCGACTTCCTGGTCAACGCCCAGGGCGAGGACGTCGTCGCCGGTATCCGCAACACCGAGCCGCTCAGCGCGCTGAAGCGCAAGTTCCCGGCCGTGCACGTCGAGCTCACCAAGATTTTTGAGCGCCTCGAGCACCACTACCGCGACATGTGCGACACCGAGTTCACCATCGAGCAGGGCAAGCTCTGGATGCTCCAGACCCGCGTCGGCAAGCGCACGGGGCGCGCCGCGCTGCGCATGGCGGTCGAGATGACCGGCGAGCGGGCGATCAAGCTCACCCACGCCGAGGCCGTCAGCCGCATCACCGAGGAGCACCTCTCGCAGGTCCTCCACCCGCAGTTCAAGGGCTCCGGCCACACGGTCCTGACCAAGGGCCTCGGCGCCTCGCCGGGTGCCGCGGTTGGTCGCGTCTACTTCACCGCCGATGACGCAGCGGCTGCCGCCGAGCGCGGCGAGCGGGTCATCCTGGTTCGCTCTGAGACCTCGCCCGAGGACGTGCACGGCATGCTCGCCGCCGAGGGCATCCTGACCGCCCGTGGTGGGCTCGTCAGTCACGCCGCCGTCGTGGCGCGGGGCTGGGGCAAGCCGGCCGTCGTCGGCGCCGAGGCCGTCCGCATCTCTGGCCGCCACTTCTCCGTCGGTGACGTGACGGTGGGCGAGGGCGACTACGTCTCGCTCGACGGCACCGCCGGCATCGTTGTGGTGGGCGAGGTCGAGATGGTGTCGGGCAAGCCGCCGAAGGAGTTCGAGACGATCCTCGGCTGGGCCGACGTGATCCGCAAGGGCAACCTCAACGTCCGTGCCAACGCCGACAACGGCCCCGACGCAAAGAACGCCCGCTCCATGGGCGCCGAGGGCATCGGCCTCTGCCGGACCGAGCACATGTTCCTCGGAGAGGACCGGCTTCCGGTCGTCCGCCGCATGATCTTGGCGTCGAACCACCTCGAGGAGGCGGCGGCCCTCGAGGAGCTGCGCACCGTGCAGCGCGATGACTTCCTCGAGATCCTCGAGGCGATGGACGGGCTGCCGGTCACGATCCGTCTCCTCGACCCGCCGCTCCACGAATTCCTCCCGTCGACCCACGAGCTCGGAATCAAGGAGGCCACCGTCGGCCTGTCCGAGGAGGAGTCTGAGCTCCTCGCCGCCGCCCGCCTGTGGGAGGAGGCCAACCCGATGCTCGGCACCCGTGGCGTCCGCCTCGGAGTGATCAAGCCGGGCCTCTACGCCATGCAGGTGCGTGCGCTGATGGAGGCCGCCAAGGTCCGGGTGGCCAAGGGTGGCCACCCCATCGTCGAGGTGATGATCCCGCTGACCGTCTCGCGCGAGGAGCTCGCCCTGGCCCGCTCTTGGGCCGAGGAGGCCATCGCCGAGGTGGGCGTCGAGTCCGCCAAGGGCAAGGGCAAGAAGGGCTCGCTCGAGGTGCTCATCGGCACGATGATCGAGACGCCGCGCGCCGCCCTGGTGGCCGATGAGATCGCGGAGGTCGCCGACTTCTTCTCCTTCGGCACCAACGACCTCACCCAGATGACGTTCGGCTTCAGCCGTGACGACATCGAAGGTCGCATCATGGCTCCCTACGTCGAGCAGGGCCTCATCAAGCGCAACCCCTTCGAGGTCGTCGACGCCGATGGTGTCGGTGCCCTCGTCCGCATGGGCGTGAAGCTCGGGCGGGAGACCAAGCCCGGCCTCAAGACCGGCGTCTGCGGAGAGCACGGTGGTGACCCGGAGTCGATCTCGACCTTCTACTCGGCGGGTCTCGACTACGTGAGCTGCTCGCCGTTCCGCGTTCCCGTCGCACGGCTCGCTGCCGCCCAGGCGGTGCTCGAGCACGGTGCCCGGACCGCCAAGAAGGCCCCGGCCAAGAAGGTCGCCGCCAAGAAGGTGACCAAGAAGGCCCCGGCCAAGAAGGCTGCCGCCAAGAAGGTGATCAAGAAGGCTCCGGCCAAGAAGGCCGCCCGCAGGTCCTGAGGACCTCGGGCGCCTTCGCCCGGCCAGCGCGGTAGGTTCCTGCCGTGAGCATCCCGAGGGAAGAGATCGACCAGGTCAGGACGGCCACCGACCTCGTCCGGCTCGTCAGCGACCTCGTGGGCCTCAAGAAGGTCGGCTCCAACTGGGTCGGGCTCTGCCCGTTCCACTCGGAGAAGTCGCCGTCGTTCAACGTCAGCCCCACGACGGGCTACTACAAGTGCTTCGGCTGCCAGGTCTCGGGCGACGCCATCAGCTTCGTCCAGGAGACCCAGGGCCTGCCCTTCATCGATGCGGTGCGACTCCTCGCCGACCGGGCGGGGATCACCCTCCACGAGGACCAGGGGGCGAGCACCGACGGCAAGGACCGCACGGCGTACCTCGAGGCCATGGATCGGGCGGTGGCGTTCTTCCACGATCGGTTGCTCAACGCGCCCGATGCCGGTCCTGCTCGCAGCTATCTGCGCAGCAGGGGCTACGACGGAGAGATCGTCAAGCAGTTCCGGCTCGGGTGGGCACCAGACGACTGGGACCAGCTCTGTCGGCACCTCGGTGCCTCTCAGAAGGTCCTCGAGGGAACTGGCCTCGGCTTCATCAACAAGCGCGGGCGCGCCCAGGACTTCCTGCGCGGGCGGGTCGTGTTCCCGATCCTCGACGCCGGAGGACGGCCGATCGCGGTGGGGGGTCGCATCCTGCCCCCGCCCCCAGGGTCGCCTCCGCCCGAGCGCCATGAGCCCAAGTACAAGAACTCGCCCGAGACGGCCATCTACTCGAAGCGCCGCACGCTCTACGGCCTGAACTGGGCCAAGAAGGGCATCATCGAGGCGAACGAGATCATCGTCTGCGAGGGCTACACCGACGTGATCGCCTTCTTCCAGGCGGGCCTTCCGAGAGCGGTGGCGACCTGCGGGACGGCGCTCGGCGAGGAGCACTTCACCACCATGCGCAACTTCGCCAAGCGCATCGTGCTGGCCTACGACGGGGACTCGGCTGGCCAGAACGCCACCCTGCGGGTCTATGAGTGGGAGCGGGCCCACGCCGTCGACGTGGCCGTGTGTACGCTGCCCGAGGGCATGGATCCCGCCGAGCTCGCCAAGTCCGACCCTGATGCCCTCAAGGCCGCCGTGGCGGATGCGAAGCCATTCCTGCGGTTCCGCGTCGACCGGGCCCTCGACACGGCGGACCTGACGACGGCGGAGGGACGGGCCAGAGGTGCTGAGAGCGCGCTGGCGGCGGTGGCGGAGCACCCGGACCCGCTGGTGCGGGATCAGTATGTGATGGGCATCGCCGATCGCTGCCATCTCGGCCCCGATCTGGTCCGAGCATCGCTGGCCGAGTTCGTGGCGGGGACCCGCACGCCGCGGGGTCCCGAGAAGCGCCGATCCCGGGAGCCCGAGGAGGAGATCCCGCCGCCCCCCGACGACCCGATGGACGAGGGGCCAGCCCCTCGGCCCAGCATCGGCGCCGAGCGTCCAGGGCCGGGCCTCGAGGCCCTCCGGATCTGCGTCCACCGACCGGACCTCGTGGCACATCGCATCGAGCCGTTCTTGTTCGCCGACCCTGATCAGCGCTCCGCCCTGGAGTCGCTGCTCGAGGCGTCGAGCCTGCGAGAAGCCGTCGACGAGGCGCCGCCGGGCGCCGCAGCCCTGCTGCGCCAGGTGGCGGTCGAGGAGCTCGACATCGAGCACAACGAGATGGGCAACCCTGTCGACATGGTGCTGGCCCAGCTGGTCCGCACGGCTGCTCGAGCGGGGCTGGTCGGGCTCCAGGCGGAGGTGCGCCGTGGTGAGGTCGACCCCGTGGAGGGCAGTCGCCAGGTCACCGAGGTGCAGCGGTGGTTGAGCCAGCTCGACGACGACCTCCTGCACTTCGAGGCCGAGACGGCGTTGGTAGGTTGGCTCTCCAAGCGAGGGGGGGTCAGGTGACGGGTGAGCAGGGGAGCGAGGTTCACGGCAGCGACGTGCTCACCGCTGCCAACGCCACGACCCTCGAGCGGATCGACGCCCTGATCGCGGCTGCCGGGGCTGACGGCGGGGTGGTGACCCACGCTGACATCCTCGATGCCGCCCGGGATGAGGTCATGAGCACCCCGATGTTCGACGCCCTGGCAGAGCGCGTGGCCAGCGCCTCGGTGTCGGTCGTCGCCGAGGATGATGGCGATCGACCGGTCGTGCGGTCAAGGCGTGGTGGTGCGGGCCGGGCGACGCAAGGGGCGTCTGACGACGCAGTGCAGGCCTACCTCACCGAGATCGGCCATGTCCCTCTGCTCGACGCCGGCCGGGAGGTCACCTTGGCCCTGGCGCTCCGAGAGGGCGAGGTGGCTCGAGCCGAGCTGGCGGTGCTCGAGGAGTCTGGGGGCTCGGAGACGAGCACGCCCCGCTCACAGCGCTCGCTCCGGGTGGCGGTGCGTCGGGGCGACGAGGCGCGAGAGGAGCTGATCGAGGCCAACCTGCGACTGGTCGTCTCCATCGCCAAGAAGTACCGCAACCGAGGTGTCGCCTTTCTCGACCTCATCCAGGAGGGGAACCTCGGCCTGATGAAGGCCGTCGAGAAGTTCGATCCCGACAAGGGCTTCCGCTTCTCGACCTATGCCACGTGGTGGATCCGTCAGGCCATCACCAGGGCGATCGCGGACCAGTCCCGCACCATCCGGATCCCGGTGCACCTCGTCGAGATCATCAACCGGGTGGTGGCGACGCAACGGGAGATGACCCAGGAGCTTGGCCACGAGGTCAGCGCCGCGGAGCTGTCCGCAGTGCTCGACCTCTCAGAGGACAAGATCAACGAGCTGCTTCGGCTGAACCTCGACACGCTGTCGCTCGAGCAGCCCTATGGCGATGGGGAGGACTTCGCCCTCTCCGACACGATCGTGGACCGCGAGTCGGCCGCTCCCGAGGTGGCCGCCGCCCAGCACATGCTCGACGAGGAGATCCACAAGATCCTCGGCGACCTCGAGGAGCGGGAGCGCAACGTGGTCATCATGCGCTTCGGGTTGGGCGACGCCCAGCCCGCCACGCTCGAGGAGGTGGGGAAGGCCTTTGGCATCACCCGTGAGCGCGTGCGGCAGATCGAGGTCAAGACCATCGCCAAGCTCCGACGTCCTGTGCCGTCGAGCCAGCTGCGCGGGTTCCTCGACTCTTCGGACTGAGCCTCCGGGTGCAGACGGCCTGACGAGGACGGGCTGCTATCCTCAAACAGGTCATTCCGGGGTAGCTCAATGGCAGAGCATCGCACTGTTAATGCGCAGGTTGCAGGTTCGAGTCCTGCCCCCGGAGCGCTCAGCCCGTCTCGCTCGTCGCGGCGTGCTGCCCCTCCGCCCCATCAGCGCTGAGCGGCCGACGTCGGATCATCGACGAGAAGCCAAGTGCGATCACCTCGATCACCGCGATCACGCCGAGCGAGGCGTCGAGGGCATCGGTGCGGGCCTGCTCGTTGACCGTCATGATCGCGGCGGCATCGCTCTCGGTGACCTTGGCCTTGTCGAGCGCCGTGCTCAGCTGGGTGTTCGAGAGGAAGGGCGTCTGGCCGGTGAGCGAGGTGGTGGCGGCAGCCTTGACCTCAGCCGAGATCTTGGGGTCGTTGCTGATCCCCGTGGCGATGCCGGTCGAGAGGTTGGCGATCAGCACCGCCCCGGCGAGGGCGGTGCCGAGCGAGGCCCCGAGGTTGAGCGCGGTGTTCTGCAATCCGCCGACCTGCTCGCTCATCGTCTCGGGCACCGCAGAGACGGTGACGGCGCTCAGCTGAGAGGCGAGCGACCCGATGCCGAAGCCCATCAGGAGCATGGGGATCGCCACGATGCTGGCATCGGCGTCGGGTGAGATGCCAGCGATGAGGATCACCGTGGCGGCGATCATCAGCAGGAGGCCGATGCGAACCACCCGGCGCGGCGAGGCATCGGGGAAGAGGCGGGGGACGAAGATCGCCGAGATCAGCAGCGCGGCCGACAGCGGGAGCAGGCGCAGGCCGGTGGCGAGAGCGCTGAGCTCGAGGACCACGGACAAGAACAGCGGGATGGTGAAGAACACCCCAGCCTGGGAGAGGTACTGGAAGAAGAACATCAGCAGGCCGCCGACGACCTTGGTGTTGCGCAGCAGGGCGGGGTCGACGAGCGGCTCGTCGGAGCGCTCGACCCGGCGGGCCTCCCAGGCGAAGAATGCGCACAGGACGCCAAGGCCGCCGAGGAGCATCCAGAGCACGGGAGAGGTCCCGAGGAACGACGGCGTGCCGTCGCGGTGGGCGATCCACCCCCACTCGCCCGAGCGCAGCACGCCGAAGACGACGAGCGAGAGCCCGACGATCGAGAGGAGTGCCCCGAGGACGTCGAAGCTCTTGGTCGAGGTGGCAGGCGTGTCGGCGAGGGAGCGGGACACGGCGAGGATGACGAGGACGATGACGACCTCGCCGAAGAAGACCCACCGCCACGAGGCAAAGGTCGTGACCGCTCCGCCGAGCAGGGGGCCGATGGCGACGGCGATGGCCCCGGCGGCCGCCACCATGCCGTAGGCGGAGGCCCGACGGGTGGTCGGGAAGTTCCCGGCCACGAGGGCGACGATCGCTGGCATGATCAGCGCAGCCCCGATGCCCTCGAGGAGCGACCATCCGACGAGCAGGACCGGGAGCGACGTGGCGATCCCGGTGACGAACGAGCCGACGCCATAGATAACGAGACCGAGCATGAAGGCCCGACGACGACCCATCAGGGCGCCGACCTTCCCGCCGGTGATCATCAGCGACGCCATCACGAGGGTGAACATGGTGATGGCGGTCTGGACGCCCGACACCGTCGTGTGGACATCGTGGGCGACCTGGCTGATCGAGACGTTCATGACGCTCGAGTCCAAGGTCATGAGGAACTGCGCGGCGGCGAGGATGGGGAGGACCCCAGCCGCCCTCTTGGCGACGGGCGACGGCGTGTGGGTCATGGAGGTCCACGATAGGACTGCACGTCATCGCCCGCCGGCCACGGGTGCGCACTCGTAGTGGCCGCCATGGCAGTCCGAGGACGGTGTGGCGGGGTGGTCGACGATCTGCTCCGTCAGGCCACCGCGTCCTCGCTCGGCCAGGTGAGGGACGTTTCGGTGGACGGTGTCGGCAACGTCTCCATCGCAGACCCTGACTACTCCGTGATCGAGCAGGTGTCGTCGGCCGGGATCCTGTCGATCCTGGCCGGCACCGGGCTCGCGGGTGTAGCGACGCCTGGTCCGGCGACCTCATCGTCGCTCGCCTGTCCGATGGCGGTAGCGAGCGACGGCGTTGGCAACGTCGACATCGCTGATGCGTTCGGAGGAGCTGACCAGTGCGGCGAGGTCGAGCGCGTCGCGCCGGGAGGATCGCTGTCGGTGATCGGTGGCACCAGCCTCTGTAGCTCAGCCATCGCTGGTCCCGCCCTCGCGTCGCCGGTGACCGTCCCGGTGTCGTTGGCGGTCGACGCCCAGGGCAACCTCGAGGTGACGGTCGCGAACCAGGTCCTGGTCATCGACCTCCCTACGTCTCCGCATGGCCCTGGGGGCGTGTCGGCCAGACGGTCTGCTTCGGGCGTCCAGGTGCGCTGGCGCGCGCCGGCGGCCCTCGAGTGTCCGGTGGTGGGCTACGTGGCGACCGTGACCGATGCGAACGGCGTCGTGATCGCCACGTGCACCGCAGGCAGGAGCGGTCGATCGTGCTCGGCCACGATCCCTCCTGGTTCCGCCCCGGTCGAGGTGGCGGTCGTCGTCACGGAGCGCTCGGTGCCTCAAGCGCCGAGTGGGCTGATGACCTTCTCCTCGGGCACCAAGGAGATCCCCCTCGGCTGACCCGCTCCCGAGGGCATCGCCGAACCAACCGGTGGCCCAGGGTGCTGGTCAGGGCGGAAGTCTCATCAGTGGGAGCATGGATCCGTGAGCCCTCGGCTGGGGGCTGGATCCTCGCCGACGACTCCGGGCCTGTCTGGGCTCCGGCTGGGCATCGTTCCGTCATACCGCGAGTCGAGGTGATCGACGATTGGTCTTAGGAAACATTTACTTGCCAATTGCCAATAAATATCTATGCTGGTCGCATCTGCAATCGAGGGGATGGATCATGAGGATGCGAAGCCAGCGGACGTCGAAGCAAGGATCGAGATTCGCGAGGTCGTTCACAGCGATCGTGGCAAGTGTCGCGCTCTCGACGACATTGACCGCCTGCTCCACATCTGGCTCATCGTCGACTGGCAGCTCGCCGAAGGTCTCGAGCCTCACGTTCACTGCTGCGAAGGCGTACACGCCAAAGGGGATCAACGGTGGCACGGATGACTACCACTGCACCCTGGTCGACCCGCACGTCACCGACAACTCGTTCATCGTGTCGAGCCAGTTCTTCCCGGGCACCGGGAAGTCGGTGGCGGAGGTCCACCACGCCATCTTGTTCCTCGTGCCACCGAGCTTGGTCAAGGCCGCCAAGACCGCCGATGATCACGGCAAGGGCTGGACGTGCTTCGGTGAGCCGCCGGTCCTCGGCACGGGGATCAAGCAGTTCCTCTCCATGCCCTGGCTCAGCGCATGGGCTCCTGGGCACGGAAAGGACGTGATGCCGGCGACGACTGGCACTCCGATCCCCAAGGGGAGCCTCATCATCATGCAGGTCCACTACAACCTGTTGGCGGGAGACCTCCCGGTCACCCCGCACGTGCAGCTCGACACGGTGCCGGCGTCAGCCAATCTGCGGCCCACCTCGATCCAGCCCCTGGTGTCCGTGCCCAATGTTCCCTGCCCGACGGGCGTGGACGGTCCGCTCTGCGACCGAGCGGCGGAGCTGGCGAACCTCGAGAGCCGCTTCGGGGCGTACATGACGGCGTTCGATGCAGGCATCGAGAGGATCTGTGGCAATGATCCGTCCAACCCGCCGATCGGGAACACCACGACGTGCACCTGGAGGGTCAGGAAGGCTGGCTACATCGTCCGCACCGCCCCGCACATGCACCTCCTGGGCAAGTCGATGTCCATCACGCTCAACGCGGGCACCGCAGGCGAGAAGACGGTGATGGACGTGCCCAACTACAACTTCGACTACCAGAAGGCCACCAACATCACGCCATGGATCAAGGTGGCCGCAGGAGACACGCTCAAGGTCAGCTGCACCTTCGATCCGACCCTCGCCCAGAAGCTGCCGCAGCTGCGCAACGTCGCCCCGCACTTCGTCACCTGGGGCGATGGGACGTCAGACGAGATGTGCCTCGGTCTGGTCTGGGAGGTTCCGCTCAAGGGCGACACCAAGGTGGACTGGAAGAACCCGACGGGCGGGATCGAGATCGGCGGGCCGCCAGGCGGCCGGCCTCCGGGTGGCGCCGGCGGATCGAGGCCTCCCGGGGCTCCGTGACCCGATCCGGAATCGGGCCCATGTACACAGGGATCGTCTGCTCCGGCGGCTGACCGATCGACCTGCCGCTGCGGCAGGTCGAGGGTCGGCACACCGGCGCCACATGGGCGTCATCGGGGCTCCGTGCGAACCGACGTCGAGGAGGGGCCAGCCGGCCCATGGTGGCCCTGGCGGAAGCCGTGCGGAGCGACCGTTATCATCGGCACTCGAGCAGTTCTCGAGGGGTCGTAGCTCAGTGGTCAGAGCAGGGGACTCATAATCCCTCGGTCGTGGGTTCGATCCCCACCGGCCCTACGTCAGCGTGAGTGGAGGAGAGCGAGATGGAGATTCGCCGGGAGGTGCCCATCGAGGTGAGCTCCGAGGCGGCCTGGGCCGCGTTGATCGACGTGGCGGCGTGGCCGACGTGGACCCCCACGATGTCCTCCGTCGCCGCCCTCGGGTCGGGTGACCTCTGCGTCGGCGCCCGCTATGCCATCGCCCAGCCGAAGCTGCCCCGCCTGACGTGGGTGGTGACGGAGCTGACCGTCGGCGCCAGCTTCGTCTGGGAGGCGAGGTCGCCGGGCCTGCGCACGGTCGCCGAGCATCGGGTCGAGGCCCGAGGACCCGCTTCGTGCACGGTGACCCTGGTGCTCCGGCAGACCGGCGTGCTCGCCGGCCTCAGCTCGCTGCTCACCGGTCGCCGGACCGAGCAGATGGTGGCGACCGAGGCGACGTCGCTCAAGGCGCACCTCGAAGCAGCCTGATCGACGACCAGCCGGTCGCCGGGCACAGGGATCTAAGAGAATCCTCATCGGATTCTCATCAATTCGCCACGATGGTTCTCGTAGTGTTCGCCTATGGCCAAGACGGAGGGGGACCGGGTGCTGGTGGACGGCTACGGCCGCATCGCCCGCGACCTGCGAATCTCGGTCACCGATCGCTGCGATCTGCGATGCCAGTACTGCATGCCCGAGGAGGGGCTCGACTGGCTCGACGCGGACGAGCAGCTGAGCTTCGCCGAGATCGAGCGGCTGGCTGGGATCTTCGTCAGCCTCGGCATCGAGTCGATCCGGCTCACCGGCGGTGAGCCGCTGGTGCGTGCCAGGTTGACCGATCTGGTCGCCGCCCTCTCAGGTCTGGGCCTTGAGGACCTGTCGCTCACGACCAACGCCACCTCGCTCGAGCGCCACGCCGCTCGGCTCAAGGAGGCGGGCCTCGATCGGGTCAACGTGAGCCTCGATTCGCTGCTGTCCCACCGCTTCGCGGAGATCACGCGCCGCGACGCGCTCGACAAGGTCCTCCGCGGCGTGGGTGCCGCCCTCGAAGCAGGCCTGTCCCCGGTGAAGATCAACTGCGTCGTGGTGGCCGGCACGAACGATGACGAGATCCTCGACTTCGTGGACTTCGCCCGCAGCACCGGGTGCGAGGTCAGGTTCATCGAGAACATGCCCATCGGGGCCGATGGGAGGTGGCATGCCGACAGCGTGGTGCCTGCAGCGCGGATCGTGGAGCTGATCGAGGACGTCCACTCTCTGCTGCCCGTCGTGAGGGGGTCGGCTCCAGCGGCCTCCTACCGGTTCGCCGACGGCTCGGCTGGCGGCGTGGGCGTGGTGGCGAGCGTGACCGAACCGTTCTGCTCTGACTGCGATCGCCTGCGGTTGACGGCCGACGGCAACCTGCGGACCTGTCTGTTCGCCCACGAGGAGACCGACCTGCGCACCCCCATGCGTGCCGGCGCCTCTGACGATGAGCTCCGTGCGGTGATCCTCTCCTCGGTCTCGGACAAGGGCCCCGGCCACGCCATCGGCCAGATGGGGTTCCGTCAGCCCGTGCGGGTCATGTCCAGGATCGGCGGATGAGCACCCGATCGTCGATGCGTCGTGAGGTCAGCACAGAGGAGCTCGAGGCCCCGCTGCTGTCCTATGGCGATGCGGTGGCATGGATCGCCCAGCACTTCATCCCGCTCCCGGCGCGTGCGATGCCGCTGGCCGCCTGCCTCGGAACCGTGCTGATGGAAGACGTCGTGGCCGTCGATGACATCCCGAACTTCGACAACTCAGGCATGGACGGATACGCCGTCCGGTCGTCGGACTGTGCTGGTCCGGCGACGCTGCTCGAGGTTGGGGAAGTGATCGCGCCTGGCTCGGCTGTCAAGGTGATGACCGGCCAGCCGATCCCCGACGGTGCCGATGCCGTCGTCCCCTGGGAGGCGACGATCTCGAGGGACGATGGCCGCATCGAGGTCACGGCCCCGATCGATGCGGGCCAGTTCGTTCGCCTGCGGGGCTCGGACATCGCCGAGGGGACGCCGGTGCTGGGCGCCGGCACCACGGTGGGTCCCGTCGAGATCGGCATCGCCGCCGCGCTGGGTCGAACTGAGCTCCTCGTCGTGGCCAAGCCGAGGGTGGGGGTGCTCTCGACTGGCGATGAGCTCGTCGGGGTCACCGAGGAGCTCGGCCGAGGTCGGGTCCGCGACAGCAATGGGCCGATGCTCGTGGCTGCGGCCACGCAGCTGGGTGCTGAGGTCACCGGTGTGGCCGTGGCTCCTGACGATCCGGCGGCCATCAGTGCGGCCCTGCATCGGCTCGCCGAGGACGCCGACCTCGTGGTGTCCAGCGGTGGGGCGAGCGTCGGCGAGCGGGACTGGCTGCGGAGCATCCTCGCGTCAGAGGGGGAGCTGGCCCTCTGGCGGGTGGCGATGCGACCTGGAAAGCCCGTCGCCATCGGGCGGATCGCTGGTGCGGTGGTGGTCGTCCTCCCGGGCAATCCGGGGGCTGTGGCGGCATGCAGCCACGTCGTGCTCGGTCGAGCGCTCCGAGCGATGGCTGGGGGTCTGATCGAGCCGTCGACCGTCACCGGTGTCCTCGAGGAGGACCTCGACGGCGACGCCGAGCGCACCGTGATCCACCCGGTGCGCATCGACGGTGGTGCCGTGCGGCCCGCAGCGAGCAAGTCCAGCCAGTCGCTCTCGAACGCGGTCGGGATGGATGGTTGGCTGATCGTCCCGCCGGGTGGCCTGAAGGCGGGTGTCGTGGTCGAGGTCGAGGCGCTGCCATGACCGAGGTCCTGTTCTTCGCCCGAGCCCGGGAGGTTGCCGGGACCTCACGCCAGGTCTTCGAGGGCGAGACGGTGGCTGAGATCATCTCGGCGGCGGTCGATCGGTTTGGTCCCGAGCTCGCTGAGGTCTGCGCCACCGCCTCGTTCGTGGTCGATGGTGAGATGATCCTGCGCTCTGAGCTCGCCACGGCGCACCCAGGGAGCGAGATGGCGGTGCTGCCTCCGGTCTCGGGGGGTGCGTGAGCATGGAGCCGACCATCGTCGTCGGTCTCGAGTCGTCGGCTCTCGACGCCGCTGGCCTCGTCGAGAAGGTGCGGTGTGCCGCCGCTGGGGGACTCGTGGTCTTCGAGGGGACCACGCGCTCGCCCAACCATGGCGTCGACGTCATCGCGCTCGACTACGAGGCCTGGGAGGAGCGGGTCCCCCAGCAGCTCGCGGGCATCGCTGCGGAGGTGGCGCAGGCCCACGGGCTGCTCGGGGCCGTCGGGGTGCATCGCATCGGCCGCGTGGCGGTGGGGGAGGCAGCCGTCGTGGTCGTCGCTGCCGCCGCCCATCGGGATGCGGCATTCGCCGGAGCTCGGGAGCTGATCGATCGGATCAAGTCGGAGGCGTGGATCTGGAAGCGCGAGATCCGGCCCGACGGATCGGTCTGGGTGGAGGGCTGCGAATGAGCCCCGCAGGCCTCGACGGGCCGCGCCGAGCGCACCTGGAGGTCCGTCGTGGACGATGAGCTCGATGAGATCGTCCGGCGCCACCGCGTCGGCCAGCGCCTCGCGCTGGCCACGGTGGTGCGGACATGGGCGTCGTCGCCGCGTCCGGCCGGGGCGATGATGGCCGTGTCCGAGGATGGCGATGTCATCGGCAGCGTCAGCGGGGGCTGCGTCGAGGGTGCGGTGTACGAGACGGCGCAGCGGGTGCTGGCCGGTGCACCGGCCAGCGTGGAGCACTACGGCGTGTCCGATGGCGACGCGTTCGAGGTCGGGCTGAGCTGTGGCGGGCAGATCGACGTCTTCGTGGAGCCGGCTACCTCCGAGGCCATCGAGCTGCTTTCCGCCGGACTCCAGGCTCGTCGGGCACAGGAGCGGGTGGCGCTGGCCACGGTGGTCAGGGGCCCGCTGGCCGGCCGGCGGTTGCTGCTGACGACGTCGGGTGGCTCCGGCAGCCTCGGGGTCGATGAGCTCGATCAGGCCGCCGTCGCGCTCTCTGAGCAGCTGCATGCTCAGGGTGGTCGCGGCTCGACGTTCGATGGCGTGGCGGCCGCGCCGGGGGCAGAGGTGTTCGTCCACCCCCTCGCCCCAGCAGCGGACCTGCTGATCTTCGGAGCCATCGACTATGCGAGTGCGCTGGCGCGGATCGGTCGGTTCCTCGGCTACCGGGTCACCGTCTGCGATGCACGGGCAACGTTCACCACCGAGCAGCGGTTCCCTGACGCCCACGAGGTGGTGGTCGACTGGCCCCATCGGTTCCTCGAGTCGTTTCCGGTCGCTGCGTCCACGGCGATCTGCGTGCTGACCCATGATCCGAAGTACGACGTGCCGGCCCTGGTGGCCGCTCTCAAGAGCGACGCTGGCTACGTGGGGGCCATGGGAAGCCGTTCGACCACCGAGAAGCGCTCTGCGCTCCTGATCGAGGCTGGGGTCACGCAGGAGGAGCTCGCTCGGCTGCGCGCTCCGATCGGCCTGGACCTTGGTGCGTCCTCTCCTGAGGAGACGGCGGTGTCGATCGCCGCCGAGATCATCGCCAGCCGCCATGGGTCGTCGGGCGCCCCGCTCGCAGCGGGGACCGGGCCGATCCACGACGTGCGCGGCCTGCAGGACCCGTGAGGCCGCCGGTCGGGCTCGTGCTGGCGGCGGGCGCGGGTCGGCGCTTCGGTGGACCGAAGGCGGAGCTCGTCATCGCCGGCGAGCGGCTGGTCGACCGTGCGGTCGGCATCCTGCGCGACGGAGGGGTCGAGGACGTCATCGTCATCACGAACTCGACGGACCTCGACGTGCCATCGGCGCGTCAGGTGCTGGTCAACGAGGCGGCGATGACGGGCATGGGCTCGTCGCTGCGCTCCGGCCTCCTGGCCGCCGACCACCTCGGAGCAGGTGCTGCGGTGATCCTCCTGGTGGATCAGCCGCTGGTCGCGCCCGAGGCTGTCTCGCTCCTGGTCGCGGCGGCCGACGGCCCCGGGTGTCTGGTGCAGGCGTCCTATGGGGGGAGGCGAGGGCACCCGGTGCTCATCGGGTCCGCTCACTTCGCTGCCGTCGCTGATGGGGCAGAGGGTGACGAGGGGGCGAGGCGATACCTCGAGCGTGCTCATCGGTCGGGCCGGCTCGCCATCGTGGAGACACCCGGCGACCCGAGGGACATCGACACGCCTGACGACGCCATGGCGATCGAGCTGCTCCTCTCACGCTGAGGCGATCAAAGATCGCGACTGCGGCGTTGCCTTGAGCGAATCCTCATCGTCCTCTCATCGTCCTCTCATCTTGGTCAAGACAATGAGGGCAGTGGTAGGGGGGACCTCCTCTCATGCCAGGTGGTGAAGCGCAGTCCGGAGCAAGGTAAGCGATGCCCCAGTGGGGCGTCATCGAGCAGGGAGCACATGTCGAGATGACGGTCATGAAGTTCAACATCAACGGCAAGAGCGTGACGGTCGATGGCGACCCGTCGATGCCCTTCCTCTGGGCGGTTCGAGACCTCGTGGGCCTCACCGGCACCAAGTACGGCTGCGGCATCGAGATCTGCCGGGCCTGCACGGTGTGGGTGGACGGCTCACCCGAGAAGAGCTGCGACATGAGCGCCTCGGAGGCGGTCGGTCGGACGATCACCACCATCGAGGGGCTCTCGGCCACGCCGGCGGGAGCGAAGCTCCAGCAGGCCTTCATCGACCTCCAGGTCCCCCAGTGCGGGTACTGCCAGTCGGGGATGCTCATGGCTGCAACCCGGCTGCTCTCCGGTGGCGGCGTGCCGAGCGATGCCCAGATCGACTCGGCCATCGGCAACATCTGCGCCTGCGGGACGTATCCACGGGTCAAGGCGGCCATCAAGAAGGCCGCCGGAGCTGGCACACCGGTGACCACGCCCACCACGAAGCCGACGACCACGACCACGACCACGAGGTCGACCACGACCACCACGAGGGCGACGACCACGACGACCCGACCGAGGGCGACGACGACCACGACGAGGCCAAAGGCGACGACGACCACGACCAAGCCGAAGACCACGCCAACGACCACCAAGACCACGACGACCCGGGGGGATGACTGATGTCCAAGCAGACCACGACCACCACGAGCGAGTACGCCTTCGGGCGGCGAGCCTTCCTCGGCGGAAGCGCCACCGTCATCGGCGCCTTCGTCCTCGAGGCGGCTCCGGCGACCAAGATCGCCGAGGCCATCGGTGCCGCCCAGGTGGCAGCCGGTGCGAACACGGCCGTCAACGGATGGATCGCCATCAATGCGGACAACACGGCCACCATCAGCTTCGGTGGAGCGGAGATGGGCCAGGGCATCATGACCGGCCTGGCGCAGGCAGCTGCCGAGGAGCTCGGCATGTCCTGGTCGCAGATCCACACCCAGGCGGCCCCGGCGGCGCAGGGCTACGTGACCGGAGGAAGCTACGGCATCCGTGGGCATGTCGACCAGATGCGCGTCGCGGGTGCGCAGGCCCAGGCCGTGCTCGTCAGCGCGGCGGCCACCGCATGGGGCGTCTCGCCCTCGGCCTGCAGCGTGGCCAACGGCATCGTGACCAACACCGCCACCGGGGCGACGCAGACCTTCGCCCAGCTCGCGTCGGCGGCCTCGACGCTGACCCCTCCGGCCAGCCCGACCCTGAAGAGCCCATCGTCCTTCGGCATCATGGGCACGTCGGCGCCGCGCACCGACATCCCGAACAAGGTCGACGGATCAGCCATCTTCGGCATCGACGTCGTGGTGCCGGGGATGGTCTACGCGGCCATCAAAAACTGCCCGACGGTGGGTGGCACGGTGTCGGGGACCCCGGCCGTCCCGGCCGGTGCCTCGGCGGTGGTGCCGCTGGGCAACGCGGTGGCCGTCGTCGCCTCGAACACCTGGGCCGCCATGCAGGCGGCGAGGAACCTCTCGGTGACCTGGAGCGTCCCGGCGGGCAACCAGTCGATCAGCTCGGCCTCGCTGCTCGCCGACGCACAGAGCCTGATGGCCACCGGTACCCCTGGCACGCCTATCGAGCTGCAGGCCGGCGACGCCCCTGGGGCGTTCGCGGCTGCGCCGAAGAAGGTCGAGGCGACCTACCAGGTGCCCTACCTGCCGCACGTCTACATGGAGGTGCTCAATTGCACCGTCAGCATCACGCCGACGTCGTGCGAGATCTGGGCCTCGACCCAGGCGCCCGCCTGGATCCAGGCCACGGCCGCCGCGATGACCGGCCTCGACCCGTCAGCCGTGACCGTCCATGCCACGCTCCTCGGCGGCGGCCTCGGCCGGAAGATCGAGCTCGACTACGTGATCCAGGCGATCACAATCGCCAAGACCATCGGCAAGCCGGTCAAGCTGACGTGGTCGCGCGAGGAGGACATGAGCCACGACCAGTACCGGCCGGCCGCCCTGATGCGCGTCCGCCTCGGGATGGACGACGCAGGCTCGGTGACCTCCTACGGCGTCCGGCACGTGTCGCAGTCACCGCTGTTCCAGAGGGGGTGGACCGGTCCGACGGGCAATGACAACACCGACGGCGCGGCGGACGTGGCCTACCAGTTCCCGAACGCCCTCGTGGAGTACGTGATGCAGAAGAGCCCGGTGCCGGTCGGCTTCTGGCGCTCGGTCGGGGTGTCGATGAACTGCTTCGCCGTCGAGTCGGCCATCGATGAGGCTGCGCTGCTGGCCGGCAAGGACCCGGTGGCGTTCCGCCGGACACTGCTGGCGGGCAAGTCACGTGAGCTGGCCGTCCTGAACAAGGCGGCGGACATGATCGGCTGGAGCACGCCGGCGGCCGCGGGGGTGGGGCGGGGCATCGCCTTCTCCAACGGGTTCGGCAGCCTCGCCGCCGTCGCCGTCGAGGTGACCAAGGGTGGGACCGGTGGGACCATGGCGGTCAAGAACGTGGCCTTCGCCGTGGACTGCGGCTTCGCCGTCAACCCGAACCAGGTCGAGGCGCAGATCCAGGGCGGGATCATCCAGGGCGTCACGTCTGCGCTCTGGGGCCAGACCACCTTCTCGAACGGTCAGGCCTCGAGCCGGAACTTCTCGAACAGCCGCATGCTCCTGATGCGTGAGACACCGGCCATCACCGTGGCCATCATCCAGAGCGGCATCGACAAGATCGGCGGGATCGGCGAGGTGGGCGTGCCGCCCATCGCTCCCGCCATGGCCAACGCCTGGGCGGCTCTCACGGGCACCCGGGCGCGGACGCTGCCGTTCTACCCTGGCGCCACGATGAGCGACTGATCGAGGCCAGGGCCCCGGATGGACGTAGCCTGAGGCTCCTGTGGAGCTGCTTGCCAAGGTCGTGACGGTCTCGGACTCCGTGTCCGCCGGCGCGGCCAAGGACCGAGGTGGACCGGCGGTCACCGACGTGCTCGAGGCCCAAGGCTTCCGCATCGTGGATCGACGCTGCACGCCCGATGGCAAGGATGCCGTCTCTGACTGCCTCCTCGAGATGGCCGAGGGCTTCGCCGGTC
This sequence comes from Acidimicrobiaceae bacterium, assembly GCA_947456245.1. Taxonomy (GTDB): domain Bacteria; phylum Actinomycetota; class Acidimicrobiia; order Acidimicrobiales; family RAAP-2; genus CAIUMH01. Next base: position 46,160 of record CANGPS010000008.1, read on the forward strand.
TCATCGTGACGACCGGTGGGACCGGGTTCTCCCCGCGAGATCTCACCCCAGAGGGCACCGAGGCCGTCCTCGATCGCAGGGCGCCGGGCCTGGCCGAGGCGATGCGGTCCGTGAGCCCGCTCGGGCGCCTGTCGCGGGCGGTGGCCGGGATGATCGGTCCCGCGCTGATCGTCAACGTCCCTGGCAGCCCCACCGGGGCCGTCGAGTGCCTCGAGGCGATCCTCGACGTCATCCCCCATGCCCTCGAGCTGCTCGGTGGTGGGTTGCCCCACGGGCACTCGAGCTCAGGAGGCGGGGCGGACCCAGTCGCCTGAGCGACCGCCGGACTTCTCCACGAGCTCGACCGTCGAGATCGACGGTGAACCCGCTGGCGTGCCGAGCGTCGAGACGAGGGAGAGGGCAGCGAGCGCGCAGGCGGTCATGGCCTCCATCTCCATCCCGGTCCGCTCGAGCGCCTCGACGCCGGCGAGGACCTCGATCGAGCCGGGTCGCGTGATGAAGTCGACGGTGACGGCGTCGATGCGGATCGGGTGGCACAGCGGGATCAGCGACGAGGTCGCCTTGGCCCCCATGATGCCGGCGAGACGAGCTTCCCCGAGCACGGCATCGAGGACGTCGCCGTCGAGGTCTGCGTCATCGACCACGACCACCGCTCGGGCGAGTGCCCTGCGGAGGGTCTCGGTCTTCCTCGAGACGTTCACGATCCGCGCCGCTCCCGTCTCGTCGAGATGGGTGAAGCCGACCTCGAGGGCCTCGTGACCGCTGCTCGATGGGATGCCGTCCGTCATGGTGATCGTCGCCGAGGCTACCAAGGGCCATCGTCACCACGAGGTCGTCCACGATGCCTACGCTTGGGGCATGGCCCAGGTGACGCTGACCCCAGAGCAGATCGAGCACTTCGGATCGACCGGATGGCTCCTGCTGCGCGATCTCGTGGCAGTGCCCTTCGAGGAGGTCCGGGCGGAGGTCGACCGGCTGGCCTCCGCCGGCGACGACGCCTCATGGCTCGACCACTACGAGATGACCGACGACGGCAGACGGCTCGCCCGCTCTGAGGACTTCACCCCGCACAGCCCGCTGCTCCGATCGGTCCTTTGCGAGGGCCCGCTCCTCGACGTGGCCAGCGCGCTGCTCGGCGAGCAGGCCCTCCTCTACAAGGAGAAGATCAACTACAAGCTGGCCGGAGGAGCGGGGTTCGCTCCGCATCAGGACAAGCCGGCCTATCCCTACGTCGACCAGGTCCTCAGCGTGATGGTGGCGATCGACGACTCCACCGAGGCCAACGGTTGCCTCGAGGTGGTGCACGGACGCCATCAGGAGGTCCTGCTCCAGGACGATCGGGGGTGCATCGCCGCCGAGGTGGTCGAGGAGCTGGCGTGGAACCCTGTGGAGATGAGGGCCGGTGATTGCCTGTTCTTCCATGCGCTCACCCCTCATCGCAGCGGGCCGAACACCTCGGGTCGCGATCGCCGGGCGCTGTTCCCGACCTACAACGGCGCCTCCGAGGGTGACCTGAGGGATGCGTACTACGCGGCCAAGCGAGAGGTCTTCGCGTCGAGCGACCCTGAGGCCGGCCGGGTCCGACTCTCGCTGATCGGCGACTTCCAGGGGAGGCCGGCATGACGCGACCGACCACCGTTGACGAGATCATCGCCCTCTACGAGGATCGCGGACTCGAGCACTATGGCGAGGACGTGAGCCAGCTCGACCACGCGCTCCAGTGCGCCGCCCTTGCCCTGTCGGACGGGGCCAGCGAGGCTCTCGTGGCGGCGGCGCTGCTCCATGACATCGGCCACCTCGTGGCTGACGTCCAGGCCGACGAGGGCTATGAGATGGGCGTCGACGATGACGTCCACGAGAGCGTGGGTGCCAAGGTGCTCGCGCCGATCTTCGGCTCGGCCGTGGCGCAGCCGGTGGCGCTGCACGTGACGGCCAAGCGCTTTCGATGCGCCGTCGACCCGGACTACCTCGCCACGCTCTCAGCCACGTCGGTGGCCACCCTCGCCGCACAGGGCGGTCCGCTCGACGTTGAGGCCTGCGAGCGCTTCGCCAGCCATCCGGGGAGCGACGCGGCGCTGCGGCTCCGCACCTGGGACGACATCGGCAAGATGCCCGAGATGGTGACGCCCTCGCTCGAGGACCTGCGCCCGATCCTCGAGCGACTGGCCTCGGCGACGACGTGAGCGAGGTGGCGATGCCGGGATCTGGTGGACCCGACGACGAGGAGGCCGAGGTCGCCTCGTCCACGTCGAGGCGCTGGTTCGGACCGAACGAGGCCGGGGCGTTCCGGCCGCTGAACTGGCAGGGCAAGACGGCCCTCGCTCTCTACGTGGTTCTGGTCGTCTTCGCCCTCGTGCTCTACTCGGACCCGACGCTCATCGTCACGGTGGTGATCATCTACACGGCCGTCCTCGGGTTCCTCGTCGCCTACACGTCGGACCTGATGAAGGACCGGTTCCCGCCGGCCGACTGAGCGGGGAATGGCTCAGCCTCGCCGAGGAGGTCGGGGGATGAACGACGACGTCCGCTCCACGTACTCGGCGAACCCCTCGCGTGACTTGGCCATCCGGGCCTCGAGCAGGGGCTTGCCGGACACGCTGGTCAGCAGGCGCGTCATCAGCAGCGGCGACAGCACCGTGAGCAGGCCCCAGCCGCCCGATGACGCCACGAGGAAGATGCCCCACCACACGCAGGCGTCCCCGAAGTAGTTGGGGTGCCTGGTCCAGGCCCACAGGCCTTGGTCCATCACCTTGCCGGCGTTCTCCGGGTTCCGCTTGAACGCCTCGAGCTGCGCGTCGCCGAGCGATTCGAAGGTGAAGCCGAGGAGCCAGACGATGACGCCGAGGATCTGCAGGGCACTCAGCGGGCTCCCGGCATGCATGCCGACGGTGATGGGGAGCGAGACGAAGAACATCAGCGCGGCCTGCAGCCCGTAGACGACCACGAATCCGTAGAGCACCTCGTTGCCCTTGGCGCGGCGCATGATGGCGGCGTAGCGAGGGTCCTCGGGCTCCCCGCGACCCCGCATGGCGAGGTGGAACGAGAGCCGCACCCCCCACAGGGCGGTCAGGAGCAGCAGGAGGGTCCGCTGGACGACTTCGCCCCCCGGCGCGGCACTCGTCGTCAGGTAGCCGACGACGGCGACCACCACGAAGCCGAGGGGCCAGAAGACATCGATGTCGCGGTAGCGGTGCCGAAGTCGACCCACGATGAAGGCGACCCCGATCGTCCCGAGCACGCCGAGCGCGCTCCATCCGATGCCAGAGAGGAGTCCGGGGACGAGGGTTGCAGATTGGGCCATGTCGTGAGGCTACCGATCGAGGTGAGAGAGCGTGCGTCCTTACGGACTGGTGCCTCCGTCGCCGTAGAGTGGGGCCATGGCCGTCCGGGCTCGCATCGTCAAGCTCCGGACCCTCGGTGCAGAGGCCCTCGCCGACCTCTTCGACCAGGACACCCCCTTCGGGCGGCTGGCGCTCGTGCAGGTGCTCATGCTGGCCGGCGACACCCTCGTCACCATCTCGCTGGCCGGGTCCCTGTTCTTCTCGATCTCACCCGATGCGGCGAAGTCCAAGGTGCTGCTCTACCTGCTGCTCACGATCGCACCGTTCGCCATCGTCTCGCCGTTCCTCGGGCCGCTGATCGACCGCTCGAGGGGCTCGCGCAGAGCCATGGTGGTGTTCTCGGCGGTGGGCCGCGCCATCCTGTGCCCCTTCATGGCCAGGGACATCCACTCCCTCGCGCTCTTCCCTGAGGCCTTCTTGATCCTGGTGCTGTCCAAGCTCTACCTCGTCACACGGGGTGCCCTGGTCCCCGAGATCGCCGCCGCAGACGCCCAGCAGTCGGCCGAGCGAGGGTTCGAGCCCGGCCACGTGGCGGCGGACGCCTACCTCACCGAACCCCCCGTCGACGGGGAGCGCGAGCATGGTCTCGCCGGCTGGAACGCCCAGCTCACGCTGCTCGGCACGCTCGCGGGCTTCGTGGCCTCGATCCCCGGCATCATCCTGCTCAAGCTCCTCGGCGCTCCCGCGGTGCTGCTGTTCTGTGCGGTTGTCTTCCTTGGGGGCGCCGTCGCCGCCTGGCGGCTCCGGCTGCCACGGGCGCCCGGCGACGAGCTCGATGTCGATGTCCTCGACATCGACGACCCGTGGGGCGAGGAGTGGGACGAGGACCCAGACGTCGCGGCGCTGCGTCGATCAGCACACCCGGAGGTGGTCCTCGGGCTCACGGCGAACTCGCTCCTCCGTGGCATCGCCGGATTCCTGGTCTTCCTCCTCGCCTTCGGCTTGCGACGGAGCCATGCACCGCTGTGGTGGTACGGCCTCGCCCTCAGTGCCAGCGGGGTGGGGGCGCTGATCGGGCTGTCGCTGGTGCCGAGGCTCCGTCGGTTCATGGCGGAGCCGACGATGCTGCTGTCGTGCCTCGTGTCGATCTGCCTCGGGGCGGTGGGTGCAGCGTATGTCGGTGGTCTCGGGGTCCAGATGGGCCTGGCCCTGCTGGTCGGAGTGGCCGGTGCGGTGGGCCAGCCCTCGTTCGACGCGCTGACCCAGCAGTACGTTCCCGCCGCAGCGCAGGGGCGGGCCTTCGCCAAGTTCGCCACCCGCCAGCAGCTGTTGTGGGTGATCGGTGCGGTGATCCCGGTGGCGCTGGCCATGCCCCTCGTCGACGGCGACGTGCTGATCGCCGTCCTGGCCGGCGGCGGGGCGGCGCTCTATGCCGTCGGACGGTTCAACCGGGTGACGGCGAGGCGTCGAGGACGATCGTCCCGCTGACGCGCAACGGCCCGCCCCCCCGGAGGAGGCGGGCCGCCGTGCAGGCGTGCCAGGAGGCACCCGGAGCTCAGCCGAGGCGAGCCTCGAGGTCGTCCACCGCGTCGTTGAGCTTCGAGGGGAGTCGGTCGCCGAAGGTGGCGAAGTGCTCCCGGATCAGCGGGACCTCGGCCTTCCAGTCGGCGTTGTCCACCTTGAGCAGCTCATCGAGGTCAGCCTCGGTGACGTCGAGGCCGTCGAGGTTGAGGGCGTCCTTGGTCGGGATGAAGCCGATCGGGGTGTCGACGGCGTCGCCGCGACCCGAGACCCGCTCGAACACCCACTCGAGCACGCGGCTGTTCTCGCCGTACCCGGGCCAGAGCCACTTGCCGTCGGCGTCCTTGCGGAACCAGTTGACGTAGAAGATCTTCGGGAGCTTCTCGGCGTCGCCGGCCGCACCGACCTTGAGCCAGTGACCGAAGTAGTCGGCCATGTTGTACCCGCAGAAGGGGAGCATGGCGAAGGGGTCGCGACGCAGGTTGCCGACGGCACCTGCGGCGGCCGCCGTGGTCTCCGAGGCCATGATCGAGCCGAGGAACACCCCGTGGTCCCAGTCGCGGCTCTGGAAGACCAGCGGCACGACCGAGGCCCGGCGACCGCCGAAGAGGATGGCCGAGATCGGCACGCCCGTCGGGCTCTCCCACTCGCTGGCGATGGCCGGGTCCTGGGCGGCCGGCGTGGTGAACCGGGCGTTCGGGTGCGCGGCGGGCTTGCCTGAGGCAGGGTCGAAGGCGTTGCCCTGCCAGTCGGTCAGGCCCTCGGGCGCGTCATCGCTCATGCCCTCCCACCAGACGTCGCCGTCGGCGGTGATGGCCGTGTTGGTGAAGATGGAGTTGGCCTCGACCGTCAGCATGGCGTTGGGGTTGGTGTGCATGCTGGTGCCAGGGGCCACGCCGAAGAAGCCGGCCTCGGGGTTGATGGCGTAGAGCTGCCCGTCTGCGCCGTACTTCATCCAGCAGATGTCGTCGCCGACCGTCTCGACCTTCCAGTCGGGGAGGGTCGGGATCAGCATGGCGAGGTTGGTCTTGCCGCAGGCCGACGGGAACGCGGCGGCGACGTACTTGGTCTCGCCGGCCGGCGAGGTGAGCTTCAAGATGAGCATGTGCTCGGCCAGCCAGCCGTCGTCGCGGGCCATCACCGAGGCGATGCGCAGGGCGAAGCACTTCTTGCCGAGCAGGGCGTTGCCGCCGTAGCCCGAGCCGAACGAGATGATCTCGCGAGTCTCGGGGAAGTGCACGATGTACTTGTTGTCGGCGTTGCACGGCCAGGCCACGTCGGCCTGCCCCTCGGCGAGCGGGTGGCCGACGGAGTGCAGGCACGGGACGAACTCGCCGTCCTCGCCGAGCACGTCGAGGGCGCCCTGGCCCATGCGGGTCATGATGCGCATCGAGACGGCCACGTAGGGGGAGTCGGTGAGCTCGACGCCGATGTGGGCGATCTCAGAGCCGAGCGGGCCCATGGAGAAGGGGACCACGTACATGGTGCGACCCTTCATGCAGCCGTCGAAGAGCTCGTTGAGCACGCCGCGCATCTCGGCAGGGTCGCGCCAGTTGTTGGTCGGCCCGGCGTCGCCCTCGTCGGCCGAGCAGATGTAGGTGCGGTCCTCGACGCGGGCGACGTCGCCCGGGTCCGATGCGGCGTAGTAGCTGTTCGGACGCTTGGCGTCGGAGAGCCTGGTGAAGGTGCCGTTGTCGACGAGGAGCTGGCAGAGGCGGTCGTACTCCTCGGCGGAGCCGTCACACCAGTAGATGGCGTCGGGCTTCGTCAGGGCGGCGACCTCGTCGACCCATGCGATCAGCTTTGCGTTCTTCGTGGGGGCCATGTCGGTGTCCTCCTGGTTGGTGAGCCCAGCCGAACCCGGCGAGCGGAGTCATGCTAGGACCTAGTTGTGGACTCGCCAAAACGGGACGCCGTCCCCCCTCCGGGACCGATCCGCCGAGAACTGTCGATTGTCGATCGTATCGGAGAACGACTGGGCCGAGCGCGCTTCTGCGACCCGGGTGCGGAGCGCTGGTTCGGCGACGATGCAGCGGTCCTGGTCCCTCCGCCGGGCGTCGATGTGGTTCTCTGCACCGATGCGGCGGTCGAGGGGGTGCATGCCGACATGGAGCACCTCGACGCCTTCGACCTCGGCTGGCGGGCGGTGGCGGCCACGGTCTCCGACCTGGCGGCCATGGGTGCCGACCCGTGGCGGCTCGTGCTGTCGGTGTCCACCCACGCTGGCGTCGACGTCGACCAGGTGGTGGCCGGCGCCGTGGCGGCCGCCGAGGCGGCGGGCTGCCCGATCGTCGGTGGTGATGTGACGAGCTCGCCGACCTGCGTCGTGGTGGCGGCAGCCACCGGGCTCGTGCCGACTGGCCAGGCGGTCGGTCGAGATGGTGCCAACGCCGGCGACGTGCTCTTCGTGACCGGTCCGCTCGGTGGATCGGCCGCCGGGCTCCGCCTCCTGCGAGCCCGACGTTCCGGGTCGGCGGTCGATCGCCATCGACGACCCCGCCCGCTGCTCGTCGCCGGTCGCCTGGCGCGGGAGGCGGGGGCCTCGGCCATGATCGACGTGTCCGACGGTCTCGGGCTCGACCTGGCGCGATTGGCGAAGGCCTCTGGGGTCGGGGTGGCGCTCGAGGTCGTCCCGGTGGCAGCAGGAGCCACGCACGAGGAGGCCCTCGGCGGAGGCGAGGACTACGAGCTCGTGATCAGCACCCCGGACCCGGACGGCCTGCGCAGGGCGCTGGCCCGAGGCGGGTGTCCGGAGCCGATCGAGATCGGTGTGGTGACGGTCGGACCGGAGCGGACGTTGCTCGGGAGTCCGCTCGACGACGCTGGGTTCGCTCACGACGTCCTGTGACGTCGTCGAGGCTCAGCTGGCGGTCGGCACCTGGCGACGCGGCGGCTTGGTCACGCGTCCGGCACGCAGGCAGGAGGTGCAGACGTTCAGGCGCTTGGGGCTGCCATCGATCAGCGCACGCACCCGCTGGATGTTCGGGTCCCAACGACGCTTGGTCCGGCGGTGGGAGTGGCTGACCGCCATGCCGAACGAGGGCTTCTTCCCACAAAGTTCACAGACAGCGGCCATTGTTCAGATCTTCCTTCTCGGGCGCCGGCGTGATCGGCCGGCGGCAGACGGTTCACCTCGATGGCTCCCCGTAGTTGACGAGGGATAACTGTAGCATCAACGCCCATGACCACTCCGGCGACGCTGTCACCGAGCGATGTACGACTCGTTCTCTCCACCTACCGTGACGTCCTGCGGAGCCATCAGGACGTCGTGAACCGCCTCAACGTCTATCCCGTCCCCGACGGTGACACCGGCACCAACATGGCGCTCACGATCGAGTCGGTGGTCGCTGGGCTCGAGGCCCTCGATGAGCCGCTGACGATGGAGGGCGTGTGCCACGCCGTCTCCCACGGCTCGCTCATGGGGGCGAGGGGCAACTCCGGTGTGATCCTGAGCCAGCTCCTGCGAGGCATGGCGGAGCGCTTCCGCGAGGTCGAGGGCGTCGACGCGGGTGTGCTCGCTGCCGCCTTGGCCCATGCCGACGACCTCGCCCGCAAGGCGGTGGTGCGTCCCATCGAGGGCACGATCCTCAGCGTGGCGCGCGCCGCCGCACTCGGGGCCAGCGAGGCCCACGAGGCAGGGGGAGACCTCGCCGCCACCGCCGAGTCCGCTCGATCGGCCGCCGAGGTGGCCCTGGCCTACACGCCCGAGCAGCTCCCTGCCCTCAAGCAGGCCGGGGTGGTCGACTCGGGCGGGACGGGCTTCCTGCTGCTGATCGACGCCCTCTGCCACGTAACCGCCGAGCGACCGCTGCCCGTCGCCCCGGCGGTCGACTCCATCAACGTGGACGTCTCAGGGCACGTCAGCCACGAGGCGTCCGACGTCGGCGACCTGCGCTACGAGGTGATGTACCTGCTCGACGCCCCCGACGAGGCCATCGCCGCCTTCAAGGAGGTCTGGGCCGGGATCGGCGACTCGATCGTCGTGGTCGGGGGCGACGGGATCTTCAACTGCCACATCCACACCGACGACATCGGTGCGTCGATCGAGGCGGCCATCCAGATCGGCCGACCGCGGGACATCCGGGTCACCGACCTCGCCGAGCAGGTGGTGGAGGAGAAGTGGGTCCGCGAGGGTGCCTACGAGGCAGAGGGCTCCGAGGAGCCATCGGCTCCGCCGGCCGAGACGGCGGTGGTCGCCGTGGTCACCGGCGACGGCGTCGGTCGCATCTTCCGCTCGCTCGGCGTCCAGCGACTCGTCAAGGGCGGCCAGTCGATGAACCCGTCGACCGCCGAGCTTGTGGAGGCCGTCGAGGCGACCGGGTCGGCCAACGTGATCATCCTGCCCAACAACAAGAACATCATCCCCGTCGCCAAGCAGGTCGACGACCTGACCGGCGTGACGGTCTCGGTGGTGCCGACCACCTCGATCGTCGAGGGGTTCGCCTCGCTGCTCAGCTACGACCCGTCGTCAGATGCCGCCGGGAACCTCAGCTCGATGACGGACTCAGCATCGGCGGTGATCGCCGCCGAGGTGACCCAGGCGGTGCGCGACACGGAGGTCGAGGCCGGCGAGGTCCACGAGGGTGACTGGATCGGCCTGACCGGCAAGGGGATCGTGACGATCGACGAGTCGCTGGTGGTCTGTGCCACGAGGTTGCTCGACTCGATCGTCTCGGACGACCACGAGCTCGTGACCATCATCGAGGGCGAGGGCTCCACCGCGGCCAACACGCGACGACTCTCGGAGTGGCTCGGCGAGGAGCGCCCGGACGTGGCGGTCGAGGTGCACCACGGCGGCCAGCCGCTCTACCCCTATCTCTTCGGGATCGAGTGAGCGACACCGGGGACCCCTCGGCTCCACCACCCCCGACGGGGTGCACGCTGACCAAGCTCGCCGGGATCGAGGTGGGCGTCCTCAAGGGCGTCGGCCCGAAGCGACGCGAGTCTCTCGCCCAGCTCGGCGTGAGCTCGATCCTCGACCTGCTCTGGACCTACCCGCGTCGCTACATCGATCGCACCCGCCAGGCTGAGCTCGCCGACCTCGTGGTCGGCGACGAGGCCGTGGTGCTCGGCCGGGTGACCAAGGTCAGCGCCAGTCGCACCCGAAACGGCAAGGCCGTGGTGACGGTCATGGTCGCCGACTCGACGGGCTCGATGCAGGTCACCTTCTTCAATCAGGCCTGGCGGGAGGGCCAGCTCCCGGTGGGGACCGAGGCGCTGTTCTTCGGCAAGCTCGAGACCTTCGGCGGTCGACCGAAAATGACGAACCCGGTGGTCGACATCCTGATGGGGATCACCGGTCAGGCCGAGGGCACGACCAAGACCCTCCGGATCGTCCCGGTCTACCCGCAGTCCCAGAAGAGCAACGTGACGAGCTGGGACTTGGGGCGCATGGTGGCCGAGTCGCTGCGGCGAGCCGGTTCGTTCGCCGAGCCGCTCGACGCGCGGGTGCTCGACGAGCTCGATCTGCTCGACCGCACCGCCGCCATGCACGGGATCCACGCCCCGGCCACCCTCGAGGAGGCGGCGGCCGCCCGGCGGCGGCTGGCCTTCGACGAGCTGCTGCGCCTCCAACTCACGCTCCAGCTCCGGCGAGCGGCGCTCGAGGCGGACGCCAGGGGCCTCCGGCACGCGGTCGACCCTGAGGAGGCCGGTGCGTCGAGCGGAGCCGTCACGATGGTCTCGGCGTTCCTCGACGCCCTTCCCTTCGCGCCGACCGACGCACAGCGCCGGGTCATGGCCGAGATCCTCGCCGACCTCGCTGGTCCGCTCCCGATGCACCGCCTCCTCCAGGGCGACGTTGGGTCCGGCAAGACGGTCGTGGCCCTCGCCGCCCTACTCGGGGTCGTCCAGGGCGGCCATCAGGGAGCCCTGATGGCTCCCACGGAGGTCCTCGCGGACCAGCACCACCAGTCGATCCGACGTCTCCTCGAGGGGCTCGAGGTGCCCGACCCCTCTGTGCTCGGGGGCACGAGGCCGGTATCGGTGGGCCTGCTGACGGCCTCGAGGCCGGCCAAGGAGCGCCGGGCGGTGGTCGAGGGCATGGCCACGGGATCCGTCGACATCGTCATCGGCACCCATGCGCTGCTCACCGACGACGTGGGGTTCCGCTCGCTCGGCCTCGCCGTCGTCGACGAGCAGCATCGCTTCGGGGTGGAGCAGCGCGCGGCCCTGCGCGAGAAGGGACGGGGGAGTGACGGGTCCGGACATGACCCTGACCTGCTCGTCATGACGGCGACGCCGATCCCGCGATCGGCGGCGATGGTCGTCTTCGGGGACCTGTCGATGTCCGTCCTCGACGAGATGCCGGCAGGGCGGACACCGATCACCACGCGATGGCTCCGGACCGGGCTCGAACAGGCCGAGGCATGGGGACGCGTCCGCGCCGAGGTGGCGGCGGGCCGGCAGGCCTTCGTGGTCTGCCCGCTCGTCGAGGGGTCGGCGAAGGTCGAGGCGACCTCGGCCACGGAGGAGGCGGAACGCCTGGCGGCCTCCGAGCTCGCAGGGCTGCGGGTCGGACTGCTGCACGGGCAGATGAAGACGACGGAGAAGGACGAGGTGATGGAGGCCTTCCGGTCGGGGTCGCTCGACGTCCTGGTCGCCACCACGGTGATCGAGGTGGGGGTCGATGTGCCCGCGGCCACCGTGATGGTCATCGAGGATCCCGGCCGGTTCGGGATCGCCCAGCTCCACCAGCTGCGCGGTCGGGTGGGCCGAGGAGGCGGGGACTCCTGGTGCTACCTGCTCGGCGAGGCGGTCTCGCCCGACGCCGCAGTCCGGCTCGAGGCCATGGAGCAGACCACCGACGGCTTCGTGCTCGCCGAGGTCGACCTCGAGGTGCGCGGCGAGGGGACGATCCTCGGGAGTCGGCAGAAGGGACGAAGCGACCTGGCGCTCGCCAGCCTGGCGAAGGACCGCGACCTGCTCGACCAGGCGGCGGCGGTGGCGGTGGCGCTGACCGCCGACGACCCCCACCTCGCTCAGAAGCCCCTGCTGGTCGAGGAGCTCCGTGCCACGCTCGATCCCGACGACGCCGCCTACCTCTTCAAGGGCTGAACCTGCGGCCACGACGTCTCGGATGGGGGTCGGACGGTACGGTGGCGACGTGCGCGTGATCAGCGGGACCGCCAAGGGTCGACCACTCAAGGCTCCACTGCCGTCGACGATCCGGCCCACGACCGATCGGGTCAAGGAGTCGATCTTCAACATCCTTGGCTCACGCGGCGGCGTGGCTGGCCTCGATGTGGTCGACCTCTTCTGCGGGTCGGGCGGCCTCGGCATCGAGGCGTTGAGCAGAGGGGCCAGGAGCGTCGTCTTCGTCGATGCCGACCCTCGTGCCATCGCCGCCGTGCGGAGCAACGTGGAGACCACCGGCCTCGACGGCTCGGCGGTCCGCTACCTGACGACCTCGGCTGCCGGCTTCTCCTGCCCGCCGTGCGACCTCGTGCTGATGGATCCCCCCTACGACCTGACCGACATCGGCGGGATCCTCGACGGCCTCGATGCGGGCACCGTGGTGGTCGAGAGCCGGACGCAGGTCCCCGAGACGACCCGATGGGCAACCACGACTGAGCGCAGGTACGGCACTACGCTCGTCACCGTGCTCGACCTTCGCCCTGACACTGACGAGAACTCGTGACGATCGCCCTGATCCCGGGTTCCTTCGACCCCTTCCACAACGGACACCTTGAGGTGGTGGAGCGGGCCACGCGACTGTTCGACTCCGTCGTGGTCGCCGCGCTGCGCAACCCGCAGAAGTCCCAGGCGCTCTTCGACCTCGACGAGCGCCGGGAGATGATGGCCGAGTCGATGGCGCACCTCCCCACGGTGTCGATCGTGTCGGTGTCGACCCTGCTCGTCGAGGTCGCCCAGGACGTCGGTGCAACGGCCATCGTCAAGGGTCTGCGCGCCGTGTCGGACTTCGAGTCCGAGCTGCAGATGGCTCAGATGAACCGCTCGCTGTCGGGGGTCGAGACCCTCTTCATCCCGACGAGCTCGAGCCACTCGTTCATCGCCTCACGGCTGCTGCGCGAGGTGGCCCGCTATGGCGGGGATGTCGCACCGTTCGTTCCGCCGGCGGTGCTGCGCCGCCTGCGGGAGAAGTTTGAGGGAGAAGACCAGTGAGCGACACGTTCGACGAGTTCGACGACGACCTCCGCCAGCCTGCGGACGCGGAGACGCTGCTGCGCCAGGCGGTCGACATGGTGTCGACGGCCAAGCCCATGCCGCTGTCCTCGTCGGTGCTGATCTCCCGAGATGACCTGCTCGACCTGCTCGACGGAGCGCTCGAGACGCTGCCCGAGGAGCTGCGCCAGGCGCGTTGGCTGCTGCGCGAGCGCGAGGAGTTCATGGCGGAGAAGCAGCGCGAGGCCGACGCTGTCCTCGACGACGTCAAGGCCCAGGCCGAGCGCATGGTGTCTCGCACGGAACTGGTCCGTCAGGCTCGCGCCACGGCCGCCAAGATCCTCGAGGAGGCCGAGGAGTCGGCTCGACGGATGCGGCACGAGGCAGAGGACTTCTGCGACCAGAAGCTGGCGGGCATGGAGATCGTCCTCGGACGGGTGCTCAAGACCGTCGCCGCCGGCAGGGAGAAGCTCCAGCCCGCCCTCGACGACCCGGACGCTCCGAACCAGCTCGAGGAGATCGAGGTCGAGGAGGACATCTTCTTCGACCAGGACCAGCTCTAGGCCGGTGGCCATCGACCCCCTGATCGTCGGCGTGGCCCGACTCCGCCGTCAGGCCGGCGCCACCGTCCACACCGTGGTGACCGGCCCCTTCGATCCGGACGGCTCGCTCGCCCCGACCTCTCCCGGCGAGAGCTACGTGCCCGAGGGCGACGATCTCGCCTTCGACGGCCTGCTCGAGTGCATCCCTGGTGGGGTGGTGGTGAGCGGCGAGGTGACCAGCCGCTGGCGCGGGGAGTGCCGCCGCTGCGCGAAGGCCGTGGGCGGCGATGTGGCCGTCACCATCAAGGAGCGCTACCTCGAGAGCGCCCAGCCGGGCGATGACGAGGCCTACCCGCTTCCCACCGACCTGCTCGACCTCGGACCAGCGCTGCGGGACGCCATCGTCCTCGAGCTGCCCCTCGCCCCGCTGTGCGACGAGGCGTGCAAGGGCCTGTGCGTGCAGTGCGGGAGGGACCTCAACGACGGGCCGTGCGCCTGCGAGACGCCGACCGACCCGCGGTGGGCTAGATTGGATGTGCTGCGCTCTCCTGAGTGAGGATGCAGCACCACGCAGACCGGCAGGCGGCTGCGGAGACCTCGCCCTCACCGGGGTGATGGCGCGACCGGAGAAGAAGAGATGGCTGTTCCCAAGCGAAAGACCTCGAAGGCCAAGGGCCGGAGCCGACAGGCCTCCAGCTGGACCCTTGACGTCCCGGCGCGCAGCGTCTGCCCCCACTGCACCACCGCCAAGGCCCCCCACGTGGTGTGCCCGAACTGCGGGTGGTACAAGGGCCGTCAGGCCATCGAGGTCGACTAGGTGGCCCTCCCCGTCGCCGTCGACGCCATGGGCGGCGACAACGCGCCGGGCGAGATCGTCGCCGGAGCCAAGCGCGCCGCCGACGAGCTCGGCATCCCGATCGTCCTGGTCGGACCCCCCGACCTCGTCGGCGACACCCTCGGCCTGCCGCTGATCGCCTGCACCGAGGTGATCGCCATGGACGAGGACCCCGCGCAGGGCGTCCGTCGGAAGAAGGACTCTTCGCTCGTGCGCTCCGCCGAGCTGGTCCGCGACGGCGAGGCCTCGGCCATGGTCTCGGCCGGGAACACCGGTGCCACCATGGCCTCGGCGCTCCTGCGCATGGGCCGCATCCGCGGCGTGCACCGCCCCTGCATCGCGACCCCGCTCCCACGGCCCGGCCGCCCGCCCGCCGTCCTCGTGGATGCCGGGGCGAACGCCGAGTGCAGCACCGAGATGCTCGTCCAGTTCGCCCAGATGGCCTCGGCCTTCGCCACGGCGCGCTTCGGCATCGAGGATCCGTCCGTGGCGCTGCTGTCGATCGGCGAGGAGGCCTCGAAGGGCACCCCACTGGTCAAGGAGACCCACAAGGTCCTCGCCGATGGCGCCGGCGTGCGCTTCGTGGGCAACGTCGAGGGCCGCGACCTGCTCGACGCCCCGGTCGACGTGATCGTGACCGACGGGTTCACGGGGAACGTGGCGCTCAAGACCCTCGAAGGATCCCTCAAGTTCCTGATGGGCAAGCTGCTCGAGATCTTCACCACCGACGAGGAGACCAGGGCGGCGATGGACGTCCTCCTGCCGCACCTCGCCCCGCTGATGGGCGACCTCGACCCCGATGGGGCAGGCGGGGCGATGCTGCTCGGCCTCGAGGGCGTCTGCATCATCAGCCACGGGTCGTCGTCGGCCACCGCCATGCGCAACGCCATCTCCGTCGGGCACGACCTGGCCGAGGCGAAGGTCACCGAGGCCCTGCGCTCGGCGGTCAGCGCAGCCTGAATCCATCCATGGGGCATCTCGTCCCGTTAGGATGAGCGAGTTGCCGGCCGCCAGAGCGCCCGCAGACCCCACCACCGAGGAGAGCACCGTGCCCGCAGAGACCCACACCGCCCAGGGCCCCATGGATCGTGACGAGGTGTTCGCCCTGGTGGCAGAGCAGCTCGGGGACATCCTCGAGATCGACCCGGCGACCATCTCTGAGGGCTCGTCGTTCGCCGAGGACCTCGATGCCGACTCCCTGGCCCTGATCGAGCTGGTCGAGGCCCTCGAGGAGGAGCTCTCCGAGCGGGCCTCCGGCTTCCGCATCGACGACGAGGACCTCGAGGACCTCAAGACCGTCCGCGACGCCGTCGACTACGTGCACGCCAAGCTGTCGGCGGGCTGATCTGTCCGCGCTCCTGACTGAGGCGAGCCGGAGCCTGCGCGACAGGCTCGGCATCTGCCTCGGCGACCCTTCCCTGCTCGAGCAGGCGCTGGTCCACGCGTCGTACACCCCGGAGCACGGGGTCGCCTCGAACCAGCGCCTCGAGTTCCTCGGCGATGCCGTGCTCGACGTCGTCGTGGCCGAGGTCCTCTTCCGCACGTGCCCTGACCTCGCCGAGGGCGACCTGTCGAAGGCCCGGATCTCGCTGGTCAACGAGACCACGCTGGCCGAGGTGGCCAGGTCGATCGACCTCGGGGCCCATCTCCTGGTCGGTCGTGGTGCCGAGACCGAGGGCGCGCGCGACAAGCCCTCGGTGCTGTCCGACGCCCTCGAGGCCGTGATCGGAGCGGTGTACCTCGTCGACGGGCTCGACGGGGCGTCCGCGCTGATCGTCAAGCTGATGGGCGATCGGATCGCCCTGGCGGCGAAGAGCCCGGGCGCGGAGAACTTCAAGGGGATGCTCAACGAGTGGGCCCAGGCCGAGCGCGGGACGTCGGTGACGTTCACGTCGCGACAGGACGGACCGCCGCACGACCCGGTGTTCACCGCAGAGGCCCGCCTCGGCGACGAGGTGCTCGCCAGCGGGACCGGGAAGTCAAAGAAGTCTGCAGAGATCGACGCGGCGAGGGCCGCATGGGGGAAGGTCAACGATGCCAGAACTGCCTGAGATTGAGATCATCCGACAGGAGCTGTCGCGAGACGTCGTCGGGTTGAAGGTCAAGGAGGCCGCAGTCACGACCGGCAAGACGGTCAAGCGTCACAAGACGGCCAAGGCGTTCCGGGACCTCGTCGAGGGCCGGACCATCAAGTCGGTCAGCCGCCTCGGCACCAGCCTCATCCTCGAGCTCGACGACGGCTCCTCGCTGGTCATCGACGCCAAGGAGTCGGGCCAGATCCGTCGGGCCAAGTCGGCCAAGGAGGCCAAGGCCAAGCACACGAGCGTGGTGCTGACCTTCACCAAGAGCGGCCAGCTCCGATTCGCCGACCCGAAGGGGGCGGGCGAGATGTACGTGTCGACGCCTCCTGCCGAGGGGACCGTGGTGATGGTGTCACCGGCGTCCACGGTGGCTATGGGGGGAGAGGGAGGCGCGCTTCGCCAGCGCGTGCCCGAGCTCGCCGGCCTGGGCTTCGACCCGGTCGAGGACGTCATGAGCTGGGAGCGCTTCGCCATCGTGCTCCGGGCGCGCTCGATGCCCATCCGCACGTTCCTCGTGGACCAGACCCTCGTGACCGGCATCGGGGCGATCTACGCCGACGAGATCTGCTTCGCCTCGGGCCTGAGGCCGGACCGGGCCACGGACTCGCTGTCGACGACCGAGGTGCGCCGCCTGTGGCGCTCCCTCGTCGAGATCGTCGCCGAGGCCATCAAGCACGGTGGCACCACCATCGAGAGCACCGAGTTCGGCGACATCCACGGCACGCCCGGCAAGTTCCAGGACCTCCTCGAGGTCCACGGCCGCGAGGGGGAGTCGTGCCGCCGCTGTCGCCGGCCGATCACCAAGGTCAAGGTCGGGACCCGTCCCGTCTACGTCTGCGAGCGCTGCCAGATCTGACCCTGCCGGGCATCTCGGCGATGTCCGTGCCCGAGCATTGGTAGGGTCGCCCCGATGTACCTCAAGCGGCTGACCATGAAGGGCTTCAAGTCCTTCGCTGATGCGACGACCTTGGAGCTCGAACCCGGCGTGACCGTGGTCGTCGGTCCCAACGGGTCCGGCAAGTCCAACGTCGTCGACGCGGTGACGTGGGTGCTCGGGGCACAGGGCCCTCGGGCGCTGCGCAGCGCCAAGATGGAGGACGTCATCTTCATGGGGACGGCCAACCGTCCGGCGCTCGGTCGCGCCGAGGTGGCGCTCACCATCGACAACTCCGACGGGGCCATCCCCGTCGAGATGGCCGAGGTGACGATCTCTCGCACGCTGTTCCGCTCGGGCGACTCCGAGTACGCCATCAACGGTGCTCCCTGCCGACTGCTCGACATCCAGGAGCTCCTGAGCGACTCAGGCGTCGGGCGCCAGCAGCACATGATCATCGGCCAGGGCCAGCTCGCCTCGGTGCTCTCGGCTCGCCCGGAGGACCGTCGCTCGATCATCGAGGAGGCCGCTGGGGTCCTCAAGCACCGCCGGCGCAAGGAGCGTGCCGAGCGCCGCCTGGCGGCCACGCAGGAGAACCTCGAGCGCCTCGGGGACCTCGTGCGCGAGGTGCGGCGCCAGATGCGCCCCCTCGAGCGGCAGGCCGCCGCGGCACGCACCTGGGCGGTCCTCGACGAGGAGCGCCAGGCCCTGCGACTCCACCTCGCCGGAAACGACTTCGCCGGGTTCTCGAGCCGGTCGGAGGAGATCGCCGCGATGCTGCGCGCCGGCCAGGCCACCGAGGCCGAGCTGCGTCGGAACCTGGCCGAGCTCGACGCCACCGCCACGGCCACGGCAGCGAGCCTCACCCAATCGAGCCGGGCCGAGGAACTGGCGCAGTCGGTTGCTGACGTCCAGAGCCTGGTCGAGCGCTCGCGCGGCCTCTCGGCGGTCCTGGCCCAGCGGGCGAGGGGTGTGGCGCAGGCGCTCAACGCCTCGGCTGACGTGGACGTGGTGGCCAGCCTTGAGGCGGACAGCGCCCGCATCGGCTCGGAGATCGCCGACGTCGACGGAGACCTCGAGGCCCTCGGTCCCGACCGGGTCGAGCTCAAGGAGGCCGAGGGCACCCTCGAGCGCGTCGAATCCGAGTACGAGGTCACGTGGGGCGGTGGCCAGGATGACGAGTCGATCGAGTCGCTGGCCAGGGCCGTCGAGCGTGGTGAGCTCCTCGAGCGCGCCACGGGCGTCCGCCGCCGGGCGGTCGAGGACCTCGAGCTGCGTCGGGATCGACTCGTCGGGCGACGGGCCGATTCCATGGCGGCCGCCGAGGCGGCCCAGGCGGCCATCGCCGCTGCCGAGGCAGTGGTG
This sequence comes from Acidimicrobiaceae bacterium, assembly GCA_947456245.1. Taxonomy (GTDB): domain Bacteria; phylum Actinomycetota; class Acidimicrobiia; order Acidimicrobiales; family RAAP-2; genus CAIUMH01. Next base: position 64,783 of record CANGPS010000008.1, read on the forward strand.
GGGGACCGCACCGTCGGCCTCGCCGACGCCGACGCCGCCCTGAGCGCCGCCCGGACGGCAGAGACCGAGGCCGACGGCCAGGCGAGCCGCGCCGAGGAGGTGGCCGCCCGGACGACCGCACGTCACGAGATGCTGTCGAGGGCGCTCGACGAGCTGACCGGATCGAGCGGTCGCCAGGCCATCGCTGAGATCGAGGGGGTCGTCGGATCGCTCGTCGACCTGCTGGTGGTCGATGCCGGATGGGAGAAGGCGGTCGAGTCCGCCGCCGGTGCTGCGGTGGCGGCCGTCGTCGTCGACGGCCGCACGGCCGCCCACGCCGCACTCGAGCGGCTGCGCCGTGAGGGTGCCAGCGGCCTCGTGCTGGCGGCGGCCACCGGCTCCGCCCCGAGCGTCGAGGGTCTGCCTGCAGGGGTCGAGATGGTCCGCTCGCACGTGTCGGTGCGGCCCGGTGCCCCCGCGTCGCTCTCCGGGGTGCTCGACCAGCTCTTCGGCCGGGCCGTCCGGGTGGGCTCGCTCGACGCCGCCATCGATCTCGCCCTCGACCGCCCCGATCTCGTCGTGGTCACCGAGGAGGGCGATCGCTTCTCGACCACCGGATGGCGGGTGACCGCCGGAACCGGTGGCGTCGTGACCGCGCAGGCCGTGGCCGACGCCGAGGCGGAGGCTGAGATGGCCGTCCTGGCGGCGGGCACCGCGGTGCAGCTGCGGGCCGAGGCTCGGGCCAACGCCGTCGGTGCTGCCGAGCGACGCTCAGAGGCGCAGCGAGAGCTCGATCGGGCCGTGGCCGCCGTCGCCACCGAGCGGGCCGCCGAGGCCGGTGTCCTCGAGCAGGTCGCCCGCCTCGACGAGGAGATCATCGAGGTCCGCCGATCGCTCGAGGAGGCAGGGTCAGCGCTGGCGGCCGAGGCCGCCGACCTCGAGGCGCTCAGGGCGACGCTTCCGGAGCTCGAGGAGGCCGCTGCTCGCGCCGAGGAGCGCGCCTCGTGGGCCGAGCAGGCTCGGACCACCCTCGAGGCGCACCGAGCCCACGTCGTCGAGATGCGGCAGGTCCTCGAGGTCCGCACCGCAGAGCTTTCCGAGCGTCGGCGTGCCCTCACGGATCGCCTGAGCCAGGTCGAGAAGCGGCTCGCCGGTCATGTCGAGGCGCGTCTCAAGGCCGCGGAGCGCCGTCAGCGCCTCGAGGGCGACGCCGTGGCCATCGAGCGGCTGACCGCAGCGGTGGGAGGCATCACCGAGCGAGCCGAGTCGCTCCTCGACCGTCGCCGGGAGGCCTACGCGTCAGAGGTCCAGGCCGTGCGAGCCAGCAACGAGCGCCTCGAGCAGCTGCGACGAGACCGGGCCGCCGCCGATGCGAGCCTGAGCAGCCACATCGCCTCGATCCGGGCGCTCGAGATCGAGTCGGCGGAGGTCGCCGTCAAGCTCGAGGCGGTCATCGAGATGATCCGCCGAGACCTCGGCACGGAGCCGGCTGCCACGGTGGGTGCCCCCGTCCCAGAGCTGCCTGAGGGCGTCTCCGCCTCCGAGCGAGCCGCCGCCCTCGACGCAGAGGTCGAGAAGCTCGGTCCGATCAACCCGCTGGCCCTCGAGGAGCTCAGCGCCCTCGAGGAGCGCCACGAGGACCTCGACACCCAGGTGACCGACGTGCGCTCGGCGCGCCGGGAGCTCCAGGAGGTCGTGCGGGCGCTCGACGAGGAGATCATGTCGACCTTCGCCTCGGCCGCCGCCGACGTCAACGAGCACTTCAGCGCCCTCGTGGCCATGCTCTTCCCCGGTGGCCAGGGTCGCCTGATCCTGACCGATCCTGACGATCTGCTCCACACGGGCGTCGAGGTCGAGGTGCGACCGCTCGGCCGCAATGTGCGTCGCATCTCGCTGCTGTCAGGTGGTGAGCAGTCCATGGCCGCACTGGCATTCCTCTTCGCCGTCTTCCGCTCGCGTCCGTCGCCCTTCTACCTGATGGACGAGGTCGAGGCGGCCCTCGATGACGTAAACCTCCATCGGTTCCTCGGCCTGCTCCGCGAGTTCCGCGACGAGGCCCAGCTGATCGTGGTCAGCCACCAGAAGCGCACGATGGAGACCGGCGACGCCCTCTATGGGGTGACGATGAAGCCGGGCGGCTCCTCGCAGGTGGTCTCGCAGAAGGTCCCCACCCGGTCCGAGGATGCTCCTGAGGTCACGACGGCGTGAACGTCACCCTGATCGGCCTCGTCCTCGTCGCCATCGTCGTCCTGGCGGCGATCATCGCCCTCCTGGTGCGTGCCCGTCGCGCCGTCGTCCCCCTTGAGGAGTCCACCTCCACGACGGCGCCAGCGCCGGTCGTCCCGCCTCCGCAGGAGGGGGGCGAAGACGGCGCCGCGACTGAGGTCGACGAGCCTGCTCAGACGGCGGGACCAGATCACGCAGAGGGAACGGGGTCCGTCGGGACAGTCGAGCCCGAGGTGGAGGCCGCCGGCGAGCCGACCTACAAGGATCGCCTCGGCAAGTCCCGTGGGCTCTTCGGTGCCCTGCGCTCGATGCGCGGTCGAAGGGCGGTGGACGCCGAGGTGCTCGGCGAGCTCGAGGACGCCCTCCTGCGCTCGGATGTCGGGGTGACCACCACCGATGCCCTCGTGGCCTCGTTGCGTTCCGCAGCCGAGGAGCGCACCATCGACGGCAGCGACGGCCTGCTCGATGCCCTGAGGGCTGACCTCGTCAGCATTCTGACCGTCGACGCTGCAGGCCTCCCGGTGCGCCGCGACCTCTCGACGGCGACCGACGCGGGCCGCGTCCCGGTCTGGCTCTTCGTCGGCGTCAACGGCGTGGGGAAGACCACGACCATCGGGAAGCTCGCCGCACGCGAGTCGGCGGAGGGCCGCCGGGTCGTCCTTGCCGCGGGCGACACGTTCAGGGCCGCTGCCGCCGATCAGCTCGGGATGTGGGCTGAGCGCTCGGGCGCCGAGATCGTCCGCGGATCCGAGGGCGGCGACCCGAGCTCGGTCGTCTTCGATGCCATCGCCGCCGCCGGGGCCCGGGGGGCCGACCTCGTGCTGGCCGACACGGCCGGACGGCTCCACACCAAGGTGAACCTCGTCGAGGAGCTCAAGAAGATCCGCCGGGTGGCTGACCGCGAGCCGGGACAGGTCACCGAGGTCCTCTTGGTGCTCGACGCCACCACCGGTCAGAACGGGATCACCCAGGCCCGGCAGTTCGGGGAGGCGGTGGACGCCACCGGCGTGGTGCTCACGAAGCTCGACGGCACAGCCAGGGGTGGCGTGGTGATCGCCATCCAGCGCGAGCTCGGTCTGCCGGTGAAGCTCGTCGGACTCGGCGAGCAGGCCGGCGACCTCGTGGCCTTCGATCCAGAGTCCTTCGTCGACGCGCTGCTCGAGCCGTGATTGGCGCGAGGGGGCGCTCGGGTAGCCTCGGCTCCTGATGTTCGACGCCCTCTCTGACCGTCTCGACCGGCTCGCCACCAAGCTGCGCGGCCGGGGCCGCCTCTCGGATGCCGACCTCGACGAGGCGCTCCAGGAGATCCGGACCGCGCTGCTCGAGGCCGACGTCGAGCTCGGCGTCGTCCGCGCCTTCCTCGACGGCGTCCGACAGCGGCTGTCGGGGGCTGAGCTCTCCAAGGCGCTCTCGCCGGGCCAGCAGGTCATCAAGGCGGTCAACGAGCAGCTGGTGGACGCGCTCGGCGGCGAGACGCTCTCGATCACCTATGCCTCGCGTCCTCCCACGGTCGTCCTCCTCGCTGGGCTCCAGGGAGCGGGAAAGACCACCACGGCGGCCAAGCTCGCCCGCTGGTTCAAGCAGCAGGGCCGCAATCCGATGCTCGTCGGGGCCGACCTGCAGCGCCCCGCCGCCGTCGAGCAGCTCCGGGTCCTCGGAGACCAGATCGGCGTGTCGGTGTACTCCGAGGCGTCCGACCCCGTGTCGGTGGCCGCCGCCGGGCTCGCCGAGGCCCGGCGCCTCGGCCGAGACGTCCTGATCGTCGACACCGCCGGCCGCCTGGCGATCGATGCCGCCCTGATGGACGAGGTGGCCCAGGTCTCCGCCGTGGTCGAGCCGGACTTCACGTTCCTCGTCATCGACGCCATGACGGGCCAGGACGCCGTGGCCACCGCCTCGGCCTTCCATGAGACTCTCGAGCTCGACGGGGTGATCCTGACCAAGCTCGATGGCGACGCCCGCGGCGGTGCGGCCCTGAGCGTCAAGGGCGTGGTCGGACGCCCCATCGCCTTCGCCTCGACGGGGGAGAAGCTCGAAGACCTCGAGCAGTTCCACCCGGACCGGATGGCGGACCGCATCCTCGGGATGGGAGACGTGCTGTCGCTGATCGAACAGGCCGAGCGCACCATGGACGCCGAGGTCGTGGCCCGCTCCGCCGGCCGGATGCTCGACGGGTCCTTCACGCTCGATGACTTCCTCGAGCAGCTCGGACAGGTCCGCAAGATGGGGTCCATGGGCGGCCTCATGAAGCTGATGCCGGGCATGACCAAGGAGATGCGCGCTGCGGCCGACAACGTCGACGACCGCGAGATCGATCGCATCGAGGCCATCGTCCGGTCGATGACTCCGGCGGAGCGACGAGACCCTCAGCTCATCGACGGCTCGAGGCGCAAGCGGATCGCCGCCGGCTCGGGCAGGAGCGTCACCGACGTCAACCAGCTGCTGAAGCAGTTCGGGGAGATGCGCAAGATGATGCGGCAGATGGGTGGCATGCCCGGCATGGGCGGCGGAGGCGGCAAGGGGCGCCTCGGCCAGATGCGCCAGATGATGAAGGGCGGGCCGGACATGGCTGAGCTCGAGGCGGCCCTTGGGGGATCCCTGCCCGGCGCACCCCGGGGGAGCGGGCTTCCGGCCGAGCTGACCGCCGGCCTGGGGCGCACCTCGGGGGCCGCTCCACAGCCTCGTGGGGGCTCGAAGAACAAGAAGAAGAAGGGTGGGAGGGTGACCCCCCGCAAACCCCGCTAACATGGTGGTTCGCTGGCGAGCTCCACGGAGGGCACCGAACGCCGGCCAGTACGTCAGTCGAAGGGATACAGACTCGTGGCAGTCAAGCTCCGCCTTGTGCGGATCGGTAAGAAGAAGCAGCCGACCTACCGTCTCGTGGCGGCCGACAGCCGGTCTCCGCGCAACGGCAAGTTCCTCGAGATCCTCGGGACCTACGCGCCACGTGGTGCGTCGAAGGCCGAGCCGGAGACCGTCGTGACGATCGACAACGACAAGGCCGTGGCCTGGCTCCAGAAGGGCGCCCAGCCCACCGAGCGCGTGGCCGTGCTGCTCAAGACGAGCGGCGCCTGGGAGCAGTTCGAGTCCGCCAAGGCCGCCAAGTGAGCGACTACGTCGAGGGTGACATCAACACGATCGACGACTCCGACGACGTCGATGACGACTCGGTCGGGAACGTCGCCGGCGGTGGCATGCCCGAGGCCGTCCTGACCTACCTCGCCGAGTCCCTGACCCGTGACCCCGAGGCGGTCGTGGTCGAGTCCGAGGAGCGTGGCAACCAGGTCCGCCTGCGTCTGCACGTCGGTCCCGACGACATGGGTCGGGTGATCGGCCGCAGGGGCCGCACCGCTCAGGCGATCCGTGCCCTCGTGGCCGTGGCCGGTGCTCGCACCGAGACCGCGACCAACGTCGACATCGTCGACGACTGAGCACCCCATGACCGACGGCCTGCTCGAGGTCGGTCGGATCACCAAGGCCCACGGCCTGCGTGGCGAGGTGGTGGTCCAGCTCTACAGCGACCTCGACGAGCGCGTGGCCAAGGGCGCGACCTACCTCACCGCCGCCGGCGAGCTCGTCGTCCGCTCCAGCCGGGTCCACCAGGACCGGCGACTCGTCCACTTCGAGGGCATCGAGGACCGCAACGGTGCCGAGGCCCTGCGGGGCACGGCCCTGATGGGCGAGCCGATCGAGGTCGAGGGCATCGTCTTCGTCCACGAGCTGATCGACGCGGAGGTCCGCCTCCTCGACGGCACCGTGGTCGGCACCGTGTCCGCTGTCGAGGACAACCCGGCGAGCGATCTGCTGGTGCTCTCCACCGGGCATCTGGTGCCGCTCGCCTTCATGGTCGAGCACACGCCGGGCGAGGTGGTCGTCATCGACCCGCCTGACGGCCTCCTGGACTGAGCGCCGTGCTCCGCATCGACGTCTTCACGATCTTCCCGGAGCTCATCGAGCACTACGCGAGCTCGTCGATCCTCGGTCGGGCACAGGACCTCGGCCTCCTCGAGGTGACCGCCTGCGACCTGCGCGACGGCGCCCACGACGCCCGCCGCACCGTGGACGACACGCCATTCGGCGGCGGCGCCGGTATGGTGCTCATGCCTGAGCCGATCTACACGGCCGTCGAGGCGCGCGAGGCGGTGGGAGGAGCCCCCCGGCCGCTGATCGCCCTCGTGCCCCAGGGCCCTCGCTTCGACCAGGCGGCGGCTGAGCGCCTCTGCGGCCTCGGCGGCTTCTCGCTGCTGTGCGGACGCTACGAAGGGATCGACCAGCGGGTCCTCGACGACCTGTGCGACGAGCAGATCTCGGTGGGTGACGTGGTCCTCGCCGGTGGCGAGCTCGCCGCCCTGGTCGTCATCGAAGCGGCTGCCCGCCTCGTCCCGGGCGTGCTCGGCAACGATGCGTCGACCACCGAGGAGAGCTTCCAGGACAACCTGCTCGAGCACCCGCAGTGGACCAAGCCCGCCTCGTTCCGGGGCATGGAGGTGCCGGCCATCCTGCGCAGCGGCGACCACGCCAAGGTCGCCGCCTGGCGCCGGGGACTCTCCCTGCGCGCCACGATGGAGCGCCGCCCTGACCTCATCGAGGCCCGTGGGGGCCTGAGCGATGACGACCAGGCCCTCCTCGAGGCCCTCGCCCGTGTGGAGGGTGCAGCGGAGAGCGGCTAACATCTGATCTTCGCCACCCGACGGCAGAAGGACCCCCCATGCACCCCACCGAACTCATCGACAGCGACTCGCTCCGCGACGACATCCCGGCCTTCCGGCCTGGAGACACCCTCAAGGTGCACGTCCGCGTGGTCGAGGGCACCCGTGAGCGCGTCCAGGTGTTCCAGGGCGTCGTCATCCGTCGCCAGGGCTCGGGCCTGCAGGAGACCTTCACCGTCCGCAAGGTCAGCTTCGGCGTGGGCGTCGAGCGCACCTTCCCGGTCCACGCTCCGACCATCGCCAAGATCGAGGTCGAGTCCTACGGCATGGTCCGTCGGGCCAAGCTCTACTACCTTCGCGACCTGCAGGGGAAGAAGGCGAAGATCAAGGAGCGCCGCGTCAACCGCTGACGCCGGAGTCGGGGGCTCGGCCTCCGCACCGCCCGCGCCGGCCGTCGAGGCGGCTCGTCCGCTGGGAGGGAAGCCATGGACCCGCTGATCATCGAGCGCTCTGAGGGCGTGGTGCGCGTCACCATGAACGCCCCGGAGAAGAAGAACGCCGCCTCGGGCCGGATGTTCGAGGCGCTGCGAGACGCCTTCATCGAGGTCGAGCGCAACGACGCCGACCGGGCCATGGTGCTCACCGGTGCCGACGGCAACTTCTGCACGGGTGCCGACCTGACGGACCCGGACGGCGAGAACATGAGCCTGGCCCAGCCGGGCATCGTGCGGATGCGTCGGCTCAACGAGGTGGCCCAGGCCCTCCACGCCATCACCAAGCCGACCATCGCCAAGGTCGACGGCCTCGCCGTCGGGGCCGGCCTGTCCCTCGCCCTCGGCTGTGACCTCATCGTCGCCTCCGAGCGGGCGCGCTTCTCGATGATCTTCGCCAAGCGGGCGCTGTCGCCCGACCTCGGTGCGTCGTGGCTGCTGCCGAGGGCCGTCGGGATGGCCAAGGCCAAGGAGCTCACCCTGCTCGGGGACATCATCGATGCCCCTGAGGCGCTGGCCATCGGCCTGATCAACCGCATGGAGTCCCTCGACGACCTCGACACGGTGGTCGACGAGCTCGCCGGACGCCTGGCCAGCGGACCGACCGTGGCCCTGAGCCTGGCCAAGGGCCTGCTCGACAGCGCAGCGAGGACCTCGTTCGAGCAGGCGCTCGAGGACGAGGGACGGGCACAGTCGATCAACTTCGAGACCGCCGACCTCCGAGAGGCGATGACGGCCTTCTTCGAGAAGCGGTCGCCGACGTTCACGGGTCGCTGACATGCCTCCCGGGGTCTGGCTGGCGCCGGGTCCGCTTCGGGCGAGCAGCCAGCTCCACCTCGAGGCCTGGCTGTCGGGCCTCGTGCAGTCGGTCGGACTTGTCGCCATCGGCACGGTCGAGATCGACGGTGACATCGTCGACCCCTTCGCCATCGCTGCCGGCCTCGGCGCCAGGCCCGGCCTGCCTGCCCTCGGCGTATCGGCCACGCTCGACGGGCGCCGCCTGCCCACGGTGATCGGTCGCGAGCTCATCGCCCTCGACCACGTGTCCGGCGGCCGGACGGGCCTCGTGCTCGATGGGGCGACACCGACCCTCGACGAGTCCGGTCGGATCCTCGAGGCCATGCTCGGTGGAGCCGAGGTGGTCGGCAGGGCCTCGTCGGCGATGCCGGCTGACTTCGCATTCCGGAACCGGCCTGGCCCGGCCACTCGTGGTGGTCCGATGGTGGTGCTCGTCGATCCCGTGACCGGAGCGAGGACGCTCGCCGGCGAGCAGGTCTCGGTGGTCGCCCTGGCCGACGACCAGCTCCTGGATGGCCAGATGCCTGCACCTGGCCATCAGGGGAGGGTCCTGGCTGTCCGCCACGCCGCCTCCGGGGCCGACCCGGCACTGCTGCACCTCTGAGCCCTCCGTTGGGCCCGGCGGGGCTGCTGGCGTGCGCGACAATGGAGACCCCGCCATTGGGCGGCAGGACGCCTGAGGAGGCTTGATCGTGGGCATGAGGACCGAGACCGACAGCATGGGACCCATCGAGGTCCCCGAGGAGCGCTACTGGGGGGCCCAGACCGCTCGGTCGCTCCATCACTTCGCCATCGCCTCCGACACGATGCCCGCCCCCCTGATCCACGCCTTCGGCATCTTGAAGGAGGCCTCGGCGATGGTGAACCGTGACCTGGGCAAGATGCCCGAGGAGACGGCCGCCCTCATCATCACCGCCGCCCACGAGGTGGCCGAGGGCAAGCTCGACGACGAGTTCCCGCTCCGCATCTGGCAGACCGGCTCAGGCACCCAGACCAACATGAACGTCAACGAGGTCATCTCGAACCGGGCGATCGAGCTCGCCGGGGGCGTGCGGGGATCCAAGGACCCCGTCCACCCCAACGACGACGTCAACATGAGCCAGTCGTCGAACGACACGTTCCCGACGGCGATGCACATCGCCGCGGCCCGCCAGATGACCGATCGGCTGATCCCCGCCGTCGCCTCGCTGCGCGACGCCCTCGCCGAGAAGGCCGAGGCCTTCGCAGAGATCACCAAGATCGGCCGGACCCACCTGATGGACGCCGTCCCGCTCACCCTCGGCCAGGAGTTCAGCGGCTACGTCAGCCAGCTCGATGCCGACCTCGTGCGCCTCGAGCAGGTCCTGCCGGGGCTCTACGAGCTCGCCGCCGGCGGCACCGCCGTCGGCACCGGGCTCAACACCCACCCGGAGTTCGGCGAGCGGGTGGCGGCAGCCATCGCCGGCCTGACGGGTGCCCCCTTCGTGACGGCGCCCAACAAGTTCGCCGCCCTCGCCGGCCACGATGCCCTCGTGTACGCATCGGGCGCGCTCAAGACCCTGGCGGTGAGTCTGACGAAGATCGCCGACGACCTTCGGTGGCTCGGCTCGGGTCCCCGCAGCGGCCTCGGCGAGCTGGTCCTGCCGGCCAACGAGCCGGGGAGCTCGATCATGCCGGGCAAGGTCAACCCGACCCAGTCTGAGGCGATGATCATGGTCTGCATCCAGGTCATGGGCAACGACGCGGCGATCGGTATCGCCGGCAGCCGGGGCAACCTCGAGCTCAACGTGTGCAAGCCGGTGATCATCCACAACTTCCTGCACTCGCTGACGCTCCTGTCCGACGCCTGTGGGCTGTTCGAGGAGTTCTGCGTCGCCGGCCTCGAGCCGGACTACGCCCAGATCCGCCGCCACCTCGAGAACTCGCTGATGCTCGTCACGGCCCTCAACCCCCACATCGGGTACGACCGGGCGGCCGAGGTGGCCAAGAAGGCCCACAAGGAGGGCTCGACGCTGCGCGAGGCGGCCATCGCCCTCGGGCACATGACCGGCGAGGAGTTCGACGCGGCGGTCCGCCCTGACGAGATGACCCGGCCGTGAGCCGGCCTGACCCGCTGAGCCACGACCTCGTGGTAGCAGCGCTGGCCGGCACGAACTGGAGGATCGATGACGGGGTCCTGCACCTGAGTGCCGAGCTGGCCTCGTTCCCGGCCGCGCTGGGCTTCGTGGTCTCGGTCGGGGCGCTGGCCGAGGCCCACAACCACCATCCGGACATCGACCTGCGCTTCCGCACCGTCCGGCTGGTGCTGTCGACCCACGACGTGGGTGCGCTCACCGAGCTCGACGTCGACCTCGCGCTGGCGATCAGCGGCCTCCTCGATCCGACGTTCAGCGATCGAGGAGCGAGCCCCGGAGGCTGGCGACAGTCGACGCCGTGATCCCGAGCGACGCCGCGCACTCCTCGAAGCTGCCGTGGCGCTCCCGGATCACACCGACCAGCTGCTCCATGTTCTGCGGAGCGGCGGAGAACATCTCTCCCGCGTCGAGGATCTGATCGGCGAAGTCGGGATAGCGCTCGGCGAGGCGCTGCTTGAGCGCCGCCATGGAGTGCGCGCTGAGTGCGTAGTCCTCGATGATCACCTCGTCGGGCACGCCGAGCAGGCCGAGGAGCATCGCCGACAGCACGCCAGTGCGGTCCTTGCCGGCCGTGCAGTGGAAGATGGCCGGCTGGTTGGCCGGATCGGCCATCACCGTCACCGCGGCCGCCACCTTGTCGCCGGCCTCGTCGAGCATGTCGACATAGGTGCTCGCCAGCAGGCCGGGCATGGCCTGGAAGGCCTCGGGATCCGGCACCGACTCCATGAACGGGAGGTGGTGGAAGGCCACCGGAACCTCGTCGACCGGGAAGCGCCCCTCCTCGACCTCGGCGGTGGTGCGCAGGTCGATGACCGTGGCGACGCCGAGGTGTCGGATCTGCCCGCGGTCCTCCTCGGTGAGCCGGTTGAGCGAGTCAGCCCGGAACAGCCGGCGCCAGCGCACGCGGGAGCCGTCCTCGGTCGGGTAGCCCCCGAGGTCTCGGAAGTTCACGGTCCCGGCCAGCGGGAGGAGACGGGTGGGGTCGGTGTCGCTCACGGGGCGAGACTAGCGAAGTCGCTCAGAGCGGGAGGCCCCACAGGGCCATCCAGCGCGCCAGGTCGGGCTCGAAGGGCAGATCGGCGCCCACCGTGGACTTGAGTCGGAGCTCGGCCTCGTTGTCACGGCTCGACGGGCCGTCGGGGCAGAAGGGGTAGAAGGTCCCGCGCTTGAAGAGGTAGACGAGGTAGCCGGGCTTGGCCGACGTGTCGGCGCCCGGGGCAGGGGCGAGGCCGAAGACGGTGCACAGCAGCTGGGGTCCCCATCCGGCCTCGGTGAGCAGGGTGTTCGCCTGGTGGGCCTGGGTGACGAGGTCGTCGAGGTCCGAGCCCTCGACGATGAGCCATCGGAACCCGAGGTCATCCTCGACGCTCCTGAGCGACGGGTGATCGTCGTCGCCCTCGCCGAGGTCGAGCAGGGCCGAGATCTCGGCCTGGACGTCGGCTGGCGCCTGGCCGGCCGGCGGCTTCCAGCACACGCCGGCCCGGCCGGAGGAGATGAGGCCAGCCTGGACCTCGAGGGTCACGGCAGCCGAGGGGAGCGCGAAGAGCGCGTCGAGCTTGGGTGCCACGGCCTTGGTCCGGCCCAGCAGGCTGTCGAAGAGGCCCACGGGGAGGGTCAGCCGGCGTTGAGCTGGCGCTCGAGCTCGTCGAGCTGGGCCAGGCGCTTCTCGATGGTGGGGTGGGTCGAGAAGAGGTTGGCCATCGACGATCCCGACTTGCCGTTGATCGCCGGCGTGAAGAAGAAGGCGTTGAAGGCCTCAGCCTTGCGCAGGTCCTTGGTGGGGATCCTCGACATCTCCCCGGTGATCTTGACGAGGGCCGAGGCGAGGAGCGCCGGACGGCCGATCAGGATGGCACCAGAGCGGTCGGCGGCCAGCTCGCGGTAGCGGGAGAGGGCCATCGTCAGCAGGAAGCTCAGGACGTAGACGATGATCGACACGAGCATGATGGCCAGCTCGGCCAGCGCCCCTCCCTGGTTGTTGTCGTCGCTGCCGCCGGTGAAGATCGTCGACCACATCGCCACACGGGTCAGCAGGCCGGCGAGCATGCCGACGGAGGAGGCGATGGTCATCACGGCGACGTCACGGTGGGCCACGTGCGAGATCTCGTGGGCGAGGACCGCCTCGAGCTCCTCGTCGCTCAGCCGCGCCATGATCCCGGTGGTGGCGCACACCACGGCCGCCTTGGGGCTTCGACCGGTGGCGAAGGCATTGGGCATGTCGGTGTTCGCCACGGCCACGCGCGGCTTGGGCATGTCGGCCATGGCGCAGAGGCGGTCGACCATGGCGTGGAGCTTCGGCTCCTCCTCGGGCGTGACGATGCGGCCGCCCATGCCGAAGAGGGCGATCTTGTCGGAGAACCAGTACTGCCCGAAGATCACGGCGAGCTCGATGGCCACGATCAGGCCGATGCCGACGCCGGCGGCGAAGAGAATGGCGCCGAGCACGCCCCAGAGCACGACGAGGAACAGGCCCGTGATGAACATCCGGGCCGTCAGGCCGTGGTCGGACTCGATGTGCTTGGCGTAGGCCATCAGGCGTCGGCCTCCGGGGCGGTGATCTCGCCGGCCGTGCCCTGCCCGAGCTGGCTCTTGAGGGCAGCGAGCTCGGCGTCGACCGAGGAGGCGGCCGAGACCTTGTCGAGCTCCGCCTGGATGTCGTCGACCGGCTGCGAGAGGTCGGTCAGCGCCCCCGAGGCGATGAGCTCGTCCATGGCACCGGCCCGGGCCTCCATCTGGGCGATCTTGTCCTGCGCCCGGTTCATGGCCTGGCCGGCATCGCCCATGGAGTCCGAGATGCCGGTGACGGCCTCGGAGATCTTGGTCTGGGCTTCAGCCGCGGTGTAGCTGGCCTTGATGGTCTCCTTGCGCGTGCGGAACTCCTCGATCTTGGTCTGGAGGGTCTTCGACACGTTGATGAGGTCGGCCTCCTTCTCGGCGATCTGGGTGTGCTGGGCCTCGAGGCTGCTCAGCTGCTCTGCGAGGGCCTCTCGGCGCAGCAGTGCCTCGCGGGCGAGGTCCTCGTTGCCCTGCTCGAGGGCGGCCTTGGCCTGGCCCTGCAGCTTGTCGCCCTGCTTCTTGAGCTCCGCCGCCTGCAGCTCGATGCGCTTGCGCGAGGTGGCCACGTCGGCGACCGCCTTGCGGACCTCGGTGAGCTTGGCCAGCTGCTTCTCGTAGGAGAGGTCGAGCGTCTCGCGTGGGTCCTCGGCCTTGTCGAGGACCTTGTTGGCCTTGGCCTGGAAGATCGAACTGATTCGGCTGAACACTCCGGCCACGGGGGCCTCCTTGTACTCGGGGTCTCCCTGAGAGCCTAGAGCCGTCAGACTCGCTCGGGCTCGCAGGTCCGGCGTGCGTGGGCAGAGGTGGTGGGCGCCTAACTTGGGCGGCGTGCCAGCTCAGCGATGCATCATGACCGTCCACGCCCACCCGGACGACGAGTCGTCCAAGGGTCCTTCCACCATCGCCCGCTATGCAGGCGACGGCGTACGGACGGTCCTCGTGTGCTGCACCGGTGGCGAGGAGGGGGAGATCCACAACCCAGCCGTGGTGCTGGCCGAGGGCGAGTCGCTCAAGGAGCGTCGGGCGGCCGAGCTTGCCGAGGCGACGAGGATCATCGGCTACGACGAGGTGGTCCTGCTGGGCTACCGGGATTCCGGCATGCCCGAGTCGGAGGCGAACGGCCATCCGGAGGCCTTCTGGAACGCCCCGATCGACGAGGCCGTCGGACGACTCGTCGAGGTGATCCGCCGGGAGCGCCCGCAGGTGCTGATGAGCTATCCCGACGAGCAGCACGAGTACCCCCACCCAGACCACCTGCGTGCCCACGACATCGCCCTGGCCGCCTTCGAGGCGGCCGGAGACCCGACCCGCTACCCGGAGTCCGGCGATCCGCACGAGGTCGCCAAGCTCTATTACACGGTCTGGCCGGCTCAGCGGATGGCGGCGATGCACGCTGCCTATGAGGAGCTCGACCTCGAGTCGCCCTACGACGAGCGCTGGCTCGAGCGGATCGCCAAGGTCGAGCACTTCACCACCACGATCGACGTCGAGGGGCTCGTCCACGTCCGCGACGACGCGCTGCGGGCCCACGCCACCCAGATCGACCCGACCTCGCCATTCTGGTTCGGGCTCCCCGAGGAGGTGCGCCACCGGCTGTACCCCTTCGAGCACTTCACCCTGGCGCGGAGCCGGGTGGGCATCGAGGACGGGGAGACCGATCTCTTCGCCCGCATCGACCTCGGCTGAGGTGGCCTAGTAGGAGCGGGCCACGATGGCGACGAGGTCGTCCTCGTCACCGGAGTCGGGGATGGACCCGTCAGCCCGCTGGAGGCAGCGGACAGAGAGCGTCTTGGCGTTGAGGGCGGCCTCGCCCTCGGGGCCGACGGCCGACCACGGGAGCCGGGCGAAGCCGGTGGCGCCGGCCTCCATGGCCTCGTCGAGCGTGGCCACGTCAGCGGTCTTGGCCTCCCGGCGATCGAGGGCGCGCGCAAGGAGGCCGTCCTGCATCTCGTCGAGCAGGCTCACGGCGGTGGCGACGGCGTCGGCGACGGCGACGGTCACCTTCTCGCCGGTGTCACGACGGGCCAAGGTCACCCTGCCCTCGGCGAGGTCTCGGGGGCCGACCTCGATGCGGACGGGCACCCCCTTGATCTCCCAGTCCGTGACCCGGCGGCCGAACGATCCCGCTCGGCGATCGAGGTTGGCCCGGGCCCCGGCGGCGAGAAGGCCCTGGTGGATGGACTGGGCCGCCTCGTTCACCAGATCCTCGTCGCGCACGGTGAGCACCACCACCTGGTCCGGGGCGATGCGAGGAGGGAGGAGCAGGCCGTTGTCGTCGCCGTGGCCCATGATGAGTCCGCCGACGAGCCGGGTGGAGGCGCCCCACGAGGTCGTCCAGCACAGGTGCTCGACGCCATCGTCGCCGAGGTACTTGATGTCGAACGCCTTGGCGAAGTTCTGGCCGAGCTCGTGGCTGGTGGCCATCTGGAGCGCCTTGCCGTCGCCCATCATGCCCTCGCAGGTCATCGTCGAGGTGGCCCCGGCGAAGCGCTCTCGAGCCGTCTTGACGCCGAGGTGGGCGGGCATCGCCAGGACGTTGGTGAGGAAGTCGCTGTAGACGTCGTGATGGATTCGCCGGGCGTAGGCGGCGGCGTCGGCCTCATCGATGTGCGCCGTGTGGCCCTCCTGCCAGAGGAACTCCGACGTGCGCAGGAAGAGGCGGGGTCGCAGCTCCCATCGCACCACGTTGGCCCACTGGTTGAGCAGGAGGGGGAGGTCCCGGTAGCTCTGGGTCCACTTGGCCATGTACTCGCCGATGACCGTCTCAGAGGTGGGGCGCACGACCACCGGCTCGGCTAGCTGCTCGCCGCCGGCGTGGGTGACCACGGCGAGCTCGGGGCTGAAGCCCTCGACGTGCTCGGCCTCCCGGGTCAGGTAGCTCTCGGGGATGAACAGGGGGAAGTAGGCGTTCTGGGCCCCGGCCGCCTTGATGCGGGCATCAATCTCGGACTGGATCCGCTCCCAGATGGCATATCCCCAGGGCCGGATGACCATCGTCCCGCGCACAGGGCCGTTCTCGGCGAGCTCCGCCTTGGCCAGGACGTCCTGGTACCAGCGGGGGAAGTCGGTCTCCTGGGGGGTGAGGACGCTCTGCTTGGCCACGGTGGGTGCTGCCTTCTCGGTTGGGGCGGACTCGCCCACGCTACCGAACC
>CANGPS010000009.1 GCA_947456245.1 Acidimicrobiaceae bacterium
CTCAGACGTTGAAGCGGAACTCCACCACGTCGCCGTCGGCCATCACATAGTCCTTGCCCTCGAGGCGGACCTTGCCGGCCGCCTTGGCCGCGGCCATCGACCCTGTCTCGACGAGGTCGGCGAAGCTCACGATCTCGGCCTTGATGAAGCCCCGCTCGAAGTCGGTGTGGATGACCCCCGCCGCCTTGGGGGCGGTGTCGCCGACCGTGATGGTCCAGGCCCGCGCCTCCATCGGCCCGGCGGTGAGATAGGTCTGGAGCCCGAGGGTGGCGAACCCGCTGGCCACGACGCGGTCGAGGCCGCGCTCGGCGAGGCCATAGGACTCGAGCATCTCGGCGAGATCCTCGGCCTCGAGGGACGCCAGCTCGGCCTCGATCTGGGCGCACACCACGATGGCCTCGGCCGGGGCCACGAGATCGGCGAGGCGGCTGGCCAGTGCGTCGTCGCCGAGGGAGCCCTCGTCGACGTTGAAGACGTAGAGGAAGGGCTTGGCGGTGAGCAGGTGCAGGTCGGCGAGCGCCCCGAGGTCGAGCTCGCCTGCGGCGGAGTACACCGTGCGTCCCTCGTTGAGGATGGCCGCGGCCTTGGCCACCTCGACGGCCTGGGCCGCGATCTCAGGGTCCTTGCGACCCTCCTTCTCCATCTTGGGCAGACGGTTCTCGATGGTCTGGAGGTCGGCCAGGATCAGCTCGGTGTTGATGGTCTCGATGTCGGCCAGCGGGTCGACCCTGCCTTCGACGTGGATCACGTCGTCATCCTCGAACGAACGGACGACCTGGCAGATGGCGTCGGACTCCCGGATGGCGGCGAGGAACTTGTTGCCGAGCCCCTCGCCCTCCGAGGCGCCGCGCACGATGCCGGCGATGTCCACGAAGGTCACCGACGCTGGAACAGTCCGGCCGGATCCGAAGATCTCGGCGAGCTGGTCGAGACGCGCGTCGGGGACCGGCACGACGCCGACGTTGGGCTCGATGGTGGCGAACGGGTAGTTGGCCGCGAGGACCTCGTTCTGGGTCAGCGCGTTGAAGAGCGTCGACTTGCCGACGTTGGGAAGTCCGACGATCCCGATAGAGAGCCCCACGTGTTCCTCCTTAGCCGGATTGGCCGGCGATCACGCAGAGGTTAGGAGATCGCGATGCCCCCACGACACGTGACTGTCCGTTGCGTCGGTGCTAACTTCCCCGACACAACACGTGGCCTGAATCCGTCGGGCGCGTTCAGTCAAGGGGGGCGACATGGGATTCGCGAAGATGAGCAAGGCCGCAGGGGCCTTCAAGAGCGTCGGGGCGATCGCCCTGGCCGGAGCGCTCGTCGCGGCGTGCTCCTCGGGTGGCGGCTCGTCGTCCTCGAGCACCACGTCAGGAGGCGGTGGCAGCTCGACGAAGATCGACAACTCGCTGGCCCTCAAGTACACCGGCGGCTCGGCCGGCAAGGCCTCGGGCACCCCGATCAACGTCGGCTACGTCAACCAGGAGAGCGGCTCGCCGTCCTACCCGGAGAACACGCAGGGTGCTGATCTGGCCGTCAAGTACATCAACGGGGAGCTTGGTGGCATCCAGGGCCACCCGATCAACCTCGTGAAGTGCTTCGTCTCGACCGAGGAGGACGGGCAGAAGTGCGGGACGCAGATGCTGAACGACTCGTCGATCAAGCTGGTCGTCACCGGAACGCTCGTCGTCGGCAACGCCTCGCTCTACACGGTGCTGTCGGGCAAGAAGCCGATCATCATCGGCAACGGCCTCACCGCCACCGACTTCATCCAGACGGCGGCCTTCACCTACATGCCGGGCGCGCCGGGCGTGGTCTCAGGCCTCGCCAAGTGGATCGTCGACGGCGGTGTGGGCAAGGTCAAGAACGTGGCCGTGGTGGCCACCAACGACGCCGGTGCCAAGGCCTCGGCCCAGCTCCTGTTCGCCCCCGTCCTCGAGAAGGCCGGCATCACGGTGAAGCAGGTCTTCGTCTCGCCGACCGCCCAGGGTGCTGAGGTCCAGTCGGCCATCAAGGCCGCCGGCGGCGACACCGCCGACGTGTTCGTGCCGATCACGCCAGTCCAGGGCTGCATCGCGGTGGCCGACGCCATCAAGAGCCTCGGCATCCACCCGAAGGTCGTCACGACCGGCCTGTGCTTCGGCACCCCGCTGATCCAGCACCTCGGCGGAACCTTCCCCGACGGTTGGTACTTCGGCGCCTACGGCGTGAACTACTTCGTCCCGCCGGTCAAGAGCATCCCGGCCTCCGAGGAGCTCGCCCTCTATGAGAACGTCGTCAAGAAGTACAACCCGAACATGGAGTACACCGGCTTCGCCGGCCCGACCTTCGGCAACTTCATGACCGTCACGCAGCTGATGAACAAGCTCGGCACCGACGCCTCGGTGACTCAGGTCGCCGACGCCGTCAAGGGCTTCGCCGGACCGCAGTGGGGTATCCCTGGCACGCCCGTGGCCTGCGGCCAGATCTCGGCGAGCTTCCCGTCGATCTGCGTCGGCCAGATGGGCATCGAGCAGTTCAAGGGCGGCAAGTGGATCCCGATCGCTGACGCCTACAACAACAAGCTGATCAACGCGTTCGCCAGCTGAGCTGGCCGGTCGTCGGAGTAGGGGATCAACGATGACGACCTCATCAAGCACGCGCAGTTGGGCGACGCCCGGCAGGATCGCAGCGATCATCGCTGCCCTGCTGGGCGTCGTCCTGCTGGTGCTCATCTTCACCAACGTCAACCAGACCCAGGCGCTGTTCCTCGGCCTCGGTGTCGGCGCGCTGATCGCGGCGATCGCCCTGTCGGTCACGCTCAACTACCAGGGCTCCGGCGTGGTGAACTTCGCTGCCGGCGCCATCGCCATGTACGGCGGGTACGTCTACTACGGCCTGAGGGTCAACGGGCAGCTCTTCCTCCCACCGCTGCCCAACCCGCTTGCGCCGATCGAGGGCATCGTCCACCTCGCCGGAAACAAGTCCTTCAACCTGCCCAACATCCCGGTGTTCATCACCCTGGCCCACCCTGGCGCCGGATCGAGCTCCTTCGGCACCATCATCCGCCAGCCGGCCATGCCGGTGTGGCTGGCCCTCCTGATCTCGGCTGGCGTCCTGGCCATCCTCGGCCTGCTCTTCCACCTGCTGATCTTCCGGCCCCTGCGCAATGCGCCCGTTCTCGCCAAGGTGGTGGCGTCAGTCGGCCTCTTCATCATCATGCAGGCCATCGTGGTCCTGCGCTTCACCTCATCGGCCAAGGCCGTCACAAGCATCCTGCCCACCTCGCCGACCCATCTGCCGCGAGGTGTGACCCTCCCGAGCGACCAGCTGTACCTCGTCGGCATCGTGGTGCTGGTGACCCTCGGGCTCTGGGCGCTGTTCCGCTACACGCGCTTCGGCCTCGCCACCCGCGCCGCTGCGGAGAACGAGAAGGGCGCCATCGTCCTCGGCTACTCGCCCGACTTCCTCGCCGGCGTGAACTGGGTCGCCTCGACGGTGCTGGCGGGCATGTTCGGCATCCTGGCGGCCGCCATCAACCAGTCGCTCGACCCGATCACGATCACCCTGCTGATCGTCCCGGCCCTCGCCGCGTCACTCCTCGGACGGTTCAACTCGTTCATCGTGACGATGCTGGCCGGCCTCGGGATCGGGATGCTCTCGTCCTGGATCCAGTACCTGTCCGGGCAGTCCTGGTTCCCCAAGGCGGGCGGTCAGCCGATCCCCGGGCTGACCCAGGCGCTGCCGTTCGTGATCATCATCATCGTGCTGGTCTTGCGCGGGAAGTCGCTGCCGACGCGTGGATCGGTCGAGACCGTCAAGCTGCCCTTCGCCCCCCGGGCGCGCGGTGCGGTGCCGACGTCCCTGATCGGTGGCGTCGCCGTGGCGGTCATCTTGTTCGTGACGTCTCCCGACTGGCGCCTGGCCATCGTCAACTCGCTGGTCGGCGTGGTCATCTGCCTCTCGCTCGTGGTGCTGACGGGCTACGTCGGACAGATCTCGCTGATGCAGATGGCCCTTGCCGGCATCAGCGGCTTCACGCTCTCGAAGATCGCCGACGCCCACCACATCCCGTTCCCGTTCGGTCCCATCCTGGGCGCCGTGGCGGCTGTGGCCGTGGGCCTCATCGCCGGCGTCCCGGCGCTGCGCGTCCGAGGGGTGAACCTCGCGGTCGTGACCTTCGCCGCCGCGGTGACCATCGAGCAGATGGTGTTCGCCAACCCGGCCTGGTCGGGCCTCAAGGGGGCGATCGTGGCTCCACCCCGGCTCTTCGGCCTCAAGTTCGGACCCAACGACTCGTGGTCGAAGCTCTTCGGTGGAGGTGAGGGCCTCCTGCCCAACCCCTGGTTCGGCGTGTTCTGCCTGGTGGTGGTGATCCTGCTCATCTTGGCGGTCGTCAACATCCGAAGTTCGCGGGTCGGCCGCCACATGCTCGCCGTGCGAGCCAACGAGCGCGCCGCGGCCGCAGCCGGCGTCTCGGTGTCGGGGACCAAGATCCTCGCCTTCGGCGTGGCGGCCTTCATCGCCGGCCTCGGCGGAGCGTTGTCGGGCTACCGCTTCGGCTCCGTCACGGCGGACTATTTCGGCGCCATCCCGTCGATGCTGTTCCTGGCGTTCGCCTACCTCGGAGGCATCTCCTCGGTCTCCGGTGCAGTGGTCGGCGGGATCATCGTCTCCGGAGGGATCCTGACGACGTTCATGTCCCACGTCCTCGGCATCCCGGAGACCTACACGCTCTTCCTTGCGGGCCTGGGCCTCATCACGATGGCGATCTTCAACCCCAAGGGCGTTGCGGGTGCGCTGCGCGACTCCGGCCACGCCATTAAGGGCCGCCTGGGTCGTGGCACGACCCCGAAGGCCGATGCCGAGGCAGAGGCCGGCGTCCACGCGAAGGTCGGTGCCTGATGGCCATCCTGTCCTCTTCCGGCCTCACCGTCACCTTCGGTGGGAAGAACGCCGTCGAGTCGCTCGATCTCAAGGTGGAGCAGGGTCAGCTCGTCGGGCTCATCGGACCCAACGGTGCCGGCAAGACCACCACCATCGACGCCCTGACGGGGTTCGTCCCCGCCCGCGGTGTGGTGACCTTCGACGGCAAGGAGATCGAGTCGCAGTCGTCGACGCAGCGGGCGCGCGGGGGTCTCGGTCGGACGTGGCAGAGCTCGGAGCTCTTCGACGACCTCACCATCCTCGAGAACCTCCAGGTGGCGGCCGAGCGCGTCACCGTCGGCGGGTTCATCCGCGACCTCTTCAAGCCCCGCAATGACGACGTCAGCGAGCTCATGGCGATCCTCGCGTCGCTCGATCTCGACCACTCGGCCCACCTCCTTCCCACCGAGCTCTCCCACGGCCAGCGCAAGCTGGTGGGGGTGGCGCGGTCTCTGGCGGCCAAGCCCAAGGTCCTGCTGATGGACGAGCCGGCGGCCGGCCTCGACACCGAGGAGAGCCAGGAGCTCGGCACGAGGATCCGAGGCCTTGTCGATGGTGGCCTCTCGGTGCTCCTCATCGACCACGACATGGGCCTGGTCCTGACGATCTGTGACTACCTCTACGTCCTCGACTTCGGCCAGCTGATCGCTGAGGGCACACCGGCGGAGATCCGAGCCGACGAGAAGGTCATCGGGGCCTACCTGGGCCAGCGCCACGCAGAGGGGGAGAACGATGGCTGAGCCCCTGCTCGAGATCACCGGGCTGAACGCCGGCTACAACGGCGTCCCCGTCGTGCGCGGCCTCGACCTGACCGTCGCCCCGGGCGAGGTGGTGGCCCTGCTCGGACCCAATGGTGCGGGCAAGACCACGACGCTCATCACCACGAGCGGCCTCCAGCCCATCATCGACGGCGACATCCTGCTCCACGGCAAGAGCATCAAGGGCCGCGCTCCGTACCAGGTCGCCCGATCCGGGGTGGCCCACGTGACCGAGGACCGGTCCCTGTTCTTCTCGCTCACCGTCAAGGAGAACCTGCGCCTCGGCAACCGCGGCGGTGACGTCGACATGGCGACCCCGCTGCGCTACTTCCCAGCCCTCGAGGAGCTGATGGATCGCCAGGCCGGCCTGCTCAGCGGTGGAGAGCAGCAGATGCTGGCGCTGGGTCGGGCGATGGCCAGCGGCCCCAAGCTGCTGATGATCGACGAGATGAGCCTCGGCCTGGCCCCGGTCATCGTCGAGCGGCTCCTGCCCATCGTGCGGTCGATCGCCGACGACACGGGCTGCGGGATCCTGCTGGTCGAGCAGCACGTCCAGATGGCGCTCGAGGTGGCCGACCGCGGCTACGTGCTCAGCCATGGTGAGCTCGCCATGACCGGCACCTCGGCCGAGCTCGACGCCAACCGGAGCATGCTCGAGTCGAGCTACCTCGGCGACTGAGCTCCGGCGCCGGTGAGAGATCTCTCATCGCCGACTTAGAGATCGCTCACCGCCCTCCGTCAGGATTGACCTCACGACGAACCACCAGCCCTCGGGCTCGGTGTAGCGAACTGAGGTGAACCACGATGAATCCCATCACGAACTGGGTGCTCGGGGCGGTCTGCGCAGGTGGCCTGACCGCCGGTGCCGTCAGCGTCACGGCCGCCACCTCCTCGACGGCCTCCCCGTCGCCGGCTGAGGTCGGATCCAGCCAGGTCGCTCACCTCAAGGACGTGAAGCACCAGCTCCAGCGGCAGCTGGCCGACGCCGCACCGACGACGACCGCCCCGGGCGCTCCGACGGGAGGCGCAGCGCGCACCACGCCGGCGACCTGGGTCCAGCCGGCGCAGGCACCAGCTGAGGCACCGGCGCCCGTGCCGACCACCGACCCGTCGCCGACCACGACCACGACGCAGCCACCTGCCACCTGGGTCGACGACGAGGGCTCTGGCGCGGAGGCGGACGATGACAGTCCTGCGAGCACCTCAGGGGAGCACGAGGATGACTAGGAAGACGACGAAGCGATCGACCGCCATGGGGCCGGCGCTCGCCGTGGCCGCCGCCACCGCGGGCGTCACCGGGGTCGCGGTGACATGGGCCGCTCAGGGCATCGCGGTGACCGCAGCCAAGGCTCCGACGCCGACGACGGCACCAGCCTCAGCCGCTGACGCAGCGAAGGCGGCGCAGCTCAAGGCCCAGATCAAGGCGGCCCGGGCGCAGCTGGCCGCAGGGACGACCACCACCACCCCACCGCCCGCGGCCGCCTCGGCTCCCTCGACCGGCACCGGAAGCCAGCCGGTGTCCTACTCGTCCGCAGCGGCGCCGACGACCGCCCCCGGCGCGCCGTCGACGACCCCGACGACCCCGGTGACGTCGCCGCCGACCACCCAGCCCGCCCCACCTCCGACCACCGTCGTGACCGGAGCATCAGGTGCCGGCTGACCTTATGGAACGGATGGTCGTGGACTCGGCCATGGCGTCGGCGGTGAGGATCATCGCCAGCGACGGGTCTGATGCCGAGGTCACGCCGGCCATGGCATCGGCGCTCGCCGCCATCCGCGAGGTCGAGGCCACCTGCAGCCGCTTCGACCCAGCGAGCGAGCTCAGCCTCGCCAACGCACGGACCACTGGGTGTCATGAGGCCTCCGGGCTCCTCCTGACGATGATCTCGTTGGCCGTCGCCGGCTACCACTCGACGTCGGGGCGCTTCGACCCTCGCGTCCTGACGGACCTCGAGCGGATGGGCTACGACCGGACCTTCACGGAGCTCGAGGCCGCCAGCGGGTCGGTGGGCGATCGAGCCGCGCTGGCCCCGTGGTCGCCGGTCGTCGACCTCGAGCACGGGGTGCTCGACCTCCGAGGCGAGGCGATCGACCTCGGAGGGGTGGCCAAGGGCGCGGCGGCCGACCTCGGTCTCGCCGCCATGGCCGCTGTTGGCGTCCATGGCCTGATCGACATCGGTGGCGACGGCGCCGTGAGCGGCCCTGACGCCGCCGGTGCGGCGTGGTCCATCGGGATCGAGGACCCGCATGGCGGCTCCGAGCCGCTGGCCGTCTTCTCGCTCGCCCTCGGCGGGTACGCCACGTCGTCGACCCGTCTCCGGCACTGGGAGATCGACGGAGCGCCGGTGCACCATCTCGTCGATCCGATCTCCGGCCAGCCCGGCGGGTCCGGGCTCAGGTCGGTGACGGTGCTGGCTCCTTCGGGGTCCCAGGCGGAGATCGCCGCCAAGGCGGCCTTCCTGGCCGGTGTCGAGGGCATCGCCGGACACGCTGCAGAGCGAGCGCTGGCCTGCTTCTGGGTCGATGACTCCGGACGGTCGTCGTGGTCGGACGCCTTCGCACCCTCGCTCACCTGGATCCGCTCATGACGTCCACGCTGACCCCACCTTCCAGCCCCTCGTCTGAAGGCCGGGCTCAGGCCCCGGTCGAGCCGGCCTCCTCGGGGCTGTCGGGAGGGCAGATCGCGCTCGTCGGGGTCGTGGTCGCCATCTCGCTGATCGCCGGACACGAGCTGGCCTCCGCCCTCGTGCCGGCCATCGAGGCCAAGAAGCTGTCCTGGGTGCTCGGCCGAGGCCTCGGCATCGCCTCGTTCCTGAGCCTGAGCGCCCTGGTCGCCTTCGGCACGTGGGTGCGCCATCCTCTGCGGTCTCGGGTCAAGTGGCCGTCCCCACCGGCGACGCTCGGCGTCCATGCCTCCCTCGGGGCAGCCACGCTCACGCTGGTGGCGGCGCACCTGACGGCGCTGGCCCTCGACCCGTGGGCGAAGATCGGCTGGGTCGGCGCTCTCGTGCCGTGGGCCTCGTCCTATCGCCCGACGCCCGTGGCGCTCGGGACCATCGCCTTGTGGGGGATCCTCCTGGTGGGCGGGACGGCCCGCATGGCGGGCAAGCTGGGGCGGGCTCGCTGGCTGCGGGTGCACCGGCTGGCCTGGGTGGTGTGGCTGTCTGCGCTCATCCATGGCCTGACCACCGGCTCCGACACGATGGCGCTGCGCTACATCTATGCAGGGGCGGCGGCGGTGATCGCCGCGCTCTGGGTGGCGGCCCGCCTGGTGCCGGCACCGAAGCGACCGCGTCCTGCATCGACCCCCTCTGGTGGGGCAGGATAGGGACGTGAGAAGCGAGAGCACCGGAACGGTGCGAGGTGGACGACGCCCGATGTGGGCCCTGAGCCTGTCGGTCGTCGCCGTCTCAGCCGGCGTGGTTGGCTTCGCACTCACGGCTGGATCCTCTGGTCACGGTTCGATCCCCTCGGCGGTCGAGCTGCCAGCGCCCGCCCCGGTCTCGCCGCCGACCACGTCGACCGTCGAGCCGTCGACGACGCTGGTCCTCGGATCGCCCGGCGGAGGATCGCTGAGCGTGGTGGCCGCGCCCAAGCCCGTCGTGACGCAGGTCGACGGCCTGACGGCCACGACCCTCCCGGCGGTGACGACCACCACCGAGGACGCCGGGACGAGCCACACCACGACGACCGAGGCTGAGCACCGCCGCCCGCCGGTCCCCTCGACGACGACCACCATCCCTGAGTCGTCGACCACCACCACCACGACCACCTCGCCGGTTCTCAACGACCGTTGAGCTCGGTGCCTGCGACCCGCAGGGGCCGCAGGCTCGGCACCGCCGCCCGGCTGAGCGGGGCGCTGGCGGTCCTGCTGTCGGTCGTCCTGGGGGTGAGCGCCTGGGCGACGTGGGTGTCGTTCTCCCGGAGGACGATGAGCCAGGCCACGGATCAGATCTCCGCTTCGCTCAAGGACGTGGGGCGGAGCCTCAAGGCTCGTGGCACGACGGACTACAACGCATGGGCCCTTGGCTACCTGTCGATCACGGCGCTCCCGTCGGGCGAGCACATCCTGCTCGCCACCCCGGGCGGCGAGCGGTTCGGCTCCCAGGGCTCGAACGGCCTGCTCCGGGCCCCGGCGGTGGCGCGCCTGCTCAGGCACCCACCGGAGCAGTCGCAGACCTTGAAGGTCTCGACGCCATCGGGCCGCGTGTTGGTGCTCGCCTCACCGATGCACGAGCAGGGACGCACGGTGGGGTCGGTGGTGGTCACCTATGCCCTCGAGTCGCTCGAGCAGGACCAGGAGCGGGTCCTCGTGCTCGTCTCCATCGAAGCCGTGATCGCTCTGATCGTGGCGGTGGCCGGGACCTACCTGCTGCTGCGCCGGCTGCTCGGGACGATCGGGAACATCACCTCGACGGCGCGCACCATCTCCGAGGGCGACCTCGACCTGCGCCTCGGCGACCAGGGGTCCGACGACGAGGTGGGGGAGCTCGCCGCCACCTTCGACGTGATGCTCGACCGCATCGATGAGGTGATGGAGACCCAGCGGCGACTGCTCTCGGATGTGTCCCACCAGCTCAAGACGCCGCTGACCGTCATGCGGGGGCACATCGAGGTGCTCAAGATGACCGGCGTCGACGATCCGGCCGAGGTGGACCGCACGCTGCGCACAGTGCTCTCCGAGATCGAGCACCTCCGGGTGCTGACCGAGGACCTGCTCTTCCTCGGTCGGTCCCTCGAGCCGGGCTTCCTCGAGCTCGTCCCCGTCGACCTCCGGCTCTTCCTCGCCGACGTGACCCGGGCCGCCTCGGTGCTCGGGGACCGCCAGGTGACCATGGGCGCCGTCCCCGACCTGGTGGTCGAGATCGACGAGAACAAGATGCGCGGTGCCCTGCTGAACCTCGTGGACAATGCGGTCAAGGCCACCACGGACGGCGACCGGATCGAGGTCTCCGCCTCGCTGCGAAGCCCCGCCGGCGACCTCGCCATGACCGTGGGCGATTCGGGGCCCGGGGTGCCGCTGTCAGAGCGGGCCCGGGTGCTCGAGCGGTTCGGGAGGCCGCGGTCGGAGATCCGTGAGGGATCCGGCCTCGGCCTCGCCATCGTCGGTACGGTGGCAGAGTCCCATGGAGGGCACGTGGAGCTCGGCGACGCCTCCCTCGGGGGCTTGGCGGCGTCGATCGTGCTGCCTGCGTCCTCAGTGGTCGATGTGCTGCCGGCAGGGGAGGGGTGACATGCGGATCTTGATCGTCGAGGATGACCCGGGGATCTCGTCGTTCGTGGACAAGGGCCTCCGGGCCGAGGGCTACCAGGCCGAGGTGGCGGCATCGGTCGCCGAGGCGCGCGCTGTCCTCGGGGCCCCTGGCGTCGAGATCGACCTCGTCCTCCTCGACCGGGGCCTGCCGGACGCCGACGGGGCGACGCTGCTCGAGGAGATGCGGGGGCGGGGTGACCAGACCCCGGTGATCATCCTCACGGCACGGGGCGAGGTGGCCGATCGGGTGGCCGGCCTCAACGCCGGGGCCAACGACTACCTCCCCAAGCCCTTCGCCTTCGACGAGCTCGTGGCCCGCGTCCGGGCCGCCCTGCGGTCGACCGAGCAGCCCGGGGCCACCGAGCTCGTCGTGGGCGACCTGCGGTTCGATCTGCTCAGCAAGGTGGCGACCCGAGGGGCCAAGCGGATCGAGCTCTCCCAGCGCGAGTGGACGCTGCTTGAGCTCTTCCTCCGCCACCCGGGCCAGGTGCTCTCCCGGGCACAGATCCTCTCCGCCGTCTGGGACTACAGCTTCGATCCTGGCTCCAACGTGGTGGACGTCTATGTGGGCTACCTGCGCAAGAAGCTCGACCGGGCTGGCGAGGACTCCCTGATCCAGACCGTCCGGGGTGCGGGGTACCGCTTCATCTCCTCCTAGCATCGTCGTCGGACATCCGAGACGAGGAGGCGCAGCCATGCGGCTGGCGAACAGTGGTGGCAGGGCGAGCATGGTCGTCGACGGCGGGATCATCGACGTGGCGACGGCCACCGACGGGGCCTTCGGCCCCGACCTCACGAGCTGCATCGCCCGGATCGACGACCTCGCCGCCGCCATGGACGGGGTCTCAGGCCCGGTGCTCGCCCTGGACCACGCATCGCTCGGGCCGCCCTCGCCGGACCCCAGCCAGATCATCGCCATCGGCATGAACTACGCCAGCCATGCGGAGGAGATGGGCCTCGAGGTGCCCTCGATGCCCGCCGCCTTCGCCAAGTTCCGCTCGGCGCTCACCGGGCCCGTCGGGACGATCTCCCTGCCGAGCGACACCGTCGACTACGAGGTCGAGCTCGTCCTCGTCATCGGTCGTCGCACGGAGGCGGTCACCCCCGAGAACGCCTGGGAGCACGTGGCGGGCATCACGGCCGGGCAGGACTTCTCCGAGCGGACCGTCCAGATGGCGGCCGGACGGCAGTTCGCACTCGGCAAGTCCTACCCGGGCTTCGCCGCCACGGGACCCTGGATGACCACCATCGACGAGTTCGCCGACCCGTCCGACGTCGGTCTCGGGTGCTCGATCGACGGGGTGGTGGTCCAGGACGCGAGGAGCTCGGACATGATCATCAAGATCCCCGAGCTGCTTACCATCCTGTCGGGCATCATCACGCTCGAGCCGGGCGACCTGCTCTACACGGGCTGCCCGGCCGGCGTCGGCATGGGCAAAAACCCGCCGACCTACCTCAAGCCCGACCAGGAGCTGGTCACGTGGGTCGAGGGCGTGGGGGAGATGCGCCACCAGATGGCCTGACGTTCACGCGACCCCGGCCTTCGGCCAGGGCCGCGTGCTACGGTCAGGCCAACACCACACAGTGGTTCTGAGGGGAAGCCGGTGAGACTCCGGCGCTGGTCCGCAACCGTGTGTGGAGGCTCTGATGCCTCCACGAGTCGGGTTACCGAGGAGCCGCACGCAATCCTGCGACGTCGAGACACGGGGCGGGGACTCTGACGGACCTCGACCTGTGGCCCCCAGGCTCCCTCTCCCACAGGAGGAAGCCATGTCCATCAGATCCATCCGAGGCCTCGTCGCCTCCGTCGCCACCGGGGCGCTCGTGCTCTGTGGCTCGCTGCTCCCCGTGGAGGCTGCGTCAGCAGCAGCGCCTCCACCCCCGGCGGCCGCGTGGCTGGCCAGCCAGCTGAACGCCAAGGGCTTCGTCCCCAATCCCGGTGGCGTGGGTGCCGACTACGGGGCGACGGTGCAGATCGCGCTGGCGCTCGAGCAGGCGGGCTACACCCCCAAGCGGGAGCGGACCGCGCTGTCGTACCTCGCCAGCCACGTCAAGAAGTACGTCGTCGACGACAGCGGGCCCAAGCCGGTGGACCGTGCGGCTGCCCTCGCCGTTCTGATCCGGCTGGCGGTGGTCTCCGGCGCCCCGTCGTTCCACGTGAACCAGCTGGTCAAGCGCCTGCTGGCGTCGCAGCGCCCCTCGGGGCTCTTCGGTCGCACCGACCCCACCTACGACGGGACCTACCGTCAGGCCCTCGCCCTTGAGGCCCTCGTGGCCGCCGGCGTGGCCGGGGAGCACCAGGCCGCCATGGCGGCCGGGGTCACGTGGCTCTTGGCCCAGCAGTGCACCGACGGTGGCTTCGCCTCCTTGGCGTCATCGCCCTGGGTGGGCTGCGTGTCGGACCCCGACAACTGGCTCGGACCAGACTCGAACTCGACGGCAGAGGCGATCGTGGCGCTGGTCGTGACGGGTCAGCCTTCTGGGCCGGGCACACCTCTGGCGAGGGCTGTCGCCAACCTCGAGGCCACCGAGCAGGTGTCCTCGTCATGGAGCTACTTCCCCGGCCAGACACCGGACGCCGACTCGACGGCGCTGGCTGTCCGAGCCCTCGTGATCGCGGGCATCGACGTCCGCTCCACCACGGGACCGGCGGCGCCGGCCGGGATCGCGCCGCTCAGCGCGCTGCTCGCCTTCGTCGACCCCTCGACCGGCGGGTTCCGATTCGAGCTCGACCCCACGTATCCCCACGCGGACGTCTACTCGACCTATGAGGCCCTCTGGGCCCTCGACGCCGTGGCGGCGTCCACTCCCGTCTAGATGAACCGCGGGCTCGCCGCCGCCTTGGTCCTCTGCCTCGGCGTCGCCCTCCCCGGGGCGGCGCCAGCGTTGGCCGCCGGAGGGCGGGGGATCGCGATCGTGATCCAGCTGGGCGAGGGAGAGCAATCGATCATCGACCTCTGCGTCCACGAGCCGCAGGGGGTGACGGGGGCTCAGGCCCTGGCCGATGGCCTGCGGGACGCCGGCCTGGCGCAGCCGACCTATGCGACCACCGGCCTGCTGTGCTCGATCGCCGGCCACCCGGCGACGGGGTGCGGGGTCCACGCGGCGTCGGGCTATCAGTACTGGTCCTACTTCCATGGGTCATCGTCGGGCTGGACCTACGCGTCTGACGGACCCGGGACGCATGTGGCGTCGCCTGACGCCGTCGAGGGCTGGCGGTTCCAGTCCGCGGGTACCGGCCACCCGAACGACCCGGCTCCGGTGGTCGATGCCAACCCCGCCGCCATCTGCGCCGCCTCCCGGGCATCGCAGCCAGCGCCGACGACTACGACCTCGCCCCCGGACACCACCCTCCCGGCCGGTGGGGTCGCCTCGTCGACCTCAACCCCGACCACGTCGACCACCACCACCGCTCCCGCGCCGACCACGGTGCCGGTCGGCAAGGTGGCCGAGCGCCGCCGGATCGCCGCCGACGCCCGGTCGTCGGCCCAGCCGCCCAGCGGCTCGCCCTGGGGCACTGTGGGTGCTGGTGCGATCCTGATCGGCCTGCTCGGGTTCAGCCTCGTGCTGTGGCGCAGGCGCACGCGGTGAGGGACGACAGCCGGCCGCACGCCGCGGCGTGGTGGCTCTGGGCAGCCGGACTGGCGGTGGCGGCGCTGCGGACGACAAACCCGTTGATCCTCCTGGTCCTGGGGGCGGTGGTCGCCTGCGTGACGGTGGCCCGGCTGCCCGACGACCAGGCGCGACGGACCATGCGGAGCTTCGTGGTCCTGGCCGCCCTCGTGGTGTCGCTCCGGCTGGTCCTTCAGGTCCTGGTCGGCCAACGGCTCCCGGGTCACGTGCTGTTCTCCCTGCCGTCGGTGTCGCTGCCCGACTGGGCGCGTGGGGTCAGCATCGGAGGTCCGGTCACCGTCGAGTCCCTGCTGGTCGCTCTCGTCGGTGGGCTCCGTCTGGCCGTCGTCCTGGTCGCCTTCGGCGCAGCCAATGCCCTGTCCTCAGCCCGGGAGCTGCTGCGCTCCCTCCCTCCGGTGGCCCACGAGGCGGCGGTCGCCGTGACGGTCGCGCTCAGCTTCGTCCCCGAGCTGTTCGCCTCGGTCGCTCGGGTCCGTGACGCGCGGATGCTCCGGGGCCGCCCCAGCCGCGGTCTGGCGGGGATCCGTGGCATCACCGTCCCGGTCCTCGAGGACGCACTCGAGCACTCGGTCACCCTCGCCGCCTCCATGGGGGCCCGGGGCTTCGGCCGTCGTGCCGCGAGGCCGTCCGTCGGCCGCCACCTCCTGACGGTGGGGGCCGCACTGCTTGGCTCGATCCTGCTCCTGCTCGGCGGCTACGGCTCGTTGGCCGGGTCGAGTCCGCTGCCGGCGCCACTGGCGATGGCGATCCTCGGTGTGGCGCTGTTGATCCTGAGCACGATGACGAGCGCTCGCCGGGCGATCCGCACCCGGTATCGGCCGGCGCCCTTCGGGTTGCGCTCGGTCGTCTGTGGCCTGAGCGGATGGGCACCGGTCGGGGCGGGCATCGTGCTCGACGCCGTCGATCCCGGAGCCACCGCCTGGACGCCCTCGCCCCTGGTGTGGCCCTCGGTGTCGCCGCTGCTGCTGATGGGAACCCTGCTGGCGCTGCTACCCCTCGCCGTGGCACCCGCCCCCCGACACGCGAGGGCGCCCGGGCGTCGTCGCGAGGTGGTGGCATGATCCGCTTCGACCACGTCTCGTTCCGCTACGACGAGCGATGGGTCGTGCGTGACCTCGACGTCCATGTGGTCGAGGGCGAGCTGCTCGTCGTCGTGGGTCCCACGGGATCGGGCAAGTCCACGGTGCTCAAGCTGATCAATGGCCTCGTCCCGCACTTCTCCGGCGGCGACGTGGCCGGAGACGTGCTGGTGGAGGGCCGGTCGGTGATGGGCTCCTCCCCGGTGGAGCTCGCCGACCTCGTCGGGTTCGTGGGCCAGGATCCGGCCTCCTCCTTCGTCGCCGAGACCGTGGAGGATGAGATCGCCTACGCGATGGAGAACCTCGGCGTGGCGCCGGCGGCGATGCGCCGGAGGGTGGAGGATGCCCTCGACCTGATGAGCCTCCACGACGTCCGGTCCCGCTCGGTGCGGTCCCTCTCGGGAGGCCAGCAGCAGCGGGTGGCCATCGCAGCGGTCCTTGCCTCGTCTCCGGCGATCCTCGTCCTCGACGAGCCGACCTCTGCGCTCGACCCCGGGGCGGCCGAGGAGGTCCTGTCGAGCCTCACGCGCCTCGTGCACGACGTCGGCCTGACGGTCGTGATGGCCGAGCATCGTCTCGAGCGCGTCCTGCCCTTCGCCGACCGCGTCCTGCTCCTCGACGGTGCAGGCGGCGCCACCATCGGCGAGCCCGCGCAGGTCATGGCCGCGTCCCCGCTGGCTCCACCGCTGATCGAGCTCGGTCGCCTGGCGGGGTGGGAGCCGCTCCCGGTCACCGTCCGACAGGCCCGCCGGCAGTCCGGGGGGATCTCGGGCCTCCTGGGCGATGCCGCCCCGCCACGGGGAGTCGACCCCGCCGGGCGCGTCGTGGCCAAGGTGGAGGATCTCACCGTGGCCTACGGCGACCTCAAGGCCCTCGATCGGGTCTCAGCGACGTTCACGACCGGCACGGTGACCGCCCTGATGGGCCGAAACGGCTCCGGCAAGTCCACCTTGCTCGGGACCATCGCCGGGCTGCTCGGGCCTACGTCGGGGGTGGTCGAGGTGTCGGGTCAGGCGCCACGTCAGATCTCAGCCGAGGATCGGATCTGCCTCGTCGGCCTCGTCCCGCAGGACCCGGGCCTGTTGCTCTACGCCCAGGAGGTCGCCGACGAGTGCCGGACTGCCGACCTCGAGCATCATCTGACGCCAGGCACGACGTCCGGGCTGCTCGGGGTGATCGCCGACGGGATCGATCCGCTCCGCCACCCCAAGGACCTCTCCGAGGGTCAGCGGCTCTCGCTGGCCCTGAGCGTCGTGCTGGCGCCGAGGCCCTTGGTAGTGCTGCTCGACGAGCCGACCCGAGGGCTCGACTATCAGGCGAAGCGAGCGCTGTGCGCCCAGATCCGGATGCTGCGGGACTCGGGGACGGCAGTCGTGATGGCGAGCCACGACGTGGAGCTGGTGGCCATGGTCGCCGACCGGGTGGTCGTGCTTGCGGGTGGCGAGGTGATCGCCGACGGTGCGACGCGAGACGTCGTCTGCCACACCCCAGCCTTCGCACCCCAGGTGGCCAAGGTGCTGAGCCCGCAGGCGTGGCTGACCGTGGATGAGGTTGCCACCGCCCTCCAGGAGGTTCGGCGATGAGCCGGCCCGCCGCCCTCATGCTCTCGCTCCCGGGGCGGATCCTGGTGGGGGCCGTGTCGGGCGTGGGGGCGTTGGCGCTGCTCTGGCCGTTCCTCGTGGCCTCGCACGGGCCGAAGGACGGCGCCGCCCCGGTGGTCCTCATGGTGCTCACCGCGGTGGTGGTGGCGCTCTGCGCCGTGGAGCTCACGAGCGGGACGATGGACGCGCGCGGGATCGCCGTGCTCGGGATCCTGGCCGCCTGCGGGACGGCGCTGCGCATCCCGAGCCCGGGGGTGGCCGGGATCGAGCCGGTGTTCTTCCTGCTCGTGCTGGCCGGTCGGGTCTTCGGCCCCGGCTTCGGCTTCGCCCTCGGCGGGGTGACGCTGCTGACCTCGGCCCTCGTGACCGGTGGGGTCGGCCCGTGGCTGCCCTTCCAGATGCTTGCCGCCGGCTGGGTCGGCATGGGCGCCGGGCTGCTGCCGCGAGCCTCCGGGCGGCGGGAGGTGGGCATGCTGGCCGCCTACGCCGCCGTCGCCTGCGTGGCCTACGGCACGGTGATGAACCTGTGGTTCTGGCCGACGGTGGCCGGTGGGGCGACGTCGATCTCCTATGTCGCGGGTGCGGGGCCGATGGAGAACCTGGTCCACTTCGTCGCCTTCGACCTGGCCACGTCGCTCGGCTTCGATCTCCCGAGGGCGGTGGTGAACGGCGTGCTGATCGTGGTGGTCGGTCGGCCCATCCTGCTCGCCCTGCGGCGATCCGCGACGAGGACCCGGCTCGTCGGGCCGCCATCGACCTCAGAGGTGGTTGAAGCCCCCTGACTCGGCCTTGGTCATGTGCACGCTCTGCGGGTGCGTGCCGAGGTGGGACATGGCGGCCGTGAGGTCCTCGAGCAGGGCTCCGGCGAGATCGCGCGTGAGGTCCCGGCGCACCAGGATCCGCTGGACGGTCACGTCGCCGAGCGACCCGGTGAGGGGGTAGGCGGGGACCAGCCAGCCGTGGGTGCGGAGCCGGTCGGCGAGGTCGTAGAGGGTGAAGCCGAGGTCGGCGCCCTCGGGGATCCGCCAGGTCACCGCCGGGATGCCGTCGTAGGGGTCGGGTCGGTAGACGAGCTCGAAGGCTCCGATGGCGTCGATGCCGTCGGCGAGGATCCGAGCCGTGTCATAGGACGCGCCGTGGACCTCGGCGTAGCCGGCCCGGCCGAGGCGGATGAAGTTGTAGTACTGGGCGAGGATCTGGCCCGAGGGCCGAGAGAAGTTGATCTGGAACACCGGCATGTCTCCGCCGAGGTACGAGACGTGGAAGATCAGGTCCTCGGGCAGGTGGGCGAGGTCCCTCCAGACCACCCAGCCGACGCCGAGCGGGGCGAGACCGAACTTGTGGCCAGAGGCCGAGATGGAGCGGACGCGCTCGATCCGGAAGTCCCAGGGGAGCTCGGGGGCACAGAACGGCGCCACGAAGCCTCCGCTGGCCGCGTCGACGTGGACGTCGACGTCGAGGCCGGTGGTCTCCTCGAGGTGGTCGAGGGCTGCGGCGAGGCCGGCCACATCCTCGTAGGCGCCGGTGTAGGTGACCCCCAGGGTCGCCACGACGAGGATCGTGTTCTCGTCGACCCGGGCCAGCATCTCGTCGGGATCCATGGTGGTCCGGCCGGGGGCCATGGGGACCTCCCGGATCTCGACGTCCCAGTAGCGGGCGAACTTGTGCCACACCACCTGGACGGGTCCGCAGACGAGGTTGGGGCGGTCGGTGGGCTCACCCTTGGCCGCCCGCCGGGCCCGCCAGCGCCACTTGGCGGCCATGCCGGCCAGCATGCAGGCCTCGGACGAGCCGATGGCCGAGGTGCCCACGCTGTTGACGGCGTCGGGCGCGTTCCACAGGTCGGCCAGCAGGTGGACGCACCGCCGCTCGAACTCGGCCGGGTGGGGGTACTCGTCCTTGTCGATGAGGTTCTTGTCCTCGCCGGCGCGCATGAGGGCGACGACGTTCTCCTCCTCCCAGGTCTGGCAGAAGGTGGCGAGGTTCTGGCGGGCGTTGCCGTCGAGCATCAGCTCGTCCTCGATCACCTGCATGGCGTCGTCCGGGGTGAACACCTCGTCAGGGAACCGGAACCGCGGCAGCGCCTTGTCGGCGTCCTGTCCGACGTGGATGGTGCTGTCGAGGTCGTCGCCGACGTGCTCTCTGGCGTGCAGGCCCATGATGCCCCTCCTCGGGGAGCCGACTCGGCCCCCTGGAGCCGAGCCTAGGCCCGCATGATCTGGCCGCCGTCGACGTTGAACACGTGGCCGGTGACCCAGGAGGCCTGGTCCGACAGCAGGAAGAGGCACATCCCGACGAGGTCGTCGACCTGGCCCTGCCGCTTGATGGCCAGGCCGTCGAGGATGGGCTGCATCAGCTCGGTCGGCACCACCGATCGCGAGGCCTCGGTGTCGATGGGACCTGGGGCGATGGCGTTGACCCGGATCCCCTGGCCGCCGAGCTCCTGGGAGAGCTGGTAGGTCAGGGCGTTCACGCCGGCCTTGGCCAGGCCGTAGAACCCCGCATACATGTAGGCGGCCGTCGAGGACTGGTTGACGATGGCACCCCCGCCGCGCTTGCGCATGGAGCGGAAGACGGCCCTGGTGCACGCCAGTGCCCCCATCTGGTTCACGGCCATGAACCGGGTCAGGTACTCCCAGTCGACGCTCAGCAGGACGTCGAGCTGCATCCCACCGAAGATCGCCGCGTTGTTGACGAGGTGGTCGATGCCGCCGTAGGCCTCGATCGCCGCCTGCGCCATCTCCTCGGCGGAGGCGGGGTCAGACACGTCGACCCGGACGGCCAGGGCCGAGCCGCCGGAGGCCCGGATGGACTCGGCCACGGACTCGGCGCCGTCGAGGTCGATGTCGGCGACGACGACGGAGGCGCCGGCTGAGGCGAGCGCCTCGGCGTAGGCCTGCCCGATGCCTCCGGCGGAGCCGGTGACGATGGACACCTTGCCGGTGAAGTCGTAGGTGGTGGTGGTCTCGGGCATGGTGGCTCCTCTAGCTCTCGGTGTCCTGGGCCTTGGCCCGTCGGGCGATGACCTTCTCCGCGGCCTCGTTGAGTCCGGTGGCGAGCGGCCATCCCACGTAGTGCGTCAGGTGGACGACGATCTCGCGGATGGCCTCGTCGTCGAGCTCCTCGTTGTTCAGCGCGCTCGTGAACTGGATCTCGAGCAGGTGGGGGAGGCCGAGCGCGCTCAGCGCGCCGATGGTGATCAGGCGGCGCTCGCGCAGGGTGAGGCCCTCCCTCGTCCAGATCTCGCCGAAGAGGTGGTCGACGGTGACGTCGACGAACCCTCCGCTGACGTCGTCGGGGTCATAGCTGAACCCGTAGACCTCTTGCATCTTGGCCATGCCGGCCTCGCGCCTGCTCGTCATGTGCTCCTCCTCATCCTCTCCGGCTACGCCGGCTCGGCGATCGACTTGGTCTCGAGGTACTCCTCGAAGCCGGCGACGCCCATCTCGCGCCCCAGGCCTGACTGCTTGTAGCCCCCGAACGGGACGTCCGGGCTGAACCACAGCCCGCCGTTGACACCGATGGTCCCGGTCCGGATGCGGTTGGCCACGCCGACCGCCCGGTCCCGGTCGGCGGAGAACACCGAGCCCGACAGGCCGTAGATCGAGTCGTTGGCGATCCGGACGGCGTCGTCATCCCCGTCGTGGGCGATGACGACGAGGACCGGTCCGAAGATCTCCTCGCGCACCACGCGCGACGTCGGATCGAGGCCCACGATCAGGGTGGGCTCGATGAAGAAGCCGCGCTCGTGGTCCTCGGGCCGGCCGCCGCCGATCACGAAGGTCCCGCCCTCCTCCTTGGCGAGTCGCAGGTACCCCTCGACGCGATCGCGCTGGACGGCGCTGATGAGGGGTCCGCAGACGGTGCCCGGATCGGTGGGGTCGGAGGCGGGGAGCATCCCCATCACCGTCGCCGCACCCTCGACGGCCTCGTCGAAGAGCGCCCTCGGCACCACGAGGCGGGTGGTGATGGCGCAGCCCTGGCCGGCATGGGTGCAGATCGTGAAGGCGGCCATGGCGGTGGCGGCGGCCATGTCGGCGTCATCGAGGATCACGAACGCCGACTTGCCGCCGAGCTCGAGGAAGACCTTCTTCAGGGTCGGGGCGGCATCGGCCATGACCTTCCGCCCGGTGGCGGTCGAGCCGGTGAAGCTGATCTGGTCGACCCTCGGGTCCGTCGACAGCATCGCCCCGAGGCGATGGTCCGACGAGGTCACGACGTTGAAGACCCCGGCGGGGATGTCGGTCTCCTCGGCGACGAGCCGTCCGAGGACCGAGGCGCACCAGGGCGTGTCGGGGGCCGGCTTGAGCACCACGGTGGCGCCGGCGGCGAGGGCGGGGCCGACCTTGGCCAGGTTGATCTGGTGCGGGACGTTCCACGGCGAGATGGCACCGACCACCCCGGCCGCCTCCTTGCGGGTCCAGCGATGCGAGGCGATGCCGAGGGGCTCGGCGACGCCGAGGTCCTCCTCCCAGGCGTAGCGCTCGGCGAGGTCGGCCACCCAGGCGAGGCCGGCCACCGGGCTGTCGAGCTGGGCGTGGGTGGTCATCGAAAGCGGCGAGCCCACCTCGGCCACGGTCATGGCCCGGATCTCGTCGGCGTGGGCGAGGAACGCCTGGTGCAGCTGCCGGAGGCCCCGCACCCGCAGGTCCACGTCGGTGGACCACCCCGTCTCGTCGAAGGCCCGCCGAGCGGCGGCGATGGCCTCGTTCATGTCCTCAGGTCCACCGTCGGCGGCGACGCCGAGGACCTCCTCGGTCGCCGGGTTGATGGTCTCGAACACGGCGCCCGAACGGGCTGCCCGCAGCTCGCCGTCGATGAGGAGCCGCTCCTCGCCGGTGATGTCGCTCATGATGCTCCTCCTCCGACGCCGAAGACGTCGTCGATGTGCGTGGCGGTGACCTCGACCCCCGGAAGGGTCAGGCCGAGCTCGGTCGCGGCTTCGAGTGCGGCGGCGAGGTCCTTGGCGGCAAGCGCCGCCCCAGCCGCCATCGAGGCGACGAGGCCCTCGTGGTCGTCTGGTCCGAAGGGGGCGACCGTGGGCCGGAACATCAAGGTGGCGGCGCCGCCGATCTTGGCGTCCGAGGCTCTGATCACCTGGGCCAGCTTGGCGAGCTCGATGCCGCCGGCCTCGGCGATGCGCTGGCCCTCATAGGCGGCCAGCCAACCTCCGTACTGGACGACGTTGCGGGCCAGCTTGGCGAGGAGGCCGGTGCCGAGCTCGCCCATCCTGACCACGAGAGAGCCCATGGCCTCGAGGGCCGGCGAGGCGGCGGCGATGTCCTCCTCGCTCCCTCCGACCATGCAGATGAGCTCGCCGGCCGCCGCCGCCGCAGGGCCGCCCGACACGCCGCAGTCGACCACCCTGACCCCAGCGCTCGCCGCAGCCTCGGCCACGCTGGCCAGGGCGCCGGGGGAGATGGTGCTGACGACCACGAGCACGGTCCCGGGTGCGGCGGATCCGAGCACGCCGTCGTCGCCCGAGGTCACGCTGAGGACCTGGGCGTCGTTGACCACGGCCACCACGATGACGTCGCTCTCCTCGGCCAGGACAGCTGGGCTGGTGGTGGTGGAGGCCCGATCGGCGAAGGCCTCGAGCGCCTCGGGGCGGATGTCGCACACCGTCAGCGCGATGCCCGCGCCCACGCACGAGTCGGCGACGCCCCGGCCGATGTCGCCGAGGCCGATGACCCCGACACGCGTTGACCCCTGATCTGCCACGGCTCCCCCTCTGGTCCATGATCCTGCCCGACCACGGCGACCCTCGGCGGACCTCATGGTTGGACAAGTGTCCAGACTGTAGTATGACTACGTGACCAAGGCGAGAGGGGGCCAGGGGATGACCGGAACAGCGCTGCGCCGAGCCCCACGTCGGTCTTCCCTGGTCGGAGGGCCCGGGTGGTGATGGTGGCCCCCGAGGTCCCGCGCCGGCAGCTGACCGACCGGCAGGTCGAGTCGATCGACGCGCTCCTCGCCGCCGCCGAGGCCGAGGTGGAGGAGTCCGGCTACGACGGGCTGAGCGTCCGCTCCGTGGCCCGACGGGCCGGTATCGCCCCAGCCACCGCCTACAACTACGTGAGCTCGAAGGACCACCTGCTCGCCGAGCTGCTGTGGCGTCGGGTGGCTGGCGTACCGGAGGTGAAGGTCGATCCGGAGGTCCCGCTGGCGGACCGGCTCGAGGCGACGGTCGAGGCGCTGGCCGCCATCACCACCGGGAGCCCCGAGGTCGTCGCAGCCTGCACCCAGGGCCTGCTGAGCTCGAACGTCGACGTGGTGGGCCTGCGAGCCCGCATCGGGGCGGAGATCCATCGGCGGATCGCCCAGGCCGCGGCGCCGGCGGACGAGGCGGTGGCGCGGGTCCTCGTGACGACCTACTTCGGCGCGCTGCTCTCGGCCGGCATGGGGCACATGTCCTACGAGGACGTGCCGACCTTCGTGGTGAGCGCGGCTCGCCTGATGGCTGGCGAAGAGGGCTAGGAGGCCTGCGGTGGTGGTGGAGCTGTTCAATCCCTACGAGTACGCCTTCCACGAGGACCCGTACCCGACCTACGCCCGCCTGCGGGCCGAGGCGCCGGTCTACCGCAACGAGGAGTTCGACTTCTGGGCGCTCTCGCGCCATGCCGACGTGCTGCGGGCATTCCGCGACGTCGGCTCGTACTCGAACGCCTACGGGGTGTCCCTCGACCCGGCGGCCTTCGGTCCGGACGCGCACAAGACCATGTCGTTCCTGGCCCTCGACCCGCCGGACCACACCCGGATGCGCACGCTCGTGAACAAGGCGTTCACCCCGAGGACCGTGGCCCGACTCGAGGACCGCATCCGCGAGATCACCATCGAGCACCTCGACCCGGCCATCGAGCAGGGCACCTTCGACTTCATCGCCGACTTCGCCGGCAAGGTGCCCATGGACGTCATCTCCGAGCTCATCGGCGTGCCACGGTCCGACCGGGCTGAGCTCCGACGACTCGCCGACCTCGTCGTCCACCGCGAGGACGGTCAGTTCGACGTGCCGCTCGAGGGCCAGCAGGCAGCCCTCGAGATGGTCGTCTACTTCGCCGACATGGTCGCCCGTCGCCGCACGGCGCCCGAAGAGGACCTGACCTCCGAGCTGATGGGGGCGGTCGTGGACGGAGAGGGCCTGAGCGACGACGAGATGATCGGGTTCCTGTTCTTGATGGTGGTGGCGGGCAACGAGACCACGACCAAACTGCTGGGCAATGCCTGGTGGTGGGGGTGGCGAAACCCGGACGAGCTGGCCAAGCCCATGGTCGACCCAGCTCGGATCCCGGACTGGGTGGAGGAGACGCTCCGCTACGACGGATCGAGCCAGATGGTGCTGCGCGTGGCTCGCACCGATCTGGTCTTCGAGACCGCCACCATCCCCGAGGGCGAGCGGGTCCTCCTGCTGATCGGCTCGGCCAACCGCGACCCGGAGGTCTTCGACGACCCGGACCGATACGACCTCGACCGCGACACGTCGAAGCTGATGAGCTTCGGCAACGGACGGCACTTCTGCATGGGGGCTCCGCTGGCCCGGCTCGAGGGCCGGGTGGCGCTCGAGGAGCTCGTCGCCCGGGTGGCGAGCTACGACATCGATGCCAAGGCCGCCCAGTGGGTCCACTCGATCAACGTGCGAGGGTTCGCCACCCTCCCGACCACCGTGGAGGTGCGCTGATGTCCCGGTTCCCCGCCAACCCGGAGCGCCGACCCTCGGTCGTCACGGGAGCCTCGTCGGGCATCGGGGAGGCCGCCGCCCGAGCCCTCGCCGCCCAGGGCCATCCGGTCGTGCTCGGCGCCCGCCGGGTCGAGGAGATGGAGGCCACGGCCGCGGAGATCCGCGCCGGTGGCGGCGAGGCCCATGTCGTCCCGCTCGACCTCGGGAACCCGGAGTCGCCGGCGGCGTTCGCGGCCGAGGCCGCCGATCTGCTCGGCGAGATCGAGATCGTGGTGGCCAACGCGGCGATGAACCAGTCGGGATCGATGCTGACCACCGAGCCCGACGACTTCGACCGCACCCTCGAGGTGAACGTCCAGGGCAACCACCGACTGCTCCAGGCGCTGCTCCCGGCCATGATCGAGCGCCGACGGGGTGACGTCGTGATCGTGACCTCCGACGTCGTGGCCCGGCCCCGGCCGTCGATGATCGCCTATGTCTCGTCGAAGTGGGGCCTCGAGGGCTATGTGCGGACGTTGCAGATGGAGCTCGAGGGCACGGGGGTGCGCTCCACCATCCTGCGACCCGGCCCGACCCTGACGGGCATGGGCATGGACTGGGACCCCGACGAGACCATGGCCGTGCTCGAGGAGTGGCAGTCGTGGGGCCTCGCGCGTCACTCGAACTTCATGACCCCCGAGGGCGTGGCCCAAGGGGTCCTCGCCGTGGTGTCGCTGCCGCGCGGGACGCACGTGACCTCCATCGAGCTCCATCCGGAGGCACCGATCACGAAGGGCAGCTCATGACCGAACCATCGACCAGCACCATCCCCATGGTCTCCGGCCGGCGCCCTGAGGGTGGGCACCTCGAGGAGCTTCGCACCGACCCGATCGGCCTGCTCGAGCGGGTCCGATCCGAGTGCGGCGACCTCGGCCGGTTCGACCTCGCCGGCCGAGACGTGACGGTCCTGTCGGGGGCAGGGCCCAACGAGTTCTTCTTCCGGGCCCCCGAGGAGGTCCTCGACCAGGCCGAGGCCTATCCGTTCATGACCCCGGTCTTCGGCGAGGGCGTGGTCTTCGACGCCTCGCCGGAGCGACGCCGGGAGATGCTCCACAACCAGGCGCTGCGCGACAAGTTCATGCGCGGCCACGCCGCGACCATCGCCCGGGAGGTCACCGAGATGGTGGCCGACTGGGGCGACGAGGGGGAGGTCGACCTGCTCGACTGGTTCGCCGAGCTCACCATCTACACCTCCTCCTCCTGCCTGATCGGCCGCAAGTTCCGGCTCGAGCTCGACCGGCGCTTCGCCGACCTCTACCACGACCTCGAGCAGGGGACCGATGCGCTCGCCTTCGTGGACCCCTACGCGCCCATCGAGTCGTTCGCCAGGCGAGACGAGTCCCGACTCGCCCTCGTCGACCTCGTCCAGGGGATCATGGACCGCCGGGAGGCGGCCGGAGCTCCAGAGGAGGATGACCGCGACCTGCTCGACGTGCTGATGTCGATCCGCCATGAGGACGGCTCGCTGCGCTTCAGCGCCGACGAGGTGACCGGGATCTTCATCTCGATGATGTTCGCCGGACACCACACGACCTCGACCACCGCCTCGTGGATGGTCATCGAGCTGCTGCGCCACGAGGGGGCGATGGATCTCGTGGTCGACGAGCTCACCGGGCTCTTCGAGGACTCCGACGACGTGAGCTACCAGGCGCTGCGGTCCATGCCGCAGATGGAGGCCGCGCTCAAGGAGACCCTCCGCATGCACCCACCGCTCATCCTGCTGCTCCGCGTGGCCAAGGAGGACATCGAGGTCGAGGGGCACCGCATCGCGGCGGGCGAGATGGTGGGGGCCTCGCCCTGGGTCTCGAACCGAATCGCCGAGGACTTCGCCGACCCCGAGCGCTTCGACCCGAGCCGCTACCTCGACGGCCGCGAGGAGGACAAGCTCAACCCCTGGACGTGGATCCCCTTCGGAGCGGGCCGGCACCGGTGCGTGGGTGCGGCGTTCGCCCTGATGCAGCTCAAGGCCATCTTCTCGGTCGTCCTGCCGGACTACGAGCTGACCCTGGCCCAGCCGCCCGAGAGCTACCAGGCGGACATGTCCAAGATGGTGATCCAGCTCCAGCAGCCCGTCCGCATCCGCTACCGACGCCGGGGTGCGTGATGCGGATCCGCATCGACACCGACCTGTGCCAGGTCCACGGGGTCTGCGAGTCCGAGGCTCCCGACGTGTTCGTGGTGGAGAAGGGGGCCGACACCGTGACGGTGCTCGACCCCAACCCGGGCGAGGCGCAGCGCGACGCCGTCCTCGCTGCGGTCGAGTACTGCCCGACGCGGGCGATCATCATCGAGGACGACGAAGAAGGGGGAGCATGACCATGGGATACCCGAGAGCAGAGCTCGAGGAGATGGTGGAGCGGTGGCTGGCCGTGAACCGCGATTGTGAGGCGAAGGGCGACTGGGCGGGACTCGCAGAGATGTACACCGAGGAGGCCACCTACGGCTGGAACGTCGGCGCCACCGACGAGTTCATGGCCGTCGGCCGCACCGAGATCCTCGAGGTCGCCCTGGGCCTCGAGATGGCCGGGCTCGACGGCTGGACCTACCCCTATCAGCACGTGCTGATCGATGATGTCAAGGGCGAGGTGATCGGGTTCTGGAAGCAGATCCCCGATGCCCCCGGCCCCGATGGCCGCCAGCGCGAGGTGGCCGGCTTCGGCGGGAGCTGGTTCGTCTACGCCGGGGACTTCCGCTGGAGCTGGCAGCGGGACTTCATGGACATCGGCAACGTGACCGCCCTCTACATGGAGATGATCTCCGACGGCACGCTCACCCCCGGGATGACCCGGAGGATGGAGGAGGCCATGAAGGGACGCCAGCCCGGGCACCACCCGGTCGGAGGCTCGCCGGTCGGCATGTGGGAGCGGCCCTAGCCCTGCTCGGCAGGCGGTGCTGCGGTGATGGCCCGAGCCATGGCTCGGTTCCACCAGGCCGGGTGCTCGACCGCCTGGCGCGACAGCCAGGTGAAGTGGTGCCTGGCGGAGATGAGCTGCAGCGGGATCGTGGCGAGGCCGAGCAGCGCCCACCGTCGAGACCCCCGTGGGATCTCCAGGACGATCGACGCCGCCGCGACGGTGCCCCAGGTGTAGAGGATGGTGTTGTAGGCGGGGAGGCTCGCTGTGGGCAGCCCCTCTGCCTCGGTGAGGAGCGGCAGGCCCAGGCGGCCGCGCCGTGACGGCCAGAGGATGAAGTGGACCAGTGCTCCGGCGAGGGCGGTCCCCGACGACACGGCGAGGATCGCCGATCGGTGCGGTAGGCGACTGCTGGCCAGGCCCATCCATGCGGGGAGTCCGACACCCCA
Organism: Acidimicrobiaceae bacterium; assembly: GCA_947456245.1. GTDB lineage: Bacteria > Actinomycetota > Acidimicrobiia > Acidimicrobiales > RAAP-2 > CAIUMH01. The sequence goes on from CANGPS010000009.1 coordinate 28,234, forward strand.
GAGCAGGCTCGAGCCGCCGAGTCCCAGCTCCGGCTGGAGGACGAGGCCGATGCCGGTCGAGAGCTCGAAGGCGTGGTGGGCGGCGGTGAGGCCTGCGGTGGCGGCGCTGAGCGGCAGGAGCCCCTCAGTCGATCGACGGCGAATGGTCATCCCCACAATCTGGCACGGCCCGCCGGGTCCCTCGACCGTGGACGATGCTCGACGTCGACGCCCTAGGGGGAGACCTTGGGAAGGTTGCCCTTGCCCGGCGCCCAGAACGGCTGGGTGCAGCTCCATCCCTTGGTGGGCGTCGGGTTAACCCGCTTGAACTGCCCGTTGACCACCTGGGCGAACATCACACAGTTGCTCGGGAGCTTCTTCGCCGGGTTGCTCGGACCCGACAGCCCGCTGGCGTCGAACCGCGTGATCTTCGACAGGGCGGCCAGGAGCTTGCCGCGGGTCGGGTTTGGTCCGGCGGCCTTGAGTGCCTGGGTGAAGAGCTGGGCTGAGGTCCACCCGAAGAGCGTGTAGAGGTCAGGGGAAAAGGTGGGGTGGGTCTTCTTGATCCAGGACGTGAAGTCCTTGACTGCCGGGACCGACCTGGCGTCCTGGCCGAGGTAGAGCGAGTAGCCCTGGGCCAGCCACGTCCCGTTGGCGATGGCCGGTCCACCGGCCTGGGTGACGAAGTCGTCGAAGTAGATCGGTCCGTTGGAGACCCTGACCTGGGGGTGGAACCCCTGCTGCGCCATGGTCTTCTCGAGCGCCGCATAGGACTGCCCCGTCCCGAAGGACATCAGCACCATCTTGATGCCCTTCTTCTTCATGGCGATCACGTCGGCGGTGTAGTTGGTCTCGACCGGGCTGGTCAGTCGGTAGTAGCCGAACTTGTAGCCGATGTGCTGCATGGCGGCCTGCTGGCCCTTCCACTGGGCGATGGCCGTGTCGGAGTTGGCGACGAGGGCGGCCACGTGCTTGACCGCGTCGGGGTAGTGGGCCTTGAAGTACTGGTACGCGGTCAGCGGGCCGCCCGGCATCACCGGAGTCGGGCTGTAGGTGGAGGGCAGCGCATTGGTCACCGGGTCGAGGGTCTGCGAGACATCGGGGAAGCCGGGGTTCTGGGCGAAAGAGGCGCAGCCGTAGTTGTCGAACAGCGAGAAGTTCCCCACCATGGCGAAGTCCTTGGCCGCCGACTCGGCCACGATCTGCTTGTTGGCGGTCCCGGAGAACGCGTCGTCGTAGGAGTTCAGCGTGATGGTGCGACCGTTGACGCCGCCCTTGGCGTTGATCATGGCGAAGTAGGCCTCGGCACCGTAGGCGGCGCCCTGGAACAGGCCGGGGACCGGACCGGAGATGATGGCCGCGTTCCCGACGTTGATCGAGGTCTTGGTGACGCCGGTAGTGCTCTCGAGCTGCGCCTTGGTCGGCTTCGCCTGCTTGCCGCAGATCGGTCCGGCCGCCGCGGCGACGCCGGTCGCGAGCGGGACGACGGTAGCGGTGGCGCCCAGGGTGGCGACGGCGAGCGCGGCCACCCCTCGTCGGAACCCGCGCGGACGACGGTGGCTGTTCATGATGTCCCCCCCGGAACATGGGGGCCCTTCCCCCTGCTGACCTCCTCACCCTAGAGCGCACCGTTGGCATCCGCTCGTCTGGCGAGGTGCCGCTCAGGGGGTGAGCACGACCTTCATGCAGCCTCCGCCTCGGGCTGCCGCCGAGCGATAGGCGTCGGCGGCCTGATCGAGGGAGAAGTGGTGCGTGAAGATCCCGTCGGTGCGGAGCCCTCCGGCCTGCAGGAGCGGGACCAGCTCACCCCAGGTCTGCTGGACGGGAGCGGTCGTGGTCCGCAGCGTCACGCTGCGGAAGAGGCTCATCAGCATCGGCATCGGGTAGGGCTCGAGGTCGTGGACGCCGATGACCGAGACCGTCCCGCCCGCCCGGACGCTGGCGAAGGCATCATCGAGCGTGGCGTCGAGGGCGACTGCGTCGATCACGCTTTGCGCCCCGCGGCCGCCGGTGGCCTCGAGCACGGCCTCGACCGTCGCCCCGTCGATGGCCGTCGCCCCAGAGGAGGCGGCGAGCGCCCGGCGCTCGGCCACCGGATCGATGGCCAGCACGGTGCCGGCGCCGAGGGCCAGGGCTGAGCGAACCGCACACAGCCCCACGGGGCCGAGGCCGATCACCGCCACGGTGTCACCGGGAGCGATGTCCGCTCGGCGGGCGCCGGCCCATCCGGTGCTCAGGTTGTCTGTCAACAGCAGTGCGGCTTCGTCATCGATGCCGTCGGGGATCCGCAGCATCTGGAAGTCGGCGGCCGGCACGGCGACGAGGGTCGCCTGGCCACCGCCGAGCATCCCGGAGCCGAAGATCAGCGGTCCATCGACGCAGGTCACCGGGTCGAGGGTGGCGCAGCCGTCGCAGGCCCCGCACCCCGCCACCGATGAGGTGAGCACCCGGTCGCCCACGGCGAACCGAGTGACGTCGGCGCCCACCTCGACCACCGTGCCGATGAACTCGTGGCCGACGGGGATGCCGTCGCCCACGGGGATGTCACCGTCGTAGAAGTGCAGGTCGGAGCCGCAGATCGCCGACTTCTCCACCGAGACGATCGCCGAGGCGGCGTCGATGAGCGTCGGGTCGGGGACTGTGACGACGACCACGCTGCCGGGGCCATCGATCATCACCTGGCGCATCAGCCCTCCTCGTGTGTGCTTGGTAGACAGTAGAGCGTCAGTCGCATGCCGGGCAGGGGAACGGCCGCGCAGGAGGGGGAGAGGTGTCGCGCAACCCACATGCCGGGGTGCCGTTCGAGGCAAGCGATGCGGAGATCGTCGAAGCGCTCAAGGATGTGAGCATCCCGACCCTGCTGCTCAGCCTGGTGCACCTCACGGGGGATCCGGCGATCATCCGTGGCGACCTCAGGCCGGCCGGGCTCTTCCTCAACGAGGTCCAGGGGTACCTGTCGGAGGAGGACCAGGAACGGGCTCGGGCCCTGGCGCTCGACCTGCTCATCGCGTACCGCGACGCCGGCTGCCCGGAGCCCGCTCCGCTGGGAGCCGAGGTGGTCCACGAGATGATGGAGTGGCTGGTCTGCGAGCCGGTGCCCGACCAGTACGTGCCGATGCTCATGGAGGAGATGGAGCTCGATGGCCGCGATGCGCGCGCCCTCCGCTCCACCAGAGGGGCGGCCTGGGATCGCCCGCCGGTGGCGGTCATCGGGTGCGGCGAGTCGGGTCTGCTGGCCGGGATCCGCCTCAAGGAGGCCGGGATCCCCTTCGTCATCTTCGAGAAGAACGCCGGGGTGGGTGGCACGTGGTGGGAGAACACGTATCCCGGCGCTCGCGTCGACGTGGGGAACCACTTCTACTGCTACAGCTTCGAGCCGAGCGACCAGTGGACCGAGTTCTTCGCCCGGCAGCCTGAGCTGCAGGCCTACTTCGCCTCGGTGATGGATCGTCGCGGGATCACCGAGCACATCGCGTTCTCCACCGAGGTCGCCGGTGCCACGTGGGATGACGAGACCGGCACGTGGAACGTCGAGGTCCATAGGGCTGACGGGAGCATCGGGCAGGTCGCCGCGTCGGCGGTGATCTCCGCCGTCGGCCAGCTCAACCGACCGAACCTCCCGGAGATCCCGGGCCGGGACGCGTTCGCGGGCCCGTCCTTCCACTCGGCGCAGTGGGACCACGGTGTCGACCTAGCGGGGAAGCGCGTGGTGATGATCGGGGCTGGGGCCAGCGGGTTCCAGATCGCCCCGGCCATCGCGGAGGAGGTCGAGCACCTCACCATCTTCCAGCGCACGGCCCAGTGGATGTTCCCGAACCCGAACTACCATGAGGCGGTGGGTCCCGGCGTGCGGTGGGCGCTGCGCCACCTGCCCTTCTATGGGCGCTGGTACCGGTTCCTCATCTTCTGGCCGGGGTGCGACAAGGGCCTCGAGGCCGCACGAGTGGATCCCGCCTACCCCGACCCGCAGGTGGCGGTCAGCGAGATCAACGACCTGACCCGTCAGATGTTCACCGACTGGATCCTCAGCCAGATCGATGGCGACGACGAGCTCGCCGCCAAGGTGATCCCGGACTACCCGGCGACGGGGAAGCGGACCCTCCAGGACAACGGGAGCTGGCTCAGGACCCTGACGAGGCCGGACGTCGAGCTCATCCGGCTCGGCATCGACCACATCGAGGCCGGTGGGGTGGTCGACGTCGAGGGGACGCTGCACCCGGCCGACGTGATCGTCTTCGCCACGGGGTTCAAGGCCACCGAGCTGCTGTGGCCGCTCGAGATCAGGGGCTCAGGTGGGGTGGACCTGCGCGAGATGTGGGGGGATCGACCGGCGGCCTACCTCGGCATCACCGTCCCTGGGTTCCCGAACTTCTTCTGCATGTACGGCCCGGGGACCAATCTGGCCCACGGCGGCAGCCTGATCTTTCACTCCGAGTGCCAGATGCGCTACATCGAGCAGTGCCTGCTCGCCCTGGCCGAGGGCGGCCACCGCCAGATGGAGCCACGACGCGAGGCCTATGACGACTGGCACCAACGGACGCAGGCCGAGATCAAGACGCTCGTGTGGTCGCAGCCCTCGGTGCGCCACTCCTTCTTCAAGAACGCGGCGGGCGAGATCCACGGCCTCAGCCCGTGGCGCCTCGTGGACTACTGGGGGTGGACCCGGCAGGTCGACCTCGAGGACTACGTGATGTCCTGAGCCATCGGCCTGCGGACGCTGCCGACCGTCGTCCGCCCCCGCCAGATCCTGAGGCTCGCTCGAGCTCAACCCTAGAGTTCCTCCTCATGGATGCCCCTTCGCGGAAGCCTGTGCTGCTCCTTCACGTCGGGATGCACAAGACCGGGACGACGTCGCTCCAGGCGCGCTGCCAGGAGCACTCGGCCGAGCTTCGCTCGCATGGTCTGCTCTATCCGGCGGCCGGCCAGAGCGACCTCTACCCGAACCACAACCAGATCGCCAAGAACCTGCTCGGGGACACTCGAGGTACCGGGCGCCAAGGCGCGCTCGGGGAGATCCTCGAGGAGATCGAGGCCTCGAGGTGCGAGCGCGTGCTCGTCTCCGGCGAGGATCTGAGCCGCCTCTGGCAGAGGCCCGACCTCCTCGAACGCCTCCGGTCGTCCTTCGAGTCACTCGGCTACGAGGTGCACGTGCTGCTCGGCTGTCGGCAGCCGGAGTCGTTCGTGCCCGCGCTCTATGGGACCCTGGTGCGGCAGGGAATGGGCGTGGAGCGCTCGCAGTTCGAGCGCGAGGCGCGCGAGACGGGCCAGGTGACGGTCCCCGCGCTGGTGAACTGGCCGCGGCGGGTGTTCTGCACCGAGCCGGTCGAGCTCGAGCAGGCCTTCGCCGACGCGTTCGGTCCGGACCGGATGCACGTGGTCGACTACGACGCCTCAGGAATGATCACGAAGATCATCGAGACCCAGGCATGGTTCTTCGGGGACCAGGCGTCGCTCCTGAGCGACGTGGGTCGGCAGAACACCTCTGGTGACCTCGACGGCCGGCGCCGACTCGAAGACCTGCTCGCCGACCTCCAGGGCTCGACCGTCTGGAGGTCGACCCGATGGGTCCGGACGCCCACAGCGCGCCGCATCCGCACGCGAGCGAGGAGCGTGGCCGGTCGCCTCAGTCGGACGCCCCTGTCGCTCGGGCAGTGGCGGGCATCGCAGACAGCGGTGAACGGCGAGGGAGACGAGGCTAGGCCCTGACGCAACCGGCCGCCGGCGGCGTGGTGAGCGGGCGTCACTCCTGCCTCACCACGTTCGACGAGTCACCATGGTCGTTGTTCGACAGGGCTGCACCGGGGCCTGCGGGCGATCGAGGTGGCCGAGGATGGAGGACTGCGAAGAGACGCTGCATCGAGAGTCGGTTCGAGAGCGCAGCGAACCGTCTCCCGCCGTGCCGGGTGCCGACCGGAGTCCAGCCCTCGGCCCATGGGTGGGACGGGAGGCTCGGCCCGCCCATAGGGTGCTCAGCGCAGGGTGCGGCGCACCCGCTGTCGGAGCCCGTGGACGACGCGTCGGGGAAGTGAGGGTCGGGTCATTGGCAGCGAGACGTGCCGCATCTGGTGCCCGGCCACGTCGTGCACGTAGGTGTCGTAGTGGTCAGGAAGCTCGATCCAGGGAGCATCGGCCCATGTGGCGTAGAGCTTGTTCGACTGAAAGAGCGGGATGAGCCCGTCGTTGATGATCCCCTCCCAGACCGCAGCGGTGACGCCCGGGGTATGGCGGACGAGGACGTCGTCGAAGATGACCACACCGCCTGGCAGCAGGAGGTCACGGGTCAAGAGGAGGTCTTGGCGCACCGCGTCGTAGTGGTGGGCGCCATCGACGTGGATGATGCGGAACCGCTGACCGAGGTGTGCGTCGGGCAGCTGGTCTGAGGTGGCTTGGATGATGCGAGGGAGCTCCGTGTGGAAGCGACGGTAGTTGGCCTCGAACTCCTGGCGGAACGGATCCTCGAAGTAGGTGTAGACGAGCGGCTCATGCGCGCTGATCCCCGTCCCGCCGAAGGGGTCGCAGACGACGAGCTCCTCGCCGGAGGCGAGCAGGTAGCCGAGCAGGATGGCGCTGGCGCCCTTGAAGCTCCCGATCTCGAGGATGTCTCCGACCAGCCCTGCAGCCTTCTGCTGGCGATCCACCGAGATGAACAGCTCGGCGTCGGTGCGAGAGAACCACCCCTCGACGCCGGTCGCGTCGGGCAGGGTGGCGTTGTGGTGAAGGAGGGCTGCGTAGCCCGAGGCATCCATGGGAGAAACCTACCCGGGATGCCCGGAAACGACGGTTCGGCACGGTGGAGGTGGCACACGACTCGGGTTATCGTCATGGCCGGTGCCGATGACAACCGCGAAGCCGATCCTGCTGCTCCACGTTGGGATGCCCAAGACCGGGACGACGTCGTTCCAGGCGCAGTGCCAGGAGCATGAGGCCGCGCTGCGCGCCGGTGGGCTGCTCTACCCGCGATCGGCTCGGGTTGAGCGATACCCGAACCACGTGCTCCTCGCCATGGAGCTGTTTCGGCCGATGAGGGGCCTCGCTCGATCTCGGGCGCTCCGTGACCTCCTCGCCGAGATCGCGTCCTCGAGGTGCGGCCGTGTGCTCATCTCGGGTGAAGAGATGAGCATGCTCTGGCGACGGCCTGATCTCCTCACCGGCCTTCGCTCTGCCTTCGAGGAGTCCGGCGTCGAGGTGCACGTCCTGATGTGTCGTCGGCCGGCCGAATCGTTCGTCCCCGCGCTCTACGGGACGTTGGTACGGCAGGGATTGGGCATGCGGCGCGAAGAGTTCGAGCGCCAGGCCCGCCAGACCGGCCAGGTCACGGTTCCCGCCCTGCCGGAGTGGCCCAAGCGGACCTTCTGCACCGATCCCGATCTGCTGGTGCGGGGATTCAGCGAAGTGTTCGGGCCGGATCGACTGCACGTCATCGACTACGTCCCCTCCGGGATGACCACACGGTTGGTCGAGTCGCAGGCGTGGTTCTTCGGCGAGGAGGCATCCCTCTTCAGCGACGAGAGCCGCGAGAACGTCTCCGGAGACGCTGACGGGAGACGCCGACTCGAGGATCTCCTCGCCGAGGCGCAGGGTTCGACGGTCTGGCGGTCGACAGCGTGGGTGAGGTCGCCGGTGGCCCGGGAGATCAGGAACCGGGTGGGCGATGTGGCCACTCGGCTGTTGCGACGAGACGGATCCTGACGATCAACGCTGCTCGCTGACGATTTGGCATCGGGAGGTTGCGCCAGACAGAGGTCCCCGTCGTGGCCTGACTTCCGTTCGTCGGTGCGCGGTCTGACCTTCGTGCGTTCGTCCGATAGGCCTCGGGTCGTGACAGTCAACCCGCAGGTGGATCGTTGAGGTAGGCGCAGAGCAGGGCGATCGTGTGATCTGCCCAATCGCCGGGCGTCTGGCGCCCAAGGCCGAGATCGTCCTGGACGGCTCGCAGGCATCCGGGAGCCGGGCCGCATCGAAGCGCTCTGGATGGACTTTGCTGACGGGCACCGACTCTGGGCCCGGGACAATGCATCGAAGACCATCTCCTCCTTGACCGATCCCTCAGAGAGTCCAACCGCCGTGATCGCAGGGCCGGGCGGCGGCCGAACAGCGATCGATGGTGCGTCTCGTCAGGTCATCTCATAGAGTTCAGCGCACGCTGTCGATCCTCGGAGATGCAGTCCCGGTCACAGCGGGTTGAAGGAGAGCGTCTCGTGGTCCCAATGCTGCAATCTCGTCGCAACCTGAACTCTGTCATCCCCGGACGGCATCGGCATCACTGATGGCAGCTGTGACACAGGATCCGGTGGCACTGCTCCACGTCGGCATGCACAAGACCGGGACTACGTCCTTCCAGGCACAGCTGAGTGCCCACGATGCCGAGCTGCTGGAGGGTGGCCTCCTCTATCCCTCCACCAGCCGGGAGAACCCCTCCGTGAGCCACAACCTGCTGGCAAAGGAGCTCTTGGCCGCAAGACGACACCCGATGCAGATCCGGTGCGTCAGAGACCTCTTCGCAGAGATCAGCGCCTCAGGGTGTGACCGCGTGTTCATCTCCTTTGAGGAGCTGAGCATGGCCTGGGACCGACCTGCGCTGCTTGACGCACTTCGCGTCGAGTTGGAACAGGTGGGCTACCGCGTCCACGTGCTGTTCTCTCGGCGAGAGGCCGAGTCCTTCGTGCCAGCGCTCTACGGCACGCTCGTGCGCATGGGGATGGGGATCCCACGCGAGGACTTTGAACGACAGGCACGAGAGACCGGTCGGGTCGTCGTCCCGCGCATGGGGGTGTGGCCGAAGCGCGTGCACTGCACCGACCCTGACGAGATGATCGAAAGCTTCAGCGCAGTGTTCGGCGCCGACCGTTTGCACGTCGTCGACTACACCTCCTCGGGGATGGTGGCTCGGATCATGGAGACCCAAGCTTGGTTCTTCAGGGATGAGGCGGCGTTGCTCAGCGACGAGGATCGCGAGAACGTGTCGGGAGACCTGGCGAGCCGGCGTCGTCTTGAGAACCTCCTCGCCGACGTCCAGGGCTCGAGGGTCTGGAGGGCGACAGCCTGGACGAGGTCTCCGACGGCACGCCGGATCCGCGGTACATCGGTCCGCCTGGCCTCTCGTCTGCGCGCGTCCTCATCGAGCTGAATCAAGCGCACGTCGGGTCGTAATGTCGGGCGACGCCCAAGGTGATGGGCCGCAGCAGAGAGGACTCGCACCGGTGAGTTCGCGAATTGTGCGGCTGCCAGCCACGAGTGGGCGTTGGCGATCGCTTGTGGAGGATGAGCGTCATCGCGCATGAACGGGGGAGGGCGGAGCGATCCTGGGAAGCCCTGCTCGTGTCGGGATTCCGCTCGTCGAGGCGCGTGCGGGCGACCCTGGGGGCCTCGGATTGGACCATCCTGCCGTGAGCGGTCCTCGGCGTATGATTCGCAGCGTGAGTGCTGCCTCAAAGTCGATGCTCAGTACCCTGAGAGACGGGGGCGGGACAAGCGTGAGGCGCAGGACGGTTACTCCGAGACAACAATCGTAAGCATCTAGTTCAGAAGAATGTCGCTCCCGTAGCTCAGGGGATAGAGCGTCGGTTTCCTAAACCGTGCGTCGCAGGTTCGAATCCTGCCGGGGGCACCAATGATTGCAAGGGGTTTAGCCAACGACCCCCGCCTCCTGCGGCTGGCGGCACTGCTGGGCAGCCCCGCTCAGGCGTTCCTGGACCGCCAGCGCGGCCTCCAGCTGCTGATCAAGCCAGCCGGTCCGCTCGCCGGGATCTCGAACCTCCCGTGGCACCATGACTGCTGGTACGAGGCGCCGCCGATCACGTGCCCCTCGGTGACGATCGGCATCCAGATCACCGGGTCGACGTCGGAGACGGGACGATTCGAGGTCATCCCCGGATCGCAGGGGAAGTCGGTCTCTCCGAAGCTCACCTCCGACGAGATGGCGGGTTGGCCGCAGTTCGGGATCGACACCGAGCCGGGCGACGTGACGGTGCACCTCCACGACGTCCTGCATGCGTCTCCGGCCCCGACCGGAGACGGCGGTCGGGCGACGCTGTACATGACCTACTACCCGCCGGTCCTCGCCGAGCACGTCCGTGTGGGCGAGGAGATCTCCGACATGCTCGATCGCCGGCGGTCGACCCCGAGCTGATCCGCCTCCCCGGGTCGACAGGGTCACGCGGTCGATCCCTGGGGACCGAGTCCGCCCGCGGCCCGGACTGCCGTGCCCGTGACGGTGGTGAGCCCTACGCTCGTCGTCCATGGGGACGGATGACGTCGAGGTGTACCTCTCCGGCCTCGGCCAACGGGACCGAGACTGCCTCTCGGAGCTCCGCGGGACCCTCAACGACCTGATCCCCGACGCCGACGAGTGCCTCTCCTACGGGGTGCCGGCCCTGAGGCTCCCAGGCGGCCCGGTGGTGGCGGGGTACGCCGCCTTCACGAACCATCTCTCCTTCCTGCCCTTCAGCGGAGGGATCCTCGAGGGCCTGTCCGCCAGCCTCGGTGGCCGGACGTGGACGAAGAGCTCGCTGCACTTCACCGCCGACGTGCCCCTGCCCCGTGATCTGGTGGAGACCCTCGTCGCTGCACGGCTGAGAGAGATCGAAGCCCGGAGTCGGTGACGCGGAAGCTGGCGACCAGCTGAACGTGGCTCAGCCGAGGGTCACGGCTCGGAGGTCGGTGACGCGATCGGTGAGGCGGATGGCACAACGCAGGCATCCGGACCGGGGAGCCGATGTCGGTTGGCGGCGACGAACCCGTAGACCGCTCGGGAGGCCGAGCGTATGACCGGAGCATCGATGATCCCGCCGAGCACCCACCTCCAGCCGCCGCAGGCCTTCAGGGCGGCGGCCACGGCGGCATGCCCCCTCACGGGGGCTCGCCCGGGTGACACCCAGTAGGCGGCCTGCTGGGCCTCGCTGGGGGTGAAGCCGAGCTCGGCGCACCCCTGTGCGCCGAGTGACTGGTGGGAGACGATGCCGTAGTCAGCGTTTGACCAGTGCCGCGTGAATGCGAGGGATCCCTTCGTGCAGATGCCACAGTCGGCGTCGTAGACGAAGCGGCCTCGCAGCTCCTCCTGACGCACGGGGTCCTCCCTCGGGTCGTCGCTGCCGCCAACATACTGGCGGCCCCTCGAGCATCGGCCAGGGACGTGGGGCTCGTTGCGGGCGGAATGGCGTCAGGCCTCACCGTGGTCGCGGATCGCCAAGCCCTGCGACCGGGGTGGTGGCAGACTCGTCCCGACGCACCCAGAGGAGGACGATGTCGACCATTCAGACGATCCGTGGTCCGGTGGACGCCGCCGAGCTCGGCCGGACCTATGTCCACGAGCACATCTTCGTCCTGACGCCGGACGTCCAGCAGAACTACCCCGACGAGTGGGGCGACGAGGAACAGCGGATCGCCGACGCGGTGGCCAAGCTCACCGCCCTGTCGGAGTCCGGGGTGCGGACGATCATCGACCCCACGGTGGTCGGTCTCGGGCGCTACATCCCGAGGATCCAGCGGGTGGCTGAGCAGGTCCCCGACCTCAACATCATCGTCGCCACCGGCTGCTACACGTACAAGGACGTGCCGCTGTTCTTCCATCACCGAGGTCCCGCCCTCAACGAGGCGCTCGGCGTGGAGATGCCCGACCCGATGGTGGCCATGTTCGTCGGGGACCTCACCGAGGGCATCGCCGGGACGGGGGTCAGGGCGGCTCTGCTCAAGTGCGCCATCGACGAGCCGGGCATGACGCCGGGAGTCGAGCGCATCATGCGAGCAGTGGCCCAGGCGCACCTGATCACCGGAGCCCCCATCACCGTCCACACCCACCCGGAGACCCACCAGGGCCTGGCGGTGCAGCGCCTGATGGCCGAGGAGGGCGTCGACCCAGCGCGAGTCGTCCTCGGGCACAGCGGCGACTCCGAGGACGCCGACCACCTGTCGACCTTGGCCGAGGCGGGCTTCTGGCTCGGGATGGACCGCTTCGGGATCAACCTGGCCACGACCTTCGAGGCTCGCGCCGACATCGTCGTGGAGATGTGCCGGCGGGGGTTCGCCGAGCGGATGATGCTGGCTCACGACGCCGCCTGCTACATCGACTGGATCGACCCGGACGTGCTGGCCTTCCTCCCGGACTGGAACTACCTGCACATCGAGCACGACGTCCTGCCGTACCTCCGCGCGCACGGAGTCAGCGACGAGCAGATCACCACCATGCTGGTCGACAACCCCCGTCGGTACCTCACGGGGGTGTGAGGTCATCGGGTAACGTCTCGCCTCACGACAAGGAGGATCCATGGCGCGAGTGAGCACGTACCTGAACTTCATGGGCGAGACCGCCGAGGCCTTCGCCTTCTACAAGGAGGTCTTCGACGGGGAGTACCTCGCCCCGACGATGACCTTCGGCGACATCCCCGCCAGTCCTGGCATGCCTCCCATCCCGGAGTCCGAGCGCGGGTTGGTCATGCATGCCGAGCTGTCGATCCTCGACGGTCACGTGCTCATGGCGACCGACATGCTCGAGTCGATGGGCCATGAGCGTCGCATCGGCAACAACATCACGATCAACCTGGAGCCCGACACCCGGGCGGAGACCGAGCGCCTCTACGACCTGCTCTCGCAGGGAAGCACGGACGGCACGGGCCTCCAGGACATGCCGTTCGGCTACTGGGGGACCTGCTGCGACCGCTTTGGCATTCGCTGGATGTTCAACTGCGCCGAGCCCGCGGCCTGAAGCGTTCCTCAGTCTGAGCCATCGACGAGGTAGACCTTCCGAAGTCGCTCGTGGACGGTCCACGTGGTGGCCGTCCCCTCATCGAGCCGGACGACGTCGCCCTGCCCGATCAGCACGTCCGGCTGGCCGTCGACCGAGATGGTGGCCGATCCGGCCAGCACGATGAAGACCTCGTCGACCTCGATGTCGGTGGTCACGCCGGGCTCGATCTCCCAGATGCCGACCTCACGGTCTCCCGCCGCACCCAGGACCACGTTCGCCGTGCCGTCTGCGTCTGCCTCGAGCTGCTCGGTGGTGGCGTGGGTCACGCAGATCGGCTGGTCGCAGTCGCGCATGGGTGCTCCTCGGTCTCGGCGGTGACCCACGAACCTATCGGGGAGCCCCCGACCCGGATGGGTCCTGAGGGCTCCCCGACGGTGTCGACCTCAAGCGGCCGGGCCCTTGGCCAGGACGATGGTCGAGGTGTGGGACTGGCCCGACGAGTCGGTCCAGGCGATGGTGACCTTGTCGCCGGGGTGGCGGGCGCTGAGCTGGTTCGTCAGCTCGGTCGGCGAGGCGACGACCACGCCGTTGACGGCGGTGATGGTCGTGCCCTGCCCGATGCCGGCGGCCGCAGCCGGGGACCCGGCGACCGTCCCGACCACCGCGACGCCGCTGGCCGCAGCGCTGCCGTCGATGCTCGACGAGGCGTTCTGGACCTGCACGCCGAGGAACGCCGTCTGACCGATGTGCACGGTGCTCGAGGCGGTGCCGGCGGTGATCTGCTTCACGATCGCCATGGCGTCGTTGATCGGCACGGCGAAGCCCTGTGAGGCAGCGGTCGAGAAGGAGTAGGACGCCGAGGCGGCCGTGTCGATCCCGAGGACCTCGCCATCCATGTTGACCAGCGGACCACCCGAGTCGCCCGGCTGGATGGGGGCGTTGGTGGCGATCAGGCCGGAGAGCCTCTCGGAGTCCCCGTTGGACTCGTCGCTGGCGGTGATGGATCGACCGAGTCCCGTGATGGTCCCGGCGGCGACGCTGGGCGTGCCGCCCTGTCCGCCGGCGTTCCCGATGCCGAGGACGGCCTGTCCGACGGAGGCGGTCGAGGAGTTCCCGAGATCGGCCGTGGTGAGGCCGGAGGCACCCACCAGCTTGATCACGGCGATGTCGTGGCTGCGGTCGTAGCCGACGACGAGGGCGTTGTAGGTCTTACCGTTGCCCACATCGGTGGCGGAGATCTTCGTCGCCCCACGGATCACGTGGTTGTTCGTCAGGATGGTCCCGTCGGACGTCAGCACCACGCCGGTTCCGGCCGCCGAGGAGCTCTGATACCCGAGGTCGGTGTTGATGTCGACGATGGCGGGGCTGACCTTGGCGGCCACCTTGGCCTGGGCTGCGCTGGTCGCGCCGGTGCCGGCGGAACCGCTGCTGTAGCCGGGATCACTCTGCCCGCCTGTGGCACCCGATGGGATCTGCGGCGCCGACTGGAAGGACTCTGACTCATGGGCGTCGCTCGAGGGCCATGCCACATGTCCGGCTGCACCTCCGATGACTGCGGCGGCCACCATGCCGGCAGCCACGATCGCGACCTGGCGACGACGGTTGGGGCGGTGGGCTGCCTCAGCCCCCTCAGAGGGGGCTGCTGCACCCTCGGTGCTGCCGACGCCGAGGCTGGGAGGGGTCCAGAGCGCCCAGTCCTGTGAAGCCCCCGCAGCGGGGAGGCTCGGGATGTCGTTGTTCTCGTCCATGGTTCCTCCGTGTTCGGTGTTGCTGGAGACCAGTCAACGAGGCGTGCCTAAGGACGAGTGGAGGCCGCCCTAAGACCTGCATAAGACTGCAGGCGTGCCGACGCCCGCCGGGTCCGGTAGAGGGGAGCAGACATGGGACGAGCATTGGTCACCGGAGCATCGAGTGGATTGGGGCTTGAGCTGGCGAAGCTGCTCGACGCACAGGGCCACGAGGTGGTCCTCGTGGCGAGGACGGCGGCAGCGCTCGAGGAGCTCGCGTCGTCGTTGAGGAATCCGACGATCATCGCCGCGGACCTCGCCACCGAGCAGGGCCGCCGCGCCGTGACCGATGCCGTCGACTCAGTGGACATCCTGGTCAACAACGCGGGATTCGGAGAGTGCGGGCTCTTCGCCGAGATCGACGAGGCCCGCTCGGTGTCGATGGTCGAGCTCAACTGCGAGGCGGTGGTGTCGCTCACGCGCAGCTACCTGCCGGCGATGGTGGCACGAGGCTCAGGAAAGGTCATGAACGTCGCTTCGACCGCCGCGTTCCAGCCCGGTCCCACCATGGCCGTCTACTACGCGTCGAAGGCCTTCGTCCTGTCCTTCACCGAGGCGGTGGCGGAGGAGACCCGAGGTTCGGGGGTCACCCTCACGGCGTTCTGCCCCGGTGCGTTCGCCTCGGGCTTCCAGGACGCCGCCCACGCCGGCAACACGAGGCTGATCAAGGGCCGTTCGCTTCCGAGCTCGGCGGAGCTCGCCCGGGCCGGTCTCGCCGCGATGGACCGTGGCGACGTCGTCCACGTCCCCGGACTGTCGAACAAGGTGACGGCGGTGTCCTCGCGCTTCACGCCGCGGCCGCTCATGCGTCGTATTGTGCGCTACATCCAGGACGAGGCCTGAGCCGAGCTCGGCCGCGGCGACAGGGGGAGCGATGGCAGAGGAACGGCACGACGAGGCGGTCGAGGCACTGCTGCACGAGGATCGGAGCTTCGCTCCGTCCGACACCTTCGTCGCCCAGGCCAACGTGGGTCCGGACGTCTACGCGGCAGCTGCTGCCGATCCTGAGGCCTGGTGGGCCGAGCAGGCGAGGGCCCTCGAGTGGGACACCCCGTTCACGTCGGTGCTCGAGTGGGAGGCGCCGTTCGCCCGCTGGTTCGCCGACGGCACGCTCAACGCCTCGGTGAACTGCCTCGACCGTCATGTGGCAGCAGGCCGGGGTGACAAGGTGGCACTGCACTGGGTCGGCGAGCCTGAGGGCGACCGACTCGACATCACCTACGCCGAGCTGCTCGAGCGGACCTGCAGGGCGGCGAACGCCCTCGAGGCCCTCGGCGTCGAGGCCGGCGACCGCGTGGCCATCTACATGCCCATGATCCCCGAGGCGGTCGTGGCCATGCTGGCCTGTGCACGGATCGGTGCCCCGCACTCCGTGATCTTCGGCGGCTTCTCGGCCGAGGCGCTCGCCGATCGCATCACCGACGCCGACGCCCGTGTGGTGATCACTGCCGATGGGGGGTTCCGTCGGGGAGCGGCCTCAGGGCTCAAGGTGGAGGTCGACGCCGCGCTCGAGCTGTGCCCGGCCGTGACCACGAGCCTCGTGGTGCGCCGGACCGGCCAGGAGGTCGAGTGGGTGGAGGGCCGAGACGTGTGGTGGCACGACGTGGTCGACGCCCAGGCCCCGATCCACGAGGCCAAGGCCTTCCCCGCCGAGCACCCGCTCTACATCATGTACACCTCGGGGACGACGGCCAAGCCGAAGGGGATCTTCCACACCACGGGTGGCTACCTGACTCACACCTCGACCACCCACCGCATGGTGTTCGACATCAAGCCCGAGAGCGACGTCTGCTGGACCTCCGCCGACATCGGGTGGGTCACGGGGCACAGCTACATCGTCTATGGACCTCTCGCCAACGGTGTGACGCAGGTGATGTACGAGGGCACCCCCGACGCAGGGGGCAAGGACCGGTGGTGGCGGATCATCGACGAGTACAAGGTCACGATCCTCTACACGGCCCCGACCGCCATCCGCACCTTCATGAAGTGGGGAGCGGAGCTCCCGGCCGGTCACGACTTGAGCAGCCTCCGGCTGCTCGGATCGGTGGGCGAGCCCATCAACCCCGAGGCCTGGATGTGGTACCGCAAGCACATCGGCGGGGATCGCTGTCCGATCGTCGACACCTGGTGGCAGACCGAGACCGGGGGCATCATGATCACGCCGCTGCCTGGCGTGACGGCGACCAAGCCCGGTGCGGCCATGGTGCCGTTCCCTGGGATCTCGGCCGAGGTGGTGGACAATGACGGCGCGCCGGTCCCCGACGGCCATGGTGGCCTCCTGGTGATCACCCGCCCCTGGCCAGGGATGCTGCGCGGCATCTGGGGCGACCCGGAGCGCTACGCCGAGACCTACTGGTCCAAGTTCGACGGGCTCTACTTCGCCGGCGACGGGGCGAAGAAGGACGACGACGGCGACCTGTGGCTCCTCGGCCGGGTCGATGACGTCATGAACGTCTCGGGCCACCGGCTGTCCACGGCCGAGGTGGAGCACGCCATCGTGGGTCACCCGGCGGTCGCCGAGGCGGCGGTGGTCGGCGCCTCGGACGACACCACCGGCCAGGCCATCGTGGCCTTCGTCACCCTGACGTCCTCCTCGGAGCTCCATGGCGAAGACGACACCGAGATCATCGCCAGCATCCGCGCCCACGTGGCCGACGCCATCAGCCCCATCGCCAAGCCCCGCCAGGTGATCCTGACCCCGGACCTGCCCAAGACCCGATCGGGCAAGATCATGCGTCGGCTCCTGCGCGACGTGGCGGAGAACCGCGACCTCGGCGACGTCACGACGCTCACGGACCCGACGGTGGTCAAGATGATCGACGGCCTCATGGCGGCGCACGCAGAGGACGACTGATGGACCTCGCCCGCGTGCAGATCCGAGAGGCTGAGCCTCGCGACGCCCGTCGGATCGCGGCGATCCTCGATGCGGGCTCGCTCCATCCTGGTGCGGAGGACCCGGAGGACCCGACGTCTTACGCAGCGGTCATCGGGGCCTTCGGTCGCGGACCGTCGAAGATCCTGGTCGCCGAGTCCGAGCACCAGGTGGTCGGAGTCCTCCAGCTGATCATCATCCAGCACCTCCAGCGCCGCGGTGGCGTCTGCGCCGAGCTCGAGTCGGTGCATGTGGCCCCGGAGCATCGTGGGCAGGGGATCGGAGGTCTCCTGGTCGAGGATGCGGTCCGTCGGGCGGCCGAGATGGGCTGCTACCGGGTCCAGTTGACGTCGAACCTCCAGCGTCCCGACGCCCACCGCTTCTACGAGGCTCATGGCTTCTCGCCCAGCCACGTGGGCTTCAAGCGGGTGATCGGGGAGTGATCGTCAGGCGCTGACGTCGACCTCGGTCAGTGCGCCGGTGTCGACGTCGAAGATGAAGGCGCGCAGCTCGAGCTGGGTCAGGGCCGGCTCGGTGCTCAGCCGGGCAGCGGTGGACCGCAGGTTCTCGGCGAGGTCGCCGAAGGATCCGAACGTCATCTCGGAGGCCTCGCCGGTGTCGGCGGAGATCCGCTCGCGCAGCGCCGCCTCGTCGAGGCCGTGCAGGCCGCAGTAGGTGTGCTGGATCAGCATCACGCGCTCTGTGCCGAGCATCCGCTGGGAGAGCACCAGGGATCGGATCACGTCGTCGGTGGCGAGGCCGCCGGCATTGCGGATGATGTGGGCCTCGCCGAGGTCGAGACCCAGCGCGCCGAAGAGGTCGAGGCGCGAGTCCATGCAGGTGACCACGGCGAGGTGCTTGGCTGGCTCGGTGGACAGATGGCGCACGCCGTGGCTCGCCACGTACTCGGCGTTGTGGGCCACGGCGGCATCGATCGGCAGCTGCGCGTCGGTCATGGGCCCCGACCCTAGCGGGCTGCGATTGCCCTCTGACTAGGGTCGGGGGCATGGAGATCATCGGCGAGATCCAGCCCGGTGCACCGCTGCTGGTGGTGGCCGTCCACCACGAGGCCGAGCATCTCGACACCGACCTGCCCATCCTGATCACCGGCGTCGGCAAGCTCGCTGCCAGTCGGGCGGTCCTCGGTGCGCTGGCGCCGATGGTGGTCGAGGAGCGCCCGGGCCTGCTGATCAACCTGGGCTCCGCCGGCGCCCTGCGCGACGGCATCGAGGGCACCCACGTCGTAGGCACGCTCCTCCAGCATGACCTCGACGGCCCGGCGATCGCCGCCATGGTCGGGGTCGACCCGTCGCCACCCATCGTGGTGGGGGAGGGGCTGACGTTGGCCACGGGGGATCGCTTCATCGCCGACCCGCACGAGCGCCGGCGTCTCGGCGAGGTGGCCCATCTCGTCGACATGGAGGGCTACGCCGTCGCCAGCGCCGCCGAGGCGCTCGACCTCGATCTGATCGTGATCAAGCACGTCTCGGACCATGCCGACGGTGAGGCTCAGGACACCTGGATCGACGCCGTGGCGCTGAGCTCCAAGGAGCTCTCGTCGTGGCTCGCCGAGCACCACGGACGAGGAGACGACTGATGGACCACCATCACATCCAGGAGGAGCTCGCCGGTCCAGCCCGCGCTCTGCACCAGGAGATCCCCGACGTGCTCGGTGCCTTCGCCCAACTGAGCCGCACGGCGATGGCCGATGGCGAGATCCCGACCGCCACCAAGGAGCTCATCGCACTGGCGATCGCCATCACCAGGGAGTGCGACGGCTGCATCGCTGCCCATGCCCGCGGAGCGGCTCGACGAGGGGCGACACGGTCCCAGGTCGCCGAGATGATCGGCGTGGCGATCCTGATGAACGGTGGCCCGGCCACGGTCTACGGCCCTCGAGCGCTCGAGGCCTTCGATCAGTTCTCCGACTCCTCGCCGGCGAGCTGAGCGGCGGCGATCTCGGCCGCCACCTCGGGGGAGACCTCGCGCAGGCCCCGGGGCCAGGCGTGCTCGGCGAGCACCACGTTGAGCTCGGTCGAGTAGAGGAACACCTGGGCGCCGATGTTGAGCCAGAAGATCAGGCCGATGACGATGGCGAAGAACCCGTAGATCTCGCTCGTCCGATGGAGCTGGTGGCTGAGCAGGTAGCCGCCCGTCTGCTGGAGCGCCGTCCAGCCAATGCCACCCATCAGCGTGCCCGGCAACAGCGAGCGGTTCCCGACCTCCCTCGGGGCGAGAATCCGAAGGGCGAGGAAGTAGGCCGAGAGGTTGATCAGCGTGCCAACCACCAAGGCGCCGATGCTCAGGAACTCGGAGAACTGCCGCAGGTAGCCCGAGGCGGAGATCCCGGTCACCACTGAGGCCAGGATGACCGATGCGGCGAGCACGCCGAGGAGCCTCAGGCCCCGCCACGAGCGGACCAGGATGTTCGGCTCCTCGTAGCGAGGACGGCGCCACATCTTGAGCGAGGCCATCTGCAGCGACGAGGTGATGCCGAGCGCACCCCAGAGCAGGAAGAGGCAGGAGCCGATGAAGGCCGGCCAGCTCCCCTGGGCGAGAGAGTGGATGTTGTCCTTGAGGCGCGTCCCGATCACCGGGAACTGCTCGAGCGCAGAGTTGATGATCCGCTGCGTGGCCGCAGAGTTTGCGCCGAGGATCTTCGAGGCCAGGGTCGTGAGGAGCAACAGAAGTGGGAATACCGAGAGCGTCCCGTAGAACGTGATCAGGGCACTCTCCCGACCTCCGCGGTCATCCCCGTACCGCTTGATCACGGCCACGGCCACGGCAGAGACCCTGAATCGCTGCAGCAACCGGTCAAGGCCGTCGATGGTGCGATCGATGCGCTGGCCGATGCTGCTCATGGACGACCTCTGCGCACCGCCCAACACTACGGCAGGCTTCCGACGCCACCTCGTCCTACGCTTCTCCCTGTGTGCGACAGCTTCTGCCAGGCCCGGGGTGGTGCGATGCTCTTCGCCAAGAGCTCGGATCGGCCGGCCGTCGAGCCCCAGCTCGTCGTCCCGGGGGAGCAGCGTGGTCCGGGAGGTCGGCTGGCAACCCAGTACCTCGATCTACCTGACCTCGGGTCGATCTCGCTGGTGATGGCTCAGCCCACATGGCTTTGGGGCGCCGAGCACGGCGTCAACGCGGCGGGGGTGGCGATCGGCAACGAGAAGATCTTCACCCGTCATGCGGCTGACGCGACCCGTCCCGGTCTCATCGGCATGGACCTCGTCCGCCTCGGCCTCGAGCGTGCCACGACGGCTGACGAGGCCCTCGAGGCGATGGTGGGCCTGCTCGAGCAGTGGGGGCAGTCGGGGATCGCCGACGCCATCCATGCAGAGGCCTATGTGTCGTCGTTCTTGATCGTCGATCCGTCCGGAGGGTGGGTCCTCGAGACCTATGGATCCACCTGGGCGGCGCGCCGGGTGGGGCAGGGGAGCGCCATCTCGAACCGCGTCTCGCTTCGAGACGACTGGGAGCGAGGCTCGGCCGACCTCGAGATCGGCACGGACCTCGACACACTTCGCGATCCCAACCGACCGACGCAGAGCGCTGACGGCCGGCTGGCCGCCACCTCGGCGGCCGTGCGGGGTGGCGATCTCGAACCGCTGGGGGCGATGGCCGTCCTTCGCGACCACGGACAGGGCCCATGGGGGATCCGTGACCATCGACCACACCTGCCTCCGGCCTCCACGGCCGACGACGGGACCGGGGTGAGTGTCTGCATGCATGCCTATCGGGACCTGGCCACCACCAGCTCGATGGTGGCATTGCTTTCTGACGATGGTCTCCAGCGGCTCTGGGCGGCACCGGGAGCACCGTGCGTGGCGCCGTTCCTCCCACTGGCCATCGTCGATGGGGTCCCGGTCATCCCAAGCATCCTGAGTGACCTCGAGACGTGGCGGGCACTCGCTCGACTTCGGAGGATGATCGAAGTCTCCGGTGGGCTCCTTGAGGAGGTCAGGGGCCTCGTCGGAGCACTCGAAGCTGAACTGCTGGCCGCGTCGCTGGGGCTCGGGCTGGATCAGACGGCCTGGTCTGTGCTGTGCGGGGAGGCCTCGATCCGGACCGCCGAGGTCATCGCCGCCGTCATTCCTCGGGAGAAGTGAACGACGAGGGTCGCCGGCACGGCAGACTGTGCCCCTACGAGATGACAGAACGAGGAGTGCGGTGACCGACGAGACCCATGAGGATCAGCCAACCCCCCTCGACGACGCGCAGCGCGGCGAACGGCTGGTGGCGCTGAACAAGATCATCGAGCTGATGCGCCCTGCGGTTCAGGCCGATGGGGGAGACCTCGTGTTGATGAGCGCTGATGTTGAGGCCGGCATCATCGAGGTGCAGCTCCAGGGGGCGTGCTCAAGCTGTGCGGTGAGCTCGAGCACGCTGCAAGGCGGCGTGGAGCGGATCTTGAAGGGCCGGCTTGACTGGGTCACCGAGGTGATCGGTGGGGTCGATAGCTCGGACCTCGAGCATGCGCCGACGGGGACCGGCGGATGGGTCGCACGGGTAGACACCTGAGGTCGCGACACATTAGTTTGCACAACTAACTAATATGGGGGCATGACCCCCGCACCGACCCTCACTGCAGCCGACCTCGATATGGCCGTGCGCCTGCGCACCGCGGTCACGCGACTGAACCGAAAGTTGCGACAGCAGGCTCTTGGGACCGTGTCTCCGGCTCAGGCCTCGATGCTGGCCATGGCCGACCGACTTGGGTCTCCGACGCTGGGGGAGCTCGCACGAGCCGAGCAGATCCAGCCTTCGACGATGACCCGTCTCGTGGGGACCATGGTCGATGCCGGCTTCCTGGCACGCTTCGAGGACCCCGCCGATCGTCGGATCAGTCGGGTGACGGTCACCCCGGGTGGTCGCAAAGAGCTCGAGCGGATTCGGAAGCTCAAGACCGCCTATCTTGTCGAGCAGATTGACGGCCTGGACCACGACGACCGAGTGCAGGCGGGCGAGCTGGTCGAACTCCTCGAGCGATTGACCGAGGGCGCATGAGCGCCGTGATGCGGGCCACCCGCAAGACCTTCTCCGCCTTGAGCGTCCGGAACTTCCGGCTCTACTTCATCGGTCAGGGGATCTCGGTGTCGGGCACCTGGATGCAGGCGGTGGCCCAGAGCTGGCTGATCCTCGACCTGACGGGCAGTGGTCTGATGCTCGGCATCACCGTGGCGTTGCAGTTCCTCCCGATGCTCCTCGCCGGTCCGTGGGGAGGTCTCGTGGTGGATCGCTCGAACAAGCGGACGGTGCTGTTCGTCACCCAGGCTTCAGGCGGCCTACTTGCCCTCACCCTCGGGGTCTTGACCCTGGTCGGTCGCCCGCATGTCTCGACCATCCTCGTGCTGGCGTTCGGCCTCGGCATGGTCAACCTCTTCGACAACCCCGCTCGTCAGGCCTTCGTCCAGGAGATGGTTGGTCGAGAGCTGCTGCCCAACGCGGTGAGTCTCAACAGCGTGCTGATGAACGCCGGTCGGGTCATTGGTCCGAGCATCGCCGGAATCCTCATCGCCACCTCGGGCATCGCTGCGAGCTTCTTCGTCAACGCAGCGTCCTACGTTGCCGTGATTGGGGCACTGGCGATGATGCGGTCCAGCGAGCTCACCCCGATCCGGACGGCTCGCCGATCGAAGGGCCAGCTGAGGGCGGGCTTCCGCTATGCCTTCGGCGAAGAGAAGATTCGGGATGTCCTCATCGCCATCGGCATCGTGGGAATCTTCGCCTTCAACTTCACCACCGTCCTTCCGCTCCTGGTGCGGTACTCGTTCCACCAGTCCGCGGGTGCCTATGGGGTCCTCATGGGGGCGATGGGCATCGGTGCCGTGATCGGTGGCCTGACGGTGGCCCATCGCTCTCGCCCCACCTTCGCCATGCTCACTGGATTGTGCTTCGCCTTCGGGGTCCTCCTGGTGGGAGTGGCGCTCGCGCCGACGATGCTGGTGGCCATGGTGCTGCTCGTGCCGATGGGAGCGGTGTCGATCGCCTTTGTCTCCACCTCCAACGCCACCTTGCAGCTGCTCTCTCGTGAGGAGATGCGAGGACGCGTGATGGCGCTCTTCGCCATCGGGTTCCTCGGGTCGACGCCGATTGGGTCACCTCTCATGGGGGCGATCGCCTCGGCGACCACACCGAGGGTCAGTCTGCTCGTTGGAGCCATCGCCACCATGGGCGCGTCGATCCCGCTGTTCTTGGCCACCCGTCGCCACGCCGCCGGGGATCGTGCCCTCGTGGCAGCTGCTGCGTAGTTCGCGTCAGTCGCCTGGCCTGTTCATGGTGCGCGTCACGGAGCGGGTGGCGACGAGCTCAGCGCCGTGGATCGCTCCGACGGTCCGTCGCCGCCAGAGACGGGCGACGAGGTACAGCAGCACCGAGAGGCCGACCGCTCCGAACGAGTAGGTGATCGAGATGGTCCCGCTGTCATTGACCTGCGCCCAGACGGCGAAGGCACAGACCGCTACGAGGGGGATGGCCATGAGTACGAGCACGCCGGTGCCACCGGGGATCCGGTACGGCCGGGGGAGGTCGGGCTCCTTGCGGCGCAGGGCGAACAGGGCAGCGAGCTCGAGCAGGATCGTGCAGTTCGTCAAGAACACGTCGATGACGACGAGGTTGGCGAAGGTCGAGAAGCTGAAGAGCGAGTAGATGACGGCGCAGCCGACGATCGCCAGGGTGGGCGTCCCGAAACGAGGGGAGAGCCGAGAGATTGACCTGGGCAGCCAGGCGTCCTCTGCCATGGCAAAGGGGATCCGTGAGTTGCTCATCAGCAGCGAGCCGAACAACCCCACAGCACCGACGATGGCTCCGGCCGTGATGGCCCAGGCGAGCCAGGGCCCCCCGATGGTTCGGGCGATGTCGGTGAAGGATCCTGCATCCCATGACGACCAACCACCGGCGGCCATGGCGGCGAGCATGGGGAAGACATAGGCGGCGACGATCACGATCAGCGAGACGGCCAGCGCTCGAGGGATCACCCGCTGAGGACGCTCGATCTCCTCGGCGATGGCACCGACGCTGTCGAAGCCGCAGTAGTTCCACATCACGATCCAGAGTCCGGCCCCGAAGGCGGCGAGCGCCGAGGTGTGCGGGGTGGTCAAGGGTGCCACCGGGTTGACATGGTGGCTGAAGAGCTGCGGCAGGCCGAAGGCCGCCAGCAGGACGAAGGGGAGGAGGGCGATGACGGCGAAGAGCACCGAGGAGTCGCCCACCCACTTGGCACCGACGACGTTGAGGGCGGTCAGGGGGATGATGAAGCAACTGACGGCGAGCATCCAGTGCAGGTCGATGTGGATCGAGCCTACGGAGGCGATCACGGTGGCTCCCTGGGCGGCCGGATGCCAGAGCTGACCGAGGTAGTCGGCAAACAACAGGGGGTAGAGGGCCATGTCGACGAAGGCCGTGAAGATCCAGAGCATGCCCTCCTGGAACCCCCAGAAGTCACCGAAGGCCCGTTGGACCCAGTGGTAGCCCCCACCTTCTGTGGGGAGAGCGGTGCCGAGCTCAGCGGTGAACAGCGCCACTGGGAGGGCGTAGATCAGTGGCGTGACGAGAATCAGGATCATGGCCATTCCCGGACCTGATGTGCTGGTCAGCGGTTCGAGGCCGTATGCCCCACCCGAGACACTGAAGAAGATGAGTGCCACGACCGGGATCAGCGTGACCTTTGACCGAAATCGCCTCGATGCCGATGCCGATGCCGATGCCGATGCCGATGCGGATGCCGATGCCGACTGGTGGCGAATCATCGCTGGTTTCCCCGGTGCGTGCCGGTCGGCGCTCGCCCTGCCCGCGGCCAGTGCGGATCAGGCGAAGGTGGCTGAGACAGGGAGGTGCTTGACGCCACCGACGAAGTTGGCCTGCGCCCACTCTGGAGCGCCGGCGATCTCGATGGTCTCGACCGAGGCGAGGAGCTTGGGCAGGATGGTGCGGAGCTCGCGTCGGGCGAACGTGGAGCCTAGGCAGAAGTGCTCACCGCCACCGAAGGCGATCATTCGGTTGGCGTTCGGCCGCAGAGCGTCGAACGTCATCGGATCGTCGAACACCGCGTCGTCGCGATTGGCAGAGGGGTAGGAGAGCAGGATGCGGTCCCCGGCAGGGATCTCTACCCCCTGGAGGGTCGCCGGTGCGGTGAGGTAGCGCAGGAAGTGGCGGACGGGCGACGTCCATCGAATCATCTCGTCGACCGCATTGTTGATCTTGCTCGGGTCGTCGCGCAGGGCGGCGACCTGGTCGGGGTGCCGCAGGAGTGCCTCGAGACCTCCCGAGAGGGCGAACGAGGTGGTGTCATGTCCCGCGGTTGCGACGATGGTGAAGTACCACATCGAGGCGTGCTGATCCATAGGGCAGCCATTCACCTGACCGTTGGCCAGCACGGTGGCGAGGTCGTCGGTCGGGTTTGCACGACGGTCGTCGGCAAGCTCCTTGAAGTAGTCGTCGAACTGGCCGATGGTGCCGGTAAGCAGCGCCAGCGGGTCGGAGAGGTCACCGAGGTACTCCGGGTCGGCGGCACCGAAGATCCCCTGGGTGAGCTTGAGCATGAGCGGCTCGTCCTCCTCGGGGATCCCATAGATGCTCATGATGACTCGCAACGTGTACGGCACTGCGATGTCCTGGGCGAAGTCGCACTCGCCACCCATCTCGCGGAACTTCTCGACATAGGACTCGGCGATCGCCTCGATGCCGGCCTGTCGTTCGGCCACAGCGCGAGGCCGGAACCACGAGTTGGCCACGTTGCGGTGATCTCGGTGCTCGTCGCCGTCCATGTGGATCAATGTCTTCGGGTCAATGCCGAGCGACTTGATGAACTCGAACTGGGCGTCCGGACCGAGCACTGAGGATCGGGTGTTCAAGAAGGTCTCATTGTCCCGCGAGACGCGGAAGACGTCCTCGTGGCGGGTGATGGCCCAGAAGGGGGTGTAGCCCTCCTCCTCGACCCGCAGAACGGGCGCATCGCGACGGAGCTCCTCGGCCACGGCGTGCCATGACTCCTGATCGGCGTACGCAGCGGCGTTGAGGAAGATCTCTCCGCGGGGGTCTGATGCCATGGTGTCGTCTCCTGATCGATGTGGGTGCTGCCGTGTCGGGTAGCGCTAGGCCTTCTGGACCTTCGGCTCCTTCGGCAGGCCGAGAGCCCGTTCGCCGATGATGTTGCGCTGGATCTCGGCCGTGCCTCCCCAGATGGTCTCGGAGCGGGAGAAGAAGAACGAGGCCTGGATGTCGTTGACCGGGTAGTCATCGCGACCACGACGGTTGCCGGGCAGGACGCTCTCGGCATCACCTTGGCCGGAGAGGACCTGGCCTTCCATCCCAAGGATGTCGATGGCGAGGTTCATCGTCTTCTTGTGGGTCTCTGACCAGAACATCTTGTTGCAGGCACCGAGGAGGGCGGTGTGGTGGGTGCCGTTGAGGGCGTCGGTCAGCGAGCGGTAGCCGTTGATCTGCATGATCTTGATGTCAGCCCAGGACTTGATGAGGTCCTGACGCACGAGGGGGTCGGCGGCCTTCCCGTTGTCCTTGGCGATGTCGACGATCTTGTCCCATTCGCGCAAGAAGCGACGGAATCCCGTGGTGGCCGAGGAGCCGCGCTCGAAGCCCAGGGTCGTCATGGCGACCTTCCAGCCGTTGTTCACACCGCCGACGACGTTCTCCTTGGGGCAGCGGACGTTCTCGAAGAAGACCTCATTGAACTCGGCCGAGCCATCGACCTGCTGGATCGGCCGAACCTCAACTCCCGGCTGCTTCATCGGAACGAGCAGATAGCTGATGCCAGCGTGAGGCGGGGCGTCGGGGTCGGTGCGGGCGAGGAGGAAGATGTAGTCGGCGAACTGAGCCTGGGTGGTCCAGACCTTCTGGCCGCTGATGACCCACTCGTCGCCATCGAGCTCGGCCCTGGTGGCCAGGGAGGCGAGGTCCGATCCGGAGTTGGGCTCGGAGAAGCCCTGGCACCAGGCGATCTCACCCTTGAGGATCCCAGGGATGAACTGCTTCTTCTGCTCCTCGGTACCCCACTGCAGGATGGTGGGGCCGACCAGGGTGTCGCCGAAGAAGTCAGCCCGAAGTGGCGCCTGGGCCCTGGCGAACTCCTCGTTGAGGACGACCTGCTGGAGCAGGGTCAGGCCCTTGCCCTCGTACTCCTTGGGCCAGCTGGCGCAGATCCATCCGCCCTCGAAGAGGGTCGTGGTCCAGCCCTCGTTGAACGCCTTGCGCTCTTCGGGGGTCATCGAGAACCCCTCGTCGAACCATCCGTCGGGGAGGTTGTCCTCAAGCCACTGACGGATCTCGACGCGGAACTCTTCGGCTTCGGTGGGGTAGGTCAGGTCCATGTCGCTGAGCGTACCGAACGGCGGGCGGAAGTGCCCATTCGGCTGCGTTTGTGTGTCGGGGTACTTCGGGGGGAGAATGGTGATCCCCCGCGCGTCCTTGGTGAGGAGACCTCACGTGCCCAAGACCCCTCTGCAGCTCTACCGTCAGACGAAGGAGTCGTGGGCGCGCTCGGCCGAGGAGGTCTACCCGGACCGGATCGCCCCGAGGCCAGCGGAGCCCGGCGGTCACCGCATTGCCTTCCTGATCTATCGGGGCAACCCTCGGTGCGGCGGCCAGGGGGTCTACACCCGCCACCTCAGCCGCGAGCTCGTGGCGCTCGGCCACAGCGTGGAAGTCTTCTCCGGCCCACCGTGGCCCGAGGTCGATGAGGGCGTGGGCTTCACACCGGTGCGCGGCATGGATCTCTACCGGGACCCCGACCCGTTCCGCATCCCGAACCCGAAGGAGTTCACCTCGCTGACCGACCTCGAGGAGTTCGGCATCATGCTGACCGCCGGGTTCGGCGAGCCGCTGGCCTACTCCAAGCGCATCCGGGAGATTCTCAACGCCCGCCGATCGGACTTCGACATCATCCACGACAACCAGTGCCTGGGCACCGGCATCCTGGGCCTCCACGAGGACGGCTGGCCCATCCTCGAGACCCTGCACCACCCGATCACGGTGGATCGGACTATCGCCCTCGACCACACCACCAACGCCTACCGGCGCTTCACCACCAAGCGGTGGTTCGGCTTCCTCGGCATGCAGGTGCGCGTGGCCCAGCAGCTCCCCGCCGTGCTGACGGTGTCGCAGAACTCGAAGGTCGACATCAACGCTCAGATGGGCGTGCCACTCGACCGGATGACCGTGGTGCCCGTCGGCGTCGACCCGGACACCTTCAAGCCCTATCCCGACGTGTCCCCGGTCAAGGGCCGCATCATGGTGACCTCGTCATCGGATGTGCCGATGAAGGGCCTCGTGCCGCTCCTCGAGGCAGTGGCCAAGCTTCGCACGGAGCGCGATATCGAGCTCGTCGTGATCGGTCGTCCTCAGCCTGGTGGCCGAGTGGCCAAGACCATGGAACGCCTCAGCCTTGACGACATCGTCACCACCGTCTCGGGCGTGAGCGACGAGGAGCTCGCAAAGCTCTATGGGGAGGCCGAGGTGGCCGTGGTCCCCTCGCTCTACGAGGGCTTCTCGCTTCCGGCCATCGAGGCCATGAGCTGCGGTGTCGCGGTGGTGGCCACCACGGGTGGTGCGCTGCCGGAGGTGGTCGGCGTGAGCGGTGAGACCGGACTGCTCGTGACGCCCGACGATCCCGATGCCCTCGTCGGCGCCATCCGCACGCTGCTCGACGACGACGTGCTCCGCGCCAAGCTCGGGGCAGCGGGCCGAGAGCGTGTCATCAACCGCTTCACCTGGCAGGTGACCGCCAAGGGCACCGCCGCCTGTTATGACGCCGTTCTGAGGGGCGAAGCCCTCCCTAGCTCGATGGAGTTTGACTGATGCTGACCGCCAACTACGACACCCTCGGGGTCACCCCCGGTGACCTCGTCCTCGACCTTGGCTGCGGCTTCGGTCGCCACGCCTATGAGTTCGCTCGCCGTGGTGCTTCGATCG
Organism: Acidimicrobiaceae bacterium; assembly: GCA_947456245.1. Lineage (GTDB taxonomy): Bacteria > Actinomycetota > Acidimicrobiia > Acidimicrobiales > RAAP-2 > CAIUMH01. The sequence continues at coordinate 57,482 of CANGPS010000009.1, forward strand.
TGGCGCTCGATGCGGGGGCTGAAGAGGTGGCCAAGGTCCGAGCGACCTTCGGGGCTATGGCCGAGCAGGGCGAGATCGATCTGACCACGAGTCGGATCGGGACCATCCAGGGCGACGCACTGCACCTGCCGTTCCCTGACGGAACCTTCGACCGGGTCATCTGCTCCGAGGTCCTCGAACACATCCCTGACGACGAGGCCGCCATGGCTGAGCTCTCCCGGGTGCTGTCTCCTGGCGGCACGATGGCCATCACCGTGCCGCGCTTCGGACCCGAGCTCGTCAACTGGGCGCTGTCGGAGGAGTACTACGACGTCCCCGGCGGCCACGTGCGCCTCTACCGCCGCTCGGTGCTCTTCGACCGACTCGCCTCGGTGGGCCTCACGCCCTACACGACGCACCATGCCCACGGCCTGCACAGCCCCTACTGGTGGCTCAAGTGCGCCGTGGGGCCGACGAACAACGACCACCCGGCGGTCAAGGCGTACCACAAGCTCTTGGTCTGGGACATCGTGAAGGGCCCTCGCACCACGAAGGTGGCGGAGAAGGTGTTGGCGCCCATCATGGGCAAGAGCTTCGTCGTCTACCTGAAGAAGGCCCCGGCCGCGGCACCGGTGCTCGAGGGGGCGGGTGCGTGAGCTCGGTGCCGTCGCTCGCGACGCTGCCTGAAGTCCCCGGCATCCTGACCGCCGAAGAGGTGGCGCTCACGGCGCAGTCCCTCCTCGCGCTCCAGCGGCCCTCGGGGATGATCCCGTGGTTCGACGGTGGCCACTGCGACCCGTGGAACCATGTCGAGGCCGCCATGGCGCTCTCGGTCTGTGGCCACTGGGCGGAAGCAGAGCTGGCATATGACTGGCTGGCCGAGGTGCAGCTCGGCGACGGAGCGTGGTTCAACTACTACCTCGACCACTCGATCGAAGACCCACGCCTCGACACCAACGTCTGCGCCTACATCGCCGCCGGGCTCTGGCACCACGCCCTCATCACCGGCGACGACGCCATCTTGCGTAAGCACCTGCCGATGATGGAGGCAGCCATCGACTTCGTGCTCCGCTGGCAGCTTCCCGACGGATCCATCCGCTGGTCGCTCGACGCAGCCGGACGCCCCGAGGGCTACGCCCTGCTCACCGGATCCTCCTCGATCTACCACTCGCTTCGCTGCGCGGTGGCCATCGCCGAGCGCCTCGGTGAGCACCGACCTGAGTGGGAGCTGGCAGCCGGCCGCCTTGGCCACGCCATTGCGTACCACCCGGGTGCCTTCGCCCCGAAAAACGAGTTCGCCATGGACTGGTACTACCCGATGCTCTCTGGGGCACTCGAGGGAGACGCGGCCCGCCGTCGGATCGAGGAGCACTACGACGAGTTCGTCATGTATGGCCTCGGAGTGCGCTGCGTGTCGACCTCCGACTGGGTGACTGCCGCCGAGACGGCCGAGTGCGTGATGACCCTCGACGCGCTCGGCATGGCCGACGAGGCGCTCGACCTCTTCGAGATCGCCCAGGGCCACCGGCGCGCCGATGGTTCCTACTGGACTGGGATCGCCTACCCGGACAACGTGAACTACCCGGGCAACGAGACCACGTCGTACACGGCGGCGGCGATCATCCTGGCCGCAGACGCCCTCAGTTCCACCTCGCCGGCGGCTGGCCTCTTCCGTGGCGAGACGCTCGAGGGGACGATCGATCTGGCTGGGCCCACGTGCGACCAGCAGCACACCGGCCCCTGCAACGCGCGCTGACCGGAGCCGTCCCGTCGTGCGCTCCACCAGCGCTGGGGACGCTCTGAGCGCTTGGTCCATCTGAAGGATCCCGGAATCACGCCCTTTCCTTTCAGATGAGACGGTGTTAGTTTCTCGCCGTGCCCCCGTCGCCCCCCCGACCTGAGCACCCCACGCGACCCCGGAGACGGAGGGCGTCATCGCTCCTGGCCGGCTCGATCGCCGTGGCCATCGGCCTCGGTTACGCGGTCACTCCAGCCGCGGCAAGCCCATCGGCAGATCCGCAGGCCACCATCGCCGCTCCCGACGCGGTCTGGGCGGTGGCGACGGACGCAGGCACCGAGGTCTTCATCACTCCACCGTCCTCTGCTGCAGTCCAGCCGCCAGCCGTCGCACCTTCCTCCTATGAGGTCACCTCGTGTGGGCCCTATGGCCTCGCCTCGGCGCAGCTCCCTCAGATCCTCGCCGGCAACTGCGCCGGAGACCCGACGACCACTGTCACCACCGTTCGGGCGCATCCGCACCGCCTCGGCCCCGTAGCGGTCACTTCGTGCGTGCCGACGCCGACCGCCTGGTGCCTCGTCGTGGTCAAGGGGGGCAATGGAGAGCTCAGGACCAGCTCGATCCGGGCGGGAGCGGGAGGTCAACCACCCAACCCCGTGTCGAGCCTTGACGGGAGAGCGCTCGACGATGGGCACTCGGTGCTCCTGACCTGGCTGGCTGGTCAGGACGTCGCACAGGCCGAGGGCGTCCCGTCATTGGTCGTCACCTACGAGGTGAGGCGCGATGGTCACCTGGTCGCTCGGGGGCTCACCGCACCGTCTTTCCAAGACGCGGGGTGTGGTTCTGCGCGCCGCTGTGACTATGAGGTGACGGCGGTCAGCCCCGCCGGCCGAAGCACTCCGTCGAGCCGTTCGGTCGTCACCCTCGGTGATGCTGCGCCGACGCTGGCCCGGTCCCGAGCTGCCTTCCTCGAGCCCGGCCGCTCGTCCATCTCGGGAATGCTCGGACAAGGCGTCGACGATGAGCGTCCGGTGACGGTCCGCTTCACCCCCGTGGCCGGTGGAACGCCGAGCACCGCCTCGGCCACGTCAACGGGCGGGTCATGGTCGGCGGCCGTGCCCCCGGGGCTGTCGCCAGGCCGGTACGAGATCACCGCAGCTCAGGGTGGACATGAGGGCCGGGTCCTGACTTCGGTGGTGGCCCCGGACATCGCTCTCTCCGCTTCGGTCGCTGGCGCCGGGTCGGCAGCCTCGGAGGCCGCCTTGCCCGGAGATGTGGTCATCGCCGGTCAAGCGATCCCAACGTCGGCGACCGCTCCGGTGGCGATCGTCGATGGGCTCGTCGACGGGGACCGCCTCGGCACGGATCCGACCCAGGCGCAGCTGGCGTCGGTGTTCCGTGGGCTGTCCGTTGGTCGGACCTCCCCGACCATGCTCGTGCCCGCCGATGACCTGGGACGATGGGAGGGGGTCCTCCGGGTGCCGGCGTCCGCCGCGGGTCGACACGTCATCAAGGTGACGCAGGACGTGCCAGGGCTCCGCCAGCGAACCACCTACCTCCAGCTCACGGTGATGGCGAGCACGACGACGACCTCGGGTCCGGTCGTGGCCCCGAGCGCCCCCGGGGTCCCGAGCGTGGTGGCAGGCGCCGGGCGGGCCGTGGTTCGCTGGAAGACACCGGCAGCGGGGAGCTCGCCGATCGCGGGCTACGAGGTCTGGGCGGTCGACGACCGGTCCAAGTCCTGTTCCGTGAGCGTCGGCGCATCGACCCACGCCAACCGCTGCATCGTGCGCGACCTGGCGCAAGGCACGCCCTATCGGTTCAAGGTGTCTGCACTGAGTGCCGCCGGGCGCTCTCGCGGCTCGGCACCGTCGGCTCCGATCACCCCAAAGGGCCCTCCGGGCGTCCCGCTCGCGCCGAGCGCGGTGGCCGGCAAGGGCTCGGCCAAGGTCAGTTGGAAGGCCCCGTCCTCAAATGGCTCTCCGATTACGGCCTACACCGTGACCGCCTCTCCGGGCGGAGCGACGTGCACCACGGCTGGAGGGTCCTCCTCGTGCAAGGTACTGCTGACCAACGGCACCGCCTACAGCTTCACCGTGGCGGCCACCAACGCCCTCGGAACGTCGATCTCGCCGGCTTCGACCCCCGTCACCCCGGTGGCGGCGCCGGAGGCGCCTTCTGCTCCGAGCGTCCAGCCGGGAAGCAGGTCTGCCGTCGTCTCTTGGTCAGAGCCGTCCTCCAACGGCTCTCCGATCACGGGCTATGCCGTGGTGGCGAAGCCAGGAGGCAAGCGGTGTTCGACCTCGAGCACGACCACGTGCACGATCACGGGGCTGACCAACGGCACCGCTTACACCTTCACCGTGGCAGCCACCAACGCCCTCGGGACGTCGACCTCGCCGGCGTCATCGCCATCGATCCCGGCGGCGGTCCCAGACACACCGACCTCTCCCGTCGCCACCGGCGCAGTGGGGGGGACCCCGGCTCGGCCATCGATCACGGTGTCGTGGACCGCCCCGGGGGCAGACGGAGGGTCGGCGGTGACCTCCTACGTCGCCACCGCCGTGCAGGACCAGTCCAAGACGTGCACCGCCCAGGCCCCATCGACGAGCTGCACGATCACATCGCTCCCGACCGGCGTCACCTACTCCTTCACGGTGGTGGCGGTGAATGCCATGGGCTCCTCGCTCCCCTCAGCGGCGACGGCACCGATCACGACGGCCTCGAAGCCGGGCGCGCCCACCAACGTCGTGGCCACCGGAGGTGACACGACGGTCAGCGTGACCTGGACGCCGCCCGTGAACGGCGGAGGCACGCCGATCACCTCCTATGTGGTCAAGCAGGTCTACACATCGAACACCTGCGTGTACGTGGTGGGCTCGACGCCTGCGAACACCTGCACCTTCACCGGACTGGCCAATGGGCGCTGGATGCAGTTCACCGTCGCGGCGGTCAACGCCATGGGTACGTCATTCGACAGCCAGATGTCCCTCTATGTCACCGTCGGCCAGGGCCCCTCGGCTCCAACGAACCTGGTGGCCACCCCTGGGAATGGTTCGGTGGTGCTGACCTGGGACGCCCCGACGGCGCCCGGATCGAAGTACAACGCCACCTCGCCCGGCCAACGTGGCACCGTCACGGGGTACCACGTCAGCCTGGCGTCGGGTGGCTACGCCTACGGCTGCTACGTGTACGGCAGCGGAGCGACACCGCCACCTCGCACCTGCACCATCACCGGCCTGCGCAATGGCACGACGTATCAGTTCGTCGTGACGGCGAGCAACGACTCGAGTGCCGTGAGCGACGCGTCGATCCCGTCGGATGCTGTGGTCCCGGCGACGACCCCCTCCGCTCCCACCGGTCTCGTAGCGCTCGCCTCCCGCACCACCGCAGCGCTGCGATGGAGCGCTCCAGCGGACACCGGTGGTGCCCCCATCACGAGCTACGTGGTGACCTTCCGGCCGTCGAACGGATCGTTGTTCACGCGAACGTTCGATGGGACGGCGACCAGCGGCATGGTCACGGGGCTGACCCCTGAGGTGACCTATGTCGTGACGATCAAGGCCGTGACGCGGGTGGGGGCGAGCCCCGACTCGACGTCATCGACCGCGCTGTGGACCGAGCGCCCAGCAGTGCCGAGAGACGTCACGGTCCAAGCCCAGCCCGGATCGGCCGTGATCTCCTGGACCCAACCGCCCTCGATGACGTTCCCCATCGTCTCCTACACGATCACCGCCATCGACCGCACCGACCCTGCCGGTTCGACCACGGCCGTCGTGTCGACCAACCCCGGCGGGATCGGCGGGCTCGTGCCCGGAGACACCTATGCGTTCACGGTGGCTGCGACCAACATCGTCGGGACCTCCGCCGCCTCGAGCCCGTCGAGCGCCGTCAGCTTCGCCGTCCCCCCTGCTCCGGCCGCCGCCAGCGCCTTCCTGTACGACTACGAGCCACCCGCCGGAGAGGTCGA
>CANGPS010000010.1 GCA_947456245.1 Acidimicrobiaceae bacterium
CAGGAGCGAGCCCACGGCCGGGGCGACGTAGCGGGCCCAGGCGGCGGAGATGTGCCAGGGGTCGTGGTAGACGAGCCGGTGGTTGACGATGACCGGGCATGTCGCCGACGTGCAGAACAGTGGACGCACGGAGGCCACCGGAGCGCCGGACGCGCGTCCGGCCGCCCGGAGGGCGGCGGCGAACGCGCCAAAGCTCGCATCGAGCGTGGTGACCGGGAGGTTGCAGCCGCTGAGGTGATTCGGTTGCTCGGCCACGCACTCGGCCGGGGCGAGACCGGTCCACCGGCCGGCGAACCATGGCACCGGACCGAGCAGGACCACCGCCCCGCTGGCCGACCGGAGCGAGGTGACCAGCGCAGACGCCCCCCGGGCGTCAGCCGCAGCCGGCGCACCGACGGTGGGTGCGCCGGTCGCCACCACGACGTCCGGATGGATGGCGGCGATCTGGGTGGCAGACCAGCGATGGAAGGCCCGGCACGAGGCGCTCCGGCCGCCGGCTCCCTTGGTCGTGAGCCATGGCGGGCAGCCGTCGCGCCCGAGGAGGACGAGCCGCCACCCGTCGGCCTTGGCCAGGGCGATGAACGACGTCGACCACATCATGGCCTGCGAGTCGCCGAGCAGGACCATGGTCCTCGATGCCGTGGCGTCGCCGAGGACGCAGAGCGGCCCGCGGGCCATGTCGTCGAGCTGGGCGATGCACGAGGCGGGGATCGAGGGATCCCGCAGCGGCGAGGAGTGCAGCGACGAGAACGACGGCACGAGGATCCGAGGCGCCCGCTCGGCTCCGGCCGCCGCGGCGACGTCGGAGCGGACCGTGCCGAGCGAGGCCGTCGACGGACCGGGCGGCCGGCCCGACGAGCCGGGGAGGGGATTGGCCCAGATCAGCACCGAGCACAGCGCCACCGACGCCGCGACCAGCACCGCCCCGAGCGCCACGCTGCGGCCAGGACGGCGGGCCAGGCCCACCGAGTGGCGGATGGGGTTCTCGACCAATCGATAGGTGGCGATCGCGAGCACGAGCGAGAGGCCGAGGAGCAGCGCACGCTCGGTCCACCGCAGCGGGCCCGTGGACTGCTGCTGAGCCAGGACGAGGATCGGATAGTGCCAGAGGTAGAGCGAGAAGGAGATGGCGCCGATCTGGATCCCGGGCCACGTGCCGAGGAGCAGCTCCGCCCCGCCCCGCGGTGCGGGCGTGCCACCGGCGATCACCAGAGCCGCGCCCACCACGGGGAGCAGGGCGGCCGACCCCGGCCACGGGGTTGACGTGGTGACCGTGACCGCGGCGAGACCGATGCCGACGAGCCCGATCCAGGTCATGGCCGCCGCCACCCTGGACGGGAGCCGCCGCAGCTGCGGTGCCAGGACGGCGACGAGTCCGCCGAGGGCGAGCTCCCAGGCCCGGGTGAGCGGTGAGTAGAAGGCGGTGACGGGATCCGATCCGGTCTGGAGCACCGAGAGCACCAGGGAGGCACCGGCCACCACCAGCAGCATCCCGGCGATCCCCCTCCGCCCCCACCGACGGGCGGTGAGCACCGCCGTGCCGGCGAAGAGGAGCGGGAACACCACGTAGAACTGCTCCTCGACGGCGAGCGACCAGTAGTTCAGGAGCGGCGACGCCGTGCCCTGAGCCCCGAGGTAGTCGTTGTGGACGGCGGCGAAGTGGACGTTCGAGAGGAACACCGAGGACCAGAGGCCGTCGACGGCCACGTCACGACCGCGCAGGATCCCCTCGAGGACATAGGTGGCCACCACCGTCGCGGCGATGACCAGCGAGGCGGCGGGCAGGATGCGCCGAGCTCGCCGGGCGTAGAAGCCGAGGAATGAGGTCGAGTGCGTCGCCGCCCGCTCTCGGAGCAGCAGGCCGGTGATGACGAAGCCGGAGATGACGAAGAAGACGTCGACGCCGACGAAGCCACCGGTCAGCACCGGGGCCTTGGCGTGGAAGGCGAGCACCAGCACGACAGCCACAGCACGGAGGCCCTGGACGTCGGGTCGGAAGGGCCGATCGCCCGGAGCGGTCCCGATCTCCTCGCCGTCCGGCCGTAGCCGGGCGACCTCCGGGGGCGTCGTGCTCATCCGACGACGCTACCAACTCGGTCCTGCCAGACCTCGGCCCCGACATCGCTCCTACGCTCGGTTCCACGGTCCGGTGGGCCCGAGGCAGGGAGGTGGCGCATGGCACAGGCGGAGGACCTGCGTCGCGACGTCGGCTTCTTCGGGCTGCTGTGGATCTCGACCGGGACCGATCTCGGCTCGGGGTGGCTGTTCGGAGCGTTCGCGGCCGTGACCATCGCGGGCCCGGCCGCGCTCATCGCCTGGGCCGTCGCCTCGGTGATCATCATCCTGCTGGCGCTCGTCCACGCCGAGCTCGGGTCCATGTTCCCCGAGAGCGGCGGGACCGGTCGGTTCCCCCACTACGCCTTCGGCTCGCTGGCCGGTGCCACCTTCGGGTGGTTCTCGTATGTTCAGGCCGCCACGATCGCCCCCATCGAGGTGCTCGCCGCCATCGAGTACCTCTCAACCGCGTCGTGGGCCAGCGGGCTCTACCACCCGTCCACGGGGACGTTGAGCCCGAGCGGCGTCCTCGTGGCCATCGTCATGATGCTCCTCTTCGTCACCGTGAACCTGCTCGGGATCCGCTGGCTGTCGCGGGCGAACTCGATCATCACGGTCTGGAAGGTCGCCATCCCGATCGCCACCATCGCGATCCTGATGACGACCCACTTCCACCCCGGGAACTTCACCGCCGCCGGCGGGTTCTTCGTCCACGGCTCCCCGGGTCCGGCGGAGTCCATCCTGCGCGCCATCACCGGTGGCGGCATCGTCTTCTCCCTGATGGGGTTCGAGGGGGCCCTCCAGATCGGCGGCGAGAGCTCCGACCCCGCTCGAGACCTCCCGCGGGCCGTGATCGGGGCCGCGCTGCTGTGCACGGTGATCTACGTCGGTGCCCAGGTGGCGTTCATCGGGGCACTCGAGCCGGCCACCCTGCTCCACTACGGGACCTGGACCGGCCTGGCGGCGGACACCCAGCTCGCCCAGGCGCCCTTCTTCGCCCTCACCGCCATGCTCGGGCTCGTCTGGCTCTCCACGCTGCTGCGGGTCGACGCCGTCATCTCCCCGAGCGGCACCGGCCTGCTCTACCTCACCTCGGCGTCGCGGCTGAGCTTCGGCCTCTCGCGGAGCGGCTACATCCCGAAGGTCTTCCTCGTCGAGGAGCACCGCACCCGGGTGCCGATCCTCGGCGTGCTGCTCTCCGCCGGCCTCGGCCTGCTGTTCCTGCTCCCCTTCCCCAGCTGGAGCAAGCTCGTCAGCGTCGTCACCGGGGCCGCCGTGCTGATGTACGCCGGCGCTCCGCTCGCCCTCGGTGCCCTGCGCCGATCCCAGCCCGAGGCGCACCGGTCGTATCGGCTCCCCCTCGCCGGGCTGCTCGCGCCCCTGGCCTTCGTCGCCGCCACGCTGATCGTCTACTGGGCGGGATGGCAGACCATCTCGACCCTGATGCTGGTGCTGCTCCTCGGCTTCGGGCTCATGGCCCTCGCCAGGGTGCTCAGGCTCGACGAGGATCCGCCCCGGATCGAGTGGATGGCGGGCTGGTGGCTCTTCCCCTACCTCGGCGGCATCAGCCTGCTCTCGTACCTCGGCAACTTCGGGCCAGGCGGCATCCTCGGTGGCGTGGGCCCGTTCCACGATGTCCTCGTCGGCGGCCAGGGGCGGATCCCCCTCTGGGTCGACATGGGGGTCGTGACGGTCTTCAGCCTGGTGGTCTACGCCGGGGCGATGGCGCAGTCACGACGGTCCACGTCGATCAGTGGGCGGGAGCCTCATCGTCGCTGACCCCGGCGATCAGCTCGTAGTCCGGGTTCAGCATGGCCATCGAGTGCTCCCAGGAGCCGACCATGCCCTCGACCACGAGCCGGGCACCGGGCTCGATGCCGGGGATGTTGGGGCGTCCCTGGAACACGAGCAGCAGCGTGCCGGACTCGTCGGCCAGCGTGCACTCGAGGTTCGACGCCGCCGTCCCGGTCTGGACCCGCACGGACTTGATGCGTCCGGCCACCTTGGCCCGCTGGCGCCACTCGGTGTCGCTGATGGCCACTGCGCCGACCGAGCGCTCGCGGAGGCGCTCGTCCCCGGGCAGGGCGCTCTTGTCGCGCCGGCGGTGGGAGTCCTCGCCGGCCCTGCGCTCGGCCGCGATGTCCGTCTCGATCTCGGTCTCGAGCCCGATCTTGCGCTCGTAGTCGTAGAAGTTGAAGGGGACGATGGTGGCGCTGACGTGCGGCACGATGGCCACGGCCTGGACGATCGAGTCCGCCGTCCGGTCGTGGAGGACCCGGCTGAGTCGCGAGTTGAAGGCCCGGCGGGGCAGCAGGATGGTGCACTCGACGTCCGGGTCGGCCACGATCTCGGCCACGAGCTCGATCGCCGCGCGCTCGAGCCGGCGGTCCGGGCAGGCGATCACGTCGAGCGGCATCCACTTCGGCGCCACCTCGGCCCAGCGGTCGACGAGGTTCTTGGTCACCTTGTCGTCGATGTCGAAGTGCACCGCCCGCGTCGAGCGCGAGAGGGTGCGGGCATAGGCGATGGCCCGGGAGGCGGCCATGTCGAGCGAGTCGACGAAGACGATGACCGTGTGGCGGCGCTGCGAGGCGCGCTCGTCGACGGCGGCCGACTCGACCCGCAGCACCTCCTCCTCCTTGGCGTAGGAGCGGCGCAGCCGCAGCAGCGCCCAGAACATGATCGGGGCCACCACCACGATGATCCAGGCCCCCTCGCGGAACTTGGCCACGATGAAGATGGCCACCACGATGAACGACAGCACGCCAGAGGTGCCGTTCACGATGATCCCCCAGCGCCAGCGGCCCGTCCGGCGGTCGAGATGGTGCTTGACCATGCCGGCACCGGCGATGGTGAACGAGGTGAACACGCCCACGGCGTAGAGGGCGACGAGGCGGCTGACCTGGGCGTCGTAGATGACGATCAGGACGATGGCCACGGCCCCGAGGATGATGATGCCGTTCGAGAAGGCGAGGCGGTGGCCTCGCTTCGTCATCTGTCGGGGCAGGAAGTGGTCGTTGGCCACGAAGCTCGCCAGGAACGGGAATCCGTTGAAGGCGGTGTTGCCGCCCGTGTAGAGGATCAGCACGGTGGCGAACTGCACCACGAGGAACAGGATGTGGCCGAGCGCCCCCGTGCCGAGGACCGCCTTGACCTCCTGAGAGACGACGGTCGGGGTGCCCTGGGCGAAGGGGACGGCGTGGGTCCAGCTGGCCAGCAGGGCGGTGCCGATGACGAGGAACCCGAGGACCGTGCTCATCGCCACCAGCGTCTGGCGGGCGTTGCGGCTCGCCGGGTTGCGGAATGCGCCGACGGAGTCGCTGATGGCCTCGAGGCCGGTGAGGGAGGATCCGCCGTTGGCGAAGGCGCGGAGCAGCTGGATGTAGGCCAGGCCCATGAGCCAGCCCGTCCCGGTGGTGCCGAACTGGTGGTCGACGAGCAGGTTGTGGGCCGGGATCGGGAGGACCTTGAGCGTCCCGGCGATCTCCTTCCAGAACCCGACGAGGATGATGCCGGCGAGGGCAACGACGTAGAAGTAGGTCGGGAAGGCGAAGATCCGGCCAGCCTCCTTGATGCCGCGCAGGTTGCCGTAGATGAGGACGAGGACGACGCCGATGGTGATGATCAGCGTGGCGCCCTTGAGGCCCGGCACCGCCGAGGTCAGCGCGGCGGTCCCGGCCGAGGACTGCACGGCGACGGTCACGGTGTAGTCGATGAGCAGGGCGACCGAGGCGATCTGGGCCACCTTGGGACCGAAGTTGTCGCGGGCCACGATGTAGGAGCCGCCGATGCGGGTGTAGTAGCCGATGACGTCGAAGTACGACAGGGTGACGAAGAACAGGATCCCGATGATGGCCATCGAGATCGGCACCACCAGGGTGAAGGCGGCCAGCCCGATGTAGGGCGTCATCTGGGTCAGGATCTGCTCGGTGCCGTAGGCCGAGGACGAGATGCAGTCGGGGGCGAGCACGCCGAGGGCGGTGGGCTTGCCCATGCGCTCGCTGGCGAGCTGCTCGGTGACGAGCGGCTTTCCGAGGAGCCGGTTCTTGATGCGGTAGCCGGTGGACTCGGGGAACTGCCTGGCGAGGTTCCGCGCCACGGTCCGGCGAGGGACGAGCCGCTCAGAGGCGGTGTCGACTCCTTGGGTCTCGGCCATCCGCCCAATCTATGCCCCACCGCAGGCCCAGGAGGAGCCTGACGTTGCGCTGTGCGACGAGATGTGGTCGGATCAGTGCATGAAGCTCGTCATCGTCGGGTGCGGCCGCGTGGGCTCCGGCCTCGCCAACTCCCTGTCCTCCGAGGGCCACGACATCGTGGTCATCGACAAGTCCAAGCGGGCCTTCCGTCGCCTCGACGACGGGTTCCCCGGGCAGCGCATCGTCGGGTCGGGCTTCGACAAGGACGCGCTGACCAAGGCGGGGGCCAGCTCGGCCGACGCGCTGGCAGCCGTGACGAGCGGCGACAACTCGAACATCCTCTGCGCCCGGATCGCCAGGGAGAACTACGGGATCGCCAACGTCGTGGCCCGCATCTACGACCCCCGTCGAGCTGAGATCTACCAGCGCCTCGGCATCCCGACCGTGGCCACGGTGACCTGGACCATCGACCAGGTGCGGCGCTGGCTCCTGCCCGACGAGGCCAAGTCCTCCTGGATCGACGCCACCGGGAGCCTCCAGGTCGTGGAGCGCCCGCTGCCGGCGAGCTGGGCCGGGCGACCCCTCGCCGGGCTCAGCGTCCCCGGCCGGATCACCCTGATCTCCGTGACCCGCAGCGGCAGCGCCCGTCTCGACTGCAACGAGCTCGTTGGGCAGGACAGCGACATGCTCCAGTTCGCCGTGGCCACCTCGGCGGTCGCAGAGCTGTCCGAGCTCCTCGAGGGAGGTGGACGATGAAGGTCCTCATCGCCGGAGCCGGCTCCGTCGGCATCGCCATCGCCGAGGACCTCTCCTCCAAGGGCTACGACGTCGTGGTCATGGAGCAGGACCAGGCGGTGGTCGAGAAGCACAGCCTCATCACCGGCTACTCCATCGTCGTCGGCGACGCCTGCGAGGTCTCCTCGCTCCAGCGGGCTGGCGTCGGGGAGGCCGAGGTCGTCGTCGCCGCCACCGGCGATGACGAGGACAACCTCGTTATCTCGCTGCTGTCCAAGCAGGAGTTCGCCGTCCCACGCGTGGTGGCTCGGGTCAACAACTCGAAGAACAGCTGGCTCTTCAACGAGAGCTGGGGCGTGGACGTCTCGGTGTCGACCCCGCAGCAGCTCACCGCCCTGGTGGAGGAGGCCGTGTCGGTCGGGTCCATCGTGCGCCTGCTCGAGTTCGAGCGCGGTGACGCCTCGGTCCTCGAGATCACGCTCGACGAGGGATCGGTGGCCATCGGGACCATGCTCGGCGACCTCGACCTCCCACCTGACGTGGCCGTGGTGGCCATCGTGCGCGACGACCGCATCACGCGGGCCAGCGACGAGTTCATGCTCCGGGCCAACGACGAGGTCGTGCTCCTCGCCGGCGCCGGCGACGAGGAGGCCATCCAGCAGGCCTTCGGTCGGGCGTAGAGGGTTCACCCGACGTTCACCCGGGCGCCGCGCCCGGAGAGGACCCATCCCGTACGCTGGTCGAGGTGAGAGCGGCCTTCTTCGATCTGGACAAGACGGTGATCGCCAAGGCATCGATCGTGGCCTTCGGCCGACCGCTCTTCCGCGAGGGCCTCATCACGCGCCGCACCGTGGCCCGGGCCGTGACCCAGCAGCTGATCTTCCAGCAGTTCGGCGCCGACGAGGAGCGACTCGAGAAGGTCCGCCAGTCCATGCTGCAGCTGACGAAGGGCTGGGATCGCAACCAGGTCTCGGCGATCGTGCGCGAGACGCTCATCGAGACCATCGAGCCGCTGATCTACGCCGAGGCGCTCGAGCTGATGGAGGCCCACCGCGCCGCGGGCGACAAGATCTACATCGTCTCGGCCGCCCCCGAGGAGATCGTCACCCCGATGGCCGAGCTCCTCGGCGTCGACGGCTCCCTGGCGAGCACCGGGGAGGTCGACGAGCAGGGTCGCTACACCGGGACCATGGACTTCTACTGCTACGGACCGAACAAGGCTGTGGCCATCACCGAGCTCGCCGAGCGCACCGGGATCGACCTCACGCGGTCGAGCGCCTACTCCGACTCGGCCACCGACATCCCCATGCTCGAGGTGGTCGGCCACCCCTTCGCCGTGAACCCGGACCGCCCCCTGGCCAAGGCGGCGGCCGAGCGAGGGTGGGAGATGATGGTCTTCACCAAGCCGGTGAAGCTCAGGGACAAGATGACGCTGCGCACCCCCATCGTGGGCGGCGGCCTGGCCATCGCCGGCGCGCTGGCGCTGGCGGTGCTGCGGAGCTCGCGCCGGCACCACAGCGGTGGGCCGTCACGGATCAGGACGCCAGCCTGAGGCTGGCGGGGTCAGCTCAGGCCGAGGCGTCCTTGAGGCGCTTGGCGGCCACGAGGCCGACGGCGATGAGCACGGCGATGATGAGGAGCTTCTTCATGGTGTCGATCCTATTCGTCTAGACGGTGAGCAGGTCGCGGGCGCCGGTGTCCGAGGACGGGTGGCGGAGCTTCGACATGGCACGAGCCTCGATCTGACGGATCCGCTCCCGGGTCAGGTTGAAGTGCTCGCCGACCTCCTCGAGGGTGCGGGGCTCGCCACGGTCGAGGCCAAAGCGGAGGCGCAGGATCTCACGCTCGCGGTCGTCGAGGGGGGCGAGGAGCCGCTGGATCTCGTCGGGGAGCAGGGCCACCGCTGCCACCTCGAAGGGTGACTCGGCGGAGCGGTCCTCGACCACGTCGCCGAGCTCCGCGTCGCCGTCCTCGCGCAGCGGCTCCGAGAGCGACAGCGGCTCGGCGCGGAACCGCAGCGCCTCGATGAGCTTGTCCTCGGGCATCTCCACCTCGGCGCCGAGCTCGGCGAGCGTGGCGGGACGGCCGAACTTGAGCTCGAGGCGGGCCTGGGCCTTCTGGACTCGGGCCAGGGTGTCACCGGCGTGCACTGGCAGACGGATGGTCCGGCCGGTGTTGGCGATGCCCCGAGTGATGGCCTGACGGATCCACCAGGTGGCGTAGGTCGAGAACTTGAAGCCCTTGCGCCAGTCGAACTTCTCGACCGCGTGCATCAGGCCGAGGTTGCCCTCCTGGATGAGGTCGAGGAGGGGCAGGCCTGAGGCCTGGTACTTCTTGGCGATCGACACCACCAGACGGAGGTTGGACTGGACGAAGGTCTGCTGGGCGTCCTCGCCCTTGCGGGCCTCGATCTTGATCTTGCGCTTCTCCGTCGGCGTCATCTTGCCGCCGGCCTCGAGCTTCTCGGCCGCGTCACGCCCAGCCTCGATGGCCTGGGCGAGGCGCACCTCGTCGTCCTTGGTCAGCAGCGGGTACTGGCCGATGTCGGTGAGGTACAGCCGGACGAGGTCCTCGTCATCACGCTCGATACGTTCCTTCGCCACTTCCCACCGCACCTTTCAGATCCACAGCCTGCGCCGGCACCGGAGAGGAGCCGCGCTCAGGATCAGGTCCGAAGCGGCGACCGCCGCCATCGGAGACGAGCCACACCCTGCCACGCAGGTGTTCGGATTCTACCGGTGCCGTCAAGCCCCCTGACCGGGTGCCCCCTCAGACCCCCAGACCAGGGCCCCCGACAACCGCAGCAACGGCCGCCGAGAGGTCGCCGGCCACCCGACCGGCATGGGCCTCCGCCCCGTCGTCGGACGTGAGCGCGACCAGCAGCGAGCCGCTGCGGACGAGGGCCTCGGACAGGTCGAGGGCGACGAACGACAGCGACCGCCGCAGCGAGCGCTCGGCCGCCTCCGAGCACCCGGCGGCCAGATCGCCGCCATGCTCGATCAGGCGGGGGAGCACCACGAGCCGATAGGCGGCGACCACCCCGTCGACGTCGCCGCCCTCGGCCAGCTCGGTCACCACGGCGAACGGGTCGGCGAGGGGCCCGAGCACGGTGAGCTCGGCCCGATCGACCCCCGCGCGCCGCGGGAGCCGGTCGCCGAGGATCTCGGCGTGCCAGGCGTGCTGGAGCGACAGCTCGTCGAGGAGCACGGTGGCGGCCGCCTGGCCCTCGTGGTCAGCCGCGGCCCCGAGGATCCGGTGGAGCGCCGTGGAGACCGCCGCCATGCGACCCACCAGCAGGGCGGTCTGCTCGCCGGAGCGCCACGCGGTCATGACGCGCCCGGTCCCTGGGGCCGATACCGGTTGGTGATCGGCATGCGCCGGTCCTTCCCGAAGGCCTTCGATGTGATCCGGACCCCCGGCGGCATCTGGCGCCGCTTGTACTCGGCGATGTCGACGAGGCGGGCCACGCGCTCGACGAGGTCCGGGTCGTGGCCGGCCGCCACGAGCTGCGGCACGGTGCGGTCGCCCTCGACGATGGCGGAGAGGATCGGGTCGAGCAGCTCGTAGGCCGGCAGCGAGTCCTCGTCGACCTGGTCGGGCCGGAGCTCGGCCGAGGGGGGCTTGCTCAAGATGGCGTCGGGGATCGGCGCGGTGAGGCCCTGGGCGCGGGCGTCCTCGTTGCGCCAGCGGCACAGGTCGTAGACCAGCGTCTTGGGGACGTCCTTGATCACGGCGAAGCCGCCGGCCGAGTCGCCGTAGAGCGTCGAGTAGCCGGTCGCCATCTCCGACTTGTTCCCGGTGGTGAGCACGATGGCGCCCGTGTCGTTCGACACGGCCATGAGCAGCACGCCGCGCAGCCGGCTCTGGAGGTTCTCGTCGGTGAGGCCGGCCGGCTCGCCGCCGAGCAGGTCCCGCAGCATCGCCGCGTAGGCGCCGTGCGCCGGCTCGATGGCGACGGTGTCGAGCCGGATCCCAAGCCGGGCGGCGAGGTCCTCGGCGTCGGAGATCGAGTGGTCCGAGGAGTACCGCGACGGCATGGCGATGCCCCGGACGTGACGGCGGCCGAGGGCATCGACGGCGATCGCCGCCACGATGGCCGAGTCGATGCCGCCCGAGATCCCGATGATGGCGTCGGTGAAGCCGTTCTTGGCGAGGTAGTCCCGGGTGCCGAGGACTAGGGCGGCGTAGATCTCCCCCTCCTCTGAGCGAGGCACGGCGACCTCGCCGAGATCGGCGGGGTCGACCCGACGCGAGGCGCCGGAGATCTCGACCAGGGCCTCGGTGACCTCGGAGGGATCTCCGTGGACCTCGAGATCGGCCACCACGAGGTGCTCGAGGAACGTCGGTGCCTCGGCCACGACGCGCCCGTCGTCGCCCACCACCACCGATCCCCCGTCGAAGACCAGCTCGTCCTGGCCGCCCACCTGGTTCACGTAGACCACGGCGCACCCGGTCTCAGCCACCCGGTCGGCGACGATCTGGCGGCGCCGGCCGTGCTGGCCGATGGAGAACGGGGAGGCGTTGAGGCTGACGATCAGCTCGGCCCCGGATCCAGCCATGGCGGCGGCCGGGCCGTCGGGCGTCCAGAGGTCCTCGCAGACCGCCACGCCCACCACCGCGTCGGCGATGCGCAGCAGGGTCGGGGCGCCCTCGCCCGGGACGAACCAGCGCTGCTCGTCGAACACGGCGTAGTTCGGCAGGAGCCGCTTGGCCACGAGCGCCGCCACCTCGCCGTGGGCGCAGACGGCGGCCACGTTGGCGAGCAGCGGCGCCGACGTCGCCCGGCTGTCCGACGGGGTGCCGACGTGCCCGACGAGCTCGCTGGCCGGGACCACCGCGCCCACGAGGACGGCGCAGTCGCCGGAGGCGGCAGCCACCTGGTCGAGGGCCCGTCTGGCATCGGCCACGAATCCGTCCTTGAGCAGCAGGTCCTCGGGCGGATACCCGGTGAGCGCCAGCTCGGGGAAGGCGACGAGGTCGCAGCCGAGCCGTTCGGCCTCCCGCACGGCGGCGAGGATCCGCTCGACGTTCCCGGCGAGGTCGCCGACCGTGGGGTTGATCTGGGCAGCGGCCACCCGCAACGAGCGCATGGTCCGAGCCTAACGGCGGCGGCCGTCGGCACCCGGTGGAGCAGGCAGTTCACACACTCTTAACCATCCTCAGGTGCCAAGGGGCGCGTTCGTCGGGCAGAATGAAACCGGGTGATCCCGGCGCGCCGCGAGATCCCACGACATCGCACCCAAGAAAAGATGAGAAGGAGACCCTGTGGCCTACCAGGCTGAGTACATCTGGATCGACGGCACCGAGCCCTCGCCGCTGATGCGGAGCAAGACCAAGATCATCAAGGACGGCAAGGAGCCGGGGATCTGGGGCTTCGACGGCTCGAGCACCAACCAGGCCACCGGCGACAACTCGGACTGCGTCCTGCGCCCGGTGTTCACCTGCCCGGACCCGCTGCGCGGCCCCGACGACATCCTCGTGCTGTGCGAGGTCCTCACCGTGGACATGCGCCCGCACCCGACCAACTCGCGCGCCAAGCTCAAGGCCGTCGTGAACAAGTACAAGAGCTTCGAGCCGATGTTCGGCCTCGAGCAGGAGTACACCTTCATGAAGGACAACCACCCGCTGGGCTGGCCCGAGAACGGCTACCCCGCCCCGCAGGGCCCCTACTACTGCGGCGTCGGCGGCGACCAGATGCCCGGCCGTGACATCGTCGAGGCCCACACCCTGGCCTGCCTCGAGGCCGGCCTCGCCATCGAGGGCACCAACGCCGAGGTGATGATGGGCCAGTGGGAGTTCCAGATCGGCGCCATCGGCCCGCTCGAGGTCTCCGACCAGCTGTGGATCGCCCGTTGGCTGCTCTTCCGCATCGCCGAGGACTTCGGCGTGTTCGCCACCCTGGACGCCAAGCCCATGCTCGGTGACTGGAACGGCGCCGGCTGCCACACCAACTTCTCGACCAACGCCATGCGCGAGGACGGTGGCTGGAAGCACATCATCGCCGGCTGCGAGGCCATCGGGAAGAAGGTCGACGAGCACATCGAGAACTACGGCGTCGGCATCGAGCTGCGCCTGACCGGCCAGCACGAGACGGCGCACTACACGAAGTTCTCGTACGGCGTGTCGGACCGCGGTGCCTCGATCCGCATCCCGTGGCAGGTCTACAAGGACAAGAAGGGCTATCTCGAGGACCGTCGCCCCAACGCCAACATGGACCCGTACAAGGTGACCCGCGTCATCGTGAACACGGTCTGCGAGGCGGCATCGACGGCTCCGGCCAAGAAGGCCGCTCCGGCGAAGAAGGCGGCGAAGAAGGCCGCCAAGCGCCGCTGAGCAGCGCACTGACGCAGCACCAGAGCGAGCCGGGCCTTTCGGGCCCGGCTCGCTCTGTCTCTCGACGACCCCCACGGACCCTGAGGAGGGTGAACAGGTGAGCAGCCAGATCGACTACGTGCTCCGGACGGTGGAGGAGCGGGGCATCCGCTTCGTCCAGCTCTGGTTCACCGACGTGCTCGGCACCCCCAAGGCGTTCTCCATCACGCCGGCCGAGCTCGAGATGGCCCTCGAGGAGGGCATGACCTTCGACGGCTCCGCCGTGGACGGCTTCAGCCGCGTCCAGGAGGCCGACGTGCTCGCCCTCCCCGATCCCGCCACCTTCCAGATCCTCCCGCTCCACGAGAGCGAGCGGGTGGCGAGGATCTTCTGCAACATCGTCAACCTCGACGGCTCGCCCTTCGAGGGCTGCCCCCGTCAGGCCCTCCACCGGGTCCTGGCCGCCGCCCACGAGCGGGGCTACACCTTCTTCGTCGCCCCCGAGCTCGAGTACTTCTACTTCGCCGACCTCGACCCCTCGGCGCCCCTTCGACCCCTCGACGCCGGCGGCTACTTCGACCTGAGCATGGGCGACCTGCCGAGCGACCTGCGGCGCCGCAGCGTGCTCGCCCTCGAGGAGATGGGCATCCCCGTCGAGCATGCCCAGCACGAGGACGCGCCGAGCCAGCACGAGATCGACCTGCGCTACACCGACGCGCTCAGCATGGCCGACACCGTGATGGCCACCCGCCTCATCGTCAAGGAGGTCGCCCGTCAGGCCGGGGTGTCGGCCAGCTTCATGCCCAAGCCCCTGGCCGAGGTCCAGGGCTCCGGCATGCACACGCACCTGTCGCTCTGGAAGGACGGCAAGAACGCCTTCGTCGACATGGAGCACCCCTCCGGGCTCTCCGACATCGCCCGGGGCTTCATCGCCGGGCTCCTCGTCCACGCCCACGAGATCACGGCGGTGACCAACCAGTGGGTCAACTCGTACAAGCGGCTCGTCCCGGGCCACGAGGCCCCCGTCCACGTCAGCTGGGCCCGCAACAACCAGTCGGCGCTCGTGCGGGTCCCGGTGACCAAGGAGGGCAAGACCGACTCGACCCGGCTCGAGTACCGAGCCCCGGACTCTGCCGCCAACCCCTACCTCGCCTTCGCCGTCATCCTCGCCGCCGGCCTGGCCGGCATCGACGGGGGCTACGAGCTGCCGCCCGAGGCCGAGGGGAACCTGTTCGACCTCGGACCCGCCGAGCTCGCCGCTCGCGGGATCACGCCGCTTCCCGGGAGCCTGAACGACGCGGTGGACGCCATGGAGAGCTCGACGCTGGTGGCCACCACGCTCGGCGAGCACCTCTTCGAGTGGTTCATCCGCAACAAGCGCGCCGAGTGGTCGACCTACAAGTCCGAGATCTCCCGCTTCGAGCTCGAGCGCTACCTCCCGAGGCTCTGAGGCCTTCTCGATGGGTCCCATCCTCTGCTTCCCCGAGCCGACGCCGGCGGAGGTGCTGCTCGCCCTCACCGAGGCCGACCACCCCTATGTCTGCGTCGGCTCCCTCGAGGCCGCCGACGCGTCGGAGCCGGAGGACGGCTGGGCGGGGGCCGTCGTGGTCGCCGACGGGGACACCACCGAGGCCATCGCCCTCTGCCGGGCGCTGCGCAAGCGGGAGAGCCCGGTGGCGCCGCTGCTGCTGATCCTCGATGCTGACCGCGTGAGCGACCTGAGCCTGCGCGACGACCTGTTCGACGACTTCCTCATCCGTCCCATCCGCATGGCAGAGCTCACCGCCCGGCTGAACCTCGAGCTCGACCGGCTCGGCCGGGGCGTCGGCCGCCAGATGATCGAGGCCGGACCGCTCGAGATCAACCTCGAGACCTACCAGGCGTCGGTGGACGGACGGGTGCTCGACCTGACCTACATGGAGTACGAGCTGCTGCGGTTCCTCTCGGGCCACCCGGCGAAGGTCTTCACCCGCGAGACCCTGTTGAGCCGGGTCTGGGGCTACGAGTACTACGGCGGCGCCCGGACCGTCGACGTCCACATCCGGCGGCTCCGGGCCAAGCTCGGCGAGGAGCACGCCCACCTGATCCAGACCGTGCGGTCGGTCGGCTACCGGTTCTCCGTCACCACCTGGGGCGGCTGACCCCGACGCTCAGGCGAGGACCGCCCGGACCAGGGCGATGAAGATGCCGAAGGACAGGGCCAGGACCACCTGGAAGACCAGGGCCATCCGCGAGAGGTTCGCCTTCAGGCTCCCGACCACCGCGAACAGCGTCAGCATGGCCACGTCGGTGATCATGCCCACCTCGTCGACCCGCCAGGACGAGACGCCCAGGAGGACGGCGACGACCATGGCGATGACCGGGATGGTGGCCCCGCGCATGATGGCCCACTCGCGACGGGCCACCTCGGTGACGTCCTTCCACCGCAGCGGCGTCGCCTGCAGGTAGCGCCGCCCCATGAGGTCGGCGTAGGTGTGGGCCAGCCAGTAGACGAAGAGGACCGTCAGCGCCGCCATGATGTCCCGCACGCCACCGGAGGAGTGGACGCTCTCGGCCGCCAGGACCGATCCGAGGACGATGAGGCCGTAGACGAGGCCTCCGGGGTGGGCCTCCGGGTCGTCGAGGCCGAGGAAGCGCTCGAGGAAGCCGAGCCCGCGCCGCTCCGCCTGCGGTCCCGGTCCGGTCATCGAGGCCGATGGGCGAGGAGCTCCACCTCGACGGTGGCACCGAGTGGCAGGGCGGCCACGCCGATGGCCGTCCGGGCCGGTCGGTGGTCACCGAAGAACGCCACCCAGACCTCGTTCACCGCGGCGAACTCGGCCATGTCGGTGAGGTAGACGGTCGCCTTCACGACGTCGGCCACCATCGCACCCTCGGCCTCGAGCAGGGCGGCGCCATTGGCCAGCGCCTGGGCCAGCTGCTCGGTCGTCCCCCCGGGGACCAGCGCAGGGGTGCCGTCAGCGCCGGCCACGAGGCCGAGCTGGCCCGAGGTGATGAGGAGATCGCCCGCACGGACGATTGGCGTGTAGGGACCGACGGGACGAGACATGCCTACAGGCTCTCACGCGCAGGGCCACGAGGCGGGACGTCCCGCGGCGACCCAGGCGGCGGCCATCGTGGCCGCCAGCACGGCGACGCCCACCGCCAGCGGCGGGCCATCGGAGTCGACCACCTCCACCACCACCGGTGGGGTCTGGCTGGCGGTCAGGATCCCGAAGGAGCGGATGGTCAGGTCGTGGACGGCCCCGTGGGCGTCGACGGCGATCCCCTCGGTGCGGACCATGCCGAGCGCCTGGTGGACCGCGCCGATGACATAGCTGCGCAGCGTGATCGGGCAGAGCGGCGTGCCGGCATCGACCGAGACCGAGACGGCGTCGTCCGCCGGGTCGATGGCCACCGTGGCCCGCGCGCCGTTCGGCGACGTGACCGTCACCGGCGTCCCGGGTTCGAGGTCCCTTGCGGCGAGCACGGCGAGCACCTCGGCGACCACGGCGCCGCGGTGGGTGGACCCCACCCTCGGGCCCCGGACCTCGACGAGCGACACCTCGAGGCCCGGGGCGAGAGCCGAGACCTCGGCCAGCACGCCGGAGAGATCGTCGGAGCCGGGCGTGGTCGCCACGCGCAGCTCGCCGGTGCCGTCGGCACGCAGCGCCATCGAGACGGGCGGGCGCTTCGCCCCTCGGCGGACCACCTCCTCACGGGGCCACAGCGCGAGGACCGGTGCACCCAGCTCGTCGGCGAGGCGTCGTGCGTCAGCCGCCACCGGGGAGTGCCGCTTGGCCCCGAAGGCGCCGGCGTTGGCGAAGGGGCTCGACGGCTCGCCACCCGGCTGGCACCAGCTGGCGTCCGGCTCGACGTGGGCGGGCTCGACGAACGAGGTGGCCAGCTCGATCACGGGGTCGTCGATCTGTGGGATCTCGAGCGGTGCCACCACGGGGATGGTCGAGTTGCGGCCCTGGACCTTGCCCGATGACAGTCGGGCCTCGGCCGCACTCCGCGCCACCTCGTAGCCCCCGTCGGCGCGGGCCACGGCCACGCTCGACCCTGCGAGAGTTGAGTCGGCCGAGAAGCGGAAGGCACCGAGGACCACGTCCGGCCCCGCCACCTGGGTCGGGCCGCTCTCGAGGGTGGCGCGTGCCATGGCCGCCTCAGGGTCGCGTCGGTCGGGCAGCGGGGCCGACGGATCGAGGGCCACCAGGGCGGCCTCCACGATCGGCTGGAACCCGGTGCACCGGCACAGGTGCGCCCCGAGGGCGGTGCGGACCTGGGACTCGGTCGGCACGCCCTTGCGGGCCAGCGCCGCGAGCCTCGTGACGATCCCCGGCGTGCAGAACCCGCACTGGCTCGCCCCGGTCCCCTCGAAGGCGGTGACGATCCGATCGGCGATCGCAGCGTCGAGACCGGACGAGGTCGTGACAGACCGGCCGACCACGCGCCGCACGGGGGTCACGCACGCCACCCGCGCCACGCCGTCGACGAGGACCGTGCAGCAGCCGCACTGCCCCTGCGGGCTGCACCCGTCCTTGACCTGGGTGCAGCCGAGCTCGTCGCGCAGCGCGTCGAGGAGGGTCGCGGAGAGCGAGACCTCTCGTTCCTCGCCGTCGACGAGCAGCGTGACCATCGACCCCTCAGGGTCAGGCGTCACCGCTGGCTCAGCTGAAGGAGGAGCCGCAGCCGCAGGTCTTCGAGGCGTTGGGGTTCGTGATGTTGAAGCCGGCGCCGTTCAGCCCGTCGGAGTAGTCGAGCGAGGCGCCCACGAGCTTCTCGGCACTGGCCGGGTCGACCACGACGCGCACGGTGTCGAAGGTGCTCACGATGTCGTCGCTGGCGATCTCGGAGTCGAAGAACATGTCGTAGCTGAAGCCGGAGCACCCACCGGCCTTGACCGCCACGCGCAGGGCGAGGGCGTCGCCACCCTCCTCCTCGGCGAGGAGCTCTGCGACCTTGGCCACGGCCACGGGCGACAGGGTCACCGGCTGGGGCTTGCTTCCGATGTTCACGGTGGTGCCGACGGTCATCTGTTCACTCTCCTGACAGGCGATCGCCGTGGTCCGTCACGGCGATGGTTGCTCGTCCTCCATGCTAGCGAGGACGGGTGACGTCCATGCCGTCAGACCTCCTGATCGGCTCGGGTGGGCTGCCGATAGCGTGGAGGGGTGCCCGAGCAGCGCCCGCCCGCCGACCTCGCCTCCGCCCTGCGCGAGCGCCTTCGGTCGGTGATCGACCCGGAGCTGGGCCTCGACATCGTCGAGCTCGGGATGGTCGGGACCATCGCGGTGTCCGACGGTCGTGCCGCCATCGAGATCGCCCTCACCACCGCCGCCTGCCCCCTCCGGGGCCAGATCGAGCGCGACGCCAGACAGGCGGCCCTGTCGCTCGACGGCATCGTCGAGGTTGACATCACCATGGGCCAGCTGAGCCCGGAGGCCAAGGCCGTCCTGATGGACCGGGCCCGCAGCGCCGCCCAGCGTGACGCCCCAGCCACCTCCATCCCATCCGCCGCCCGGATCTTCGGCATCGCGTCGGGCAAGGGCGGCGTGGGGAAGTCCTCGGTCACCACCAACCTGGCCGTGGCCCTGGCCCGGGCCGGCCACGTGGTCGGCGTCCTCGACGCCGACATCTGGGGGTTCTCCATCCCGAGGCTCCTCGGCGTCGACGGCCCAGTCGAGGCGAAGGACAAGAAGATGGTCCCCAAGTCCCTCGCCGTGGGCTCCGGCGAGGTCCGGGTCCTGTCGATGGGCTTCCTCGCCGAGGAGGACACTGCGATCATGTGGCGAGGGCTCATCCTCAGCCGGGCGGTGCAGCAGTTCATCGAGGACGCCGACTGGTCGGGGATCGACCACCTGCTGATCGACCTGCCGCCAGGCACCGGAGACATCCAGATGAGCCTGGCCCGGCTGTTGCCCCGCACCGAGCTCGTCCTGGTGACCACCCCGGCGGTGGCGGCCCAGAACGTCGCCGCCCGGGCCGGAGACATGGCCCGGCGGGGCTCGATCCGCGTGGCCGGCGTGGTCGAGAACATGAGCGCCTTCACCTGCGACCACGGCAGCACCTACGCCCTCTTCGGCGAGGGCGGGGGGCAGCGGCTCGCCGACTCGCTCGGCGTCGCCCTCCTGGCCCAGATCCCGCTTGACCCGGCCCTCGCCGCCGGCGGCGACGTCGGGCAGCCGGTGGCCGGAGGGGACTCCCCTGTGGCCGGGGCCTTCTCCGCCCTGGCCGGTCGGCTCATCGACGGCTCGCCGGACCCCATCGAGATGACGGGGTGCTCGGCTCGCCTCCTCGAGCTGCTCGACCAGGCCGTGGCCGACGGCTAACACTTGGGTGGCGCCATCTGGACGCGTCGCACCCCCGGCCAGGTGGCCGGGGGTGCGACGGAGGTCCTGGAGGGTCTGACCGAGCTAGGCGGCGACCTTGCCGCCCTTGCACCAGGCCGAGTCCGGCACGCCGGCGCAGGGGTTGGGCATGGTGGCGAGGTTCTTCGGCAGCGGGTGCATCTGCACGCCGGTCTCGGCCGGGTAGCTGCTCCCCGCCGGGCAGGTCCCGAAGCCCGTGTCGCAGAGGACCTGGGCCAGCAGGTCGGCCGGGGCGTTCGGCGTGGCCCGGTTCACCCCACAGGTCGGGGAGGCCTTCTCGAGGTCGGCCGGGGACGAGCCCTTGGGCGCCTTGTTCCCGACGAAGCAGTTGCTCGGCTTGTTCGGGTTCAGCACCAGCTGGCCGAAGTCAGCGTTGGAGGGGTTGCCGAAGTAGCCGTTGTTCTCGAAGGTGTTGTTCGCCAGCTTCGAGTTCATGGTGTCGTAGACGCAGCCGAAGCCGGCCGTCTCGACGCCGCCGGTGCCGCTGCAGGACTGGTTGAGCGACGGCGTGGCGTCATCGGGGAACGGGATGAACAGGATGCCCCAGGCGCCGTTGTTGCGGAAGGTGTTGTTCATCACGGTGTCGTTGCGACCTCCGGCGATGGTCATGCCCGTGCCCGTCGGGCCGGCGGCCGCGTTGCCCGCCTTGGGCGTGTTCGGGTTGTTGTTGTTCTCGAACACGTTGTCCATGACCACCCAGCACGAGTGCGTGTGGGTGATGGGGCTCGTGCCGTTGCCAGGGCAGGCGCCGTCCTGGGGTGCCGGCGGGTCACCGTTGATCTGGGTGTTGGTGTCGAAGCCGTCCTGGTTGTCGTTGAACCGCGAGTTCTTCACCACGATGGCCCCACCGGAGTTGGTCCCCGAGTAGCCGAGCGCCGAGTACTCCATCCAGGCCTTGTCGATGGTGATCCCACAGGCGCGGACGCAGGCGCCCACGTACATGCCCGAGTCGTTCATGTTCGAGCCGTAGATGGTCGTCCAGCTCGCCGGGCCGGCGGCGTGGCTCGAGAAGATCCCGTACTGCGCCGCGGTGTCCTCACCGTTGTAGAAGGTCGAGGTGGCGGTCAGGTAGGAGCCCTGGTAGCCCGTGAGGCCGAGGGCCTTGGTGCCGAGGTCGCCGTTCCACCAGATCTCGTTGCCGCCGTCCTCGGTCCCGTTGAGGAAGTTGCAGACGGTCAGGTTGTCGATGCTGACGTTGTCCGCCTTCGACACGACGATGCCGTTCCGGCCGATGGCCTTGCCGTCCTTGACCACGCCGAACTGCTGGTCCGCCTCGGCGGCGGAGCACTGGGCCGCTCCGGGCTTGGTGCCGTCCACCACGGTCGTGTTGCGGTCCATGCCACGCAGGTGGACGCCGGCGGTCTTGATGAGCACGCCACCGAACTGGCCGTTGTCGGTCGAGGCCGACGGGTGCGAGAGGTCGGCGGTCTCCTTGTAGTCACCGGGGGCGACGAGGATCCAGTCCCCCTTCTTGGCGGCGTCGACCGCGGCCTGGATGGTCGAGTACTGGCCCTTCTTGCCGTGGAACGTCCCGACCGTCAGCACGTGGCCCGACGAGGTCGTCGTCGACGACGAGTCCGACGACGAGCTGCAGGCGGCGAGGACGCCCCCTGAGAGAACGACGGCGCCAAGCGCCGCCACGACCGATCGCATGCGACTCCGTGAGCCCATGTGCCCTCCCCTGTCCGTGGGCGGTGCGTGGGTGCCACCGCCGCCAGGGCAAGAACCTACCCCGAGCGGCCGAGGAGAAGAGAACCCCAGTCCTCGCCGGGACCGAGGCCGCGGGGTACGGCGTAGACCCCGCTCGAGGTGTGGACGAGGTAGCGGTGGAGCGCGTCGCCGGCCACGAGTCGGCCCAGCATGTCGCCGAACTGACCCTTGGGGTCCTTCTGGAAGGCGATGAAGAAGGTGCCGGCGTCGAGCTCGCCGGTGGACGGGTCGACCCCGTCGGAGAACGTGTAGCCCCGTCGCAGGATCCGGGTCCCGCCGTTGCCCTCGGGTCCGGCGACCCGGACGTGCGCGCCGGGCGGCACCAGCAGCTCGCCCTGCGAGCCCGTGGCCGTGAGGTCGACGCGGTCGTGGAGGTGGTGGCCGCTGAGCGGGGCCCCGGACGCCCGGAACCTCCCGACGGCCGCCTCCTGCTCGTCGAGCGACACCGCCCCCCACTGCTCGAGGGCGATGCGGATGCGTCGGGCCACGAGGTAGGTCCCGCCGCGGAGCCACTCGGGCGTCGGCGAGGTCACCCAGACGTAGCGGTCCAGCGAGGCCACGTCGCCCCAGCCGATGTTGTTCGTCGTCCGGTGGAAGCCCAGCAGATCGCGGGCCACCCGAGGGTCGGCCGGGGTCGGGTTCTTCGTGTAGCCAGCCTGCACGGCCCGCAGGTTCAGCACGCCGAGGCCGCTCGCTGCCAGGGCGTGCACGGCGGCGAAGGCGGACTGGGCATTGTCGGCGCAGGCCTGGATGCACAGCGCCCCGCCCGAGCGGACCGGGTCGAGGGCGTCGCCGTCGTAGGCGGGGAGCTGGGCGAGGAGGGCTGGGCGGGCGGCGGCGTTGCCCAGCTGTCCGGTGAAGAAGTCCGGGCCGACGCCGAGGGTGATGGTGAGCCGGGCGGGGCCGAGGCCCACCGCCTCGCCGCTGTCGGCCGGCGGGTGCTGGCCGCCGGCAGGACCGGGGAGCGCCCGGCCCCGGGTGAGGGTCGCGGCATCGGTGGTCCAGCCGGCGAGGACCGCGGCCACCTCGTGGCGCGTGGCGCCCTCGGCGAGGTCGAAGGTGGCGAAGGCGAGGTGGTCCTGCGGCACCGTGGCCACCCCTGCCTGGTGCCGGCCGTAGAAGGCGATGGCGGACGGCTCGCTGGCTCCCGCCGTCGGGCTGGCCGCAGGGGCCGCCGCCGACGCCAGGGCACCGAGCGAGGCGGCGGCGGACGATCCGAGCAGCTGGCGTCGGCTGAGGCGCGGCCCTTTCGATCTGCTCACTGGTACAGCGATCCCTTGCCGTAGCCCTTGAGCGCTCCCCCCAGTCGGCCGAGGTGGACCGAGAGCACGTCGGCATCCGCCACGATCTGGCGCAGCGAACCTGACGCAGACGCCGTGGCCTCGACGAGGCGCGTGGCGCTCCTGGTGGCGGCATCCGTCTCGGTCGGCGCCACCAGCCGTCCGATGGCGGCCAGGCCGGCCATCGTGGTCGTGATGGACCGAGCGGTCGCCTCGAGGTCGGCCCTCGTCTGAGGTGCCCTCCCGGAGAGCACCGCAGGGGCTGTCCTCGAGATCCAGGCTGAGGACCGCTGTGCGCTCTGGGCGATGGCCTGCGGCGACAGGATCACCCGGCCGAGCACCACGGTCAGGACCGGGGCGGCCTGGGCGAGCTCGCCATGCGCTCGCTCGAGCACGTCGGACGACCACAGCGCGATCGACAGCGACGGAGCACCACCCTGCGTCGAGGCGGCGCTGCGATCGGTCATCTGGACCCGGAGGGTGTCGAAGGCTGCCTGCGCCTGCGCCAGCGCCACCGGATCGAGGGCTTGGCCGGGGCGGGTCGAGTCGAGGGCCACGAGGCCCGAGGCGAGCTGGTGCGCCGCCTGGCTGATCTGCGCCCGATAGGCGGTGGTGGCGGACTTCGCGGCGACCTGCTCGGCGCCGGAGAGGTGGGTCGCTCCCCCCGAGGCGCCGGCCACCGCAGCGACCGCTCCGGCGAGCGAGAGGGTCGCCCCGGCCAGGAGGGCGGCTGGCCGACGGGTCACGCGCATGGCGCCGATAGTACCGACGGGCCGGGGGCCACCCCCGTCGCCCGGCTCAGGACGGGACGTCGGGGTTCGCCGCGTGGGAGATGGCCTTGACGGCGGAGTTGAAGTCGGCGGTGTCCGCCGGGGCGCGACCCTCGGTGTACGCCTCCTCATATCCCTCGTCGCCGGGCAGGAGGATCCGGACGCCCTTGTCCGACACCGTGATCCTCGGCATGATCGCCGGCACCGAGGCCGCGGCGCGGGCAGCCTCGATGAGCTCGGCCGCCGAGGCGAACCGGCTGATGGCCTGGAGGTTCTTGATGGTCGGGAAGATCAGCTCGATGTCGCCCTCTCGGTGACGGCGCAGCGCGTCCTGGGGGGCGATCCACTCGTCGGCGATCACCTCGCCGGCATCGTGGGCGGCCGTCTGGTTGGCCGGCGCGGTGGCCACGAAGAAGCGGGTGTCGTAGCGACGAGGCGAGCCCTCCGGCGTGATCCAGTGGGCGAAGTAGTGCAGGTCGCCGACGTCGAGGGTGAGGCGCTCGGCCGCCACCACGTCGAGGAAGCGCCGCTCGCTGGCGTTGACCTCGGACCGATGGCTGACGTAGCGCTCTGCGGTCGCGCCGGTCAGCTCGAGGGTCGACCCGTCCGGCGTGGTCGCCATGAGGATCCCCGCCTCCTCGAAGAGCTCACGGAGGCAGGCCACCCAGTAGGCGAGCCCGCCCGCCTCGACGCCGAGGATCTCGCTGGCCTCGGCGTCGGATCGCCCGACGCAGACCGCCTCAGCCTCCGCGCCGCCGTCAGCGGGGTCGACCCCGCCGCCGGGGAAGACATAGGCGCCGCCCACGAAGTCCGAGTTGAGGTTCCGCTTGACCATCAGGACCTCGATGCCGCCGTGGTCCGCATCGCGCACCAGCATCACGGTGGCGGCCGGGCGGATGGCGGTCTTGTCGGTCGGAGCGGCCATGGCACGAGGGTACTCCTGAGCGGTCACGGGCGTTCCGCCTCAACTACGATCGCCTGCAGCGAGCAGGAGGACCTTGATCCGTGGCGCAGCAGCCGAACAACAAGAAGCAGGCCAGCAAGGACGCCAACCGTCCTGTGGCCACGACGACCAAGCGGACGGCACCGACCAAGGCCAAGCGTCGCTCGACCTCGTCGCTCCTGACCTGGGGAGCGATCGCCCTCGTGGTCGTGGTCGTGGCGGTGCTCGTGATCGTCAAGATCACCGGCGGCTCCTCCTCGAACGCCAACGGCGGCGGCGGGAGCACCCCGGCGCCGGCCAGCATCGTCTCGGCCGTGACCAAGATCCCGGCCAGCGTCTACGACACGGTCGGGATCGACTCGCCCAGCGTGGCCGTGACCAAGCCGACGGAGATCAAGGACCAGACAGCGCTCACCCTGGCCGACCCGGCCGGTGGCACCAAGCCCGGGGTGGTCTACATCGGGGCCGAGTACTGCCCCTACTGCGCCGCCCAGCGCTGGGCCGTTGTGGCCTCGCTCAGCCGGTTCGGCTCCTTCGGCGACCTCCAGGTCACCGACTCCTCGTCGACCGACGTCTTCCCGAACACCCCATCGCTGTCGTTCCACAAGGCCACGTTCTCGAGCCCCTACCTCGTGTTCCAGGGCGTGGAGCAGTACTCGAACGTGCCCGACCCCGGCAAGGGCTACAAGAAGCTCCAGGACCTGACCAAGGCGCAGGTCGCCCTGATCACCAAGTACGACACGGCCAAGTACCTCCCCGGCGCCTCGCCGGGGTCGATCCCGTTCCTCGACATGGGCAACCGCTTCCTCGTGGCCGGATCGAGCTTCTCGCCGTCGATCCTCAGCGGCCTGAGCCGCTCAGAGATCGCGTCGGGCCTCTCGGACCCGACCAACCCGGCCACCCAGGCGATCATCGCCACGTCGAACTACCTGAGCGCCTCGATCTGCGCCACGACCAACCAGCAGCCGAGCTCGGTCTGCGGGTCCAAGGGCGTGACGGCGGCGGCCAAGGCCATGGGCCTCTGATCCGGCTGATCGCCCCATGACCCCGTCCCGCCCTGCGGTCGCCCCAGCTCCGAGGTGGGCGGTCGTGTCCACCGGCATCCTGGCCCTGATCGGCCTCGGGATCTCGACCTACCTCACCATCGCCCACTTCATCGGCACCGAGGCGCTGGCCTGCTCGGACAACGGGGCGATCAACTGCGCCAAGGTCACCACCTCTCCGGAGAGCGTGATCCTGGGCATCCCCGTGGCGGTGCTGGGCCTCGCCTTCTACCTGGCCGCCGTGCCGCTCTACTCGCCCTGGTCGTGGCGGTCGACCGACCGGCGCGTCCACATCGTCCGCCTGGTGGCGATCGGCACCGGCATGCTCTTCGTCCTGTGGCTGATCGCCGCCGAGCTGCTGATCATCGGCGCCATCTGCCTGTGGTGCACCGGGGTGCACATCGTGACGTTCGCCCTGTTCGTGATCACCGTCAAGACGGTGACGGCGATGCTCGACGGCTCCGCCGACGAGATCGAGGACGACGCCGGCTGATCAACGAAGGGCGTCGTCGAGCACCCGCTTGCGCTCGACCTCGTTCAGCCCGCCCCAGATGCCGTGCGGCTCACGGATCTCGATGGCGTAGGTGAGGCACTCCTGGCGGACGCTGCAGTCCTGGCAGATGGCCTTGGCCGCCACCTCACGGGAGAGCTTCTCCTCCTTGCGCTCAGGGCTGCTCGGCGGGAAGAACTTCTCCGCATACGGTCCCCTGCATGCAGCGAGTCGCTGCCACCCATCGACGAACTCCAACATCGCGCACCCCCCAGTGACGACCGACGCCCTCAATCTCCAAGGGCCGTGAGTCGGAGCGTACCCCCCGCCCGGCCGTCCCGACAAGACCCGATTCGAGATTTCCCGAGCCCGGGCCGGGTCCCAGGGGCGCGCCCGGTAGCCTCGGCCCCACATGGACCTCGACGCCCTTGGGAACGAAGCGACGGTCCGATTCCTCCTGGGCAAGGGAGGGGTGGGCAAGACGGCGATCACCTGCGCGATGGGACGCGCCCTCGCCGGGACCGGGCGACGGGTCCTGCTGATCGAGCTCGAGGGCCGACCCGAGATCCTGCGGGCCTTCGGCGTCGAGGGCGACCTCGGCTACGAGGAGCGGGTGGTCCACGAGGACCCCTCCGGGGGCTCGGTGACCGCCCGGCACATCACGCCCGACGAGGCGCTGCTCGAGTACCTCGACGACCACGGCCTGGCCCGTCTCTCCCGGCGCCTGCTGGCCTCCGGCGTCATCGACGTGGTGGCCGGAGCCATCCCGGGCATCCGCGAGGTCCTGCTGCTCGGCAAGGTCAAGCAGGTGGCCAACGAGTCCGGTGCCGACGTGGTCCTCGTCGACTGCCCGGCGACCGGCCATGCCGTCACCCTGCTGACCTCGGCCACCGGCGTGGCCAGCGCGGCGCGCAGCGGCCCCGTGCGGTCCCAGGCCGACCAGGTGGTCGCCATGCTCACCGACCCAGCCCGATCCTCGGTCATCCTCGTCACCATCCCCGAGGAGCTCCCCGTCACCGAGACGGTGGAGGGCGCCTTCCGCATCGAGGAGGAGGCCGGGATGGCCCTCAGCCTCGTCGTTGCCAACCGGGCCGACCTGCCGCTGCCCGACCTCGAGGTGCCGGCCGGCGATGTGGCCCGAGCCGCCGGCGTTGAGATCGACGCCGGCGACCTTGCGGCGCTCGATGCCGCCGCCGCCTTCCAGCGGCACCAGATCGACACCTGCACCGAGCAGCTGCTGCGCCTGCGCACCGAGCTCCCCCTGCCCCTCGTGGTCCTGCCGCGCCTCGCCGCACCGACCATCGGCCCCGAGCAGGTCGCCGAGCTCGCCGAGCTGCTGGCACTGGCCCCCGTCGGCGTGGACGCACCATGAGCGGACTGCTCGGCGCCATCGTGGGTGCGGACGTGCTGGTCTGCTGTGGTCCGGGCGGGGTGGGCAAGACCACCGTCTCGGCCACCATCGCCCTCGCCGAGGCCGCCGCCGGACGCCGGGTCTGCGTGCTGACCGTCGACCCCGCCCGCCGGCTGGCCGATGCCCTGGGCATCGACGCCTCCTCCTCGGAGCCCACGCCGGTGCCGGGTGCGGGCCCGGGCGGCCTCGACGCGGTGATGCTCGACAGCGAGGGGACCTTCGACCAGCTCATCGACCGCTACGCCGACACGCCCGAGCAGGCGGCGTCGATCAAGTCCAACCGCCTCTACCAGAGCCTCTCGTCCTCGCTGGCCGGCACGCAGGAGTACATGGCCATGGAGAAGCTCTACGAGCTCGTCGAGTCAGGCCGCTACGACCTCGTGGTCGTCGACACCCCGCCGACCCGCAACGCCCTCGACCTCCTCGACGCCCCCCGTCGGCTCACGTCGTTCCTCGAGAACCGCATCTTCCGGGCCCTGCTCGCCCCGACGAAGGCGTACCTCAAGGCCGTCTCCTTCGCCACGCGCGCCCTGCTCGGCACGATCGGCAAGGTGGCCGGCGCCGAGCTCGTGGCCGACGCCGTCACCTTCTTCCAGGCCTTCGCCGGCATGGAGGAGGGCTTCGCGGTGCGCGCCGGTGCCATCCACGACCGGCTCCGCGCCGAGGGGACCCGGTTCCTGCTCGTGACGTCGCCGAGGCCGGACTCCATCGCCGAGGCCCGCTTCTTCGAGTCCCGGCTTCGAGAGTCGGGCCTGGCGGCCGGCGGGGTAATCGTCAACCGGGTCCACCCCAGCTTCCCCGCAGACCACCTCGGCGACGAGGCCCGAGGTGCGCCTGGTGCCCTCGGGTCGCTGGTGGCGAACCTCGATCGACTCAACGCGCTGGCCGTCGAGGAGGATCTGGCGCTGGCCGAGCTCGTCGAGGCGGTGGCCCCCGCCCCCGTGGTCTCGCTGCCGCTCACCTCGGAGCCCATCCACGACGTCGAGGGCCTGACCCGGCTCGCCGCGCTGCTCGGCGAGCAGCGAGATGCCGGTCGCGGCCCGGAGCACTGGTAGTTTCTCCTGCTGTGAGCACCATCATCGTGGCCAGTGACACCGCGGCGGTCCGGCGCGAGGTCATCAGCGTCCTCGACGCCGCCGAGCACGAGATCGTCGAGGCGACCTCGGGACCCGAGGTCATCGAGCTCTGCCACGAGCTCGACCAGGTGGACCTCGTCATCGCCGACATCCAGATGGCGACGATGGGCGCCATCGCCGTCTGCCTCGAGCTGCGGCTCCAGGCCTCCTACGACGCCCTCGACGAGATCCCGTTCCTGGTGCTCCTCGACCGTCGCCCCGACGTCTTCCAGGCCAAGCGCTCCGGCGCCGACGGGTGGATCGTCAAGCCGCTCGACGCCATCCGCATCCGTCGCGGCGTCGCCGCCCTGCTCGCCGGCGAGCGCTACGAGGACACGTCCTTCATGCCGGCGACGGTCCTCGCTGGAGAGGGCGGCTGAGCACCTCGGTGTCGGCCGACGGCTCCCCTCCACCTGAACGTCGTCGCCGGCGCCAGCGCCGCGACCGCGACGATGCCCCGAGCGCGCCGAGCCCCACGGACGAGATCGCCAGCAACCTCTCCGAGCTGAGCGACATCCAGATCACCGAGGTCATGACCCCGAGGATCGACGTCGAGAGCCTCACCACGCCGGTGACCGCCGCCGACGTGGCCAAGGCGGTCCGGGCCAGCGGCCACAGCTGCTACCCGGTGGTGCTCGACGACCTCGACGACGTCGTCGGCCTCCTCTTCGTCAAGGACCTGTTCCGCGCCGGAAAGGGCGATCTGCTCGAGGGCGGTGCCCACCTCAGCCCGGTCGACATCTCACGACGCGTCCGGCCACCGCTGCTCCTGCCCGAGTCCCTCGATGTGCTCGAGGCACTGGCCGAGATGCGCGCCGAGCGCCGTAGCGTGGCCCTCGTCGTCGACGAGCACGGAGGCGTGGCGGGGATCCTGTCGCTCAAGGACCTGCTCGAGCCGCTCGTCGGTGACCTCACCGACGAGCTGGCCAGCGTCGACGAGCCCCAGGTGGTGCGCGTGGACGCCAACCGCTGGCTGGTCGACGGCCAGACGACGCTCGACGACCTCGCCGAGGAGACCGGCCTGGCCCTGCCCGACGGCGACTACGTCACCCTGGCCGGCTTCCTCCTCCAGCAGCTCGGCGACATCCCGACCGAGGGCCAGGACATCGACTTCGAGGGGTGGAACCTGCGCGTGCACGCGATGGACAAGCGCCGCATCGCCGAGGTCCTGGTCCGCCATCCCGATGGGCGTGACGGCACCGGCGCCGTCGACGGGGACGACTGAGCAGGCTTTGGTAGGGTGTTCCCGGACGTGATCTCCCTCGGGAGACCACCGACGGGCTGTGGCGCAGCTTGGTAGCGCGCTGCGTTCGGGACGCAGAGGTCCTCGGTTCAAATCCGGGCAGCCCGACCAACGGAGTCATCCCCCCGGAGCACGTGCTCTGGGGCGGGTGACCCGACTCCGGTTGCCACCGACGAGATCGCCACCATCGTCCGGTCGCACCCGGTCTCGGAGGGAGCGAGGGGGCGCATGCTGTCGATCGGTGATGCCGACCTCGATCGGATGCGGGACGCCGTCTTCTTCGAGGGCCCCGACCGCTCACACCGGCTGAGCCGGTTCTGGGTGCTGCTCGCCCTCGCCGCCGTGATCGCCGGTGCGGGCGTGATCACCGACTCCACCGCCACCGTGATCGGCGCCATGATCGTGGCGCCGCTCATGACCCCCATCCTGGGCATCGTGCTGTCGATCGTCCTCGCCGACCGGTCGAACCTCCTGCGGTCCCTGGCCCTCGTCCTCGCTGGGGCCTGCGCCGTCATCGCCATCGCCGTCGTCCTCGGCGCGCTGCTCCCCTATGCCATCACGGCGCAGAACAACAGCCAGGTCGCCGCCCGCATCTCCCCACGCCTGATGGACCTCCTCGCCGCCCTGGCCACCGGGGCCGTGGGGGCGACCGCACTCGCCCGCTCCGACATCTCCGACACGCTGCCCGGCGTGGCCATCGCCATCTCGCTCGTCCCGCCGCTGTCGGTGGTCGGCCTCACCCTCGAGAGCGGGCAGCCCGGGGAGGCGGGAGGCGCCCTGTTGCTCTTCCTCACCAACGTGGTGGCCATCCTGGCCAGCGGGGTGGTCGTGATGGCCATCTACCGGGTCCACCGTCACACCGAGGCCACGCTCGGCCGGCGCCGCGACGGTCGCCTGGGAGCCGTGCTGGCCATCGTCGTCCTCGTGGTGGTGATCGCCATCCCGCTGTCGCTGACCGCCCGCCACGTATCGACCTCGTCGGTGCGGATCGCCGACACCCATGCTGTGGTCGATCCGTGGGCGAGGGCTGCCGGGTGGACGGTGCTGCAGGTGAGCACCGCCCACGATGGGGTCATCGTCCGGGCGACCGGACCTCTGCCTGAACCCTCGACGGACGGACTTCGTTCGCATCTTGACCGCCATGGCCTGCGAGGGGTGGCCGTGCGGATCACGCTCATCCCCTCGAGCATCATCGTCCTTCCTCGCGGCTGACCCCATCGACCTCGAGCTCTCGGTCGACCTCCACGACATGGAGGGCTGGAGGGCGCCGCTTCGACAGAGCGTTGAGCGGACCCGGACACCTGTCGGGTCGGTCATGACCCATGCGGCGCTGGATCCCGACGCGGCGGGCGACCTGCCTAGGCTTCGCTCATGACGATGATCTCGGTCGTGACGGTCCTGATCGACATCGGCCGATCTCTCCGCGAGGCCTTCTTCATGTTCTGGGAGACCCTCTGGGCCCTGGTGCTCGGCTTCACCCTGTCGGGCGTGGTGCAGGCCTTCGTCTCCAAGGACCAGATGCGCGCCCGCATGGGCGACCATCGACCCGGCACGGTGGCCAAGGCCTCGTTCTTCGGCATGGTCTCGTCGAGCTGCTCCTATGCCGCCTCCGCCATGTCGAAGTCCCTCTTCGCCAAGGGGGCGGACTTCATCACCGCCATGGCGTTCATGATCGCCTCGACCAACCTCGTCATCGAGCTCGGGATCGTCCTGCTCGTCCTGCTGGGATGGCAGTTCATGGCGGCGGAGTTCGTGGGCGGCCCGATCATGATCGCCCTGCTCGCCCTGCTCGGCGGCATGGTCTTCACGCCGGCGCTCGTCGGCGCCGCGCGCCGGCGGCTCAACCGAGGTGACTCGGGCAGTAGCGACCACGCGACGATGGCTGGCGTCTCGGACGAGCGCCAGGAGGAGCTCGAGGCAGCCTCGTGGCGCGACAAGCTCCGCTCGCCGGCGGCCTGGTCCGACGCCTCGAGCTACGCCGTGGCCGACGTCACCATGCTGCGCAAGGAGCTGGTGATCGGGTACGTGGTGGCCGGCGTCCTGGCGGTGGTGGTCCCCATGGACGTCTGGAGCACCCTCTTCCTCCACGGCCACGGGATCTGGACGAGCATCGAGAACGCCCTCGTCGGCCCCCTGATCGCGGTGATCAGTTGGGTCTGCTCCATCGGCAACGTTCCCCTCGCCGCGGCGCTGTGGTCCGGGGGGATCTCCTTCGGCGGCGTGATCGCCTTCGTCTTCGCCGACCTGATCGCCATGCCGCTCATCCTCATCTACGGCAAGTTCTACGGCTGGCGCCTCGCAGCGCGGCTCGTCGGGCTCTTCTACGTGATCATGGTGCTCGGCGGCCTCGCCACCGAGGTGCTCTTCGGCGCTGCTGGGCTCATCCCCGAGCATCGGTCCATCTCGATGACGGCGGCGCGGTTCGAGTGGAACTACACCACCTTCCTCAACCTCGCCTTCCTGCTGGTGGCCGCCACGGTGTGGTGGCTGGCGAGGAACCGGCAGCGCTTCGGCGGCGGAGCCGGCTACGCCATCGACCCGGTCTGCGGCATGCAGGTGCGCACCGCCGACGCCCCCGCCAGCGCCCAGCACGACGGGGTGACCTACTACTTCTGCGCCGACCGGTGCCATGCCAAGTTCGCGGCGGACCCTGACCGCTTCGCCTCTGGCACCCCATCGCTCGACCACATGGAGGAGCCGGCCGAGGGCGAGGTGATCGACCCCGTCTGCGGGATGTCCGTGGTGCTCGAGGGTGCCGAGCACGTGGCCGAGCACGACGGGGTGACCTACGCCTTCTGCAACCCGGGCTGCCGCGAGACGTTCCTCGCCGATCCCGCGTCGGTCCTGGCCGCCGGGCCGAGCATGGCGGCGATGTCCGGGACCACCACCATCACGCTCGGCCGCAAGCCGGTGGCGGCCACCACGGCCATCGACCCCATCTGCTCCATGACCGTCGACGTGGCGGGCGCCGAGCACGTGGCCGAGCACGACGGGGTGACCTACTACTTCTGCAACCCGGGCTGCCGCGAGACGTTCCTCGCCGATCCCGACGCCTACGTCCCCCGCTGAGGCGCACGGCTGACCGCTCCGGCCCGCTCACCAGCCGCGCAGGTAGTGTCGCAGGCGATGGGCCCCGACCACAGAGCGCCATGAGCGAGCGCCGACGGACCTCCACCTCCAACTTCGGGGTGTCAGGTCGCGAGTCCCACGACGCCTCAGGCTTCTACGACCGGTTCCGGCAGCCCGAGCTCTCCGACGACACCACGTTGCTGGACCCGACCCCGGTGGCCGAGCCCTTCGTGGTCGGCGACGCCCGGGACATGGCCAGCGTGGCCGATGGGTCGGTGGCCCTGGTGGTCACCTCGCCGCCCTACTTCGCTGGCAAGGCCTACGAGGAGGAGCTCGCTGCCGAGGGTATCCCGGCCTCCTACCTCGAGTACCTCGAGATGCTCACCGAGGTCTTCGCCGAGTGCGTCCGGACCCTCGAGCCGGGTGGGCGCATCGCGGTGAACGTGGCCAACCTCGGCCGTCGTCCCTATCGCAGCCTGGCCGCCGACGTGACCAGGATCCTCGAGCACGACCTCGGCCTCCTGCTGCGGGGCGAGATCATCTGGCAGAAGGGCGAGGGTGCCAGCGGCTCGTGCGCCTGGGGCTCCTACCGCTCCGCCTCGAACCCCGTGCTGCGCGATCTCACCGAGCGCATCGTCATCGCCAGCAAGGGTCGGTTCGACCGTGCCCTGCCCGTCGCCAAGCGGGCGGCCCGGGACCTGCCGAGCGAGAGCACGGTGATGACCGACGAGTTCCTCTCCATGACGCTCGACGTCTGGTCCATCCCTCCCGAGAGCGCTCGCCGGGTCGGACACCCGGCTCCCTTCCCCGTCGAGCTGCCCGAGCAGCTGATCCGCCTCTACACCTTCGAGGGCGACCTCGTCCTCGACCCCTTCATGGGCTCGGGCAGCACCATGGTGGCGGCCGCCCGGCTCGACCGGCGCTACGTCGGCTACGACCTCGACCCTGACTATGTGGCCCTGGCCCGCGAGCGCGTGGCCACCGAGGCCGAGCGGACCCCGAGCAGCCAGCGACGCGCAGCCGCCCTCGCAGAGGGACCGGGGGCCACGGCGCTGGCGGGCGCGGCCCTCGAGGAGGCCGGGTTCCGCGTGACCGGCACGGACGTGAAGATCCCCAAGTCCTCGATCAGCGTCGCCTTCACCGCCGAGGACGCCCTCGGCGGGAGCTGGGTGGTGGAGGTCGGCGGCGCCTTCCTCTCGCGCCGAGGCGGGCTCTCGCGACCGGACACGGCGCTGCGCAGCCTCGGCCGGCTGGCCGCGGTGCGGGGTCGTCTCGGCCCCGACGTCCGCCTGCTCCTGCTCACGACCGAGGTGCCCGAGGCGTCGCACGAGGCCGACCAGGTCCTCAGGTCTGCCGGGCCGAACCTCGTCACCGACGTCATCGACGTCTTTGACGACGACGCCATGGCCCGCCTGGCCCACTACGCCGGGGGTGGCGGACCTGCCCACGGCTGGTGGACGGAGGCCGACATCGCCCGCACCGCGGAGGCCTGGTGAGCCAGCCCGGACGGTGGCGAGCGGCTGCCGAGGGCTCCTTCTGGCTCGACGATGTCGATCGCCCCGACGCCCGACCGCCGCTGCGCGGAGCGGTGACGGTGGACACCGTGGTGGTCGGCGCCGGGTTCACCGGGCTCTGGGCCGCCCTCGCCGCCTTGGAGGCGGATCCCGGCTCCTCGGTCCTCGTGCTCGAGGGATCCCGGATCGCCGAGCACGCCTCGGGTCGCAACGGTGGGTTCTGCTCCGCCTCGCTGACCCACGGCGACGGCAACGGCCGCGCTCGGTGGCCCGACGAGATGCCTCTGCTCCGCCGTCTCGGGGCCGAGAACCTCGCCGGCCTGGTGGCCGACGTGGAGCGGTTCGGGATCGACTGCGACCTCGAGGCCACGGGCGAGCTCACGCTGGCCGTCGCCGGCTGGCAGATGGCCGACCTGGTCGAGGAGTCGACCGCCCTCGGGGCCGCCGGCGTCGAGCACCGGCTCCTCGACGGCGAGGAGATCGCCGCCCTGGTCCGCTCGCCCCTCGCCGTGGGCGGCCTGCTCGAGGCCGACAGCACGGTCATGGTGAACCCCGCCCGCCTCGCCTGGGGGCTGGCCTCGGCGGTCGAGGCCCTCGGCGGGACGATCGCCGAGCACACCGAGGTGCGACGCCTCGCCACGGACGGCCCCACTCTCCGGCTCGAGACGCCCGGAGGCAGCGTCACGGCCAGCCGGGCGGTGATCGCCACCTCGGCATTCCGCCCGCTCGTGCGCCGCACCGCAGGCCGCACCGTGCCGGTCTACGACTACGTGCTGATGACCGAGCCGATCGACGCTGAGCTTCGGGCGTCGATCGGCTGGGAGGGTCGCCAGGGCATCGGTGACGCCGGGAACCAGTTCCACTACCTGCGGCTCACCGCCGACGACCGGCTCCTGTTCGGCGGCTACGACGCCGTCTACCGCTTCGCCCAGCGCGTCGACCCCCGCCACGACCAGGACCCGGCGATCTTCGACCACCTCGAGGCGGACCTGACGGCGATGTTCCCCAGCCTCTCCGACGTCGCCTTCAGCCACCGCTGGGGCGGGGCGATCGACACCTCCACCCGGTTCTGCGCCGCCGCCACGACGAGCCATGGCGGCAGGGTGGTGACCATCAACGGCTTCACCGGCCTCGGCGTGGGCGCCTCGCGCTTCTTCGCCCGGACCGGCATCGACCTGCTCTCGGGGCGCGAGACCGAGGCCACCGCCTGCTCCATGATCCGGCGGGGACCGATCCCCTTCCCCCCGGAGCCCATCCGCTGGGCGGGAATCCAGGCCACCCGTCGGGCCATCGCCGCCGCTGACGCCCACTACGGCAGGCGCGGCCCGTGGCTCAGGCTGCTCGACCGCCTCGGCCTGGGCTTCGACAGCTGACCACTCGCCCCACCCGCGCCGCCGGCCCTGCGAGGATGTGCCGATGAGCACGACCGCACCCGTGAAGATCGGCATCATCGGCACCGGCATGATGGGCCTCGAGCACATCCGCAACCTCCAGGCGATCGAGGGGGCCGAGATCGTCGCCATCGCCGACCCGCACCCTGAGTCCCTCGAGTGGGCCCGGATGACCCTCGGCGAGGGTGTCGACGTCCCCTCGTTCACCGACCACCGCGGCCTGCTCGAGGCGGACCTGTGCGACGCGGTGGTGATCGCCTCGCCCAACATGACCCACGCAGAGGTGCTCCTCGACGTCCTCGCCGCCGGGGTCGACTGCCTCGTCGAGAAGCCGCTGTGCACGACGATGGAGGACTGCCGTCGGGTGGTGGCCGCTGCCGAGGCCTCAGACTCGCTGGTCTGGGTCGGCCTCGAGTACCGCTACATGCCGCCGGTGGCGAGGGCCATCGAGATCGCCCGCAGCGGCGAGATCGGCGACGTTCGCATGGTGGCCATGCGCGAGCACCGCTTCCCGTTCCTCGTCAAGGTCGGCGACTGGAACCGCTTCAACGAGAACACGGGCGGCACGCTGGTCGAGAAGTGCTGCCACTTCTTCGACCTGCTCGGCCTCCTCGCCGGAGCCCCGGCGGTGCGGGTCATGGCCTCAGGCGGCCAGGACGTCAACCACCTCGACGAGTCCTACGGCGGGAGGGTGCCCGACATCCTCGACAACGCCCTCGTGATCATCGAGTACGCCAACGGCGTGCGGGGCTCGCTCGACCTGTGCATGTTCG
The DNA here is from genome assembly GCA_947456245.1 of Acidimicrobiaceae bacterium. Taxonomy (GTDB): domain Bacteria; phylum Actinomycetota; class Acidimicrobiia; order Acidimicrobiales; family RAAP-2; genus CAIUMH01. The sequence goes on from CANGPS010000010.1 coordinate 36,344, forward strand.
CTGAGGGCAGCGTGAACCAGGAGGAGCTGAGCGTGGTCGGCGACCTCGGCAAGGTCGAGGCCTTCCTGCCGAGCGCCGAGGTGCGCGTCGGTCAGCGCGTCGGCTGGCACGACGGCGTGCAGTCCCAGATCGTGGTCGACGAGCGCGTGGCCCACGAGGGGTTCCACCACGGATCGAGCTACCTCGAGCACCTCGACTTCCTCGACGCCGTGAGGAACCGTACGGCACCATTGGTCACGGTGGCCGACGGCCTGGCCTCGGTGGCGGTGGGGATGGCGGCCCAGATCTCCCTGGCCGAGCATCGGGTCGTGGAGCTCAGCGAAATCCTCTAGGCACCGTGGAAGAGCGGGCCGTGCTCGAGCAGCGGCAGGACCAGCTCCCCGAACCTTCGGCACTCGTCAAGGTGCGGGTAGCCCGACAGGATCACGGCGTCGATCCCGAGGTCTTGGAGCTCGTGCAGGTAGGCCGCCACCTGGACGGGATCCCCGACCACCGCAGCACCGCAGCCTGATCGCCCGCGGCCGATGCCGGTGAAGAGGTGACGACCGATGTAGCCGTCGACGTCGGCGAGGTCGCGCAGGCTCGCCTGGGCGGCCACGCCGACCGAGCCGCTGTCGAGCGCCTTGGCCCGGAGGTCTGCCCCAGCCTCCGGGTCGAGCGCTGCGACGAGGTGGGCGGCGGCGGCCCTGGCCTCGGCCTCGGTCTCGCGCACGACCACGTGGACCCGGTAGCCGAAGCGGAGGGTGCGGCCCAAATGATCGGCGCGACCACGAAGGTCAGCGATGGTCTCGGCCACCCCCTCGAGGGTGTCCGGCCACATGAGGTAGACGTCGGCGCAACGCGCCGCAACGTCTCGGGCCGCCTCGGAGAGGCCGCCGAAGTAGAAGGGAGGGCGACGGCGGCGATCCCGGGCGATCCGAGGCGGGCCGAGCGGGCCAGCCGGTCGCCCGGCGAGGAGGTCGTCAAGGGTCGCCATGACGGTCGCCGTACGCGCGTAGCGAGCCTCGGAGGAGAGGATCTCGCCCGGCAACGGTGAAGAGATGAGGTTCAGATCGATCCGGCCGCCGGCGATCTCGTCGAGCGACGCCACCTGGCGGGCCAGCTGCGCAGGCCACAGCTCGCCGGTGCGGACGGCGAGCAGCAGGCGGATCGACTCGGTCCGGGTCGCCACGGCGGCGGCGAACACGGTGTTGTCGATCCCGAGCTCGTAGCCAGACGGGAGCAGGATCGAGTCGAAACCCTGGCGTTCAGCCTCCTTGACGATCTCGGCGCAGTGCTCGAAGGAGGAGAGAAGGGTGGGGTCCGCGACACCGATCTGCTCGGCGTCGTCGTCGCAGAGTGCAGAGAACCAGGAGAGCTCCATCGGTCGCGCCATGTGGCGATCTTGGCACCGACCGAGGGCGACGAGCATCTCGTCGCCGAGGGACCGATACTTGATGGGAGAGGTCAGACGATGGGAGCACGAGGATGATGGACGGTCGCTACGGGGAGCAGTTCGGGCAGCACGAGGGGTTCCACTGGGGGATCTTGGTGATGATCGCCGCCGTCGCAGCGATCGCGGTCATCACGGTGCTCGTCATCCGGGCCCTGGATCGGAGCCGGGGCACGGATGCACCCAGCACGCCGACCCCGCTGGCCTCGGCCGCCGGTGCCGGATCGTCGGCCGCCGACATCCTCCAGACGCGACTGGCAAACGGTGAGATCGACGTCGCCGAGTATCGAGAGCGGATGGCGGCACTGATCGAGACGTCGTAGCTCGCAGGCCAGCTCGGGTCGACTGACGACGTGGTCAAGGTCGGAGCGCCCCTCTGGACGCGCCATCTCCTGCATCATCACCGCATCGCCTAGATTGGGTGTCCCGTCGGCATGGGCCACGGGGTGCCGTGCTGGTGCCCCGTCATCGTGTGGGCACGGGGGCGTAGCTCAGTTGGCTAGAGCACCTGCTTTGCAAGCAGGGGGTCGTGGGTTCGAGTCCCATCGCCTCCACCATTCGTAATGCCGTGAGGCAGCGGAACGAGACGCCTCACAACGTCAGCGGCATCGAGGCGAGACGACGTCTGGGGTGACCGTCATCGGTTGCTCTGCGAGAGGTGACCGGCCCCTCGCTCGCGGCGCAGCGAGGAGTCCGATGCCTAGTCGAGATAGTCGGCCTGCGGTGCGAGGATGATCTCTGGGAGCACCTCGAGGATGGCATCGTCCATCGCCCGTCGAGCTGCCTCCTCACGACGGGCCTCGTCTCCTTGGAGCACCCGCTCGAACGCAGCGTGGCGAACCTCGTCGCTCGGCCACTGCGCGTAGGAGTACCAGAGGTCGTCGTCACCTCGATGGAGCCGAGAGCCGAGCGAGCCGACCTGGAGCAGTGCCTCCGTCCGCTGCGACCACGCCTGCACGAACGCGTCCTCGCTCCCCGGTCGGAGCCGCCAGCGATAGAGCACGACGAAGCCGGCAACCGACATGGTGCGAGGATCAGGCCTCGACGGCCTCGGCGAGGCGCTCCAAGGTCACGCTCATCGTGACGCGGTTGCGTTCCGCACGGTCGTCGACCCCGGACATCTGCTTGCTGAACTCGAGGGCGGACTCAGGGCGAAGGTCCTCGCTCCACTCCGTGACCCGACACCCGGAGGCGGTGGGTTCGAACCGGTAGCCCCAGGTGGAGAAGTGGAACTCCATCAGGGAGCACTCGAAGACGAAGGATCGTCCCGGTTCGGCCTCGATGATCCTCCCCTGGGTCGTCCAGGTGAGCTCACCGTTGCGATTGTGCCCGTCGAACGTGGCGCCGACGGCAGGACCGTCGAATCCCTCGTGCCACTCGCAGGCCTGGCACTCGTCCGACCACTCGCCCATCCGCGTCACGTCGGCGATGGCGGCGTACACGGCCTCAGGGGAGGCAGCGATGTCACGGGAGATCTCGATCCTTGTGGTCATGCTGCCAATTCCACCACAACCCCACCCTCGAAGCAGGATGGACTTCCACGAGGGTCAGGCGTCGACACGGTGGTCGAGCGAGGCGCAGAGGGATCCGTGAGCACGGACCGCCGGGACGGTGCCATCGTCCTCGGCGTCGCCGCGCACCCAAGGCTCCGTGTGACGCGACCGCTCATGGGGTCGTGAAGACCCGAGGGCTCTCGCCCCTAGCTTGAGCGGCAGTCCGCTCCGTCGTAGGCCTTCTCCTTGGCGACGACGGGCACCTTCTGGTCGATGGTCCCCGCAGCGCTCCCGGATCCGTAGCCCGACACCGACACCCATCGGCCCTTGGCCAGGTTCAAGAAGCGGAGGGCACCCCCGCTGTCCACCGATCCAGCGCCGTAGTAGGCCTTGAGCCCGCTGACCTGCTGCGTCGTCACCGCTGCGGTCGTGGCGTCGATGGCGTAGAGAGTCGTGCCGTTGAGGCCATAGAGGGTCCCGTTCACCCAGACGAGGTCGAACGCCGTGACGTCAGCCGGGGCCCCACCAGTGTTCCCAGGCGAACAGGCCATCGACCGATGGCCCGGTGATCGAGACCGAGGCGGTGCCGATCGGGAGCTTCGCCCGGCCGGCGGGACCCGCGCTCCAGTGGTTGACCACCGCGTGCTTCGTCAAGGTCGATGTCAGCGACGACGAGGTCGCGTCGGAGTGAGTCGAATCGCAGGCGACGCCCACGACGACGAGAGAGACGCATCGCGCCGTCGAGGGCCAGCGGCGTCGCGGCGTCGCTGGAGCGTGCACGGCTGCGACCGAACCAGCGAGGGATTAATTCTTGGCAAATGCCACGTATGACACGGCACGACGTGGATTCCAACGCGGTCCCGCCACCCATCGTGCTCTCGGCGAGGGGCGGCGCGACCGTCATGCAAGGATTGGGCCGTGTCCACGCCGGTTCGCTGTCGCTTCGACGAGCTCGGACCCACCGGGCCGCTGGCGACCGAGCTCTGCGACCTCCGAGAGGTAATCGAGGCCTGGTCGCTCGACGAGGTCCCCGACGCCCTGGCCCGAGTCGAGGCGGCGACGCATGACGGTTCGGTGGCGGCGGGCTTCGTCACCTACGAGGCAGCACCGGCGTTCGATCGGGCGCTGGTCGCCAGGGCCAGCCCAGCAGGCCGAGGACGCCTTCCCTTGGCCTGGTTCGGGGTGTTCGCCACCTCCAGGCCCGCCGCGGCCCTCGCAGATGCTCGCCGGCTGGACGACGATCGAGTCGAGGTCCTGCCGGTCGGCGGCGGATGGACCTGTGACATCGGCCAGGACGCGCACCGCTCCCGCGTCGACGCGCTCCATGCGGCGATCGCCGCCGGCGACACCTACCTGACCAACCTGACCAGCCGGTTCCGACGGCCATGGGCAGAGGGCGAGGACCCCTTCGCCCTCTACGCGCAGCTGGCCTCGCAGTATGCGAGCGGCCTCCACGCCTACCTCGAGACGGACGACTGGGTGGTGGTCAGCGGCTCGCCGGAGCTCTTCTTCGACCTGGCCGGACATCGGCTCACCGTGCAGCCCATGAAGGGGACCGCTCGGCGTGGGCGGTGGGCCGAGGAGGATCGAGCCATCGCCGAGGCGCTCCGGCAGTCCCCGAAGGAGCGGGCCGAGAACGTGATGGTCGTGGACCTCGTGCGCAACGACCTCGGGCGGATCGCCGTTCCCGGGACCGTCGAGGTGCCGGAGCTCTGCGAGGTCGAGCGCCATCCGAGCGTCTGGCAGCTCTCCTCCACGGTCGCCGCCACGGTCCGCCCTGACGTCGGCCTGGCCGACGTGTTCGGTGCGCTGTTCCCCTGTGCCTCGGTCACGGGTGCCCCGAAGGTGTCGACCATGCGGCTGATCGCCGAGCTCGAGTCCTCGCCCCGAGGCGTCTACTGCGGGGCGATCGGTCGCGTCAGCCGTCCAGATGGGGCGGGGGGCGGGCTCGAGGCCCGGTTCTCTGTGGCCATCCGCACCGCCGTCATCGACAAGGTGGGTCGATCGGCCGTCTACGGGTCAGGTGGCGGCATCACCGCGGACTCGATCCCCGAGGACGAGTGGCACGAGCTGCTGCTCAAGGCCGACGTCCTCGCCGAGGCAGCCACAGGGCCAGACCCAGATGCCGCCCTGCTCGAGACGATGCACTTCGACCCGGCCGACCGCGTCGGCGCCGAGTCCGGGATCCGCAACCTCGACCGGCACCTCCATCGACTCGCGCAGACAGCGCGGCGCCTCGATCGGCCCTGCCCCGCAGATCTGCGCAGGCGCGTGGTGGACTCGGTCGCCCACCTCGGGCCCGCTCGCATCCGACTCCTGGTGCACCCTGATGGCGGCCTGGTCATCGAGGACCACCGGCTCCCCGTGGCCACGACAGGCTCCCCGATCCGCCTGTGCATCGACCATGTGGCGGTCGACCCCGCCGACCTGGGCCTCTTCCACAAGACCACCGACCGACGCCGCTACGTCGAGCGGAGCGAGCGGCACCCGTCCGCCGACGACGTGGTCCTCGTCAACCTGCGGGACGAGGTGACGGAGACCACCCGGGCGAACCTGGCCGTGAGGATCGACGGGACCTGGTGCACGCCACCGCTCGGCAGCGGGCTGCTCCCGGGCGTCGAGCGCGGCCGTCTCGTCGAGGAGGGACGGCTCCTCGAGCGAACCATCACGATCGAGGAGCTCAGCGCCGCCGACGAGATCGCCACCGTGAGCTCGCTACGCGGCTGGAACGTGGCGATCGTCGAGCCCTGTCCGCGCTGCGCAGCAGGATCCTGACGACTCGGAGGCGGTGATCGCCCCGACCGGACGCCGCAGGGCCCTGCTCCTAGCCTGAGGTCGTGAGCCCTACGGTGCCCTTCCCGCATCTTGCGGCCCGCGACCTCGAGGGCCGTGACGTCGTGCTCCCCGAGGCCTTCGACGGTGATCGCAACGTCGTGATCATCGCCTTCCACCGTCGCCACCAGGCCCTCGTCGACTCCTGGGTCCCCTGGCTCGCGGACCGACGGGTGCAGGACCCTGGCCTCTGCTTCTTCGAGCTGCCCGCCATCGCCAGGATCTGGGCGCCGGCCCGGCCGATGATCGACGGCGGGATGGCTGCCGCCATCCGCGACCCCGTCGTCCTGCGCCGCACCCTGACCGTCTACGGCGACGTGGGTCGCTTGGCGAGGGCCCTCAGGATCACCAGCCGATCGACCATCGTGCTGCTGGTCGTGGATCGAGCCGGGGAGGTCCATTGGAGCGGCTCAGGGTCGTTCTCCCCCGAGACCGCGGCCGAGATGGATGCGGCCCTCCAGACGCTCTAGCGGGATCGACGACTCCACGGTGGGCCATGCCGGCAAGCCCAGCCTGGCCCTAAGTCGCCACCGAGGTGGTGGCGATGTTGACGGCCACCAGCAGCATCACGAGGCCGATCGCCACATCGAGCACCCGCCAGGTCGCCGGCCGCGACATCAGGGGCGCGGCGGCCTTCGCGCCGAGGCCGAGGCCGGTGAACCAGGCGATCGAGCCCGTGCAGGCGCCGATGGCGAACAGCCACCGACCTGAGCCGTACTGGTTGCCGATCGAGCCGAGGAGCAGGACCGTGTCGAGGTAGACGTGGGGGTTGAGGAACGTGAACGCCAGCGTCGTGGCCACCACCACACGTCGAGACGTCCGCGCTCCCGCCGACGGCAGGAGTGACTCTGGCTGGCGGGCGCGCCAGAACGAGTGGAGGGCGTAACCCACCAGGTAGGTGACCCCCACCCACTTGAGCACCACGAGGGCGGTCGGGAACGCGTGGGCGACCCGCCCGATCCCCGCGATCCCGAGGACGATGAGGACGACGTCCGAGGCCGCGCACAGGACGATGGCGGTGCCGACATGCTGGCGGCTCAGGCCGAGACGGAGCACATACGCGTTCTGCGCACCGATGGCCACGATGAGCGACAGCCCGGTGAGCAGGCCGGCCAGGGCGGCGCTCATGGGTGGTGCGACCGGTCGGGCGAGGGGTATCGGACGGCAGGCATCGCCTCAGTCTCGCGGACGTGATGCCAGGTCGGGGGCGCCGATCTCCCGGGCCTTCGCTACGCTCCGAGTGCGATGGCTGACACCACCCCATCCCCCGAGCACCTCTCCATCGACGAGTTCGGTCGAGACGGCGGCTCGGCGTCGTCGACCACCGCCGAGCGAAAGCGAGCGCTGGCAGCGGAGCGCGCCCTGGCGGCGCCGTTCTGGGGAGGCTTCCAACCCCGCATCGTGGCGACCTTCGTGCTGTGCGCCGTCGCCTGGGTGGCGGTGCTGGTGCTCGGCACGATGGGGATCGTCCCGCTGTGGGTCGGACTCATCCTCAACACCGTGCTGGCCTCGATGTTCTACATGCCGATGCACGAGGCCGTGCACGGCAACATCTCGGGCCGTCAGCAGCAGTATCGCTGGATCGAGAACCTCGTCGGTGCGCTGAGCGCCATCCCGCTCGGGTTCTCCTACGCCGCCCACCGGCCGTCGCACATGCGGCACCACGCCTTCACCAACGACCCGGACCGCGACCCGGACCGCTACACCGACGGACGACTCCTCCAGCTGCCCGGCAAGTGGCTCGGGATGATCGCGCTGCAGACCTTCCTCCCGGTCTTCGCCTTCGTCCCCGCCACCCGTCGCGTCCTGCCGTCTCAGATCAGGCAGTCGATGGCCGCCGACGGCGACCGCAGGAGCGGCCTGATCCAGCTCCGGTACTGGACACTGAGCACCATCGCCCTGGTGGTCGCCTTCATGGTCGGCGTCGGATGGCCCGCGCTGCTGCTCTGGTACGTCCCGGCCCGGCTGCAGGCCCTGTGGCTCCTCTTCGTCTTCGCCTGGTACCCCCACCATCCAGCGGACGGTGCCGTGGGCCGCTACGTCGACACGCGCGTCGCCGTCTTCCGGGGATCACGGTGGCTCATTCGCGGTCACGACCACCACGCACTGCACCACCTCTTCCCACAGGTGCCGCACTATCGGCTGCCTGCCCTGTGGCAGGCCACCGCCTCCGACCTGGTGCCCAAGGGCGTCCGCTCTGAGGGCCGAGCGCTCGAGGCCACCGGACCCATCGTCTGGTAGCGACGGTCGGCGGCGTCCCGACCGAGGCGGTCAGCTCGGCGACACGACCTCGTTGACGATCTCGCCGATCCCCTCGATCTCGCTGCGCAGCACGTCTCCTGGTGCGAGGAACCGCGGCGGGCTGGCCGTGATGCCGACCCCGGCCGGGGTCCCGGTGAAGATGAGGTCGCCCGGCCACAGCGTCGTGACCGCCGAGAGCGCCTCGATGAGCTGCGGCACCGAGAACACCATGTCGGTCGTGCGCTCGTCCTGGACCAGGTCGTCGTTGAGCCAGCACCGCAACCGCAGGTCGTCGGGGTCCTCGAGCTCGTCGAGGGTCACGAGCCATGGTCCGACAGGACCGAAGCCCTCATAGGACTTGCCCAGCGAGAACTGGCCGCCCGCGCTGAACTGGACCGTCCGCTCCGACACGTCCTGGCCGACGGCCACCCCGGCCACGACGCCCCAGGCGTCCTTGGCCGAAATCGACCGAGCGGAGGCCCCGACGACGACCACCAGCTCGACCTCCCAGTCGACCGTGGCACCCTGGCAGGGCACCGGGGCGAACGGGTCGGAGAGGCTCGACGGGAACTTGGTGAACACCGCCGGCACCGTCGGCACGGGCAGGCCGGCCTCCTCGGCGTGGCCGTGGAAGTTCAGCCCGATGGCGAAGACCTGCCGGGGTTCGGGCACCGGAGAGCGCAGACGTGTCCGATCGAGCGGCTGGCTCGAGGAACAGTCGAGATCCCCGGCGGCGGCGAGGAGCTCGTCGACGCGGCCGAGGAGTGCCTGGGGGTCGGCACCGAAGGCACCGGCCGAGGCTGCCTCGAGGTCGACGACCCGGTCGCCGAGCACGAGGGACGCCCGGCCGTCGACGTTGGCGATCCTCACGGGGCGACCCGACCGAGGAGGATGGCGACGATCTCGGCGAGCTCGGCCGCGGCATCGGCGGGTGCCTCGGTCGTGCGCCACGCCACGTGCTGGTCGGGCCGGACGAGGAGCGCCCCCTCCTCGCCGATGCCGGAGACGGCCGACCAGCCCCCGGTCGGATCGAGGACCTCTCGACCCACGAGGACCGTCGTGATCGGGAGGTCGACCGCCAGGGTCGCTCCTGCCCATGCTGCCGACGAGGTCACGAGGAGGAACCGCCCAGGCTCGACGAGGTCGAGGGTCGACACCCCCACCCCATCGCGCTCCACAGCGACGTGCGGGAGTCGCGCTCCAGGGGTGGTCGAGGGCACATAGGTGCGCACCGGGTTCTCCGGTCGAGGGGGCTTGGTGCCGTCGGGGATCACCGCCGCGCCGGGTGCGTCATAGACGGTTCCGAGCTGGATGCCGAGCTGGTCGAAGTGCTCCGCCTGGTTGGCGATGGCGGCGGACACCGTCGATCGACCTTCCACGGTGGAGAGCAGCTCGTCCATCCGGGCCTGCGAGGCGATCGGGTCGTCGGTGACCTCGAGGGCCATCCACACCTCGATGAGGCGGAAGGCGTTCTCGAGGCTGACGTTGGCGCAGCGCTCGACGACCGGGCGGCGCTCGGCCTCGTAGGTGGCGAGCAGGTCGACCGAGGCCCCACCGGACAGGACGAGCGCCACCTTCCAGGCCAGGTTCTGCGCATCGGCCACGCCGCTGTTGAGCCCCAGGCCACCCGTGGGCGGGAAGCGATGGGCGGCGTCGCCGACGAGGAAGCACCGACCTGACCGGAAGGCCCCGGCCACCTGACAGGTCATCCGCCACGTCGTGACGTGCTTGACGGCGACCGAGAGGTGGTCCGGGATCCGGCCGGCGCGGCGCACGAGTGCTTCGGCGGCGGTGTCGTCGTAGGCGTCAAGCGAGTCGTTGGCGGCATCGAAGTCGCACATGTAGACCCAGCTCGAGGACAGATCGTGGGCGATGAAGGTGCCCTGCACTGCAGGGTCGGTGATCCAGTAGAGCGTGGCCGGCTGCTCGGCGACCATCGACCGCAGGTCGGCCTCGACGTGGATCGACAGGAAGCTCTGGAGCTCGTCGGGGCCCACCATCTCGATCCCGAGCTGTCGGCGCACCGAGCTGCCGGCGCCGTCGCAGCCGATGACGAACCGGCTCTCGATGGTCATGCGCTCGCCCGTGCCGAGATCCTCGACCGTGCTCGTGCAGCCGCCACCGTCGTCGTCGACCGAGCGCCAGGCGATGCCGCCGTGGATGTCGGGGACCAGCTCCCGCAGCAGCGGCTCGAGGCGATGCTGGGACAGGTTGCGGAGCGGGTGCGGGCTGGACGGCGGCTCTGAGGCCGGCTCGTGGAGGCCCTCGAAGGGGACGCTCCCGAGCTCCGGGGCGCCGAGCGACGGCACCCAGCGGACCCACGCACCCTCCGCCGGCTCCTGGCAGAGGGCGTCGACCGCGGCCATGTCGATGCCCAGGCTGCGCAGGACCTCGAAGGTCCGAGCGCTGATGACGTGGGCGGCCGGGGCCGACTGGACCTCGGTGCGCTGCTCGACCACCACGACATCGAGGCCGAGCTGGCGCAGGAGCAGCGTCTGGATCAGCCCGACTGGACCCCCGCCCACGACGAGCACGTCGCACGAGGGCGGCAGCGAGCGGTCGGCACCCATCAGACGAGACCGTCGTAGCTGCCACCGTCGAGGTGGATGTTCTGCCCCGTGAGGAACCCGGACTGCGACCCGCACAGGAACGCGCAGGTGTCCCCGACCTCCTCGGGTCGACCGAGGCGCCTCGCCGTGATGGACGCCGCCATCTCGGCGTAGGCCTCGTCGAGGGTGATCCCGCGGATCTCGACCTGCAGCTCGGCCATCTCACGCTGGCGGCCGGTGTCGATCCGCTCGGGCAGCAGGTTGTTGATGGTCACGTTGTCGGCGGCCACCTCCTTCGAGACCGCCTTGGCGACGCCGGTGAGCGCCGTCCGGGCGGCGATGGACAGGGTCATGAACGGGTGCGGGGTCGTGACCATCGCCGAGGTGATGTTCACGATGCGACCGAAGCGTCGCTCGCGCATCCCCGGCACCACCATCGCGATCAGGCCGACGGCGGAGTGGAAGTTCGTGTCGAACGCCTCCTGCCACTGCTCGGGCGTGTTGGCGGTGAAGGCCGTCGGCGGAGGCCCAGCGCAGTTGGTCACGAGGATGTCCGGAGCCTCGCAGGCCGCCACGAGCTCGGCACGCCCGAGGGCGGTCGACACGTCGGCGACGACGGCTCGGACCTCGACCCCGGTGACCCGGAGCGCCGACGCCGCCTCCTCGCAGTCGGCGGGGGTGCGGGAGTTGATGACCAGGTTGACGCCCTCACGAGCCAGCGACTCGGCGCAGGCTCGACCCAGACCCTTCGTCGACCCGGCCACGATGGCCCACCGTCCAGCGATCCCGAGGTCCACCTAGAGCCCCGCTCGCTCGCGTCCGGCGGCGATGGCGTCGATGTCGACCGGGAGGAAGAAGTCCATCTTCGAGATGCCCGACTCGTAGGTGGCGATGGTGAACGGGTCCCAGTCGTCGCGCCGCTCCTCGGCATCCCATCGGTCATCGTCCGTGATCTGGTCCATGTCGGTGAAGAGCTCGAACATGCCGCCGGCCGGGTCGAGCAGGTACCAGAAGATGTTTGACCCGACCACATGGCGGCCGATGCCGTAGATGGAGGCGTCGGGCCGCTCGCCCACCGTGTCGGTGCCGGCCAGGCCGACGGCGTCGACGTCGTCCATCTCGACCGCGTAGTGGTTCATGCAGGCCACCGGCGCCGGAAGGACGAGCAGGTTGTGGTGGTCCTTGGAGCACCGCAGGAACGTCGCTCCGGCCTCCGGCAGCGTGTCGGACACCCGGAAGCCCAGGCCGTCGACGTAGAAGTCGACGGTCCGCTTGGGGTCGGGGGAGCCGAAGACCACGTGGCCGAAGCGACGGGGGCTCGGCGCCGTCGACCGCACGGCAACCTCTGAGCGACGGTCGGGCCGGTCGAGGATGCCGGGTGCGTTGCGCGACCTGGCCGGTGCCGGCGTCAGTGGTGCTGCGGTTGCCACCTCGATCCGCACGGTGTGGCTGAGCACGGGATCGACGATCGACAGCCAGCCGTCACCCTGCTCGGGCGACAGGCCGATGGCCGCCAGCCGGCCGGCGATGGCCACGAGGTCGTCCTGGGACGAGCAGGCCACCCGGACGGCGTCGACGTGCCGATAGTCACCCTCGATCAGACGGATCTGCGAGGCGCGGTCGGCCGTTCCGAGCTGCCCTGGAGCGGTGGTCGCCATGCCCCGACGGTTCCAGAAGGCCTCGAGCTCGGCGGGGTCCGGGACCGCCAACGTGATGTCCAGCAGGTCGGTCAGTGCCATGTCGCTCCCTCACTCCCTGCCCTTCTTATTTGTAGGCAGTCGCCTAACTATACAATGGACCGGAAGCCGGCGTCGGCGTCGGCGTCGGTCGATCGAGGAGGATGGCGAGATGGCAACCCGGGGACGCCCGAAGCTCCATGAGGACGACGAGCTCCTCGCCGGCGTGGTCCACGCCTTCGCCCGGCATGGCTACGAGGCGGTGTCGATGCGGCGGTTGTCCTTGAGCCTCGGGCTCAGCCACAGCGCGCTCGGCCAGCGGTTCGGCACGAAGGACGAGCTCTACCGCAGCGCCGTCGACGCCGAGTTCGACCGCTTCATCGAGGAGATCGTCCGGGTTCGCGCCAGGCGCCCGGCCGACCTCGACGACCTCGACGAGCTCCGGGCGGTGATCGAGGCGTTCCTCGAGGTGTCCGCCCGCTTCCCCGCCCTCGGACGGCTGATGAACCAGGAGGGGGCGGAGCCCAGCGCACGGCTCGACTACGTGATCGAGACCGTGGTCCGACCCCAGCTCAGCCAGGTGACCGACCTCGTCGACCGGCTCGTCGCCTCCGGCACGATCCGCCCGATCTCGACGCGAGCCCTGTTCTTCCTCGTCGCCCACGGCGCCGAGGCACCGTTCACCCTCACTGGCCTCTCGGCCGCCTTCGACGAGCGCGACGGTCCGCTCGACGTCGCCGAGCACGTCGCCGTCACCACCGACCTGATCATGCGGGGGCTGGCGGCCGTGGCGCAGCGGTCCTTCGCACCGCAGACGGCCTGAACCACGCCGAGGCGTCGTCCAGGCGTCCGGCAAGGTGTCAGGCCGGGTCGCCAGATCGGCGCAGGCGGACCCCGGTGAAGTCGGGGGCCTCGCGCCAGCGCTCGAGGTAGCCCACGTAGTCGAGCAGGCTGCCCGTGTAGGTCAGGTTGCGCGCGGCGCGCTGGTCGATGGCCTGCTGCTCGGAGTTGTAGAAGCTCGGCGTGCAGGCCTGGAAGTACCTCGCACCTCGGAAGCCCACCTTGTGGAGCACCGAGAGCCACTCGTCCTCGGCGACCGGCTCAGCCTCGATGACGTCGATCCCCTGCTCGATGCAGGCCTCCATGATGGCGGCCACGTGCTTGGCCGACTCCGACAGCAGGTGCGAGAAGTTCGTGCCGAACCCTCCCTGGACCAGGCTGATGAGCAGCATGTTGGGGAACCCGCTGGCGAGCACCCCGTGGAGGGTGTGCGCACCCTGCGCCCATCGCTCCGAGAGGGCCACGCCATCGACGCCCGTGGGGTCGAAGCCGAGCCGCTGGTGAAGATCGGTGGTGACCTCGAAGCCCGAGGCGTAGATAATCAGGTCCACCGGGTACTCGACCCCGTCGACGACCAGCCCGGCTGGGGTGATCCGGTCCACGCCCCGGCCCTCGGTGTCCACGAGGTGGACGTTTGGCCGGTTGAAGGCCGGGAGGTAGTCGTCGTGGAAGCAGACCCGCTTGCAGTGCTTGCCCCAGTAGGGCTTCAGTCGCGCGGCGGTGTCGGGGTCCTCGACGATCTCGTCGACGCGGCGACGGATCCCCTCCATCGCCTCGAAGTCGATGCGCTCGAGCTCGGCGACCTCCTCCTCCGTGTCGCCGCCGAGCTGGGTGTCGACCCACATCAGCTCGGTCCAGCCGTCGGACACCAGGTCGACCTCGGGCTGGCTGCCGGTGACCGCCTGGGTGAAGTTGATGATGCGCTCCCGCTGCCAGCCGGGCTTGAGGCTGGCGAACCACTCGGGGTCGGTGGGCTGCTGGTTGCGGACGCCCACGGCGCCCGGGGTGCGCTGGAAGACGAAGAGCTCCTTGGCCGCACGCGCCACCTGGGGGACCACCTGGACGGCCGTCGCACCGGTGCCGATGATGGCCACGCGCTTGTCGGCGAGCTTGTCCATGGGCTCGGTGGGGCCGCCTCCCGTGTAGTCGTAGTCCCAGCGGCTCGTGTGGAAGGCCTTGCCCTCGAAGTCCTCGATCCCGGGGATCCCGGGCAGCTTGGCCTTGTGCAGGATGCCACCGGCGAGGACCAGGAACTTCGCCGAGATCTGATCGTCGCGACTCGTGCTGACCGTCCAGCGCATCGCCTCCTCGTCCCAGGCGGCGTCGGTCACGTCGGTCTGGAACAGCGCCTTGGGGTAGAGGTCGAAGGTCCGGGCCAGCAACTTCGAGTACTCGAAGATCTCCGGCGCGCTGGCGTAGTGCTCGGAGGGCATGAAGCCGATCTCCTCGAGCAGCGGGAGGTAGACGAAGGACTCGACGTCGCACATGCAGCCGGGGTAGCGGTTCCAGTACCAGGTGCCGCCGAAGTCCCCGGCCTTCTCGATGATCCGGACGTCGGTGATGCCATGGCGACCGAGGTCGATGGCGGTGAGCATGCCGGCGAACCCGCCACCGACGATCACGGCCGTGACCTCCTCGACCACGGGTGCCCGGGTGAATCCAGGCTCGACAAAGGGGTCTCGGTCGAGTTCCTCGCTCAGCTCGCTCCACTGGGCCATGCCGTCAGAGCGCAGTCGCTTGCGCTGCTCGATCTCGTAGCGCTGGCGGAGCTCCTCGATCGAGAGCCCTGCACCTGCATCGTTCGCAGCCATGAACGCCACCCTCCTCCGCGACGTCGGCGCGGATCCGCACACTGGACCAGATGGGATCTTGGCACGCGTAGGGAAGCACCGGGAATCCCCGTGGGCTCGATGAGGTTGTCCCGATGCCCTGCGGACCTCACCTGGCAGGGCGCCTCGGTGGTGGTGCCTGCGCCCGGGCCAGCCGGCTCTCGACCGTGCCGAACCTCCCGTCATCCTCGACCCAGGACGCACGGGCCACCTCGAGCTCGTGGGCATCGCGCCCCACGAAGTTCCACCACATCGCGAGGCGCTCACCGAACGGCACCCCGCCGAGCAGCATCGCCCGGGCCGGAACCACCGCATCGAGGCGCAGCTCGTCTCGGCCGATCGGGAGCACCCCGAGCTGTCCGGGCGCCACGTGCTCCCCGTCGAGCTCAAGGGCTCCATCGAGGACGATGAGGCCGTGCTCGAAGGTGGGATCGAGGCCGAGGCTGCTCGCCGAGCGGACGGTCAGCTCGAGGCCGACCACGGGCGTGGCCACCGCAGCCGGACTGCACTGCCCGTCGAAGGCGCCCACGAGGACGGTGGCTGAGCCCCCGTCGAGGTCCACGACCGGGAGATCAGCGTGATGCTGGAAGTCGGCCGGGCCATGACGGGTCTCCTCGGGTTGGGCCAGCCACAGCTGGATGCCCTCGAGGGTGCCGTCGAAGCCGCCGGCGGCCTCCTCGGCGTGGGACACGCCATGGCCGGCCGTCATGAGGTTCAGCTCGCCAGCGCGCAGCACCTGCGCCGACCCGAGGCTGTCGCGATGCAGCAGGGCGCCCTGGGTCAGCCAGGTCACCGTCTGGATACCCATGTGCGGATGCGGGCCGACGTCCGCCCCCTGGGCGCCCGACACCGCGATCGGACCGAGGTGGTCGGCGAAGCACCACGCCCCGATCGATCGACGTCGTGGCCTCGGCAGCGCCCGGTGCACGGTCATCGCTCCGACCTTCGACTGACGGCTCGGGATGATCTCGAGCCGTCCCCCACCCTGATCGTCCACGGCGCCGACCCTACCGATCTCGGTCGTACCCACCGTGGTCACCTGCTCACACGCCGTTCACACTCGGGCAACAGCCCCGACATGCTGCCTCCGTAGGGTCGGAGGTGGTGGCGAGCGCGTCGTCAACCGGACGGCAGGCGAGGAGTTCGAGATGGCAGGGAACACAGTGCGGCTGAGCGCGATCGAGGCGGTGCGGGCGGCGGTGCGGCCCGATCCGGTCGTCGCTGCGGAGACGTCGGTGGTCGACACCTTCGGCTCCCACGTCTTCAGCCGGGCGGTCATGCGCCAACGGCTCCCGACGCAGGTCTTCACCTCCCTCGTGGCCACCCTCGACGAGGGGGCGCCACTCGACCCGAAGATCGCCGACATCGTGGCCGTGGTGATGAAGGACTGGGCCCTCGAGCACGGCGCCTCGCACTATGCCCACGTCTTCTACCCCCTGACCCACCTCAGCGCCGAGAAGCACGACAGCTTCTTCGAGCCGTCCGGGGACGGCAGCACCATCGCCGAGTTCTCGGGCAAGGCCCTCATCCAGGGCGAGCCCGACGCGTCGAGCTTCCCCAACGGGGGACTGCGCGCCACCTTCGAGGCGCGCGGCTACACCGGCTGGGACGCGACAAGCCCGGCCTACCTCCTCGAGAGCTCCAACGGCACGACCCTGTGCATCCCGACCGTGTTCGTCTCGATGACCGGCGAGGCCCTCGACTCGAAGACCCCACTCCTGCGCTCCCAGCAGGCCATGGCCCGCCAGGCCGACAGGGTCCTCCGGCTCTTCGGGCACGAGGACCCCGCTGCCGTCGTGTCCTTCGCCGGGGCCGAGCAGGAGTACTTCCTCATCGACCGAGCCTTCTTCCTCGCCCGACCCGACCTCATCAGCGCCGGTCGGACCCTCGTCGGTGCCAGGCCGCCCAAGGGCCAGGAGTTCGACGACCACTACTTCGGCGCCATCCCCGAGCGGGTCCTGGCCTTCATGATGGAGTGCGAGCACGAGCTGTTCACGCTCGGCATCCCCGCCAAGACCCGGCACAACGAGGTGGCGCCGGGTCAGTTCGAGATCGCCCCGGTCTTCGAGCGCTCCAACGTGGCGGCCGACCACCAGCAGCTCCTGATGACCATCTTCAAGCAGGTGGCGCGCAAGCACGGCATGGAGTGCCTGTTCCACGAGAAGCCCTTCGCCGGCATCAACGGCTCGGGCAAGCACGTCAACTTCTCGATCGGAAACGCAACCCAGGGCAATCTGCTCTCTCCGGGGGACACGCCCCACGACAACGCCCAGTTCCTGGTCTTCTGTGCCGCCGTGATCCGGGCGGTGCACCGCTACGGCGGCCTGCTCCGGGTCTCGGTGGCCTCGGCGACCAACGACCACCGCCTCGGGGCCAACGAGGCGCCCCCGGCCATCATCTCGATCTTCCTCGGCGACCAGCTCACCGACGTGTTCGCGCAGATCGCCGCCGGTGGGGCGACGTCCTCGAAGGAGCGAGGCACGATCCAGATCGGCGTGGACACCCTCCCGGTGCTGCCCACCGACCCCGGCGACCGCAACCGAACCAGCCCCTTCGCCTTCACCGGCAACCGCTTCGAGTTCCGTGCACCCGGGTCGCTG
Organism: Acidimicrobiaceae bacterium; assembly: GCA_947456245.1. Taxonomy (GTDB): domain Bacteria; phylum Actinomycetota; class Acidimicrobiia; order Acidimicrobiales; family RAAP-2; genus CAIUMH01. The sequence continues at coordinate 53,836 of CANGPS010000010.1, forward strand.
CAGTCCATCGCCGGGCCCATGACGATGATCAACGCGATCCTCGCCGACTCGCTCGACGCCATCGCCACCAGGATCGAGGGGCTCCTCGCCAAGGGCTCGGCCTTCAACGACGCGGTCCAGACCGTGCTGGCCGAGGTGATCAGAGATCACGAGGCGGTCATCTTCAACGGCGACGGCTACGCCGACGCCTGGCAGGAGGAGGCAGCCGAGCGAGGCCTGCCCAACCTGAAGACCACCCCGGACGCCCTCGACCAGCTCATCTCGCCTGAGGCCATCGACCTCTTCGGTCGCTACGGCATCCTCAGCGAGCCAGAGGCCCACAGCCGCTACGAGATCGCCCTCGAGCAGTACGTGCTCACGATCGACGTGGAGGCGGCGGCGGTCCTCAAGATGGCCAGCACGGCCGTGCTCCCGGCCGCCGTGCGCTTCCAGACCGAGCTCGCGTCCAATGCCGCCGCCCTCCGCAGCGTCGGCCTCGAGGCTGACCTCAGCCTCCTCGAGCAGGTCTCCGCCTGTCTGCGCGACCTCGCCGCCGGCATCGAGGTGCTCACCGTGGCGACGACATCCGATGACCACGAGTCAGAGGCGGGCCGGGCCACCCACGCCAGGGACGTGCTGCTGCCCGCCATGGCGGAGATCCGAGCCGCCGCCGACCGCCTCGAGGTCCTGGTGGCCGACGACCTCTGGCCGCTGCCGACCTACCAAGAGATGCTCTTCGTCCGATAGATGCCCTCCTCTGCCCCGCCACGCCTCGGGCACGTGATCGTCTGCGGCCTCGAGGGCGTGGGGTTCCGAGTCGTCGAGCAGCTCCACCTCAGCGGGACCGAGGTGGTGGTGATCGACGACGACTCCCACCCCAGCCTGGCGCGGGCGCTCGAGGGCTGGGGCGTGACCCACCTACGTCGCAGCGCCTTCCTCGGCGACGTGCTCGCGGCGGCGGACCTCGATGGGGCCATCGCCGTGGTCTGCTCGGAGGCCGACGAGATCCGGACCCTCGAGACGGCGCTGCGCATCCGCGAGCTGCGAGACGACGTGCGCCTCGTCGTCCAGCTCTCCAACCCCTCGGTGGCCAAGGCGCTCCAGCGAGCGACCCCCGGAGGCAGCGTGCTCGACGTCGCAGCCATCGCCGCGCCCTCCTTCGTCGAGGTCTGCCTGCGGAGCACGTCGCACGAGATCGACCTCGACGGGACCCGGTTCGAGGTGGCCGAGGCCCTCGTCGAGGCTGCCGGGCCGAGCGGCGCCACGTTCCGGCGGATCTTCGGCGACCTCGCCCCGGTGGCGGTGATGCCGATAGGCACCGGCGAGATGATCCAGTGCCCCGGTCGAGACCACCGACTGGCTGACGGCGACCGGGTCGCCGTGCTCGGGACGCCAGACGAGCTGCGAGCGGCCGGGATCGACCCTGACCTCCGAACGCCGGCACCACGACGAGCCGTCCCCCTGGCCCGGCGGCTCGGCCGACGGCTGTCGACCCTGTGGGAGGAGGGGAACCGGTCGCTGCTCCTGCTCGTGGTGGCGCTGCTCGGCCTGATGTTGGTCTCGACACTCGTGGTAGCCACCTGGCTCCGCCCCAACGTCGGCCACGGCCACATCGGACTGCTCTCCGCCGCCTACTTCACCATCGAGACCGTGGCCACCGTGGGCTACGGCGACTTCAGCTTCGCCCGACAAGGACCGACGATGCTGATCTTCGGGATGGTCCTGATCGTCCTGAGCGTCATCCTGGTCTCGGCGGCCTTCGCCCTGTTCACCAACATCCTGGTCACTGGTCGGATCGAGCGGTCGCTCGGCCGGCGCGAGGTCACCGGGATGGCCGGGCACGTCGTGGTGGTCGGCCTGGGTTCGGTCGGCATCGCCGTGGTGCGAGACCTCGTGGCGCAGGGCTCTCGGGTGGTGGTGGTCGACAACGATCCGGCCAACCGCTACCTCGACCAGGCGAGGTCGCTCGGCGTCCCGGTGATCATCGCCGATGCCACGCAGTCCGAGACCCATCGCATGGTCCACCTGCGCGATGCCTCCGCCGTGGCCGTCCTCACCAGCGAGGACCTCACGAACATCGATGTGGGCCTGGCCGTCCGCGAGTCCCTCGGAGCGAGAGCCGACGATCTGCCCATCGCGCTGCGGATCTTCGATCATGACCTCGCCCGGATGATGGGGAGCAGCTTCGGCTTCGCCCACGTGCGGTCGACCGCCGCCATCGCCGCGCCCTGGTTCGTCGGGGCCGCCCTCGGCCTCGACGTCCTGAGCACCTTCTACGTCGAGCAGGAGCCCTTCCTCGTCGGACGGGTCCGGGTGGCCCCCGACGGTGGCCTGCGCGGGCTGTCGATGGCGGACCTCTCCGCCCGCGTCCGGGTGTTCGCCCTGCGCGGAGCCGGCGACGACGGTGAGCTCGAGCACCCGCCGCGACGCGAGACCCGCTTCGCACCGGGCGATGAGGCATTCCTCATCGGCCCGTACGAGGAGCTCGTGGGCATCCTCCAGCGCGACCGCCGACCACCCGCCAGCCCCTGAGCCGAGGCCGGGCGTGGCCGCCCATGACAGGCGCTGACCTCGCAGGTTCAGGAGAGCGGGTGCCCTGAGGACCCGCGGCTCGGACCACTACGATCACGGTCCTGAGCCGCCGAGGGGAGCCCATGGAGACCAGCCACGGCACGCGACGAAGGAACCTGCTCCTCGTCCTCGCCGCGCTCGGTGCCGTCGTGGTCGTCCTCGTGGTGGTGGCGCTCGTCCAGCTGCTCGGGGTGCGCTCGTCCCTCGATGGTGCCAGAGCCTCGATCGCCCGGATCGAGAGCACCAAGAGCGACCTGCTGACGCGATCCGGGCGCACGAGCGCCCGGAGGACGCTCGTGCAGGTCCGATCCGAGGCTCGCAGCGCCCAACGGACGCTCGAAGGCTCCGCCCCTCTCTCCTGGGTGGGCCACCTTCCCGTGGTCGGCACCCAGTCGGCCGGCCTCGGTCAGCTCGCCAGCGACCTCGCCAGCACCTCCCAGGCCAGCATCCGACTGCTCGACGACGTCCAGCGGCTCGATGCGAGCAGCCAGGGATCCTCGATCTCGCTGCCAGCCCTGCGGATGCTGCGCACGGACGTGGCCACGACGGCGAGCACCCTGGCCGGGCTCGATCGATCCGGCTCCGGCCTCCTCTGGCCAGTCTCCGGGGCCCGTCAGCGCTTCAACGAGAAGGCCCGACAGGCCAGCGCCGACATGCGGCGGGGCGACGAGATCCTCGGCTACGCCATCTCCTTCCTCGGTGGCGATGGGCCACGTCGCTACCTGCTGGCGGCCGAGAACACCTCAGAGATGCGCGACCAGGGCTCCCCGCTGTCGATCGGGCAGCTGACCACCGTCGACGGGAAGATCGACAGCGAGGGGACCGCCCCCTACACCGACTACCCCCTCTCCGGTCCGGTGGACGTCCCCATCCCGACGGGGACCCAGAGCGTCTTCGGCATCGACCGGCCGACGCAGCTGTGGCAGAACGCCAACGTCACCGCCGACTTCCCCTTCAGCGGGAGCGTGCTCCGGGCGATGTACCTCAAGGCGACCGGCACGGCAGACGACGGCGTCGTCGCCCTCGACGTCCACGCCTTGGCGGGGTTGCTGACGCTCACCGGCCCGGTGACGGTCGCCGGCATCTCCCAGCCGGTGACGGCCCAGAACGTCACCTACCTGCTGATGCACCAGCTCTACGTGACCTACCCGGCATCACCCGACCAGAGCGAGCGAAAGGTGACCCTGGCGGCCGTCGCCTCCGCCGTGGTCCACCGGATCTCCGAGGTCCACGTGGATCCGGCCGCCCTGGTCCACGTGCTGAGCAACGAGGTCGCCGGCCGGCACCTCCTGCTCTGGGACGCCACCGCGGCCAACGAGGACCTCGTCCGTCGCTATGGCGCCTCCGGTGCCATCGACACCGACCTGCCCGGCCGGACCTTCCACCTCGCGGTGGAGAACGCCACGGCCACCAAGCTCGACTTCTACCTCCACACGGCGATCCACCAGAACGTGCTGATCGAGCCCGGCGGCACCGCCCGGATCTACACCACCGTGACCGTTCGCAACGACGCCCCCGCCGGCCAACGGCCCTCCTACCAGCTGGGTCCCGACAACAACGCCTCGCACACCCCCGGCCAGTACGTCGGACCCGCCTACCTCTGGGTTCCCCGGGGTGCCGAGCAGCAGGGTGCCACGGCAGAGTCCGGCCTCCAGGTCGTCGGCGGCAACGTCGACCTGCTCCCGGGCGAGCGCACCACCCTGCGGTTCTCCACCATCATCCCCCACGCCCTCCGCGGGGGATCGCTCGACCTGCGCTGGGTCCCCCAACCCGAGATCCGGCCCCAGCGGCTGTCGATCGACGTGGTGTCGAACGCCGGCGCGCTCCACGGCCCCCGACACCTCTCGACGCTGCTCCAGCGCACGACCGTCTTCCACTGGGGAAGATAATCCCGGGGGTGGGTTGCAACTGGGGGCGATCTAGACAACACTGAAGATAAGTCTGAGGAGATGGTTATGGCACGACGCACGGCAATGACAAAGCTCGCAGCACTCTCCGCGGTGGGCGTGCTCACCGCAGGACTGGCGCTCCTGGCCCCCCTCGAGGCCGGTGCGGCACAGCCTCGCGCCACCTATCCGCCGAGCACCACCACGACCACGACGGTGCCGGCGACCACGACGGTCCCCACCATCCCGGTGCCAGTGGGAAACACCGTGACCTACACCTTCGGCGGCTACCAGCCGAACACCCCGGTCCAGTGCGTCATCAACGGCACCCCGTGCGGGACCTTCACGTCCGACCCCAACGGCAACATCACCATCAACGTGGTCAACAACGGTGACGGCACGTACTCGATCAACGGCGGACCCCGCATCCGGTTCAACACCCAGAACGGTGAGCTCGAGGTGACCGTGGCCGGAACCGGCGCAGACGGCAAGCCCCTGGACCAGAAGGTCATCTTCGTCCTGGCCTCCGACGGCACCGTGGTGCCGTCCGGTGACGGCGGGGGCCTGGCCTTCACGGGCGCCCAGATCGCCCTGATGGCCGGTGCTGGCGGCATCCTCGTGGCCGGTGGCCTCGCCGTGGTCATCGTGGCCCGTCGCCGTCGCTCGTCGAACAGCTGAGCGTCGACCCGCTGGACCCCAAGGGGCCAGCGGGATCTGAGCCCTTGACCTGATCAGGGGCGGGGCCAAGGGCCCTTTACCCGTCATGGCCATTGGCCAGGCTCAGCGGCTCCATTGGACCCCGGCAGCCGATAGCCGACTCCCTCTCCGGCCACCCGGGTCCGCGCCACCCTCGCCGCCCCAGACGCCCGATCCACGGCCGGCGCCCAGATTTCTTTTCCCATGTCAGCAGTGGTTTCTGGCCCACGGCACTCCCCCGCGCCCCATCTCGAGGCGATCTCGCGAGCGTCCTGCTCGGGGCCTCGCAGGCCAAATGGGCGCTCCGCCAGGACGGTGCCACTCCGACGCCCCGGGTCGCCACGGAGCGTCCTGCGAGCGCCCGGGCGCAGTCCGATCGCGCGGCTGGTCATCCCGTGGGACCGCCACTAGCGAAACAAAGGGGATATGGCTCTTCCAGAAGGTCGGAGATCCGTGAGGAGACATGGCCGAGAATAAGGGCAATCTGGGGGATTCGACCAATGGCGTTGTCCGAGATCCCGCCGCGAAGATGCTCATCTCATAGAAAAGAATGACGAATCAACTATAGGGTTGAAAAAGCGAAGTCAATATCTCATGCTTCATCCATGATTCATTGTCATCTCTCGAGGGCTCTGTACCGTTTATAGGTCCAAGTCAGCCGATAGGCATCTGCGACGAACACCCCCTCGAGCTCGCGATCGGCCCCCTCGAGACGCCGCTGGCCCCTGGTTCGACCATGATCCGGCAGTTCCTGAACGAAATTCTCTAGGCCTCTGACCTGCACTTTTGATTTTGGAATCGCCAAAGTCACCCTCAGTCCGGTTTCCTGGGTTGCACCCGGCCTCTACGCTGGTCTCTCGAACCACCGACCTGGGGGAGGTACCTCCAGGGACGATGGCGAAAGCGGGTCTCCAAGGAATTGGACCCCCGTAGTAGCCCAGGAGGCAACCACCAAGAACCAAATGGAGCGCAGGCAAACCCCCACGGTTAGCAAGCCTGCAGCACCACGGGTTCTCCCGGCCCACCACGCTCGTCAGAGGATGTATCGAAATCCCGAGCCGCCCAACCAGGGTGGTCGACGAGGTCCCTGGAACAACGGCCGAGTTCCCGCACACCGACCAACTGAAAGCTTCCCCGGGACCGTGTGTCCCGTCGAACCCCAAGAAGGAAGGACGCGGACAAGTGAACCGACGTCATCTCATCCCTGTATCCCTGGTCGCTGGCGGCCTGTTGACCCTGACCACTGCGGTCGGGGTGGCCACCCAGACGGGAGCTGCCGCAGGGCAGCCCTCGGACTCGACCACCACGAGCATCAGCACCACCGTCCCGGCCCAGGAGGCCTCGACGACCGGTGCGGCCGTCGCGGCGGCCTACCAGGCCCGGACGGCCAGCGCCCAGCGCGTCCACGACGCCCGGGCGCTCCAGGTCCTCGACCAGGCCAACAAGGCCGTGCTCTACGGCGCCCTGATCGAGGCCCACAACGGCGTCCAGGGCTCCATGTGGAGCTGCATCCGGACGGCGGAGTCTGGGAACCGCTACGGCATCACCTCCGGTGCCTACGGGATCCTGATCTCCTCGTGGCAGGCCTACTCCTATGTCTGGGCGCCTTATGGCAACTGGTCGG
>CANGPS010000011.1 GCA_947456245.1 Acidimicrobiaceae bacterium
AGCCTCGACCTGATCCTGTTCTTCCTCTTCTTCGAGCTCACCCTCATCCCGTCGTACTTCCTGATCACCGGATGGGGAGGCCCCAACCGGGCCGGGGCGGCGACGAAGTTCTTCCTCTACACGTTCTTCGGCTCGGGCTTCCTGCTCGTCGGGATCATCTACGTGGCCGTCGTCCACGCCAGCCAGGGCCACGCGCTGAGCTTCTCGCTCTTCGACCTCCAGGGCACGCAGCTGTCGGGGACGGCGGGGATGCTGATCTTTGTGGCCATGACCTTCGCCTTCGCCATCAAGGCGCCGATCGTCCCGTTCCACACCTGGTCGCCCGACACCTACGCCGAGGCCCCCACCGGCGCCTCGATCGTCCTGGCCGCCGTCCTGGCCAAGCTCGGCACCTACGGCATCCTGCGCTTCGACCTCACGCTGGTGCCGCACGCCTCGAAGGTCGCCGCCCCGGTGCTCCTGACGCTGGCCACCATCGGCATCCTCTACGGCGCCATCGTGGCCTGCGCCACCCGGGACCTCAAGCGCCTGGTGGCCTACTCGTCCGTGGCCCAGGTCGGCTTCATCGTGCTCGGCACCTTCGCCCTGACCCCCCAGGCCCTGACCGGTGCCGTGCTGCTGATGCTCAACCACGGCATCATCACCGCCGCCTTCTTCCTGCTCATCGGCTGGATCGTGGCCCGACGGGGCACCTCGAGGATCACCGCCCTCGCCGGCCTCCAGGGCCCGGCCCCGGTGATGGCGGCGATCTTCACTGTGGTGATGCTCGCCTCGATCGGCCTGCCGGGCCTCAACGGCTTCGTCAGCGAGTACCTCGTCCTGATCGGCACGTTCCTCGTCCACCAGTGGTGGGCGCTCGTCGCCACCTTCGGGGTCGTGGCCGCCGCGATGTACCTGCTCTGGGCCTACCAGCGCGTCTTCCACGGCAAGGCCGAGGGCGAGAACGCCGTCATCCGGGACCTCTCGATGGGTGAGCGGCTCGTCATCGCCCCGCTGATCGCCCTGATCATCTTCCTCGGCGTGTTCCCCTCGCCGGTGCTCAACCGCATCGAGCCCTCGGTGAACCGCATCGTCGACCAGGTCACGCTGGCCAACTGCACCCCGGGCCTCGTCTGCACCCACGCCCCCGTCGGCGTCGGCACCACGACCTCGCCGGCCTCGAGCACCGCCACGACGACCCCGGGAGCCACCCGATGAACGCCCTGCTCCTCGCTGCCGCACCGGCCCACGTGGCCATGCCCAAGATCGACTACCTGGCGATCATGCCCGAGCTGATCCTGCTCGGCGGTGCGGTCATCGTGCTGCTGGCCGCCTCGGTGGTGCGCGGCGGGCTCAAGCGCGACGTGGCCACCAGCCTCACCCTGGCCACCGGCTTCGCCGCCCTGATCGCCGCCCTCGTCGAGTGGTTCCACGTCGATGCCCACGGGGCGTCGACCACCATCGCCTCGGCCATCTCGATGGACAGCTTCTCGGCGTTCATCGCCATCACCGTGGCGTGCACCCTGATCCTGGCCACGCTGATCGGCCACGCCTACCTCGTGCGCGAGGGCATCGCCACGACGGAGTACCACGTGCTGGCGCTGGCCTCGGCCTCGGGCGCCATCATGATGGCGCAGGCCAACGACCTCGTCGTGGTCTTCCTCGCCCTCGAGATCCTGTCCATCGCCCTCTACGTGCTGGCCGCCTTCAACCCGCTGCGCGGCGAGTCGGGCGAGGCGGCGCTCAAGTACTTCCTCCTCGGCGGCTTCGCCTCGGCGGTCTTCGTCTACGGCATCGCCCTGACCTACGGCGCCACGGGCTCGACCAACCTCAGCCAGATCGGCGACTTCCTGGCCAAGAACCAGCTGACCCACGCGGGCCTGCTCGTGGCCGGGATGGCCCTGCTGCTGGTGGGCTTCGCCTTCAAGGTGGCCGCCGTCCCGTTCCACCTCTGGACCCCCGACGTCTACCAGGGCGCCCCGAGCCCGGTGACCGGCTACATGGCGGCGGTGGCCAAGGCCGGGGCGTTCGCCGGCCTGCTGCGGGTCCTGCTCGGCACCTTCGGCACCGAGGCCTCGACCTGGCAGCCCATCGTCTACGCGCTGGCCGCCGCCTCCTTGGTGGTCGGTGCCGTCTCGGCGCTCCCGCAGCGCAACGTGAAGCGCATGCTGGCCTTCTCCTCGATCAACCACACGGGCTTCATCCTGCTCGGCGTCGAGGCCGCCACCCTGGCCGGCGTGGGCGCCAGCATCTACTACCTCTTCGCCTACTCGATCATGACGGTGGGGACCTTCGGCGTGATCACCCTCATGGGCGGCAAGGGCGACGGTGAGCACGACCTGTCGCGCTACCGCGGCATCGCCCGCCGCCAGCCGCTGCTCGGCGTCCCCTTCGTCATCCTGCTCCTCGCCCAGGCCGGCGCCCCGTTCACCACAGGGTTCCTCGCCAAGTTCGGCGTCGTGGCCGCCGCCGTCGAGGCCGGCAGCTGGCCGCTGGCCGTCCTGGCCATGGCCACCGCGGCGATCGCCGCCTACTTCTACCTGCGCCTGGCCGTGATCTGCGTGACCCCGGCGACGAGCGAGCACTCGGGCGACGCTGCTCCGATCACCTCGGGCGACGCCGACGCCTCTGCGGCCACGGTGCGGGCCACGGGCACCCTGCTGCTGGCTGAGGACGAGACCGAGGCCACGGTCGAGGAGATCGCGGTCCCGACGGCCGGCCTGGTGGGCATCCTGGTGGCGACGGCGGTGACCGTGGTCTTCGGCATCGTGCCCGGGCCGCTGCTCGACATGGCCCGCACGGCCGCCGACTTCCTGCCCCACTGATCCCGGCCATGGGCGTCGCCATCGCGACCTGCGCCGGCGAGGGCGTCGACACTGAGGACCAGGCCCTCCTCGATCGAGCCCTGGCCGACCTTGGCATCGCCTCCGAGCTCGTCGCCTGGGACGCCCCCGGCGTCGCCTGGGACCGCTACGACCTCGTCGTGGTGCGGTCCACCTGGGACTACACCGAGCGCCTGGGGGAGTTCCTGGCCTGGGCCGAGCAGGTGCCCCGGCTGGCCAACCCGGCCTCGGTCCTCGCCTGGAACACGAACAAGCGCTACCTGGCCGACCTCGCCGCTGCCGGCGTCCCCACGGTGCCGACGGCCTTCCTCGCCGCCGGCGACGAGCTGGTCGTCCCCGACGCCGCCCACCTCGTGGTCAAGCCCTCGGTGGGGGCGGGATCGATGGGCGCGGAGAAGTTCGCCGCTGCTGATCTCCTCGCAGCCCAGGCCCACCTGTACCGCCTGGTGGCGGACGGCTCGGTGGCCATGGTCCAGCCCTACCTCGGGCGCGTCGAGGCCGAGGCCGAGACCGGCATCGTCCTGATCGACGGCACGCCGAGCCATGCCATCGCCAAGGGGGCGATGCTCGTGGTCTCCGAGCTCGACCGCAGCGGGCTCTTCCGGGCTGAGGCCATCGAGCCGCGGGTGCCGAGCGACGCCGAGCTGGCGGTGGCGAAGGCCGCCATGGAGGCGGCAGGGCAGATCCTCGGCCTCGACGGTCCGCTGCTCTACGCCCGGGTCGACCTGCTCCCGACCGACGAGGGCCCGGTGGTCATCGAGCTCGAGCTGACCGAGCCGTCGCTGTTCCTGGCCACGGCCCCCGACGCGGCCGACCGCCTGGCCGGGGCGATCGCCCGGGCCATCGCCTAGCTGGTCCCCCGGTCGGCCTCCGGCCGGGGGACATCGCCCACGGGCCGCCCTTCGAGCAGCTCGGCCGGTACCTGCATGCCCGGCCGGTTAGCCGGGTCCTGGGCGAGGAAGCGGCCGACGAGCGGGATGTCGGCGAGCGACTCAGCCCGCATGGCCGCGGCCACGGTGGGAACGAACTGCTCGGGCGAGGCGTAGACGAGGTGGCGGGCGAGCCACGTGGGCAGGTACTTCTCGTTGAAGCGCCAGAGGGTCTCGATGGGCAGCACCGACGAGAGGCGACGCAGGCCCCAGCGCTCGACGCGCTGCGTGATGCCGTCGCCCTTCTCCCCGTCGAGGATGGAGCGGAAGGCGGCGAAGTTGAGGCTGAGGCCGGTCGCCCCGAGGCCGCGCAGGTGGTCGATGGTCTGGCAGAGGGCATAGTCGAGCAGGCCGTTGGGGTGCTCGCCGGTGTCCCGGCGCATCAGGTCGAGCGAGTAGCCGTCGATGGCTGGCGAGGGGACGAACTGGCACATGGCTGCCGGGCGGCCGTCGGGGTCCGACACGATGGTCAGCAGCAGGCCGGTGTCGCGGGGGTCGAAGAGCCGGCCGAGCATCATCGAGAAGCCCCGCTCCTCCTCGCCGGTGCGCGACAGGCCCATGATGGCCACGAGGCCCGGGACCCGGGCCGGGTCGATGGTGGCGGGGTCGAGGAACTCGACCGTGTAGCCATAGCGGGCCATGCGGGTGTTGGCCTGGCGGAGCCCCTTCATCTTGCCGCCCTCGAGCGAGAAGGTCGTCAGGTCGACCACGGCCTCGTCGCCGAGGTAGAGCCAGCGCATCCCGCCCTCGGCGTAGATCGGGAGCCAGTCCTCGCCGGCCCCGACCACGGCCACCCCCCAGCCGTGGCTGTCGGCGAAGGATCGGAAGGCCGACCAGACCTGGACGCGCTCGGCCTCGGGGCCGATGGGGTCCGGGGAGACGAGGGCGATGCCGCCGTAGACGGCGTAGGCCACCAGCGAGTCGCCGAACAGGAAGAACTGCTTGTCGTCGCGCAGGGCGAAGTAGTCGAGCGTGCCCCGGCCGTGCCGCTTGACGATGTCGCGCGCCCGCAGCTCGGCGGCCCGGCGCTCAGCCGAGAGGTGGTGGTTCGAGAGGCGTCGGTCGACCACGGGTCGGGTGGCGAGGTAGAGCACGGTGGCGATCACGCCCACCCCGACGGTGAGCAGGGCGGGGTAGACGAAGTCGTCGATCTTGTCCGGCAGGGCCACGGTGGAGAGGCCGACGAGCCGCTCGACCACGGCGAGCAGCACGAGGGGCCATGCCGGCAGGGCGCCGGCGTGCAGGTTGGACAGCTCGATGCCCACGAAGGCGGCGGCCACGGCGACGCCCACCACCAGGAGGATCGTTGGGACGGCGGAGCGCAGCGAGCCCCGGTCGGTGGTGCCTCGGAACCACCGCCGCTCGACCAGCAGCAGGCCGAGGACGATGGCGGTGAGGACGAAGGCCACGATGTTGGCCGAGTGGGCCACGTGGAGGGCGAGCGAGACCCCGAGGACGATCACCGCGATGATCCAGGCTCGGCGCTGGCCCCGAAGGATCCCCCTCGAGAGCATGACCAGGGCGAGGCCGATGATGACCGTGGCGGCCGCGGCCGTCTGCGAGATGCCGAGGGGGAGGTACTCGAGGACGAGGTGGAGCCGTTCGCGCAGGGGCGGGACGACGGCGACGAGCAGGTCGAGCAGTCCGGTCAGGAAGATGGTGACGGCGGCGAGCCGGCGGACCCGGCGGGCCCGTCGCTGCGTCTCGGCTAGGTCGGGCGCTGGTGGCCACGCCCCGCCGGCTGGCCAGGAGGCCACCTGGCGGGCCCCCTGGTCGGCGGCCGGCAACAGGGTGACTGGGTCACCGGCGACGATCCGCTCGACCCGGGACTCGGGCTCGACGGCCCGGTCCTTGAGCAGGAGGCGCACGTGGAGGTCGGCCCCCGTCTCGATCTCGAGGGCGGACTCCTGGGTGTGGGCGACGAAGACCGGTGGGAGGCCGAGGCGCCCGAGGTGCTCGCGGACGACCACCGACGAGGCGCCCGGCTGGGCGAGGAAGCCGACGTCGAGGTGGGAGAGGCTCGCTGACGTGTCGCCACCGCGGATGACGCCGCACCCGCCGGCGGCCAGCCAGGCCCGGGCCTCGTCGAGCTCCTCGGCGGACTCGCCCGAGTCGTCGACCCTGCCGCGCGGCGCCTCCTCGGCCGTCGACCCGGCGAAGGAGCGCCGGCTGAGCAGCATGACCACCACGCCGAGGACCAGCTCGGTGACCACGATGGCCAGGAGGGCGGCGAGGATGCGCGTGTTCCAGGAGGCGTCGGCCACCCGCACCAGCGTGTGGTGCCGGCTGCGCCGGAGCCCGTTGTCGATGAAGGCCAGGCCGCTGAGCACGGCGGCCAGGACGGCCACGAGGGGCGGGACCCAGAGCCAGCGGGACAGGCGGCGGTAGAGGGTGCGAGAGGTGGTGAACCGCTTGGCGCGGCCCGGGTCGTCGAGTCGGTCCCCATCGGCGAGCCAGGGCTGCTCGGCGGCGTTGAGCGCGTGGCCGGTCGGCACGTCCGCCGCCGGCTCCCCGGCGAGGACGGCGACCCGCCGCATTCCGGCACCGGTGACGCAGGCCAGCTCGGCCGAGGCCATGATCTCGAGGCCGAGGGCCTGGACCGGCGGTGGGACCGCGTCGAGGAGCGACTGCGTGCGGCGACCGGGGACGAGCACCGCCCTCCGGCCCGGCTCGGCCAGGAAGCCGGTGATGGCGCGGTGGAGGCCCGGGTGGGCGGCCAGGGCGGCAGCGAGGGTGCCGGGGTCCTCGACGAGGTCGCCGAGGATCACGAGGGTGCCGATGCCCTGCCAGAGGTCGAGGTCGGCCGCCACCGCCGCCACGGCGGACAGCGACGACTCGGACCCCTCGGCGGGGAGCAGCAGGTCGCCGACCACCAGGACCCGGCTGGCCAGCGGGACCTCGATGGTGTGTCGGGTGCGCGTCGAGGCCTCGGTCTCCATGGTGTCCCCATCCTCCCACCTCGGCGCCCCTCGGAACCGCCTGGCGGCCCGAGGTCGCTGGCCCCTCTAGGATCGGCGCCGATGACCGCACCGGAGCTCATGGGGAACTGGCTGTACCGAGATGGGCCCGTGGACCCGACGCGGGCGGTCGTCTTCGACATCGACGGCGTGCTGTCCGACGCCGTCGGCCGGCAGCACTTCCTCGAGGTCGGCCAGCGGAACTGGACGGCATTCTTCGAGGCCTGCGGCGACGACCCGGTCATCGAGGAGATCGCCCGGCTGCTCGAGCTGCTCGACCCTGGCCTGCAGATCATCCTGCTGACCGGGCGACCCCTGCGGGTCCAGCCCCAGACGGTGGCCTGGCTCCAGCGCTACCACCTGCGGTGGGACCTGCTCATCATGCGCGACTGGGGCGACTACAGCCACGTCACCTCGTTCAAGCGGGCCATGGTCGAGGACCTCCGGGCGACGGGCTTCGACCTGCGCCTGGCGCTCGAGGACGACCCGCAGAACCACGCCATGTACGTCGACGAGGGCATCCCCTGCGTCTACATCCACTCGGGGTACTACGAGGACTGAGTGACCGCTTCCCCCTCGTCGACCTCGAGGTCGGCGGGTGCGGGGTTGGCGAGCTCTCGTCGGCCCCGGGCGCGGGCCTGGCCGATGACGAGGCAGGCGAAGGCCACGAGGAGCACCGGCCAGCTGCCGAGGTGGTCGAGCACCGTGCGCCCGTGGCGACGCTCGACGGTCCCGGTCACGGCGATCCGCCGGCTCAGGTCGGATCGGGCGAGGACCGTGCCGTCGGAGCTGATGAGCGCGCTGTAGCCGGTGGGCGAGGCCTGGACGAGGTCGCGCCCGTGGGCGACGGCCTGGAGCCGGGAGGCGGCGAGCTCCTGGCCGGGCATCTGGTCCCCGGGGTACGAGGTGGTGTTCGTCGGCACCACCAGCAGCTCGGCACCATGGTCCACCAGGTCGGTCCCGAGCGACGAGAAGAAGGTCTCGAAGCTGATCAGCACCCCGAGCCGGCCGGCTGGGGTGCGGAGGACCTCGGGCTGGGTGCCGACGGTGGCGTCCCGGGGCACGGCGGACAGGTCGGCGATCGTGGACACGATCGACCGGGCCGGGACGTACTCGCCGAAGGGCACGCGATGGATCTTGGTGACCGTGCCGACGATCCGGCCGTCCGGGTCGAGGGCGACCACCGTGTTGGTGAACCTCGAGGCGCCGAGGGGCGAGGTGACCCCGGCGAGAAGGGTGGTCGAGATGCGACGGGCCTGGGCCCGCAGGGCGTCGAGCTGCCAGGACCCCCTGAGCGGTCCGGGCAGGCCGACGACGTCCTCGGGCAGCACGGTGAGGCGCGTGCCCGTGGGCACCTGCTCGGCCGCCGCCAGCTGCGCCCGGGTGACCCCCACCGGGTCCGTCTGTTGGGCGGAGGTCCCACGTGCGCCGCCGCCCTGGACGGCCGCCACGCTGACGGGGCGCCCGGGTCCGCCGGCGCTGCTCGACGCGCCGACCACCGCCACCACGGCGACCATGGCCAGCAGCCCGCTGCCGTGGACGAGGCGACGGGTGGCGTCGGGGCTCTGGGCGCTTCGGGCCGCCAGGGCGGTCGACAGGATGCGGGCTCCGGCGGCCACCACCACGACCGCCATCACGAGGCCGGCCGGTCCGGCGAGCCGGACGACGGGGAGCAGCGGCCCTCCGACCTGCCCGAGGGGGAGGCCGCCGATCGGCAGGCCCCCCAGGGGCCAGGACTCCCGAGCGGCCTCGGCCAGCGTCAGGGCGCCGATGGCGCTGAGGGTCCGACCTCGGCCGGGACAGATGGCCAGGGCGGCGACGGCGAAGAACAGGGACTCGATGACCATGAGGGCCAGGGCGCCGTACCAGTTGAAGTGCTGGGCCCACCACAGGCCCGGCACCATGAGGCCGAGGCCGAAGCACAGGCCGGTGGCGGCGCGACGGGACCACGGGTGGTCCTCGAGGGCCAGCAGCAGCATGGCCACCCCCAGGGGGCCCATGGGCCAGAAGCCGAAGGGGGGGAGTGAGGCCGCAGCCACGAGGCCGCCGAGGGCGGCGACGAAGAGCGAGGGCGGCGTCGACGACGTCCGCAGCCGGGCGAGCGCGCTCACGCCCTCGCCGGGTCGAGGAGGCGCCGGGCGGCGGCGCGGCCCGAGGCCACGCAGGCGGGAACGCCGACGCCGCTGTAGGCGGCTCCGCACAGCTCGATCCCTCCGAGGCGATCGAGCGCGGCATCGATGCCCGACACCCGGAGCAGGTGGTTCACCTTGTACTGCGGGAGCGAGTCCGCCCAGCGCGTGACCGAGGAGGCGGAGGGCTGTGCGCCGACCTCGATCAGGGTGGCGAGCTCGTCGAGGACGGCCGCCTCGAGGGCGGCATCGTCGAGCTGGCCCGGACGGGTGTCGTCGACGCGGCCGGCGGACGCCCGGATCAGCACCGTGCCGGGGCGACCGAGGTGCGGCCACTTGCGGTCGAGGAAGGTCAGGGCGGTGGTCAAGAACCGCTGGGCCGTCCGCGGTCCGTCGGGGACCGGCGTGCCTGGCGGCACGAGGATGCCGGTGCCGTGGGAGGGGAGCACGACGGCGTCGGCGGGGAACTCGAAGGTGAGCACGGCCACCGAGGCGTACTCGGTCTGGGCGAGGAGGCTGGCCGCATCGTGGTCGTGGGGCTCGAGGAGCCGAGCGGCCACGGGAGCCGGCGTGGCGATCACCACGGCATCGGCCGGGGTCGTCGCCGCGTCGGACTCGACCCACCAGGTGTGGTCGGCCTGGCGGCGCAGGCTGGTGATCCTCCGACCCGTGACCAGGCTCACCCCGCGCCCCTCGAGCGCGTCGACGAGCTGTGTGACGACAGAGTGCATGCCTCCCTCGAGCGAGATGAACGCCGCCGGTGGGGCGCTCGGGGCGGTGGCGGGTGCCTCGTCGTCGGAGGCCGGGCCGGGGATGGGGGGAGCGGTCGAGGCCTTGAGCGCGGCCATGAGGCTCCCGCGCTGCTGGGCGGCCTCGAGCAGAGGCGGAAAGACGGCGGCCGCGCTCATCTCGGAGACCCGACCGGCCGAGATCCCCCCGATCATGGGGTCGACGAGCGTGGCGACCACCTCGGGTCCGAGCTTGCGCTCGACCAGGCCGCCGATGGCTCGGTCGGGGAGGTGCCCTCGGGAGGCGGGCCTCGGGGCGACCACGTCGCGCAGGGCGGCGGCGAGGCCGCGGGGGCTGAGCAGGTGACTGCGGCGGAGCGAGGACCAGCTCGTGGGGATGCCCAGGCTGAGGTCGGACGGGAGGGGTCGCACCTTGCCGCGGGCGAAGACGCTGGCGCCCGAGGCGGCGATGGGCAGGATCTGGTCCGCGGCCCCGAGCTCATCGACGAGCTCGGCGAGCTCGGTGCGACGGGCGAGGACCCCGTCGGGGCCGGCGTCGACGACCCGATCGCCCACGGTGGTGGGCGCCACCTTGCCGCCCATGCGACTCGAGGCCTCGATGACGGTGACGTGCGGGCTCGACGCGTCAGGGCCCGTCGACCCCCCGGTCAGCTCCCAGGCGGCGGCCAGCCCGGCGATGCCCCCGCCGATGATCACGACCTCGGAGGGGCGTGCGCCGGTCACGCCGAGGTGGCTCCGACGACGGCATCGGCGAGGACGGCGATGAAGTCCGGATCATCGTTGAGCGAGGCGGTGCGGGTGAGGTGGACCCCGGACTCCTGCGCCACGCGGGCGGCGTCGATGTCCACGTCGTAGAGCACCTCGAGGTGGTCGGCGACGAAGCCGACCGGGCAGACCACCACGGCGGTGATCCCACGAGCCGGCAGCTCGGCGACGTGCTCGAGGATGTCGGGGCCCAGCCACGGCTCCGGGGTCCGCCCGGCGCTCTGCCATCCGACCTCGAATCGGTCGATGCCGGCGGCCTCGGCGATCTGGGCGGCGGAGTCGGCGAGCTGGTCAGGGTAGGGGTCGCCCGCTTCGACGATCCTGGCTGGGAGGGAGTGGGCGGTGACGAGCAGCAGCGCTCCGGCCCGCTCGTCCTCGGGCAGCCGGCTGACGGCCTCGGTGACGCGTCGGCCCTGGAGCTGGGCGAACCCGTCGACGTCGTACCAGTGCAGGATGGGGTGGAAGGCGACGTCGTCGCCGAGGGCGGCGGCGGCCCGGGTCATGTACTCGACCGACCCCATCGAGGCCTGGTGCGGGGTCAGCACGATCCCGACCACCTCGTCGATCCCGTCACGGCGGAACGCGGCGGCGGTCGCCTCGATGCTCGGCTCCGTGTACTTGGAGCCGAACCGCACGTCGTAGCGACCCGGGGCGAGCTGATCGAGGCGGTCGGCGAGGCCGGCGACCTGCGCCGCGGTGCGCTCGGCGAGCGGGGAGATCCCTCCGATGGCGTCATAGCGACGGACGAGGTCGTCGAGCTGCTCGGGCGTCGGCGGCCGGCCGTGCCGGATGCGCGTGTAGTACGGCTCGACCTCTTCCCTGCTGCCCGGGGTGCCGTAGGCCATCACGAGGACTCCGATGGTGCTGCTCATGTGTGCATCCCTTCCGCGCGGAGGCTGAGGCCCTCTTCGTGGACCATGGTGACGATCGCCTCGAGGACGGCGGGGTCGGTCTCGGGCAGGACGCCGTGGCCGAGGTTGAAGATGTGCCCTGGTGCGGCGGATCCCCGTCGCAGCACGTCACGGGCCTCCCCGAGGGCCAGCTCGGTGCCGGCGAGGACGATGGCCGGGTCGAGGTTCCCCTGGACGGGCAGGCCGGTCACCCGGGTGGCGGCGACGTCGAGCGGGACCCTCCAGTCGATGCCGATCACGTCGGCGCCGGAGGTGGCCATCAGGCTGAGCAGCTCGCCGGTCCCCACGCCGAAGAGGATCCTCGGCACGCCGAGGTCGCCGAGGGCGGCGAAGACCTTCTGGGTCGCCGGCAGGGCGAAGCGCTGATACTCCTTCGGGCTGAGCGATCCCGCCCAGGAGTCGAAGAGCTGCACGGCCTGGGCGCCGGCGGCGACCTGGGCGCTCGTGAAGGCGATCGCCATATCGGCGAGCCGGTCGACGAGCTGGGCCCACAGGTCCGGCTCGGCGTGCATCAGCGCCTTGACCTTGGCGAAGGTGCGCGACGGGCCGCCCTCGACGAGGTAGCTGGCGACCGTGAAGGGCGCGCCGGCGAAGCCGAGCAGGGGCGTGACTGCCGGGTCGAGCTCGGCGGCGAGGATCCTGACCGTCTCGATGACATAGGGGATGTCGACCTCCGGCTCGAGGGGCCGGAGCCGGTCGAGGTCTGCGGCGGAGCTGAACGGGCGATCGGCCACGGGTCCACGGCCGGGGACGACGTCGATGCCGAACCCGATGGCGTGCACGGGGACCACGATGTCGCTGAACAG
Source organism: Acidimicrobiaceae bacterium (assembly GCA_947456245.1). GTDB lineage: Bacteria > Actinomycetota > Acidimicrobiia > Acidimicrobiales > RAAP-2 > CAIUMH01. The sequence goes on from CANGPS010000011.1 coordinate 12,069, forward strand.
GACGGCGGCGTCGACGCCATAGCGCCGGACGGGCTGCAGGGTCACCTCAGCGGCCACCTCGGGCTGGGCGATGGCCTCGAGGATCGACCCCGTCCCGCGTGCCGCCCGGTACTCGGGGAGGGAGCGGCCTGCCTGGCGCTGGAACCAGATGGGGGCCCGAGACGGCTCCTCACCTCGACAGGCGGCCAGGAAGGGGCTGAGGTCAGGGGCAGCGGCCATGGGCTCCCATCGTAGGGCGAGGCTCGCCCGGGCCTCCGTGACCCTGAGCGCTCGGGGCGGGCCGGCAGTAGGATTGACCGTTCCCCCTGCGGGGCGAGACGTGGAGTTGCCCATGGGCGAGAGTCGTGAGATCCGAGAGGAGCAGGCCTTCTTGGACCGCGCCTACGCCTCGCTCGAGGTCATGCGCGACGAGGCCAGGGCCGTCCTCGACGGGGTGATGGACACCGGCCGTGGTGGGACCTTCCAGTCGCGCACCGAGCGCGACATCGTGGTCCGCTCGAGCCTGGCGCGCCTCGAGCACCTCGACGTGGGGGATCAGGCGCTGACCTTCGGCCGCATCGACGTCGCCCGCCCTGAGGGCGGCGAGCCGGAGATCTTCCACATCGGTCGGCTCGCCGTGTCGGATGCCAACCTCGAGCCGCTCATCGTGGACTGGCGGGCACCCGTGGCCGAGCCGTTCTACCGGGCGACCGGGCTCGATCCCCAGGGGCTCGTCCGTCGTCGACACCTCGCCGTGGCCAAGCGCACGGTCCTCGGGGTCGAGGATGAGTTCTTCGCCGGAGCGGACGCCGAGCGCAGGACCTCGCATCCCACCGTCGGCGGGGAGGGCGAGGGCCTCGAGGACGTGGGGTTCGCGCTGGGCGGCCCCGGTGCCCTGCTGGCGGCGCTGGGCCGGGCCCGCACCGGCCAGATGGGCGACATCATCGGGACGATCCAGAAGGAGCAGGACGAGATCATCCGGGCCGGCCTCTCGGGGATCCTCGTCGTCCAGGGCGGCCCGGGGACGGGGAAGACCGCGGTGGCGCTGCACCGGGCGGCCTACCTGCTCTACACCCACCGCTTCCCCCTGGAGCGCCAGGGCGTCCTGATGGTCGGCCCGAACCCGCTCTTCCTCCGGTACATCGAGCAGGTGCTGCCGTCGCTCGGCGAGACCGGTGTGACCCTGTCGACGATCTCCGGCCTCGTCCCTCAGATCCGGGTGACCAGTCGGGACGCACCACCCACCGACCGGCTCAAGGGCGATCCTCGGATGGTGCGCTTCATCGCCCGGGCAGTCGCCACGCGCGAGCGCGCCCTTCCCGACGACGTGCTGATCCCGCTCGGCGCCTCGACGCTGCGGATCTCGAGGGCGACTTCGGAGGAGATCACGCGGCGGATCCGTCGGCGGTCCGGCACGCACAACGCCCGGCGCCGGCTCGTCGAGTCCGAGGTCGTCGCCGACCTCGCCGCCCAGTACCGCTCTCGTCGGGGGTCCGAGCTCAGCGACGAGGAGTTCGACCTCAGGGACTTCACGTCGCAGCTGCGAAAGGTCCCGGAGTTCTCGACGGCCATGCGACGGATGTGGCCGCGCCTCTCGCCCCACGAGCTGCTCCACGACCTGTTCGGGGCGCTCCCGCTGATCCGAGCCGCCGGGCGCGACCTGCTCAGCGAGGACGAGTGCCGCCTGCTCGAGCGCCCTCGGTCGATGCGGCTCGAGGACGTGGCGTGGACCACCGGCGACGCCGCGCTCGTCGACGAGGCGGCAGCCCTGCTCGGCCCCCGTCGGACCAACAAGCCGAACCGCCGCACGGAGCGATCAGAGGGCGGGTGGCCGGCCGGACTCGACGGGGCGGAGCCCACCCCACACGACCGTCCCGGCGACGAGCTCGTGGCCTACGGGCACATCGTGGTCGACGAGATCCAGGACCTCTCCCCGATGCAGCTCAGGACGCTGGCACGCCGGTCGCTGGCTGGCTCGATGACCCTGGTGGGGGACATCGCCCAGGCGTCGGGCCCATGGGCCCCGGAGTCGTGGGACCAGATCCTCGAGCACCTCTCCCCTCGACGGCCGGCGCACGAGGTCGAGCTCACGGTCAGCTATCGGACCCCCGCTGAGGTGATCGACGCAGCCCGCCCGGTGCTGGCCGCGGCCCGAGTCGGCCTCGAGGCACCGATCCCCGTGCGGCGGGCCGGTGCGGTGCCGGTCATCGAGACCGTTGGGGCTGACGACCTGCTCGATGCGGTGGTGGCCGGGGTGATGGCTGAGATCGCCGAGGTGGGCCCGGGACACGTCGCCGTCCTTGCTCCGGGTCTGCTGCTCGGGCCGGTCGATGCGGCGCTCCGCTCCGCAGGGCTCACCCCGACCCACCCGATGGAGGCAGGGGGACCGGGCCTGGCGTCTCCGCTGGTGCTGCTCGACGTGACCGAGGCCAACGGGCTCGAGTTCGACGCCACCGTCGTGGTCGAGCCCGTACTCGTGGCGCAGGCCGGGGCCGAGGTCGTCTCGAGTCGGGGGCTGCGGGCGCTCTACGTGGCGATGACCCGCCCGACGCGCCGCCTCCGCCTGGTGGGCACGAGGACTATGCCCCCGCTCGAGGACGCGTCGCGGGTCTCGGCGATGATCGCGTCCGGCGTACTCGACGGCCGCTAGTTTGGCATTCGACCGCTCTCTTGGACTAGGAAAGACCCCGTGACAAACACCGTGTCTGCAGCCCCTCCTGCACCACGCCAGAAGATCGTGCACGATCGACCGCCGATGCTGGCGATCGGCATCATGATCTGGCTCGGTTCAGAGTTGATGTTCTTCTCGGGCCTCTTCGCCGCCCTGTTCACGATCCGTGCGCACCTCGCCTCGTGGCCGCCGGCCGGCACCGAGCTCGACACCGTCCAGGCGGGCATCTTCACCATCATCCTCGTCGCCTCGTCCGGGACGATGTGGCGGGCGGTGTGGCTCGAGGAGCACGGCGAGCGCCGCAAGGCCCGCCACTGGATCTACATCTCGATCATCATGGGCACGATGTTCGTGGGCAACCAGGTCTACGAGTGGATCAACCTGACCACCCGCTGGTACACCAACTCCTACGGATCGGTCTTCTACATCACCACCGGCCTCCACGGCCTCCACGTGTTCATCGGCCTCCTGGCCATGGCCCTGCTGCTCGGCCGCATGCGCGGCAAGGGCGGTGACCCCGGCGAGCTCGCCGCGGTCCAGGGCGTGTCGTACTACTGGCACTTCGTCGACGTCGTCTGGGTCGGGCTCTACGCCTGCCTCTTCCTCCTCAAGTGAGCACCATGACCAACACCTCGTCCCTCCGACGCCTGGTCCTCCCGGTCCTCGTCCTGATGCTGGCCGCCCTCTCTGGGCTGGTCCTCTTCACGGGCGGTTCCTCGGGTGCGGCCGACACGACGACCACCACGGACGTGGTCGCCGCCGACACCGTGGCCGAGGCCAACGCCCAGGCGCTGATCTCACCGGCCCCGGTGATCTCGCCGGCCCCCGACTCGAAGAGCAGCACGACGTCGAAGTCGCCGAAGGTGGCCTACCAGACCACGGTGAAGAACGCCGGCACGCCCAACTCGAGCGTCCGGGTGTTCCGCGACGGCAACCTCGTGGGCTACGGCAACCGGGACATCAGCTACTGGACGCCGAACAAGAAGCTGGCCCCCTTCGGCGAGGCGCTCTACCAGCAGAACTGCGCCAGCTGCCACGGCAACAACGCTGATGGCGTCCCGGCCGACGGCACGCCCGGGGCCTTCCCGAACCTGCGGGGCCTCGGACCGGCGACGATCGACTTCTGGATCGAGTCCGGCCGGATGCCGGCCGCCAACCCCCGCGAGGTCCAGGCCATCCGCAAGAACCCGCGGCTGACCCACACGCAGGCCCTCGCCGTCGTCGCCTACGTGAACTCGCTCTCTCCGGCCACCCCGTACATCCCCCGGGTCAACCGGCTGGCCAGCTCGGACACCTCTGACGGGTTCGCCCTGTTCGCCCTGAACTGCGCGGCCTGCCACACCATCACCGGTGGCGGTGACGCCCTGGCGGACAACACCTACGCCCCGAGCCTGCGCAACATCCCGGCGACGCAGGTGGCCGAGGCCATCCGGACCGGACCGGGCAACATGCCGCGGTTCACCGGCAACCTGACCGACGCCCAGGTGCGCAACATCGTGGGCTACGTCTCCATCAACATCCAGCACCCCGTCAACCCCGGTGGCTTCGGCCTCGGTGGTCTCGGGCCGGTGGCTGAGGGCTTCATCGCCCTCCTCCTCGGCGTCGGCGTGCTGGCCCTGGTCGGCTTCTGGATCGGAGACCGCACGTGAGCAGCACCCACGACGAGCAGCGGACGCCCGTTGCCATCACCACGGCGACGGCGGACGACCCGCACATGCAGCCGCTGGCCCGGAACCCTGAGCGCACGGAGCGCATCATCGCCCTGATGATGCTGCTCGGCCTCGTCGGGTTCATCGGGTTCGGCGTCGCCTACTGGTACAACGCGGACGCCTGGGTCTACGGCGCCACGATCGGCACCGGAGCCGTGCTCCTCGGTGCCGGCATCACGGCATGGGGCAAGTACCTCATGCCCAAGGGTCCCTTCGTCGAGGAGCGCCACGACCTCGCCGGCACCTCGGAGGAGCGTGAGGCCTTCGACGCCGCCGTCGTCCAGCGTGGTGGCGGCATCCTCGGCCGTCGCAAGCTCCTGCTCGGCACCGCCGGCGCCGGCCTCGGCGTCTTCGGCGTCGTCAGCCTCTTCCCCCTCATCCGCTCGCTCGGCCCGCTCCCGGGCAAGACGCTGACGGAGACGGACTGGAAGAAGGGCAGCTACCTCGTCGACCAGACCGGCCGTCCGATCAAGACCTCCGACATCGCCGTCGGTGGCGTGGTCACCGTCTTCCCGAAGGGCTACCAGGACACGGAGAACGGCCAGGCGGTCGACCAGACCATCCTGATCCGCCTCACCACCACCGACTTCACGACCCGCAAGGGCCGGGAGAACTGGTCGCCGGCCGGCTACGTGGCCTACTCGAAGCTCTGTACGCACCTCGGGTGCCCGGTGGGCCTCTACGAGCAGCAGCTCCAGCTGCTCGTCTGCCCCTGCCACCAGTCGATGTTCAACGTCGCCGACGGTGGCTACCCGACCTTCGGCCCGGCCCCCCGCCCGCTGCCGCAGCTGCCGCTCTACGTGGACGGCCGTGGCTACCTTCGTGCACGCGCTGGCTTCGACCAGCCTGTCGGCCCCGGCTACTGGGAGCGCTCATGACCACCACCGCATCCACGCCCTCGTCCTCGAAGGACGCCAAGACCGAGTCCTTCGGGCCGGTCGGCAAGGTCCTCAACGAGCTCGACGACCGCCTTGGGATCGCCAAGGGCGGCCGGTCGCTCATGGACAAGATCTTCCCGGACCACTGGTCCTTCATGCTGGGCGAGATCGCGCTGTACTCCTTCGTCATCCTGCTGGCGACCGGCGTCTTCCTGACCCTGTTCTACGTCCCGAGCCAGACCCTCGTCGTGTACCACGGCTCCTACGCCCCTCTGCGTGGCCAGCACGTCACGCAGGCCTTCGCCTCCTCGGTGGACCTCTCCTTCGAGGTGCGCTGCGGCATGCTGATGCGCCAGATGCACCACTGGGCGTGCGACATCTTCGTCGGTGCGATCGTGATCCACATGGCCCGGGTGTTCTTCACCGGTGCGTTCCGCAAGCCCCGCGAGCTCAACTACACGATCGGCGTCATCCTGCTGATCCTGGCCATCGGCAACGGCTTCGTCGGCTACTCGCTCCCTGATGACCTCGTCTCGGGCACCGGCATCCGCATCGCCTTCTCGATCACCGAGTCGGTGCCGCTGGTCGGCTCGTACCTGGCGTTCTTCCTCTTCGGTGGGAACTTCCCCGGGACGGACATCATCCCGAGGTTCTTCATCATCCACGTGCTGATCATCCCGCTGATCATCCTCGGCCTCGTCTCCGCCCACCTGTTCCTGCTGGTGCGCCAGAAGCACACGCAGTTCCCCGGCAAGGGCCGCACGGAGAAGAACGTCGTCGGTGCGCCGATGATCCCGGTCTTCGCCGCCAAGGCCACGGGCTTCCTGTTCATCGTGATGGGCGTGACCGCCCTCCTCGGAGCGCTCGCCCAGATCAACCCGATCTGGCTGTTCGGTCCCTATGACGCCTCTCGGATCTCCTACGCCGTGCAGCCGGACTGGTACATGGGCTGGCTCGACGGCGCGCTGCGAATCTGGCCGGCGTGGCAGCTCCAGGCCTTCGGTCACAACATCCCGCTCGAGGTGTTCCTGCCTGCCGCGGTCCTGCCCGGCATCGTCTTCGGCATCTGCCTGGCCTGGCCGGGCATCGAGCGGGCGGTGACCAAGGACAACGCCTCGCACAACCTGCTCGACTTCCCCCGCAACCGGCCTCGTCGCACCGCAGCTGGTGCGGTCATGCTGTCGTTCCTGATGATGCTCTTCATCGCGAGCTCGACCGACGTGCTGGCGAACTACTTCAAGATCTCGCTCAACGTCATGCTCTGGGCGATGCGGTTCCTCGTGATCCTCATCCCGATCCTCGCCTACCCGATCACGCTGCGGATCTGCAAGGAGCTCCAGCAGGTCCCTGAGGGCGGCAAGCGCAAGCGGGCCAACGTCGTCATGCGGTCGGCGGAGGGTGCCTACACCACGGTGCCGGCCGAGCAGCGTCCTGGTGACGGCCACCACGAGCTCCCCGCCGAGCCCGTGCCGACCTTCATCGACCTCGATGAGGACGATGGTGTCGACCCCACCGACGAGGGCGTCCGTCGCGTAGATCGCTGAGTCGTCGCCGCAGCGCCGTCGCCGCCCTCGCGGCCGCGACGGCGCTGGCGATGACCGCCTGCGGCCACGCCGCTGAGCAGGTCACCCACCGGACGGTCTCGACCAGGCTGCCCACCACGACCCCGCTCACCATCCCGCCGGCCGTCGATCCGGTCCCGGCGAACCCGGTGGCCACCCCTGGGTGGACGGTGGCCTCGGTCGGTCCACGAGGGGTCACCGCCGAGCTGCGCACCCTGACCTCCCCGGCGGGCAGGTCCGTCGTCGTCGCTCGGTTCCCTGCGGCCACCACCGCCCTCCACCTCCACGTGGGGAGCGAGGACCCGCCCGGTGCGCTCAGCCAGGTCCCGCCCGACGCGGCGAACGCGGTGGCCACCACCAACGCCGAGTCCAGCATCCTCGTGGCCGCCTTCAACGGTGGCTTCAAGCGCGACGCCGGGGTCGGCGGCGTCGTGGCCGACGGCACCACGGTGAGCCCGCTGATCGACGGAGAGGCCGGCGCCCTCATCGACGGACGAGGCGTCCTGACCATCGGTCCCTGGGGGTCGGTCGGGGTCGACCCCTCCCGCCGGCTGGTCTCCGTGCGCCAGAACCTCCCCCTGCTCGTCGAGGGCGGGCGCCCGACGGCGCTGGCGCTGTCAGGACCGGGCCCCTGGGGCAGCGTCCTCGGGCCGGATCCCGTGGTGGCCCGCAGCGCCCTTGGGGTCAACGCGGCGGGAGACGTCTTCTTCGCCGGCTCCATGCACGTCCTGCCGGCAGACCTGGCTCAGGTGCTCTCGTCGGTCGGCGTGGTCCGGGCGATGCAGCTCGACATGAACCCCTACTGGGTCACCCTGGGCACCACGCCGACCCCGGGAGGATCGCTCATCAGCCAGATCCCGGGTGAGACCAACCCGGCCACCATCTTCCAGTCGGGCTGGACCCGTGACTTCTTCTCGGTCGTCGCCCGACCGCCGCGGTCGTGCCATCTGCGCTTCCCCGGCCCGCCGGGCGTCCCGGGCCCCGCCGCCGCCACGGTGGTCTGTGGGCCACAGCACGTGGCCACCCCGACGATGCCGACCATGGTGTGGCCATGACCGAGCCCGGTCGCTATCTCCACGGCCACGACGACAGCGTCCTGCGCTCGCATCGCTGGCGCACGGCGGAGAACTCGGCCGGGTACCTGCTCGGCCAGCTGTCGCCGACCGCACGGGTCCTCGACGTGGGCTGCGGGCCGGGCACGATCACGGCCGACCTCGCCGCACGGCTCCCCCGTGGCCACGTCGTCGGGGTGGACGCCTCGGCCGACGTGGTCGAGCAGGCGTCACGGGCCTTCCCTGACGTCACCTTCCTGGAGGGCGACCTCGCCGACCTGCCGCTCCCAGACGGCTCGTTCGACGTGGTGCACCTCCACCAGGTCCTCCAGCACCTCGTAGACCCCGTGGGTGCGATGGCTGGCCTGCGGCGGCTGATCGCCCCAGGAGGGCTCCTGGCGGCCCGTGACGCCGACTACGGGGCCATGACGTGGTCTCCGGCGTCCGCTGGCCTCGAGCGCTGGCTGGAGCTCTATCGAGCCTGTGCCCACGCCGTGGGAGGGGAGCCCGATGCCGGGCGCCACCTGGAACGCTGGGCGGGCGAGGCGGGCTATGGCTCGGTCACCGGGTCGCAGGACAGCTGGGTGTTCACGTCAGTGGAGGATCGGGCCTGGTGGGCCTCGATGTGGGCCGATCGGGTGCTCGGCTCGGGGTTCGCCGATGTGGCGCTGTCGTCCGGGCTGGCCGACCGGGCGGAGCTCGAGCAGGTGGCCGCCGCCTGGCGGTCGTTCGGCGCCGCCGAGGTGGGGGAGTTCGTGGTGCCGCACGGAGAGGTCCTCTGCCGGATCTGAGGGGCGGCACCGGACAACTCGGAGCCCATCGGACCCTCTGGGGCCCCAGAACGAGCCTGAGCGGCCCCTCGGGGCCGCTCAGGTCATCGGATCAGGCGCCGTGCGCCTGACTGGTCATCGGACCGAGGTCAGACGGTGCCACCTCGGCGGCTCTCGGCCGTGGCACCGATCAGCGCCGACAGGATGAGGGCCACGCCGGGGACGGCGAGCCAGGTGCCGAACACCAGGGCGAGGACCATGGTGAAGCAGCCCATGCCGAGCACGAACGGCCAGATCGAGGTCGACGGGAACGAGTCGACCACGCCGGCACCGTCGGCGATGGTCGCGTCGTCGCGGTCCTCGGGACGGTTGCCCCCGGAGCGGCGGTACCACCAGAAGTAATAGAGGCCGGGGAGCAGGCCCAGGAACAGGGCGCCGACCAGCATCACGCCGCCGCCGTCCTCGTGACCCCAGAACCAGTAGACGCCGGCCATCAGGCCGAAGAAGATCCCCAGGAAGAGGAGGATGACCGACTCTTGCTTCATCATGTCAGGCCTCGACCTTCTCAGCAGCCGTGGCGGCCGGCTCGTGGTGCCCGTGGCCGAGGGCCGGGGCATCGGGGTGGTTGTAGTCCCAGACCGGGCGCTCCGAGCGGATCGGGGGCAGGCTGGTGAAGTTGTGGTGCGGCGGGGGCGACGAGGTGAACCACTCGAGTGCGCTGGCGTCCCACGGGTTGTCCCCGGCCACGATCGGCTTGCGGTAGGAGGCGACCACGTTGACCACGAAGAGCAGGGTCGAGATGCCGATCAGCAGGGCGCCGACCGACTCCCACTGGTTGAGCGTCTGCCAGCTCGGGTTGTTCGGGTACACCGCCATGCGACGGGGCATGCCGTGGAGGCCGACGAGGTAGCCGGGCAGCGTGAAGACCTGGGTGCCGATGAACAGGGTCCAGAACTGCCACTTGCCCCAGCCCTCGTGGAGCATCTTGCCGGTGATCTTCGGGAACCAGAAGTAGATGCCGGCGAAGGCGCCCATCGTCAGCGCCATGACCACCGAGTGGAAGTGGGCGATGACGAAGTAGGTGTCGTGGGTGAAGAAGTCCAGCGGCGGCGAGGCCAGGTAGATGCCGGTGATGCCGCCGATGAGGAAGGTGGCCACGAAGCCGATGGCCATGAGCATCGCCGTCGAGAAGTGGAGCTTGCCTCCCCACATGGTGCCGATCCAGTTGAAGATCTTGATGCCGGTGGGCACCGCGATCAGGAGGCTCATGATCGAGAAGAACGGCAGCAGCACGGCGCCGGTGGTGAACATGTGGTGGGCCCACACGCCGAGCGACAGGGCAGCGATGGTCAGCGTGGCGAAGACCATGCCCTTGTAGCCGAAGAGGGGCTTCTTGGAGAAGACCGGGATGATCTCGGTCACCATGCCGAAGAACGGCAGGGCGAGGATGTACACCTCAGGGTGACCCCAGAACCAGAAGATGTGCTGCCAGAGCAGCGGCACGCCGCCGCCCTGGACCTCGAAGATGTGGGTCCCGAAGTGGCGGTCGCAGTAGAGCATGATCAGGCCGGCCGTCAGCACGGGGAAGGCCAGCAGGATCAGGATGCCGGTGACCAGCATGTTCCAGGTGAAGATCGGCATGCGGAACAGCGTCATGCCCGGCGCCCGGAGGTAGAAGATCGTGGCGATCAGGTTGACGCCGGAGAAGATGGCCGAGAACCCGGTCAGCATCAGGGCACCGATCCAGAGGTCGGCACCGGCGCCCGGGGCGTTGATGGCGCTGGTCAGCGGGGCGTAGCCGACCCATCCGAAGGCGGCCGGTCCACCGGAGACGAAGAACCCGAGGATCATCGTCAGCGACCCGGTCAGGTAGAGCCAGTACGACAGGGCGTTGAGACGGGGGAACGCCATGTCCGGTGCGCCCACCTGCAGCGGCACGAGGTAGTTGGCCAGGCCGGCGAAGGCGAAGGGACCGACGAACAGGTAGATCATCACGCTGCCGTGCATCGTGAAGAGCTGGTTGTACTGCTGGAGGGTGACCAGCGTGCTGGTCGGCGAGACCAGCTGGGCCCGGATCACCTCGGCGAAGGCGCCGCCGATGACCATCATCACGATGCTGGTCACGGTGTAGTTGATGCCGATGACCTTGTGGTCGGTCGAGGTCAGCCACTTGAGGATGCCCGAGGGGCCGTGGTGCTCCCCGTGGTCGTCGTGGTGGCCGTGGTCGACGGAGGACGGACCGCCCTCGTCAGGCGTGCTCGTCGTGGGTCGCTCGATGAGGTCGGTCATCTCAGTTGGCTCCCTGGCTCTGTGCTCGGTTGGTCGGGACTCGTGGGCTGATCTGCGCTGCGACGGCACCGCTCTGGGCGGCGGCGTTCACGATCGAGGTGTTGGCATCCTGCTTGGCCATCCATGCGTCGTACTCGTCCGTGGGCAGGACCCGGACGTTGAAGTACATCAGCGAGTGGTAGAGGCCGCACAGCTGGGCGCACTGCCCCTTGTAGAGGCCGGGCTTGGTGATGTTGAACGTGAAGACGTTGAGCAGTCCCGGCTGGGCGTAGCGGGAGAAGTTGAACCTCGGCACGTAGAAGCCGTGGACCACGTCAGCCGAGCGCAGGTTGATGCGGACGTCCTGGTCGGCCGGCATGACCATCGTCGGGGTCTGGGTGGTCTGGCCGACGATGTAGGCCTTGTGGCCCGGGTAGGTGAACTTCCATCCCCACTGGAAGGCGGTCACGTTGATGGTGGCCTGCGGCGTGGGGTTGGCCACGACCTTGTTCTCCACGACGACGGTGGCGGCGAACAGGCCGATGACCACCAGGATTGGGACGATCGTGTAGAGGATCTCGAGGGGGATGTTGTACTGGGTCTGCTTCGGAAGGCTCGTGTCCTTCTTCTTGGCCCGGTAGCGGACGATCACGTAGATCATCAGCAGGAAGGTGAACCCGCCGATGATCACTGCGGCGACAGAGAAGCCCTGCCACAGCTTGAACGTGTCGGTGCCGGCCTTGCTCACGCCGCCATAGGCGCCGAAGGATGGCAGTTGACAGCCCGCCAGGATCAGCGGAGCGCTGAGGGCGAGCAGGATGGCCCGGCGGCGTGAACGGCGCTGCTGCGCCGGCTTCACGGAGTCCGGGGAGTCAGTGAGGGGAGTAGCTGATTCCACGAGATCTGACCTTAGCCACTGATGGCGCTGATGCGGTAGTTCAGCGCCGGCGCCGCCGGAGCCCACACCGGCCGGTCGACGACTCGACGGGCTCGCCGTGCACGCCGCCCGGCAGATCTCCGGCGTCGGCGGCCGGAGCGCACCCGCTCGGCACCCGACGGGGAGGTCGACGGTCGGGCGAGCGCCGGCTCGTCGGCGAGCGGGAGGTGTCGCTCGCGACGGGCTGACGAGGGGTGCCTCGAGAGGGGGCGAGGGTCGATGCGTCCCTCGCGGTGCGGGGTGATCAGGAGGGGAGGCGCGGCGCCTCGACCCACCCGTGGGACCAGCCCGACCATGGGTCGGGCTGGTCCGGGTGTTCAGCTCTTCGACGAGCTCTCGTCGGTGCCGGACTTGTCGGCGTCAGCGTCGCTGGCGGCGGCACCGGTCTTGATGCCCTTCTCGAACTCCGTCTTCGCGGAGCCGAGGCTGCGAGCGAGCTTGGGGATGGCTGCGCCACCGAAGATCACGACCGCGATCACGATGACCACGATCAGCAGGTCTGGTCCGAAGATCTCTCCGAGCATCGTCATTCTCCTCACCTCCGTGCGCCACGTGGCGCCTCTGTGTTCACGTTAGACCCCGGCGCTCCGCCGGGCGCATCAGCCCGCCAGGAGGATGCCGGCGAGCAGCGCGAGCAGCGAGGCCGTCCCGGCGATCGAGCCCCAGGCGGCGGTGCCGCCCTTCGTCGACGCCCGGCCGTGGAGCCAGGCCCCGAGGCCGGCCAGGATCACGAGCAGGAACTTGATCCCCATCACCATGTTCCACCCCGTGGTGGCGTGGCCGTGGGGGTTGAGCGCGGCCAGGTTCCAGAACCCGGTGATCACGAGCACGGCGAAGGCCGGCCAGCTCAGCCGGGCGAAGGCCCGGGCGAGCTTCTTCGGGGCCTCGTCGCCGAGGCCCCGGGCCGTGCCGACCAGGCCGAGCATCACGAACTGTCCGCCCACCCAGATGGCGGCCGCCAGGACATGGAGGAACAGGCGGATCGCCTCGACGCCGGGCGTCAGGCTCAGCTCGGCCCCGGTCATCAGATGCTCTGCCAGTTCGGCTGGCGCTTCTCGGCGAAGGCGATGGCGCCCTCCATAGCGTCAGGGGACGCACCGATCTCGGCGAAGGCGGCGTCGTTGATGGCCCAGCTCTCGTCCTCGGACAGCTCCGCGGCCTGCTTCATGATGCGCTTCGACGTGCGCACGGCGCCCGGCGCGTTCTTGGCGATGGACTCGGCCAGGGCCATGGCGGCGTCCATGAGCTCGCCGGCCGGCACCACGCGGTTGATCAGGCCGATCGAGAGGGCCTTCTCGGCGTCGATGGGCTCAGCGGTGAGGGCGAGCTCGAGGGCGATGGCCATCGGCACCCGCTTGGGGAGGCGGATGAGGCCTCCGGCGCCGGCCACGAGGCCGCGTGCGGCCTCCGGGATGCCGAACTTGGCGTGGTCGGCGGCCACCACGAGGTCGCACGAGATCATGATCTCGAAGCCACCGGCGAGGGCGGAGCCGTTGACGGCGGCGATGAGCGGCTTGGAGAACTCACGCTTGGTGATGCCGCCGAAGCCCTTCTCGGTGATCGGAAACTCGCCGGTGGCGAAGGCCTTGAGGTCCATGCCGGCCGAGAAGGCCTTGTCCTCGGCGCCGGTCAGGATCACGACCCAGCAGTCCTTGTCGTCCTCAAGCTCGTCGAGGGCGTCGCTCAGTGCGACGGCGGTGGCCCGGTTGATGGCGTTGCGAGCCTCGGGCCGGTTGATGGTCAGCACCTCGATGTGCCCGGTGCGGCTGCGAAGGATCTCGTCTGCCATGGTGGTCTCCTCGTGGGTCGACGGGGCGACGTCGCCCCGGTGAGTGATGGCACGCACGCTACCAAGTCCACGTCGGAGGGGTCGGCGACGCCGGCCGGCCGGCGGTGCGAGACTCGGGGGGATGTCTGCTGATCCGCGCGTCACGCCGCTGCGCACCTCGATCCTGCTCGGCGGCCGTGGCGTCGCCGGTGGCGTCGACGGCCGGGGCGAGCCTGGCTCGACCTGGCGCGAGGCGATGATGATCGGCCGGGTGCTCCCCTCCGGATCCGGGGCAGGGTTCCGTCGAGATCCGTCACCCATCCTCGAGCGGGTGCTCGGCCTCGGCGTCGACGAGGTGCTCGTCCGAGCCGAGTGGGCTCGCCTGGCTCCCGCCGAGGGGGTGGTCGACGAGGCCGAGGTGGCATGGCTGTCGCGCCTCCTGACCGACCTGCGACACGCGGGACGCCGGACCGGTCTGGTCCTGACCGACGGCGCGGTGCCGTCCTGGATGGGCCCCGAGGCCTGGCTCATGCCGGCGACCCCCGAGCGGCTGGCGATCCTGGCCACCGAGCTCGTCGCCGCACTCGACGGGCTCCTCGACGTCGTCGTCCCGGTCGAGGAGCCGGGCGCCTGGTGCCTCGGCGGATGGGTGGCCGGCGCGTCGCCTCCGCTGCGCGTCGGGGCGCCGAGCGACGCGATGGCGGCCCTCGACGGCATGCTGGCCGGATTGGTGCTGGCCGAGGGGGCGCTCACGTCCGTGGCACCGGACGTGGAGGTGGCGTGGCTGGCCAGCCCTGGCCTCGGGCAGGAGGCGGAGCGGGCCGTGCTCGGGCTACCGGGAGCCGGCAGCCGTCTCGAACGCCCGGTGCGGTCGCTGGCGCGCAGGAGCCCTGGGAGGACGCTCCAGCTCCGGGCCTCCGGAGCGGGTGCGGCGAGCTCGGCCATCCTGCCTTTCGGGGCCGGTGCGCCCACGCCCTCGGCGCCGCTCGCCGCGGCGGTCTGGCGGGCCGCCTCCGAGGCCGCCCCGCTGGCGGCCACGGTCCCGAGCGCCCTCACGTCGGCACCGGCGTCGCCGGTCGGGCTCCGGATGGTCCACTCGTCGGCAACGATCGACGAGCGGGGACGCGTGAGCCGGCTGCGCGGGCATCACCGGCTGGCCCTTCTCGCCGACGCGCTCGAGGCGGCGGCCGCCCATGGTGGGGTCAACCGCCTCGTGATGGGCGAGGCGACCGATCGATGGCGCCTCGGCTCCTACCGGTCTCGCGAGGGCGTGTTCGGCGTCGACAGGACCAGGGGCTCGGTCGGCTACGAGGTCGAGGCGGTCGATGCCGCAGGGATCGACGTCGCCGCCGGTCTCGCCTCGCTCCTGGCCGAGCCTCGCTAGGAGCGGTCCGGGCCCTCGAGCTGCTCCCGGGCGCTGGCGAGGTCCTCGAGCAGGGCCGCGTCCTCGTCGACGACGTCGGCCTCGAAGGCCTCCTCGACCTTCCCCTCCTTGATCCGGGTCCGGACGAAGAGCCCGGTGGCGACCAGCACCACGATGATGAGCAGGGTCATCGACACCCAGCTCGCGTACTTCTCCGCCCGGTGGTAGGCGTTCCCGAGGAAGTAGCCCAGCAGGGTGAAGGTGACGCCCCAGACGACCCCGCCGATGGCGTTGGCGGCGAGGAAGGTCCGGTAGTGCATCCGTGACGCGCCGGCGAGACCCGGCATGACGGCCCGGAGGAAGGCGGTGAAGCGACCGAGGAAGACGGCGATGCCCCCGCGGCGGCGGAGCAGCTCGAGCGCCCCGTCGATGGCGCCGCGGCGCGACTCGAGGATCTTGACCTTGAGCACGCGCTCGCCGAAGGTGCTGCCGACCCAGTAGCCGACCGAGTCGCCGGCGATGGCGCACACGACGACCAGGCTGGTGAGGGCGATGATGTTGACGTTCCCGCCGCTGGCGACGACGCCGCCGAGGATGACGGCGGTCTCGCCGGGGAAGATGAAGCCGAAGAAGACGGCCGCCTCGGCGAAGACCAGCAGGCCGACGACCACGAACACGAGCCATGGCGGCAGGTTCAGGATGCGGTTGAGGATGTCGGTGATGAGCGGCTTGGCCAGGACGATGGCGATGATCGCCACCGGGACCGCGACGAGCAGGGCGATCAGCTCGCCGCGCTTGAGCCCGAGGATGGTCGAGGGGGCAGTCGGCATCGCCTCATCCTTGCAGGTTGCGTCCGGTGCCCTTGGCCTGCGATGTGCGACCATTGGGCATGAGCAGATCCACCGAACCGACGTCCTCGAGCTCCTCGCCCACCCTGCTGAACCCACCGCCTCGGGCCTGGGCCCTGGCCGGATGGGCCCTGCTGCCGCTGCGGCTGTTCATCGGCGTCACGTTCCTGTTCGCCGGCATGCAGAAGCTGGCCAACCCGAACTTCTTCGACCCCAACAGCCCGGCGAGCATCCAGGCCCAGCTCATCGCGTCGGAGCGGGTCAGCCCGATCCACTTCCTGACCGGGCACCTGCTCGAGGTCGCCACCCCGCTCGGCATCGTGATCTCCCTGGCCGAGATCGCCATCGGCCTCGGCATCCTGCTCGGGCTCTGGACCCGAATCGCCGCCATCGGCGGGGCGGTGCTGGCCTTCTCGCTGTTCCTCACCGTGAGCTTCCACGCCTCGCCCTTCTACACCGGGGCTGACCTCGTCTTCTTCTTCGCCTTCCTGCCCTTCGTCATCGCCGGAGCCGGCGGTGCGCCCTCGCTCGACGCGTGGATCGCCCGCCGGGCGGCCACGGAGAAGGGGGCGGGAGACCCCACGAACTACGTGATCCCCTTCGCCGCCGTGCAGGATGCGTGCGGGAACTACCAGGACGGGCGCTGCTCGGCCCAGGGCGGCAGTGCCTGCGGCCCAGTGGGCTGCCCCGTCCTCGGTGGTGGCCGGGCCTCGGTCGTCGAGCGCAAGGGCGTCGACGAGGTCGATCGCCGCGCCGTGGTGATCGGATCGACCGCGGCGGCAGCGGCCGGCGTGGCGGGCATCGTCATCGCCGGAGCGTCGGCCGGCCTCGGACGGGCGATCGACGGGGCACCGAAGGCCAAGAGCTCGACCACCGACCTCAACGGTGGCGGCTCGTCCGGCACGACCACGACGACCGCCGGCGGCGGCTCTGGCGCTCCGTCGGGCACCAAGATCGGTCCGGCCTCGGCGGTGGCCGTCGGCGGCGCGGCCACGTTCACCGGCCCCAACGGGGATCCCGGCGTGGTGCTGCAGCCCAAGGACGGCGAGTTCGTGGCTTATGACGCGATCTGCCCCCATGCCGGCTGCACCGTGGCCTACTCGAAGGCCGCGGACCTCCTGGTCTGCCCGTGCCACGCGTCGGAGTTCAAGATCTCCAACGGTGACGTCATCGCCGGACCGTCGCCGACAGGCCTGACCAAGTGGAAGGTCGCCAAGGGGTCTGACGGGCAGCTCTACATCACCGTCTGATCCCGGTCGCCTCGACCGGGCCGGTGGCGGCCGGGTCGTCGAGCCGCTCGGAGCGGTTCAGTCGACGAGGCGGAGGTGCCGCACCTCTGGGGCGATGCGCGCCGCACGGGCCATCACGTCGTCGACGAACCCACGGCCCGCCGGCATGTGGCGCAGGATGTCGCGCTGGCCGGCCGGGCGGGCCAGCATCCAGGAGTGGCCGCCGGGGACCCACTGGACGTCCACGCCTGACACCTCGCCGAACTGCTCGGCGGTGGCCGCGTTGGTCAGGCGGTCGAAGCAGCCCCACTCGGCGAGGATCGGGATCTCGTCGCGGACCACGGAGACCACCTGGGCCGTCTGGTCGACCTCCATCAGCATCGACGCCACGGGGGCGGTGCGGGCGAGGGTCTTGAGGTTGCGACGCAGGTCGGGCAGGAGGGACTTGATGGTCGAGAGCATGCGGCCCACCATCAGGTCCGGCAGGTCGAGGGCGACCGCGGCGACGAGGTCGGCGAGCGGCCCGACGTCGGGGGCCACGGACGAGAAGACCAGCGGGATGACCCCGTGGCGGTCGTGCCAGGCGGGGGTCGAGACCCCCGCTCGGTAGATGACGCCGAGGACCCGCTCGGGATGGCGGGCGGCGAACTCCATCGAGACGCCTCCGCCCATCGAGTGGCCGAGGATGATGGCGTGCTCGACCCCGAGGTGGTCGAGCAGGGCCTCGACCCGGTGGGCGAGCGACGGCATGGAGATCTGGCTCCACGAGAGCGGGTCGCTCCCGCCGAAGCCCGGGAGGCTCGGGTTGACGACCCGCCATCCGAGCGACTCGGCGAGGTGCTGGCTCTCGCGGTGGTACATGGCGCCGCCGGCGAAGTAGCCGTGGATGTTCACCGCCCAGAGCTGGCCCGGACCCTCGTCGTTGTCGGACACGGCGTAGTTGAGCCGGAGGCCGTCGACGTCGATGGCGCCGGGGATCATCGAGACGTCCCGGGTACCCCGGACGTGGCGCTTGTACTGGCGGACGGCGGAGCCCACGGCGCTCCCGGCGCCATGGCGGACGCCGTCGATCGACTCACGTGCGTACGCGGTGCTGAAGGAGACCATGGCACCCCCCGGTTCGGCCTTGACCTCAACGTAGTCCCATTGATCGGATCAGGCGGGGCACCATCGGGGTACCCTCGGACATGGCTGAGATCCCCGCCCCGCTCCGGCGCTCCTGGCTCAAGGCGCAGCTGCTCGTGCGCGAGTACACGGCACTCTCCCCGGCCACCATCCGAGCCATCACGGCCAACACGGTGCGCATGGCTCGCCTCGACCGTCGCGACCGTGGCGTCGAGCAGCGCCCGGCCGCCGCCGTGTCGGCCGGGGGGTTCCTGTCCGGGGCGCCCATCGACGTCGACGGCGAGGTCCTCGGCGCCACGGTCGCCTTCGAGCGCGCCGTGCTCGAGGTGGTCATGGTGGCCCCGGACATGGTCCGGCTCTCGTGGGGCCCCGACGACGAGCCGGTCGGGTGGGCCACCAGCCCGACCCCGCACCTCCCGGCCCCCGGCCCGATCGAGGTCGAGGTCGAGGACGACCACGTCCGCGTGGCCACGGCCGACCTGTCCGTCCAGGTCGACGCCAGCGGCGTCGCCGTCCTCGACCCCCGAGGCGAGCTGCGCTACCACGAGCTCCCACCGCTGCGGCGCGGGGCGGCGCGCACCTACCGCCGCCGGCTCCGGCCGGCCGAGTCCCTCGGTGGCCTCGGCGAGCAGGCGGCCGGCCTCGACCTGCGCGGGACCTCGTTGCGCCTGTGGAACCGGGACCCGGGCGGGGCCTGGGGCCCGGGTCAGAACCCGCTCTACGCGTCGATCCCGGTGATGCTGTCGCGCAGCGCGGCGGGAGCCACGCTGGCCTTCGTGGAGAACTCCTATGACGCCGAGCTGACCGTGGGGCCGCCCTCGGACTCGGCTCCCGTGGACGTCGAGATGCGCTTCGTGGGGGGCATGGTCCGGACCTGGGTGGCGGTGGGCGACCACGCCTCGGTGCTCGAGCGCTACACCGGGCTCACCGGCCGCCACCCCATGCCACCCCGCTGGGCGCTCGGCTACCACCAGTCCCGCTGGGGGTATCGGACCTCCGAGGAGGCGTCGGCGGTGCTGGCGGGCTACCGAGACCGGGGCATCCCGCTCTCGGTCCTCCACCTCGACATCGACTACATGGACCACTATCGGGTCTTCTCGATCAGCCCGGACCGCTACGGGGACCTCCCGGCCCTCCGGGAGCAGGCGGGCGCCCAGGGGGCGAGGCTGGTCACGATCGTCGACCCGGCGGTGGCCAGCCGGGAGCACGATCCCGTCTACGGCGAGGGGATGGCCGACGGGCACTTCGTCACCGAGGACGATGGCCGGGTGCACGTGGGCACCGTCTGGCCAGGCCCGGCGGTCTTCCCGGACTTCACGAGGCCGGCCACCCGAGCCTGGTGGTCGAGCCTGTACCCGAGGCTGCTCGACCAGGGGATCGACGGGATCTGGCACGACATGAACGAGCCGACCTCGATCACCCTGACCGGCGACCGGACGATCCCTCGCTCGGCCCGCCACGACAACGAGGGTCGCGGCGGCGACCACCGGGAGTCACACAACGTCTACGGCCACCTGATGAACCGGGCGGGGCACGAGGGCCTCGTGGCGGCCCGGCCGGACCGACGGCCCTTCATCGTGTCGCGCTCGGGCTGGGCGGGCATGCAGCGCTACGCGTGGAACTGGACGGCGGACGTCACCTCCTCAGAGGGCGGCCTGCTCCAGCAGGTGACCACCTTCCTCGGCCTCGGCCTCTCCGGGGTGGCGTTCACGGGCTCGGACATCGGGGGGTTCAGCGGCATCCCGACGCCGGAGCTCTACCTGCGGTGGCTCGAGCTCGGCGTCGTGTCCCCGTTCGCCCGCACCCACTCGGTCCTCGGCGCCCCGGCCCGGGAGCCCTGGTGCTGGCCGGCACCGGTCGCCGCCCAGGTCGAGGCGCTGATCGCTCTGCGCTACCGGATCCTCCCGTACCTCTACACCCTCGCCGGCGAGGCCGCAGCAACCGGCGCCCCGCTGCTGCGGCCGCTGTGGTGGGGCCAGCCCGACGCCGACCAGCCGGCGGCGACGGCCGACCAGCCGGCGATGCTCCTCGGGGCCGACCTGTGCTGCGTGCTCACCGGTGCCGCTCGGGACACCTCGGTCACCGTCGACCTCCCGCCGGGCGGGTGGTGGCGGTATCGACCGATCCCGGGGCTGTCGGGGGGCGAGGTGTCGCCGACGGTGCGGATCGAGGGCGGCCGCCCGGTCGAGCTCGACGCCGTCCTCGGCCAGCCCACCTGGCTCGCCCGCGCCGGAGCGGTGATCCCGCTCGATGACGCCTGGACCCACGGCACCGCTCCCGCCGGTGGGCTGACGGCGGACCATGCGCCGGGCCTGCTCGCCTTCCACGTCTTCGCCGACCACGACGGCCGGGCCTCGGGGACCTGCCTCGACGATGCCGGCGACGGCCAGGGCCCCCGCCGGGTCGACCACGTGGCGCTCGAGGGCGACACCGTGACGTGGCGGTCGGAGGGCGACCACCCGCGTCCGGCCTCGGTGTCGGTGGTGCTCCACGGCGAGGTGCTCGTCGGGGCGGTCTGCGACGGGGTGCCGGTCCCTGCCGGTGACATCGCGGTGCGGGCGGGGACGACCACGCTCCGGCTCCCGTCGTTCTCCGAGCTGGTGCTGCTCAGGGCATGAGGTCGGCCGGCAGCAGCAGGTCGGCGGCGATCTCGAGCTCGGCGTAGACCCGCTCGACCGTCGACCAGCCGTTGACCCAGCCGCTGAGCGCCGAGTACCAGACGTGCCCGATCATCCGGCTCCGGTCCTCGACGTCGTCCGGGGCCGGCTCGCCGATGGCCTTGGCCACGATGCTCTCCATGATCGACGAGATCTGCATCTGGCTCTCTACCGCGGCGGGGTCCGGCGACGACAGGGCGGCGAACACGGCCGTGCCGAGCAGGGGCTGGCGGGCGAGGGAGCGCAGGGCGCGGTCGAGGACCGCGGTGACCCGCTCGGCCGGCGTGGCGCCGAGGGCTGGTCGGGTCGAGAGCCGGGCCTCGAGCTGCTCGAACCAGAACACGGCGCTGGCGGCGAGCAGGTGGTCCTTGGAGGAGAAGTAGCGATAGACGGTGCCCATGGCCACGTTGGCCCGGGTGGCCACGTCGCGCATCTGCACGGCGTCGTAGCCGCCCTCGAGCGCCAGCGACATGGCGGCGTCGATGACCCGCTGGCGCCGCGCCTCCTGCGCCGGGGTCAGGGCTCGATCGGTCGTGGGCTCCACCGTGGAGAGGATATCGGGGCATCTGCTCCGGGGCCGAGGGGTGGGTGGGCGGTAGCCTTGGGTCGGGCGGGCCGGCGACGGTCTGAGGAGGCAGGGGAGCCATGACCCAGATCGACGGCGAGCTGCAGACGGCGACGACGACCGACGGTCGCACGCCCGGCCAACGTGGGCAGGCGACCCGCCAGCGCCTCCTCGACTCCACGGTCGAGCTCCTCGGCACGACGCCGTGGCGCTCGGTCAAGGTCATCGACATCGCCCGGTCGGCCGGCACCAGCCCGGCCACCTTCTACCAGTACTTCGAGAACGTCGAGCGGGTGATCACCGTCCTGGCCGAGGACGCGGTGGCGGACGCCGGCGAGGTGGCCGACCTCGTCGACGGGGACTGGTCTGAGGCCAACAGCTGGGAGCAGGCGCTCCTGGTCGCCGAGGGCTTCCTCGACTACTGGGAGAAGAACCGGGCCGTGTTCCGCGTCCTCGAGTTCGGCGCGGACGACTCCGACACCGGGCTGCGGGGCCTCAGGGTGCGGGCGCTCAACGCCATCACCGTCGCCCTGGCCGGGGCCATCGCCACCTGCCAGCCCCCGAGCGACGGGCCGAGGGGGCTCGCCACGTCGTCGCCGGCGGGCTCAGACCCGATGGCCGTCGCCGGGACCCTCGTGGCCATGATGGCCAGCGTGGCGGCCCACCGCTTCGGCTTCGAGTTCTGGGGGATCCGGACGGCGAACCTCCTCGACTCCCAGGCCCGCCTCATCCACTTCTCGGTGACCGGTCGATCAGGGCCTGACGGTCTCGTGGGTCGGGACCCGACCACACCGGCGGCGTGGCCCCGGACCAGCCCGGTGGCCGGGTCTCAGGTGGTGCAGCGGACCTAGGCGGTCTCGTGGGGACCGAGGTCCGACGAGGTCCCCCGGTAGCCTCAGGGGTGATGAGCCCCACCTCCACGGCGCGCCACGCCCGACGCCCGTCCTCCGGCGGGCTGCCGGCCCCGGCGCCGACATCGCCCTCGGGCTGGGGCCGCACCGCCGCCGGGCTCACGGTCGTCGGCCTCTACGTGCTCGCCAGCGTGGCGGTGTGGAGCCCCCTGCTCTCGGCCGGCATCGGCTCGGTCATCCACACGGGCGGGGACACCTACCTGAACCTGAACCTCCTCGGTTGGGTGCCGAGGGCCATCGGCGGTCTGCACAACCCCTTCTTCGACCCGCTGCTCAACCACCCGGGCGGGCTGAACCTGCTGGTCAACACGAGCCAGCCGCTCCTCGGCGTGCTGCTGTGGCCGGTCACCGCGCTCGCCGGCGCGGCGGTCAGCCTGAACCTCGCCGTGATCGCCTCGATGCCGCTGACGGCGATGACGAGCTACGTGCTGCTGCGCCAGTTCGTCGGCTGGAGGCCGGCGGCCTTCGCCGGCGGCGCCATCGTCGGGTTCGGGCCATACGAGTTCCAGAGCGCGGCGCACTTCCACCTGCAGCTGAGCGTCACCTTCCTGATCCCGCTGCTCTTCGTCGTGCTCGTCTGGCTGGCTCGCGGCCAGGTCAGCCCAGGGCGCGGCGGCGTGCTGCTCGGCGCGCTGATGGTGGGGCAGTTCCTCGTCTCCACCGAGCTGCTGGCCACCGCCATGCTGGTGGCGGTCGTCGCTGCCGTGGTGACCCTCCTCCTGGTCCGGTCGGTGCGCAGCCGGATCTCCGACGAGGCCCGTGCGGCGACGGTCGCCGGGGGCATCGCCATCGTGGTGCTGGCCTGGCCCGTCTGGTTCCTGCTCCGCGGCCCGGGCTCGATCCGCGGCCCGGTCCAGCTGGTCGCCCAGGCCTACCGGACCGATCTGCTGGCGCTCGTGCTGCCGCCCGACGGCCTGGCGCTCGCTCCTCGGTCGCTGAGCCGCCTGACCGAGGGCTTCTCGACGCTCCCCGGCGAGAACGTGGCCTACCTCGGCGTCCCGCTCGTCCTCGCCGTCCTCGCCGTCGTGGTCTGGCGGCGTTCGGAGCGCACCGTGGTGGTGGCGGGGATCATGGCCGGACTGACCTTCCTGCTGGGCCTCGGAGGAGCGCTGGCGGTGACGGGCAAGCCCGGCATCGGACCGGGCGGCACGGCCACCGGTGGCCCGTGGCTCCCCGAGGCGGTGCTCGGGGAGCTGCCCATGGTCAAGAACCTGATCCCGTCCCGGTTCGCCCTCTACACCGCCATCTTCGTGGCCATCGTCATCGCCATCGGGGCCACCCGCCTGCGGTCCTCGCTGCGGGCGGGCCCGCTCAGGGCCCTGCTCCCGGTGGCTCTCCTGGTCCTGTGCCTCGCCCCGTTGGTGCCGCTCGACCCCGTCCACAAGGAGTTCCACCGGCTCTCGACCATCCCGACCTACTTCTCGAGCCCGGCCTTCCGCGCCCATCCGGCCGGCAGCGCCATGGTGGTCTTCCCGTACCCGGCGGACCCGCAGCCGGTGGCCATCTTGTGGCAGGCCCAGGCCGGCTATCGGTTCGCCATGCCGTCCGGCCACGCCAAGATGCCCGAGGGCCCTGACCACCACGTGGCCTACAACCCGCAGATGGGCTACGCCACCAACTCGGCCACCGGCCAGTTCGGCGCGGCGCTCAACCGCGGCCGGGTGCCGGTCATGACCGAGGCCAACCGGCAGGCCATCCTGGCTGAGCTGCGAGACTGGCGGACCGTCTCGGTCTCCGCCTCGCTGGACTTCATCGCGCACCCGAAGCAGGCGGCCGCGGAGCTGCGCTGGCTGCTCGGACCGCCCACCGGACGTGTGGGCGCGACGCTCTACTGGGACGCACCGTTTCGGACACGCTGACCGGACGTCACCGACCGGTCAGGACCGCACCGTGGTCGCTCAGCGCAGCGCCACGGGGGTGATGGCGGAGCCGACCGCCCCCGTGAAGCGAAGCGGTGAGGCATCGAGCAGGAAGGCGTGCCGCCCGTCGGCCGCGGCGGCGGCGGCGAGGTCCTCGAGCATCCAGTTCTGCCCCTGGGTCATCCCCATCTCGACGAGGTGCAGGACGTGGACGGGGAGGAAGTCCTCCTCGTTCTCGCAGGGATAGGCCTCGAAGACCATCGTGTCGACGGCCACCAGCGCCACGTCGTGGTCATGGAACCAGCCGGCGGTGGCGATCGTGAGGCCGGGGGACGGCCAGCTGTAGGCGAGCAGGTCGCGGGCGGGGTCGTCCAAGGGTCGGCCGGGGGCGAGGTGCTGCATGTGGCCGGTGCGGATCACGACGGCGTCGCCGGGGACCGGGCGGATCCCGGCGTGCTCGACGGCCGCCTCGAGGTCGTCCACGCTGATCTGGTGGCCGGCCGGGAGCATCTCGACGCCCCGGGCCCGGGCCAGGTCGAGCAGGATCCCCCGGGTGACCACCGCGCCGAGGTGGTGGACGCCGAGCCGGGCGGAGCCGAGCTCGTCGATCTCGTCGGCGGGGTAGCCGTTGTAGAGGTGCCCGTCGACGCTGACGTGGGCCAGGCCGTCGAGGTGGGTGGCCGCCTGCATGGAGAAGGTCACGAGGTCCTCGTTGAACCTCGGGCCGTCGGGTGCCATGTCCTCGGCCACGTTGATGCGGGTCATGGTCATGCTCGGGTTCGTGCGGCCCTTGATGAAGCCCAGCTGGATCCCCTCGGCCTCGGAGAGGGGCAGGCTGAGCGAGAGGGCCTGACCGGAGACCACCGAGGCGGCCGCACGCAGGCGGGCGGCGTCGTCGATCAGGTTGAGCGTCCCGAGGACGTCGTCGTCCCCCCAGCGTCCCCAGTTGCGGACCCGAGCGGCCATGGCGTCGAAGGCGGCAGAGGACATGGCCGTGCTCCTAGCGGTCGGTGGCGTAGGGGGCGGAGCGGTTCGCCGACCGCTCGTCACCGATCGTGGACACGACGGCGGCGAGGTCGACCAGGAAGGGGTCGACGGCCGCCGCGCTCCCGGCGTGGACTGTCAGGTGGAGCGCATCGGGGTCGGTCTGGCGGTCGAGGTACCAGCCACCGAGCTCGGCCAGCCGGTCGGCGACGGCGAAGACGTCGAGGGTGCCGCCATCGTCGGCGGCGATGGCCAGCACGGTCATGTCCGGGTCGCCGAGCACCCGGAGGCCATCGATGGCCGACACCCCGTCGATCAGCCGCCGGGCGGCCGCCCAGGTCTCCTCGGCCAACCGGCGATACCCGCTGCGGCCGAGGTGCTGCATGGTGGCCCAGGCGGCGGCGACCGGCCCGGCCGGCCGGGTCCCGGCCATGACCGTCGAGGCGTAGAACCCGCCCATCCAGTCGGTGGTCACGAAGAGCTGGTGCCGGGCGAGCGCCGCGTCGTTGTAGAGCACCACCGAGACGCCCTTGGAGGCGTAGCCGTACTTGTGTAGGTCGGCCGAGATCGACGTGACTCCGGGTACCCGCAGGTCGTAGGGGGTGGAGACGTGACCGGCCTCGACCAGCCAGGGCAGGAGCAGCCCGCCGAGGCACGAGTCGACGTGGAGCAGGAGGTCGTGGGCGAGCGCCAGGCTGCCGAGCTCGGTGATCGGGTCGATCACGCCATGGGGGTAGGTGGGGGCGGAGCCGACGAGCATGATGGTGGAGTCGTCGATGGCGGCAGCCACCTCGGCGAGGTCGACACGGAACCCGTCGTCGACGCCGACCCGGACGAGGTCCACGTCGAAGAGCTCGGCCGCCTTGGTGAAGGCCGCATGGGCGCTGCGCGCCGCGATCACCTTCGGGCGCTCGATCCCACGGGCCCGTCCGGCGTCGCGGGCCACCTTCACCGCCTGGAGCAGGCTCTCGGTCCCGCCTGAGGTGAGGTAGCCGGTGGCGCCGGTCTCGTCCCCGCCGAGCAGCGCGGAGGTCCAGCCGACCAGGTCGTGGCTCAGTCGGCCGATGCTCGGGAAGGCCAGCACGTTGAGGCCGTTCTCCGCCGAGTAGAGACCCAGGGCCTTGGCGTGGAGCTCGTGGACCTCGTCGCCGGCCGAGTAGACGAGGCTGAACACCCGGCCGCCCCGCCAGTCGCGGTCGTCTGATTTGGCTGCGGCGAGGTCCTCGAGCACCGCCTCGGTGCTCCGGCCCTCCTCGGGCAGCTCGGTGACCTCGAAGCGCACGGCGAGGCTCAGGCCGACCAGATGATCGACTGGGTCTCGGTGTAGGCGAGGACGCCGTAGTCGCCGCCGTCGCGACCGACGCCGCTCATCTTGAAGCCGCCGAAGGGCGCCTCGTGGTTGCGCTGGGCGGTGTTCACGCCGACGTGGCCGGCCTGGAGCCGCTTGGCCACGTTGAAGGCCCGGCCGGTGTCACCGGAGAAGACGTAGTCGTAGAGGCCGAACTCCGAGTCGTTGGCGATGGCGATGCCCTCCTCCTCGTCCTCGAAGGGGATGAGGGTGATGACGGGGCCGAAGATCTCCTGCTGGGCGCAGGTCATCGTGTTGTTCCCGACGATCAGCGTCGGGCCGACGTAGAAGCCGGTGTCGAGGCCGGTCTCGCGACCGTCGACCACGACCTCGCCGCCCTCGGGGCCGGCGCCGTCGATGAAGGCCCGCACCCGGTCGCGCTGGGCGGCGGAGATCAGCGGGCCGAGCTTCGTCTTCTTGTCGTTGGGGTCGCCCACCTGGAGGTAGGGGGCCATCTGGGTGAGGCCGGCGATGACCTCGTCGACCTTGCTCACGTGCACCACGGCCCGGGTCGGCGCGGTGCAGATCTGGCCGGAGTGGAAGGCCCAGGTCGAGGCGATGCAGGTCAGCGCCTGCTTGACGTCGGCGTCCTCGAGGACCACGGCGGCACCCTTGCCGCCGAGCTCGAGCAGGAGCCGCTTCATGGTCTTGCCGCCGGCCTCCATGATCTTGGTGCCGACCTGGGTGGACCCGGTGAAGCTGACCATGTCGACGTCAGGGGAGTCGACGAGGGCGGCGCCGGCCTCGGGGCCGGAGGAGTTGATCAGGTTGATCACGCCCTTGGGGAAGCCGACCTGGTCGAGGATCCGGGCCAGCTCGACGATGGCGAGCGGGTCCTGTGGCGCGGGCTTGACCACCACGGTGTTGCCGGCAGCCAGGGCCGGGGCCACCTTCCCGGCCATGTTGACCATGGGGAAGTTGTAGGAGGTGATGCAGGCGACCACGCCGACGGGCTGGCGGTTGACCAGCCCGCTGATCACGCCGCCGGGTGCCAGCGGGGTGGCGGTGGCGGTCTGCGGGGGCAGCGGGGTCTGGAGGATGTTGCGGAAGTCTCGGGCGTAGCGGTTGAATCGGTCGGCGGCGACGGGGACCTGCATGCCCGAGCCGACCGCCAGGGTGGCGCCGGTCTCGGCGATGACCAGCGGGAGCAGCTCGGGGGCCTTGGCGCGGATGGCGTCGGCGGCCTTGGCCATGAGCGACGCCCGGTCGTCGGCGGACATCGCCGACCATGCCGGCAGGGCGGCCTTGGCGGCTTTGGCCGCCGCAAGCGCGTCGTCGGCAGTGGCGTTGGGTGCGTGGCCCACGACCTGCTCGGTGGCGGGGTTGATGATCTCGTAGGTCCCGCCGGAGGCAGGGATCCACTCTCCGTCGATCAGCAGGTTGGGCTCGTTGCGGGGCTCGGTGCTCACGGGTCTCCTCAGGGGTCGACTGACGGATCTGACACTACGTCAGATCGTGATCCTGGGGCATGGCCCCGGGCTCCGGAGGGGCGAGATGGGTGCATCACGCCATCACGGGTCGCACGATGCGTCAAGGCAACCTATGGTTGCATGCAGTCCACGACATGTGGAGAGACAGAGCGAGAGACAGAGCGAGGGGCAGCGCATGGACGACGGACGTCGATCTCGGTGGAGCATCGCGGCGGTGGTGCTGAGCGTGACCCTTGCGCCGCTGGCGGGCGCGACGACGGCCGGGGCTGCAAGGGCCAAGCTGCCGGGTCGCCCGACCATCACCTCGATCCTTCCCGGTCCGGGAAGCCTCACCATCGGGTGGCAAGCAGGCAGCCAGGGTTCCCAGGCCACGGATGGCTTCCGGGTGACAGTCTCACAGGGCGGCGCGACGCTGCCGGCCTGCGCCGGCGTGACGAAGCGGTCGTGCACGATCTCGGGGCTCACGCCGGGCCTCTCGGCCAAGGTGAGCGTGGCGGCACGCAGCGCCCTGGGCGTCGGCGCTGCGGCCACGGCCAAGGCGACGCCGACCGGGGTCCCGGCCTCCCCGACCGGCCTCGTCGTCCAGCGCGTCGGTTCGACCCTCGTCGCCACCTGGAAGGCCGGCTCGGCCAATGGCTCGCCGATCACCGGCTTCCTTGTCGGAGCGGTGTCGGGTACGGGGGCGTCGCTCGGTGGCTGCCAGAGCCCAGTGGCTGCGAGCTTGACGACCTGCACCTTCGTCGGGGCGTCGGGAGCTGACTCCTATTCGGTGTCCGTGGCTGGCGTGAACGCCGTCGGCACCGGTCAGGCGGCGTCGTCATCGGTGAAGGCGACCAGCCCCGCCAGTGGACCGTCGCAGCACCTGGTCTCGTCGATCATGCTGTCACGGCGATGGGTGCAGCCCGGCGGAACGGTGACGGTGACCGCCTCGCACTTCGCCCGCTCGGCGAAGATCCAGCTTTCGGCTCGGCCGACGAGGGCGTTGGCCGCCCACTCGTCATCGCCGCGTGTGGCCCGTGTGGCATCGTCCGCGGAATCGGTCCCGCTCGGTTCTCTGACCGCCGATGCCACCGGTGCGGTGAGCGGTTCGATCACCATCCCCACGAGCCTTCCAGTCGGCTCCTCGAGCTCCTTTGAGGTCGTCGCCACGGGGTCTGACGACTCGGGAGCGATCGGGACCGTCACTGCTCCGATCCTCATCGGCTTCGACTCGACGGGACCTCAGCTGCTCGGGCCGGATGCCACTCAGCCGCTCATCGTCGCCACCTCGGGGAGCGACACCAGCTCCGGATCGCAGACCGTCACCATCACGGCCGAAGTCACCGACGAACTGTCGGGCGTGAAGGGGGTGTCACTTTGGCCGGCATCGGTCAGTGCGGTCGGACTTGATTGTGGAAGCGGTTGGGGCTCCGCAGTCTTGATCGCCGGTGACGCCTGGGATGGGATCTGGCAGCAGACGTGCTCGGCGCGGCAGTACCTAGCGGGCACCTACCGCGTCACCGTGCTGGCCTCTGATCTGGCGGGAAACAAGTCGGCGTTCGGTTGGACTGATTTCCAAGCGGGGTTCACTGAGGGTGCCGACCTCGGGCTGATGGGTTACGCGGCATCCAGCCTGACGGTGACGATGTCGCATCCGGAGGTGACCGGCACCGATCCGCCGACCTTCGATCCAGCGGGATCACCCGGAGCCATCACGATTGGCGCCCGCGAGGTCACGCTGGCCCCGGGCCAGGGAGCCACGATCCCGATCTCGTTTGGATTCACGTCGCCGTCCGCTCCTGCGTGGTACTACGACTTCGGATGGCGCTATCGCGGTACGCCGCCGCCCGGCTCCATCTGGCCCAACATGGGGAACGGCGGGCCTCCGGAGGGGCTCGGTGAGTGGGGAAATCTGTGCTCCGGCACGTGTTCGGAGCACCCTGGCGTCAATGGGCGTCTGGTTAGTGGATCGCTGACCCAGGGCGTCTTCACGACCCTGCTTCGGATCCCGGCGGGAACGGTCGACGGTGTCTACGAGTTCGCCGGTGGGGAGATCGTCGATGCCCTGGGCCATGTGTCGGGCACCAATCCGACAGTCACGAACCCCCCCGACCCGCTCGGGTACACCTTGGACGGCCTGACGATCGTGGTGCACTCGAGCCTTGTCCCGGGCCACCCCAATGGCCCTCAGCTGAGGGACGCTGCCCACGGCGGGACCCTCTCACTCTCGACCAATGCCATCGATTCCATCGCCGGCCCGCAGTCCATCGACGTCACGGTCGGTGGATACTCCGCCGGTGACGCCGGCTACAACCTGGCAGCGGTCAGCGTCGTGTTCACGAACGGGTCCAAGACCATCACGACATCTGCGCAGACATGGGAGCGTGCCACTGCGCTGCCGGATGTCGTGACGATGTCGCTCGGCATCCCGCAGTTCGCCGACCCTGGGACCTGGCGCATCAGCTCGATCTGGATTGCGGAGTGGACGCCGGGTCAAGAGGCAGTCGATCAGCGAGGCTTCGACCCGGCACAGCTCGGGTTCGATCCGAGCGCCTACACCTTCACGAACCAGCACCTCGTCGGTTCGTGAGGCGACCGACGGCCAGCCGACCCACTCGGGAGGCCGTCGGGCCGAGGCCGTATCGTGATGGTGACATCTGACGACAGGAGATCACCGTGGCCCAGTCCTACGAGTACAAAGTGGTCGAGACCCACTTCAGCACCTGGTCGACCAAGCGCTCCATCGCCAAGCAGGAGCAGCTCCTCGCCGAGCTCGACGCCGACGGATGGGAGCTGGTCACCTCCGTCGGCCTCGCCGCCTTCGTCACCTACGGGAACCTGCTCTACCTGCGTCGACCCTGCTGAGCGACCGTGACGAGCGCCCCCGAGACGGTGGGCGTTCACTTGTAGGGTGTGCGCATGCCGGGTGACGAGCATGCGCGCCGGCCGTCGGGCGACGTGCGCCGTCGAGCGGTCCTCGTCGCGCTGTGGGCGGTCGCCTCGGGCCTGTGGACCTGGGCGCTGATCGCCCTCCTCCACCGCTACCCGCTCTATCCGCACTTCACCCCGCTGAGCGACCTCGGCGAGCACCTGCGCGACAGCGGCCTGCTGTGGTCGGGCAAGGACCCCTATGTCCTGCGGCCCACCCTGAACGACACGACGCCACCGTTCACGGTGCTCGTCTACACCCCGCTCCGCCTGGTCCACGGCGCCGTGCTCGAGACGATCGTCGTGCTGGCCAACGTCGTGGCCCTCTCGGTGGCGCTCGCCGCCGGCCTGCGCCGGCTGGTGCGGCGGGCCTTCCTCGAGTGCCTCGTCGTCGCCACGGTGGTGCTGACCCCGCTGACCCTGCTGGTGCTCTCGCAGGCGGCATGGTCGAGCCTCTGGTGGGGCCAGGACCAGCTGATCATGATGAGCCTGGTCGTCGTAGACCTCCTGCTGGTCGCCCCCCGCTGGCGGGGCCTGCTCATCGGGGTGGCGGCCGGGGTGCTGCTCTCCCCGGCGATCTTCGTGGTCCTGCTGCTCCGGATCGGGTGGCCGGCCGTGGCCCGGATGGCCGGAGCGGTGGCCGGGACGATCGTGCTCGGTGCCCTGGTCAACCTCCATGCCTCGACCGTCTACTGGTTCCACCTGCTGCCGTCGGGCGAGGCGGTCCGACGGGTCTTCATCCTCGGGGGCGCCGGGACCGGCACGGTGGCGACGCCGGCCAACTACTCGCTCGAGGGGATGCTCGCCCGTCGGCCCTTCGCCCACCACGTCCCGCTGACGCCCACCTGGATGGCCCTGGTCGTCGTCCTGGCGGTGCTGGCCCTGCTGGTGGCCTGGCGCGCCCAGGGCCGACAGCTCGACCTGACCGCCATGACCGTCCTCGGCCTGGCCTCGGCCGGCCTGTCGCCGGTGGGATGGGACCACCACTGGATCTGGGGCATCATGATCCCGCTAGTGGCCGTCGAGCTCTGGCGCACGAACCGGGTCCTGTCGGTGCTCTGGGCGCTGGCGATCCCCGTGGTCTTCCTCCGCTCGGTCCCGCTGACCCAGTCGGTCCACTGGCCGATGGGGCTCAGCAAGGTGGTCTGGTCGGGTGGGCCGCCACTGGCCTTCATCGTGCTGGTGGTGGCGTCGGCGGCCGTGCTGCTGTCCGGCCCTCGCCAGCGGACGGACGACTCGTAGGATGCAGCCATGACGATGGCTCCCCCCGTGGTCGCGCCATCGCTGGTCGCAGGCGCGAGGCGCCGGACGATCCTCTACGTGGTCGCCGGCCTGGTGGCCACCCTCGCCTGGTCGGTGGTGGTGAACCGCTTCCTCTGGCGCCAGCCGATGTTCCCGTATCCGCCGCGCTTCCAGGACCTGCGCGAGCACCTCGGCGACTTCCACCTCGTCGTCAACGGTGCGGACCCCTACTACCTCCGCTTCCGGTTCAACGACACGACCCCGCCGCTCGTGGCGCTGCTCTTCGGGTCGCTGTCCTCCATCCACGGCACCGTCCGAGCGATGGTGTTCCTCGGGGTGAACCTCGCCTGCGTGTCGGTCGTCCTCACGGCCGGCCTGCGGACCGTGCTCCACCGACCGGCGGCCCCCCTCTTCGCCCTGAGCGCCGCCATCCTCACGCCGGTCACCGTGCTGGTGCTCTCGCAGGCCGCCTACTCCGGGCTCTGGTGGGGGCAGGACCAGATCATCGTCATGGCCCTCGTGGTCGTGGACCTCCTCGTCGTGCCACCACGCCACCGGGGCTACCTCGTGGGTCTCGGTGCCGGCATCCTGCTCGCCCCGGTGTTCTTCGGCCTGCTGCTGCTGCGACCCGACTGGCGGTCGGTGCTCCGGGCGGCGGCGGCCTTCCTCGGCACCGCGTTGCTGGCTGCTGTCGTGAACGTCCACGCGTCCACCTCCTACTGGTTCCACCTGCTGCCCTCGGGCGAGGCGGTCCGGCGCGTCTACTTCACCTCCATCGGCCGGCAGGG
This sequence comes from Acidimicrobiaceae bacterium, assembly GCA_947456245.1. Taxonomy (GTDB): domain Bacteria; phylum Actinomycetota; class Acidimicrobiia; order Acidimicrobiales; family RAAP-2; genus CAIUMH01. The sequence goes on from CANGPS010000011.1 coordinate 44,919, forward strand.
CAACAGCTCGCTGATCGCCTTCGCCGCCCGCCCGCCGTTCACCCACAGCATCTCGGCCACCGCGCTCGGCTACGCGCTGGCGGCCGTCGTGGCGGTCATCGGCCTGAGTGCCGCCTGGTGGGCGCAGTCGCAGCGCCTCGGCGTGACGGCCGTGGCGGCCGTGGGCCTGACGACCGCCACGATCTCGCCGGTCTCCTGGGACCACCACTGGATCTGGGCCATCCTGCTGCCGATCGTGGCGATGGAGCTGTGGGCCACGCATCGGGCGGTGGCGGTGGCGTCGCTGGTGGTGATCCCGCTGGCCCTCCTGCGGGCCTACCCGGTGACCCGGGCCATCCCGACGACGGAGCCGTGGGTCGCCAACCTGGTGTGGAGCGCGCCCTCGCTCGTCATGACCGTCCTGCTGGCGGCCCTATGCCTGAGCCTCTGGCGGTCGCGGTCGGCGCCGAGGTCGAACCCGGCGTCAGCCTGACCAGGATCAGCCGGCGCTGAGCAGCGGGGCGACGAGCTCGCCGAAGCGCTGGGTCTGCTCGACGAACTCGGCGCTCGACCGCACCCGGAAGGCGATCTGGAGCTTGTTGACGCCCATGGCGGCAAGCTCGTTGAGCGACTCGGCGATCCGCTCGGGTCCGCCGACCATGACGTAGCTCGGGATGTCCCAGCCGACGTCCTGGCCCTCGGACTCGGTCACGTAGAGGGGCTCGGCGATGGTGCCGATGTCGAGGGGTGCGCCGCCCCGGTGCTCGGCCCGGATCTCGCGGATCGTGTCGATCTGCCCCTTGAGGTCCTTGCGACGGGTCCCCTGCGGGAGCCAGCCGTCGCCGTAGATGGCCGTGCGGCGCAGCGCCGGGCCCGACGAGCCGCCGATCCACAGGGGCGGCCGGGGCGTCTGGACGGGCCGCGGGGCGACGTGCATGCCAGAGAACTGCCAGCGCTCGCCCTGGTGCTCGGGGACCTCGCTGGTGAAGCAGGTGGCCAGGGCGGCGACCGCCTCGTCGGTGGCCCGACCGCGGTCAGCGAAGGCGTCGGGGCCGTTGAGGACGTCGAACTCCTCCGTGACGTGGCCGGCGCCGATCCCGACGATCAGGCGACCCCCGGAGAGCAGGTCGAGGGTGGCGAGCTCCTTCGCCGCGCGCAGCGGGTGACGCTGGGCGAGCACGAGCACGTGGCTCAGCAGGCGGGTGCTCGAGGTGATCCCGGCGAGCCAGCCGAGGGTGGCCACCGTGTCGTACCAGACCGACCCCATGGCGTCGACGAGGCGGTCGGGGATGGCGGTGTGGTCGCAGACCCCGAGGTAGAAGGCGCCGGCCTGGTCGGCGGCCACGGCGATCTCGGCGAGCTCGTCGATCGTGGCGGTGGTCTCCCACTTCGACACGTAGAGGCTCGACTGGCTCTGGATGGGCAGCTGGAGCCCCCAGACCACCTGGCCCTCAGGCACGCTCAGGACGACATCGGTCGGGGGTGCGGGACGATCGCTCATAGGGACTCCTTGGATGGTCAGGCCAGTGCGGCCAACAGGTCGGCGAGCTCGGACCGGGTGCCGAAGCTCGAGGCGAGGACGCGGGAGCGCTTCAGGTAGAGGTGCACGGGCACCTCCCAGGTGAAGCCCATCCCGCCGTGCACCTGGATGGCGGTGCGGGCGTTGGTGATGGCGGCGTCGTCGGCGAGCAGCTTGGCGCCGGCCACGGCGCGCCAGCGCAGCTGGACGGTCGACAGGCTCAGCGTGTCGGCCTCTCGCTCCGCCACCAGCGGGTCGTCGAGGATCACCGCTGCGCTCTGCACGGCCGCCCGGGCGAGCTCGGTGCGGGCCAGGGCGTCGGCCAGCAGGTGCTTGATGGCCTGGAAGCCGCCGATGGGCCGACCGAACTGCTCGCGGCCCTTGGCGTACTCGGTGGCGATGGCCACGACCTCGCCGGCGATCCCGACCTGGGTGGCGGCGGCCAGGACCATGATGCGCTGGCGCAGCGCGGCGGTGTCGATGCCCTCGAGGGGCGTGCCCACGGGCAGCGGCGTGGCGAGGGAGGCCAGCGGCGTGAGCGGGTCGAGCGAGCGCTCGACGGGCGTGGCCGACAGGTCGCCCACGGGCACCAGCACCGCCTCCTCGGCGACCTGCTCGATGCGCGGGAGGACCACGACGGCTGCGCAGGTCGCCGGATGCTCGAGGAGCGGGGGCGCGGCGCTTCGGCCGGGGGCGTCGATCACGGCGTGGGCGATCCCCTCGGCGGCAGCCGGGAGCACCGGGGCCAGCGCGGTGGTGGCGACGAGTGGTCCGGGGGCGAGGACCCGGCCGAGCTCCTCGAACACCACGGTGCCCTCGGCGAGGCCGAAGCCGACGCCGCCGTCAGACTCGGGCACGAGGAGCGAGAACACGCCGGCCTCGGCCAGGGCGGCCCATGCGGTGGGGTCGACCACGTCGGCACGATGCTCGGCGCTGCGGGTGGCCTCGAGGGGCAGGACGCCGTCGAGGAGGGTGGCGATGCCGTCCTTGAGCGCCCGCTGGTCGTCGGAGAGGTCGAAGTCCATCAGCTCTTCTCCTTGGGCAGGCCGAGGATCCGCTCGCCCACGATGTTGCGCTGGACTTGGCTGGTGCCGGCCGCGATGGTCAGCGAGATGCTCTTGATCCAGGCGTCCACGAGCTCCTCGTTGGGCAGCTCCCCCTGGCCGTCAGCCCCGTCGAGGCCGGAGGCGGCCAGGCCGGCGCGGTCGAGGAGGTCCATGGCCAGCTCGGTGAGCTGCTGGCCCTGCTCGGAGTAGGCGAGTTTGAACACGGTGCCGCCGACGCCCGGGATCCCGTTGCGGGCCGCCTCGGAGACGTTGCGCTTGGTCAGGGCCCACAGCCCGTCGAAGGATGCCGTGAGCGCCCCGATGCGCTTGCGCACGGCGGCGTCGCCCCAGGCGCCCGTGCGCTGGGCGAGGCCGGTGAGCGAGCGCAGGAGGCGCATCGACTCGAGCAGCTCGCCGACGAAGCCGGTGCCCCGCTCGAAGGACAGGGTGACCATGGTCACCCGCCACCCGTCGTTCTCCTCGCCGACCCGGTTCTCGACCGGGATGCGGACCTCGTCGAGGAACAGCTCGGCGAACTCGGTGGACCCGGCGATGGTCGTGAGCGGCCGGATCTCGATGCCGGGGAGGTCCATGGGCATGATGAGCCAGCTGATCCCCTTGTGCCGGCTGTCCTCAGGCCCCGTCCGCACCAGCAGCTCGCAGTGGTCGGCGACCTCGGCGTGGCTGGTCCAGATCTTCGACCCGCTCACCACGTAGTGGTCGCCGTCGCGCACTGCCCGGGTGCGCAGCGAGGCGAGGTCGCTGCCGGAGCCGGGCTCGGAGAAGCCCTGGCACCAGACCTCGTCCCCGTTGAGGATGGGCGGCAGGAAGCGCTCGCGCTGGGCGAGCGTGCCCTCGGCGATGATCGTCGGTCCGGCGTGGAGGAGGCCCACGAACCCGGTGCCGACATAGGGCGCACCGGCGCGCTCGCACTCCTCCTTGAAGATCAGCTGCTCGATCGGGCTGGCCCCGCGGCCGCCGCCCTCGACCGGCCAGTCGACCCCGGCGTAGCCGGCGGCGAAGAGCTGGGCCTGCCAGCCCTGGTCATAGGCGCGACGGCCCGGCCAGTCGGTGGCCGCCGGCTTGGCCGGCAGGGTGGGGAGCACCTCGGCCAGCCAGGCCCGAAGGTCGGACCGGAAGGACTCCTCGGCGTCGGTGTAGCGAAGGTCCATCTGGCGATCAGCGGTCGAAGTCGAGACCGAACAGCTTGATGGCGTTGCCGCGGAGCACCTTGTAGCGCTGCTCGTCGGTCAGGCCCGCCATCTGGCGCTCGGCGACGGCCAGGGTCTCTGGCCAGGTCGAGTCCGAGTGGGGGTAGTCCGACTCGTAGGTGATGTTGTCGGCGCCGATCTCGTCGATCAGCTTGAGGCCGTTGGGGTCGTCGAAGAAGCAGCCGAAGACGTGGTCGGGGAAGTAGCTCGACGGCGGGTTCGGCACCTTGTCCGCCACGCCGCCCCAGCCCCGGTTCTCCTCCCAGACCACGTCCATGCGGTGGAGCAGGTAGGGGATCCAGCCGATCTGGCCCTCGGAGTAGGCGACCTTGAGGTTGCTGAAGCGCTCGAAGATGCCGGAGAACAGCCAGTCGGCCATCGAGAGCTCGGCGTTGATGTGGGTGAGCGAGGAGCCGACGGCGGCCGGGGCGTCGGCCGAGGTCGACGGCATCTTCGAGCTCGAGCCGATGTGCATGTTGATGACGGTGCTCGTCTCGTTGCAGGCGTCGAAGAAGGGGTCCCAGTAGTTGTCCGGGTCGTGCACCGACGGCAGGCCCAGGTAGGCCGGGATCTCGGAGAAGCACACGGCGCGCACGCCACGCTCGGCGTTGCGACGGACCTCGGCGGCGGCGAGGTGGGCGTCCCAGAGCGGCACGATGATCAGCGGGATGAGGCGCCCGCCGGTCCCGGCGCACCACTCCTCGACCTGGAAGTCGTTGTAGGCCTGGACGCAGAGCAGGGCGAGGTCCTTGTCCTGGGCCTCGGCGAAGGTCTGCCCGCAGAACCGCGGCAGCGTGGGGAAGCACAGGGAGGCCTCGATGTGGTTGGCGTCCATGTCCTCGAGGCGCTCTTTCTGGCTGTAGGAGCCAGGGCGCATGTCGTCGAAGGTGACCCCGGTCATGGTGACCTCGTCGCGCGGGACGCCGACGGCCGAGTCGACCCGCAGCAGCGGCCGCTGGAGCTTCTCGTAGATCCACCAGTCCGCCATCACGCTGTCGGAGCCCTCCTTGATCTTGAGGTTCCCGCCGACGAACTCGACGTTGGGCATGGGCTTGCGCACGACGGTCGGGCCGAGCTCCTTGTACTTCTCGGGCAGTCGGCTCGACCAGAGGTCGGCGGGCTCGACGATGTGGTCGTCGACGGAGATGATCTTCGGGAAGTCAGCCATGGATCGGAGCGTAGCGCCCCATCTGACGCGCCGTCAGAAACGGCCGGGTGCCCTCGATCAGTGCATGGCCACGCCGCCGTTGGGCGACAGGATCTGCCCGGTGACGTAGCTCGACGCGGGTGAGGCCAGGTAGAGGACGGCGTAGCCGATGTCGTCGACCTCCCCGACCCGTCGGAGCGGGGCGGCCTTGGCGATGGCGCCGAGGACCAGCTCCTTGAGCTCGGGGTTCTCGGTGCCATCCTCGTTGAGGAAGTACCGGCTGGCCATCTTCGTCGGCACGTAGCCCGGGGCCACGGCGTTGACCCGGATGCCGAACTTGCCGGTCTCGAGGGCCATGATCCGCGTGAGCTGGACGATGGCGCCCTTGGTCATGGCGTAGCCGCCGACGTCGGGCGAGGCCACGAGCATGGCCGCCGAGGCCATGTTGATGATCGACCCGCCACGGTCGTCCTTCATGGCGCGTCCCGCCGCCTGGCAGCCGAACAGGGTCCCCTTGAGGTTGACGTCGATCAGGTGGTCGAGGTCCTCCTCGGGGATGTCGAGGATCTTGTCGTCGTGCATCACGCCGGCGGAGTTGAGCCACACGTCGACGTGGCCCCCGAGGCGCACGGCCTCGTCGACGAGTCGCTGGTGCACCGATCGGTCGGCGACGTCGGCGACGACGGCGGCCGCCCGGCCGCCCGCCGCCTCGATGATGGCGGCGCTCTCCTCGGCCGCGGCGAGGGAGATGTCGGCGCAGACGACGGCGGCGCCGGCGTCGGCGAGGAGCTCGGCGCTCGAGCGGCCGAGGCCGCTCCCTGCGCCGGTGATGACGGCGACCCGCCCGCTCAGATCGAACCCCTCGTGCACGCGACCCATGGTCTCTCCCCGTTGTCTGGCCTTCCGGTCGAGCCTGCCACACGAGCACGGTGACGAGAACGCCGCCGTATCGTGATGGCATGGGCGGACAGCGGGTCATCGTGGTGGGGGCGGGGGTCGCCGGCCTGCGCTGCGCCCAGGTGCTCGCCGCCTCGGGCCTCGAGCCGGTCGTGCTCGAGGCGGGGGACCGGGTCGGCGGTCGGATGGCCACCGACGTGATCGACGGCCATCTGATCGATCGCGGGTTCCAGCTGCTCAACCCCTCCTACCCCCAGGCCGCTCGCGCTCTCGACCTCGCCGCCCTCGACCTGCGCAGCTTCGCTCCGGGCCTGCGCGTGTCCGACGGGGTCGAGGCGGTGGGCCTGAGCGACCCGCTGCGTCGGCCGAGCGAGGTGCTCTCGACGCTGCGCTCCCTGCCCGGCTCGCTTCGTGGCCGCGCTGCGCTCGGCGTGCTCCTCGCCCGGCTCCGGGCCGGACAGCTGCAGCGGGTCCTCGAGGCTGACGACGCGCCCGCCGCCCGATGGCTGGCCGCTCGCGGGGTCGACGCGACCGTGATCCACGACGTGCTGCGGCCCTTCCTCGCCGGCGTGCTGCTCGAGAGCCGACTCGAGAGCTCCGGCCACCTCGTGGCCCTCCTGCTCCGCAGCTTCGTGGCCGGCCTCCCCGGCGTCCCGGCGGCAGGCATGGGTGCGATCCCAGCGCAGATGGCCGCCGGGCTGCCTCCGGGGTCGGTGCGGCTCGACACGCCGGTCGTGGCGGTGGCCCGTGACCACGTGCGCTCGACCGAGGGCCGGCTGGAGGCGGACGCGGTGGTGCTCGCGACCGCGATGAACGAGGCCGCAGCGCTGACCTGGATCCCGCCGCGCCCGTCGCGCTCGGTGACGACCTGGTGGTTCTCCACCACGGAGGTGGGTGGCGGCGGACCGACCTTGGTGGCCGACCGTGACGGCGACATCCTCGTCAACGCGCTTGAGATGACGACGACGGCACCGAGCTACGCGCCCGAGGGCCGGCGGCTGTTCGCCGCCTCGGCCCTCGGCGTCGTCGCCGATCTCGACGCCGAGGCCGCCGTCCGGGCTCGGCTTGGCGCGCTCACCGGCGCACCTACGGCCTCGATGGAGCTGGTCGCCGTCTCGGTGATCGAGCGAGCCCTCCCCTCCGCTCCGGTACCCCTGGAGCTGCGGCCGCCGATCGAGATCGACGGCGTGCTCCTGGCGGGCGACCACGTGGCCACGCCGTCGATCCAGGGGGCGATGGCCTCAGGGGAGCGGGCGGCGAGGAGGGTGCTCGCTCGCTTCGCCGGTCGCTGACCGGAACTCGACCCCCTCGCGCGCGAGCAGCGCAACCTTGAGGTCGAGCCCGCCGCCGTAGCCGCCGAGGCCGTCGCTGGCCACCACGCGGTGGCACGGCCAGATGAGGGGCAGCGGGTTCCGCGCGACGGCCTGACCCACAGGTCGGGCGCTGGCTGGCCGGCCGATGGCATCGGCCAGCTGGCCGTAGCTCCAGGTCTCGCCCCAGGGGATCCGCGCCATCGCATGCCAGACCGATCGTTGGAAGGGGGTCCCCGACGTCTCGAGGGGGAGCGAGAAGGTGCGGCGGGATCCGGCGAGGAAGGACTCGAGCTGCCGGGCGCCCTCGTGCACCGGCGCCGACGAGGACGCCGAGCTCGATGGGACGTGCCTCACCGTCGGGAGCGACACCGAGGTGACGTGTGTGGTCGTCCCAGCCACGACGAAGAGGCCCAGGTCGCTCTCGACGACGCACCACGAGGTGGGCGGGGAGGTCATCGATCGATCGTACCGAGGGAGCAG
>CANGPS010000012.1 GCA_947456245.1 Acidimicrobiaceae bacterium
CGATGTCGGCTCGTCGCATCCTGGGGCTGAAGCCGGTCCCAAGGGTTGGGCTGTTCGCCCATTAAAGCGGTACGCGAGCTGGGTTTAGAACGTCGTGAGACAGTTCGGTCCCTATCCGATGCAGCCGTAGGAAATTTGAGGAAGGCTATCCCTAGTACGAGAGGACCGGGATGGACGAAGCTCTCGTGTGTCAGTTGTCCTGCCAAGGGCATGGCTGATTTGCGACCTTCGGGTGGGATAAGCGCTGAAAGCATCTAAGTGCGAAGCCCGTTCCAAGATTAGATTTCCCACTGGGTTAACCAGGTAAGGCCCGTGGCCAGATCACCACGTTGATAGGCCGGAGGTGTAAGCACGGCAACGTGTTCAGCCGACCGGTACTAATCGGCCGAGGGCTTGGAGTTAACGCTCGTGCTCGCTCTAGAACGCTCAGAGGCTGCTTGACGCAGCTTCTCGAGCCGCAGTCATGCTGCGCGCTCGGAGCAAATTTTTCGGTGGCCATAGCGACAGGGTCACACCCGTTCCCATTCCGAACACGGAAGTTAAGCCTGTCAGCGCCGATGGTACTTGGGGGGAGTCTCCCTGGGAGAGTAGGACGCCGCCGGATTTCTCATTGAAGAAGCCCCCGCCTCAGGCGGGGGCTTCTTCGCGTCCAGGGCCAGGCCGCTGAGGGGTGTGGGCTGGGTCGCCTGAAGTGAGGGATCACATCCTCGCTGGGTGAGGCAGCTTCACGCTTTCGTGCGTCCTCAGGCTTCCGTCCGAGTTGCGACTGAGGCTTGGAGGTGGGTCCTCTCGAGGCGCCTAGACTCATCGGATGGCAGATCGCAGAGAACCTTCGTCGCGCCCGAGCGGCGGTAGCCGGCCCGGCTCGTCCCCCCGTCAGGGCGGTAGAGGGGGCTCGGGTCGTCAGGGGGCTTCTCGCGGCGCCGCAGGATCCCCCCGGTCATCCGGATCGACTCGGCCCGGAGGGGCGGAACGCAGGAGCTCACAGGGCGGTACCTCGGCGGCGGGTCGCTCGAGCGACTCCCGAGATAGCTGGTACCGAGACGGCGAGTCGTCCGGGCGCTCTGAAGGGCCGCGAGGTGGCGGTCGATCTGGGCCTTCGCGGACTGGTGGTCGCTCTTCTGGACCGACCCGAGATGGTGCACGGGGATCGAACCGTGCGGGTGCTGGCAGGGAATCGGGTCGTGGTGGTGGTGTGCCGCAACGTCGATCAGAGCGTCCGATGCCCAAGTCCTGGGGCTCGGTGGCTCGACGAGGTGCTCATGTCGTGCGGAGCACCGGTCCGGCGACGAACGAGCCGCCGACGCCATCGGGACCTCCGCCGCCGATGGACGAGTGGGTCCGTGTCGATGACGAGGAGTGGGGGACGAAGTCGACCGTCGTCACCGAGCCGCGTCGGGCGTCGCGGGAGGTGCCTGGCGATGTGGCCACGGCCATCCGCAAGGCGGCGGCAGACGCCACCGCGTACCGCAAGGAGAAGCTGGTCGACACGATGGGCAAGGCCATCGAAGCGTATGACCGGCACCGCTTCGAGGAGGCGGCCCGGCTCGCCGGACGGCTCACAGGCGACGCCCCCGGGGTCCCCGAGGTGCTCGAGCTCGCCGGACTGGCCGCCTATCGCGCCCAGATCTGGCGTCCGGCTGGACGGCACCTCGAGGCCTACCGGACGATCACGGACGATCCCAACTACCTGCCCCTCGAGATGGACTGTGCCCGAGCGGTCGGTCGCACGAGGGTCGTTGGCACGCTGTTCGAGGAGCTTCGGCAGAACTCGCCAGATCCTGACATCCTCGCCGAGGGCAGGATCGTCCTCGCCGGAAGCCTTGCTGACCGAGGGAAGATCCCCGAGGCGATCGACCTCCTCGAGTCAGCCGGAGCAGCCAAGTCCCGTCGCAACCCGGGTGATCGTCACCTGAGGCAGTGGTACCTGCTCGGCGACCTCTATGACCGGTCCGGCGATCTCCCGAGGGCTCGCTCGTTCTTCACGATGGTTCAGGCGGCTGACCCCAAGGCCTATGACGTCTCGCAGCGGCTCAAGGACCTCGGCCCGGCGCGGCGACCCCGCCCGGCGCGGCGCCCAACGAAGGGCTGACCAGCGTGGGACGCGTCGTGACGCTCCATGATCGCTGGCTCGACTGGACTCGAGGGCGCTACGGGGTTCTGCTCGGCCTGGCGGTGCTCAACTACGTCACGCTGATGATCCTGCCCAACGACGAGCCGGCGGTCGTCGTCGGCACGATCATGGTCAGCGCCACGGTGCTCTTCGCGCTCGACGCGGCGGAGTCGAGTCGTCGGCTTCGGATCGTGGCCCGGTCGCTCGTCTTCATGCTTCCGGTCATGGCGGCCTTGTTCTTCGGGGGGGTGACCGGCACGAGGAGCATCATCTCCCTGCTCTTCGCGATCGTGCTCGGCGTGGCGACCTACGTGGTGCTGCGTCACCTGCTCGGCCACGAGACGATCTCGATGAACACGCTCGCAGCCGCGCTGGCGGTCTATGTGCTCATCGGGCTGGTCTTCACGGAGTTGTTCATCTCTGCTTCGCTGTTCCCGCCCGCAGAGCCCTTCCTTGCGCAGCCGGTCCAGCCCGAGCGCAACGACTTCGTGTACCTCAGCTACGTCACGCTCACCACGGTGGGATTCGGTGATCTCACCCCCAAGTCCGACATTGCGAGGACGCTCGTGATCACCGAGGCGCTCACTGGGCAGATCTTCCTGGTGACGGCTGTCGCCAGGGTCGTGTCGATGTTCGGACAGCAGAAGCGCGCCGAGTTCCGGTCCGAGGAGGACTCGGGTCACTAGTTCGGCTGGTCTACATTGGTCGGCATGGATCTTGAGCAGCTTCTTGGTGACGAGGCGGACAGCCTCCTGAACTACAAGGCCACGGCCTTCCCGTCGGACTGGCTGACCTTGCCTGGCCCGAACTACATCGACGACGTGATGTCGATCTCTGATCGCTCACCCTCGGTCCTGCGCAGCCTCGGTCAGGTGCACAACCATGGTCGTCTCGCTGGGACGGGCTACCTGTCGATCCTCCCGGTCGACCAGGGCATCGAGCACTCCGCCGGCGCGAGCTTCGCGAAGAACCCTGCGTACTTCGACCCGGCGCAGATCTGCGAGCTGGCCATCGCCGGTGGCTGCAGCGCCGTCGCCACGACTCTCGGCGTTCTCGGGCAGGTGTCTCGTCGCTACGTGCACAAGATCCCCTTCATGGTGAAGCTGAACCACAACGACTTCCTGCACTACCCCAACACCTACGACCAGATCATGTTCAGCTCGGTCCAGCAGGCCGCCGACCTCGGGGCCGTTGCCGTGGGTGCCACGATCTACTTCGGATCGCCCGAGTCCGACCGACAGCTCCAGGAGGTCTCGGCGGCGTTCGCCGAGGCACATCGCCTTGGGATGTTCACCGTGCTCTGGTGCTACCTGCGCAACCCCGGATTCAAGACCGAGACCGACGACTTCCACGTCGCCGCCGACCTCACCGGACAGGCCAACCACCTTGGCGTGACCATCGAGGCCGACATCATCAAGCAGAAGCAGGCTGAGACCAACGGTGGTTACAACGCCATCAAGTTCGGCAAGACCGACGCGAAGGTCTATGACGAGCTCACCACGGACCACCCGATCGACCTGACCCGCTGGCAGGTGGCGAACTGCTACGCCGGACGCATCGGGCTGATCAACTCCGGCGGAGAGTCGAAGGGCGAGAGCGACCTCGCGCAGGCCGTGCGGACCGCGGTGATCAACAAGCGAGCTGGCGGCCAGGGCTTGATCGTGGGCCGCAAGGCCTTCCAGCGCCCGATGGACGAGGGTGCCGCACTCATCCACGCCATCCAGGACGTGTTCTTGGACCCGGCGGTGACGATCGCCTAGCTCGGTGGCGGTCGGACCGACGTCCGACCTCAGACGTCAGCGGTCGAGGGCGCTAGGCACCTTGTAGATGCTCAGTGGGCCTCGAGTGGACACTGGTCGGCCGAGCAGCAGGGCGAGGTAGTAGCGGTTGGCCTTGATGTTGGTCGTTCCGCTCAGGTCCGCCACGAGCCAGTTGACCCCCCACTTGTTGAGGGGGGCGAGGAAGGCCAGCCGCATGCTCGGCGTGAACGCCGGCGGGGTCCCACGCTCGAGGCCGACAAGGACCTGGGCCGGGTACGAGCTGAAGCCGTAGCCGTAGACCGGATCGAACCCGACCCTGTGGTCCGGGCCTTGGGGGACGCGGAAGTACCCTGCGGGCATCTTGAACGGGAAGTCCATCGCCGCCTGCCAGGTCACGGGGCGCATGAAGTTGTCGCCGGTCGGATACGGGAAGGTGATGGCGGCATCACCGTCGGGGATCGTCGACGTGACGAGCTTCTTCATGTGTGCGGGGAGCGCGTAGTCGATCGAGATGGAGGCCTCGCCGAGCGGCAGGCGGGGGAGCAGCGGGATCGCCACGATCACGCTCAGGGCGATCGCAGCAGCGATGCCGGCCCTCGTCGAGGTCCGACTCGAGCGCGTGGTGGCGATGCGGTCGAGGAGAGCGGCGAAGATCAGAGCGACGCCGATCGACGTGAACAGCGCCCATCGGGAAGGGATCACGTTCTCGAACAGCGGCAGCTTCTCGAGGAGTCGGCCGGGCAGCCAGGACCCGGTGGCCTCCGTGCCGATTGACCCCTGAGAGGGGGTGCCAGCGACGACGAGGCCACCCCCGAGGCTCAGGATGAACGCCACCACGCTGATCAGCTTGGCCACGACCACGACCTTGTTCCGCCACAGCACGATGATGCCGATGACCGTGGCGAGCAGCAGCGGGATCCCGAGGTAGGAGTAGTTCTCGCTGACGGCCGAGGCGAAGTGCGAGGAGATCTCGGCGGCCCTCGACGGGGCGATGGCCTGGGTGGTGGTGGGGAAGATGGGTCCCGCGAGGTCGGCCCGATAGGCCTGCGGCGTCAGGATCACGAGGCCGCTGATGCGCCCGGGTCCCGCCAGAGCGATCCATGCAGGCCACCCGAGCAGTGCAGTCGTGGCGGCTGCAGCGACGCCGATGGCACTCGCCACGTAGCGCCAGCCGTCCAGCACGCGGCGAGGACAGAGCAGCAACGCTGCGATCCCGGCCAACGCGACCATGATCACCGTGGTCATGAGCACCTCGGTCGAGATGAAGAACTGGACCACGAGGAGCCCTGCGATGCCGATCCCGAGCTTCCACGGCTTCATACGTTGGACGGCGACGAGGTGATGGAGCGCGAGGAAGAGCAGCGGCGGGATCGGGACGAAGAACAGCTGGAAGTGGAAGCTGCCCAGCGCGGTCAGCATGTAGGCGCTGAAGCCATAGAGCAGGCCGCCGAACCACGCGATGACTCGGCGGTCGGTGACGGTGCGGGCGAGCAGGTACATGGCCGCTGCCGAGAGGGTGGGGGCGAGGAGGCAGGCGATGTTGAAGGACGCGGTCGGACCGGCGATGGCGGTGATGGGCCACTCGACCAGGGCGAGGGCGAGCTGGGTGGTGTTCGCCAGGAGGTTGACCTCGTTGGGGAAGTTGACGTAGTTCGTGACGAAGGGGTTGAGCCAGTTGGTCAGCGCGTGGGGCAGCCAGGAGTAGCCCCATGAATCGAGGACGGCATCGGTCCCGAAGGGCAGGTTGGTCGTGAGGCCCCGCGAGATGAGCGGCCAGAGGATGACGGTGGAGACCGCCTGGTAGCTGAGGAGCACCCAGAGGGCGACGCTCCATCTGCGCGACCACCACGGTGACGTCGTTCGGCGGGCGTGCCGTGGACCTCGGTGCTCGACGGCAGGGGGAGCGGACACGTCGTCGAGGGTCACCTCGCAAGGATACGGCCACCGGTCACCCTCGTCAGGGGTCGGGCCATGAGACCATGAACCGACAGAGCCTCCGGCGTCGTTAGGATCGTCGAGGCGCCCAGCGCAGGGTGCGGCTCAGATGGAAGGACTCTGGCTCATGGAAGGCGGACCCCCGGTCACCGAGAAGCTCGACAGGGTCGTCGTACGGTTCGCCGGCGACTCCGGTGACGGCATGCAGCTGACGGGTGATCGCTTCACCACGGCCAGCGCGCTGCTGGGCAATGACCTCGCAACGTTCCCGGACTATCCGGCGGAGATCCGTGCCCCAGCGGGCACGTTGGGAGGCGTCTCCGCCTTCCAGGTCCACATCTCGGACCACGACATCTCGACCCACGGTGACAGCCCAAACGTCTTGGTGGCGATGAACCCCGCCGGACTCAAGGCGAGCATCGACATGATGGAGCACGGCACCGTCGTGATCGTCAACATCGACTCGTTCGATGAGCGCTCGCTGGCCAAGGCCGGATATGCCCAGAGCCCGCTGACCGACGGGTCTCTCCACGACTACGACGTCTACGAGGTCCCGATGACGTCGCTGACCCAAGAGGTCTGCAAGGAGGTCGGGGTCAAGCCGCGCGACGCCGAGCGCTCGAAGAACTTCTTCGCCCTCGGACTCGTGAGCTGGCTGTTCACCCGGCCCATCGAGGGGACTCTCGCGTGGATCGATGAGAAGTTCAAGAAGAACGAGCTCGTGGCCGAGGCCAACCGGAGGGCGTTCCGGGCGGGCTTCGACTTCGGCGAGACCGCCGAGCTCTTCCACGTCCGCTACGAGGTGACGCCGGCGCCCTTCAAGGGGGGCGAGTACGTCAACATCACAGGGAACACGGCGCTGGCCTGGGGCCTGATCGCCGCAGCCGAGCGCTCCGGTCTCTCCCTCTTCCTCGGGAGCTACCCGATCACCCCGGCCTCGGACATCCTCCACGAGCTCTCGAAGCGCAAGGAGTTCGGAGTCCGGACGTTCCAGGCCGAAGACGAGATCGCAGGCATCGGCTCCGCCCTCGGCGCCGCCTACGGCGGTGCGCTCGGCGTGACCACCACCTCAGGCCCGGGCCTCGACCTCAAGGCGGAGATGATCGGGCTCGCCATCTCCCTCGAGCTCCCGCTCATCATCGTCGACGTCCAGCGAGCAGGTCCCTCGACGGGTCTGCCGACCAAGACCGAGCAGTCAGATCTACTCCAGGCGCTCTATGGACGACATGGGGAGTCTCCGCTCCCTGTCGTCGCAGCGTCGACGCCGGCGCAGTGCTTCGACGCAGCGATCGAGGCGGCGCGGATCGCGGTCACCTACCGCACGCCGGTGATCCTGCTGTCGGACGCCTATCTCGCCAACGGCTCGGAGCCCTGGCTCATTCCCGACGTCGACGATCTCCCGTCGTTCTCGCCGGACTTCGCCGATGGACCGAACGCGGTGGACCCTGAGGGCAGCCCCACGTTCCTTCCCTACCTCCGCGACCCCATCACCATGGCCCGGCCGTGGGCTCCTCCTGGCGCCATCGGCCTCGAGCACCGCATCGGCGGACTCGAGAAGGCGGTGGACGCAGGAAGTGTGTCCTACGACGGAGCGAACCACGAGGCCATGAGCATGGTCCGCAAGGAGCGCATCGCTCACATCGCCACCGACATCCCTGCGACGGCGCTCGATGACCCGTCGGGCTCGGCGAAGGTGTGCGTGGTCGGCTGGGGCTCGACCTACGGTGCGCTCAATGCCGGCGTCGAGCGGGTGCGAGCCGCGGGTGGCGAGGCGGCCCACGTGCACCTGATGCACTTGAACCCGTTGCCCGCCGACCTCGGAGAGGTGCTCAGCGCCTACGACACCGTCCTCGTGCCCGAGCTCAACCTCGGTCAGCTCGTGACCGTGCTCAGAGCCACCTACCTCATCGATGCCATCCCGCTTTCGAAGGTGCGTGGCGTCCCGTTCAAGGCTGCTGAGATCGAGGCAGCCATCCTCTCAGCGATCGGAGAGACCCGATGACCTCTGTCGAGGTTCCACTGACCACCCGCAAGGACTGGAGCTCGGACCAGGAGGTCCGCTGGTGCCCGGGGTGCGGCGACTACAACATCCTGGCTGCGATCCAGATGATGATGCCCGACCTCGGCGTGCGCCGGGAGAAGACGGTGTTCGTGTCGGGCATCGGCTGCGCCTCGCGGTTCCCGTACTACATGAACACCTACGGTGTGCACTCGATCCACGGTCGTGCGCCGTCGATCGCCACCGGACTGGCCGCGACGAGGCCGGACCTCGACGTCTGGGTGATCTGCGGTGACGGCGATGCCCTCAGCATCGGCGGGAACCACTTCATCCATGCACTCAGGCGCAACATCCGGTTGAACATCCTGGTCTTCAACAACCAGATCTACGGCCTGACCAAGGGTCAGTACTCTCCGACCTCGGAGACCGGGAAGGTCACCAAGTCGACGCCGTTCGGCTCCATCGACCAGCCGTTCAACCCGATCAGCCTGGCCATCGGAGCAGAGGCATCGTTCGTGGCCAGGACCCATGACATGGACCGAGCCCACATGCAGGCCACCTTCACCCAGGCCCATGCCCACGATGGCGCGGCCTTCGTCGAGGTGTACCAGAACTGCAACGTCTTCAATGACGGGGCGTTCGAATCCATCACCGGCAAGGCCAACCGATCCTCGATGCTCATCCCGCTCGTCCACGGAGAGCCGATCCGCTTCGGCGAGGACGGGGAGCGAGGGGTCATCCAGCGCACCGATGGTCACCTCGAGATCGTCGAGGTCTCCGACGTGGGTGAGGATGCCATCCTCCGTCACAACGCCCACGCCGAGGACCCCGGGCTTGCGTTCGCCCTGTCGCGCCTGTCACGCGGGGTTCACGACCCGACGCCGATCGGTGTCTTCCGCTCGGTGGATCGCCAGGAGTACGGGGCGCAGATGACCCACCAGGTCGACGAGGCCACCGCGGCGAGGGGCAAGGGCGATCTCGCGCAGCTGTTCCGCTCGGCGACCTCGTGGACGGTCGACTGAGCCTGCCTCGGGCAGTGGACGTCACGCCTGCACCGCAGGAGACCGACAGGATCATCACGATCCCCAACGTCATCACGATGGTCCGCTTCGCGGTGCTGCCGCTGTATCTGTGGCTGCTCTTCGGCCCGAAGAGCTACGTCGGGGCAGGCCTCGTGCTCGGCGCGCTCGGTGCCACCGACTGGGTCGACGGCCGACTGGCCCGCCGGCTCGGGCAGGTCTCGGCGGTGGGCAAGGTCCTGGACCCCGTGGTGGATCGCCTCTTGATGCTCACGGCGGTGATCACGGTGGCCTGGGTTCATGCAGTCCCGCTGTGGTTCGCCGGTCTCACCCTCCTTCGCGAGCTGCTGATCTCGGCGGCCACACTGCTGATCGCCGGACTCGGAGGGCGAAGGATCGATGTGCTCTGGGTGGGGAAGGCAGGGACCTTCGCCATGATGACCTCGTATCCGGCCTTCCTGATCGCCCATGGCCCAGCGGGCTGGCAGAGGGTGTTCCTCGTGATCGCCTGGGTTGCTGGGGCAGCCGGGCTGGTCCTGGCATGGACCGCCTTGTTCAGCTACGTCGAGCCGGCCATGGCGGCCCTGCGAGAGGGGCGCGCAGGACGTCGAGGCCGCGAGGCGTCTGGTCTAGGGTGATCGCATGGATATCCCTGCGAACCTCCGCTACTCGACTGACCATGAGTGGGCCTCCCTCGAGGGGACTCGCGTGCGCGTCGGGATCACCGACTACGCCCAGGACGCTCTCGGCGACGTGGTCTTCGTCGACCTCCCTGAGGTCGGTGCCGTCGTCGAGGCCGGTGGGGCCATGGGCGAGGTCGAGTCGACCAAGTCGGTCTCTGAGCTCTTCGCTCCGGTGTCGGGGACGGTGGTCGCCGTGAACGACGGGTGCGTGGACGCCCCGGAGCAGATCAACAGCGATCCGTATGGAGCCGGATGGCTCTGCGAGATCGAGGTCGCCGACGTCTCGCAGGTCGACAGCCTGCTCGACGCGCCGGCCTACACAGACCTCACCGCCCACTGATCTCGCTCGCCGCAATCGACCCCGCAGTCCGGGTCGGGGCGCGGCTACCGTAAGGGTCGTGCTCTGTCATCGATGTGGTGCCCGCAACGCCGCCACGGCGAACTTCTGCCCCTCGTGCGGTGCGTCGCAGGTCCGTGACGCCTCGGAGGACACGCTCACGCTGTCGGTCATCGACGGTGCGGCCATCGCCGAGGGAGTCCCGGGGTCGGTCGGTGACTCCGTCCCAGAGGGCGTCGACCTGCTGCTGGTGAACTCGGGGCCGAGCATGGGTGCCCGGTTCGCCGTCGAGAGCACCCCGCTGCGCGTGGGCCGGAGCGAGGACAGCGACATCTTCCTCGACGACGTCACGGTGTCCCGGGCGCACGTGCTCTTCACGCAGACCGACACCGGGCGACTCGTGGTCAGGGACCTCGGATCGCTCAACGGCACCTACGTCAACAGCGTCCGTGTCGACGAGAAGGTCCTCGACTCCGGTGATGAGGTCCAGATCGGCAAGTTCAAGCTCATCTACATCGCAGCGAGGGATCGATGAACCAGCGCAGCTACCTCTCGATCGGTGACGTCCTCACCCTGCTCCGCAGTGAGTTCCCCGACGTGACCATCTCGAAGATCCGCTTCCTCGAGAGCCAAGGGCTCGTGAGCCCTCAGCGATCGCCCTCGGGCTACCGCAAGTTCTACGAGGAGGACGTCGAGCGTCTGCGCTACGTCCTGCTCCAGCAGCGCGAGAACTTCCTGCCGCTCAAGGTGATCCGGGACCGTCTGAACGACGGCGAGGCCCTCGGTGCGGAGGGTGATGCCACGGAGGAGGCGAAGGACGCGGTGGAGGAGGCGACGGTGCTCGCCGAGGTCCCGATCGCTGCGGTGCCTGCAGTCGTTCCTCGATCTGAGCCCAGACGCGAGACCTCCGTGGCCGACGTCCTCGCTGCGCTCCAGGAGGCGCCTGTCGTCTCGGGGGCGCCGCCCGTGCGTCGCCCGGATCCTCGCCCGGAGCCTGAGCCCCGAGTGGCTCCGCCCGCTCCGCCGGCGGACGTCCTGACCGCCGAGGAGCTCTCGGAGCAGACCGGACTGACCCTGGCGGAGATCGCCTCGCTCGAGGAGTACGGCATCCTGCGCTCCACCCGGATCGCCGGGTTGGCCTGCTTCAGTCCCCACGAGGTGGCGATCGCTCGTGCGGCGCAGGCGTTCTGCGCCCATGGGGTCGAGCCTCGTCACCTGAGGACGTTCCGGACCTCGGTCGACCGGGAGATGGACCTCTACGAGCAGCTCATGGCCCCCTTGCTCCATCAGCGCAACCCGGAGGCCCGGCTGAGGGCAGCCGACTCCGTGGAGGCGATGGCCGATGCGGGACGGACGCTGCGCACGGCGATGATGACCGCAGCGGTGGATCGACTGCTCGGACGCTGAGCGACGAGCGATCACGGACGACTCACCTGTACCATCGAGAGATGGTCCGGGTGCAGCTGCGATCGGTGCGGGTCGATCTCCAGTCGAACACGCCCGTGCTCCTGCTCGAGGAGCAGTCGGGACTGGGCCGGACGCTGCCGATCTTCATCGGGACGCCCGAGGCGACGTCGATCGCCTACGCCGTCCAGGGCGTGGAGGTCCCGAGGCCATTGACCCACGATCTGCTGGTGGAGGTGATCGAGGAGCTCGGCGCGGTGCTCGAGCACGTGGAGATCTCGGACCTCGACGGCTCCACCTACTACGCCGAGCTGGTCCTCACCCGAGACGGCGAGGCGCACACCGTCTCGGCACGTCCGTCGGACGCCGTGGCGCTCGCCATCCGGACGGGAAGCCCCCTCTTCGTGGCAGACCACCTCATGGAGCTCGACACCGTCTTCATCGCCACCGACCTCGAGGATGACGACGAGGAGTCGGACGAGGTGGTGGAGGAGTTCCGGGAGTTCCTCGACTCGATCTCCCCAGAGGACTTCGGAGCCTGATCCTCAGCGGTGCGGGTCGACAACGACCCGGCCGCGAACGCGGCCGCTGGCGATGGCCTCGAGCACGCTCGGCACCTCGTCGAGACCGACCTCGCGTTCGACGATGTCATCGATCCGAGCTGAGGGGAAGCGCGCAGCGAGCTGCTGCCACACGACCGACCGCTCGCCGGCCGGCATCTCCACGGAGTCGATGCCGAGCAGCCGCACGGCACGCACGATGAAGGGGAAGACCGAGGTCGTGAGCTCCGAACCGCCGGTGAGGCCCGAAGCGGCCACGGCACCGCCGTAGCGGAGCGTCTTGAGGATGGCGGTGAGTGTGGCGCCGCCGACGCAATCGATGGCTCCCGCCCACCGTTCCTCGCTCAGCCCTCGCGACGGCGTCGGATCAACCTCTTGTCTGCCGATGACGCGCGCGCAGCCGATGTGGTGGAGGAACTCGGCCTCGGCTGGCCGACCTGATGACCCGACCACGGTGTAGCCGGACGCTGCAGCAAGCGCCACGGCGATCGATCCGACCCCTCCGGCTGCACCCGTCACAAGCAGATCGCCGAGATCCGGTGTGAGGCCACCGGACTCGAGGGCAAGCAACGACGCCATGGCCGTGAACCCTGCCGTGCCGAGGGCCATGGCCCCGCGGGCGTCGAGGCCCTCGGGCATGGCCACCACACTTCGAGCCGGTACCCGCGCCAGCTCGGCGAAGCCACCGTGGCTCGACGTGCCGATGCCGTGCCCGTGGGCGATGACCAGGGAGCCGGGCTCGATGGTGGGATCGGAGGACTCGAGGACCGTGCCGGCAAGGTCGACGCCGCCGATGAGCGGGGAGATCCGTGCCACCCTGTTGCCGGGTTGGAGCGCCATGGAGTCCTTGAAGTTGACCGCCGCTCTGACTACCTCGATCAGGACTTCGCCCTCGAGTTGGTTCGGGTCCATTCGGCCGACCTCGATCGTGGGGTGGTCGGGCCTCTGGGTCACGATGACAGCACGCATGGCACCGAAGTGTACGGAGCCCGAGCCCTTGAAGAGCGACGCCCAGGGCCTAACCTCGTCTCATGGTCCCGCAGGAGCACCGCCGACCGCTCCCGATCGAGGTAGCTGCCTCGCTGAAGCTCTCGGCCTCGTGCCTGCGATCGTTCGCCGATGACCTCTACTGGATCGAGGGTCGTCCGGAGCTCGATGGCGCACGGGTCGTGATGCGGGTCCGACCCGACGGGGACCCGGAGATCGTGTCGCCGCCCGGCCTGTCCCTGTCGAGTCGAGTGCACGAGTACGGCGGTGGTGCGATATGCCTCATCGCGGTGGACGGCGAACCGGTCGTCGTGGGCGTCCGGGCCGTCGACCAGGCGATCGTCACGTTCCACCCCCGGTCCGGCGCCGTCACCGAGGTCGTCCATGAGGAGGCGTCCGCCTTCGGGGACCTCTCGTGGGGGCCGGGGCATGGCGTGGTGGCCGTGCGAGAGCGCTCCACGCCGACCGACGTGGTTCGAGATGTGGTCCACGTCGACCTCGCGTCGGGGACGATCAGCTCGCTGACCGGTGGTCGGGACTTCTACTCGGATCCCCGTGTCCACGCGGACGGCCGCATGGCGTGGTGTGCGTGGGACCACCCCGCCATGCCGTGGGATGCCTCCGAGGTCTGGACCGGGAGGCTCGACGGGTCCGGTGGCGACCTCGCGCTCGTTGCGACGCACCTCGTGGCCGGCGGGGTGGATCGCCCGGCGGGGTCCCCTGTCCTCCTGTCGGACGGGACCTTGGCGCTGGCGCTCGAGGATGGCGACCGCGCCCAGCTCTGGCGCTGGTCGACCGATGGAGGCCTCGAGCCGCTCAGCCATGGAGGCGGGGAGGTCGGCCAGCCGCTCTGGATCCTCGGGACGACCTCGGTGGCGACGGACGGACGGACCGATGTGCTGGCCTGCGTGGAGCGGACGGCGGGTCGATCCGAGGTCTCGAGGCTCGAGGGGCGGGACCTCATCGCTGTCGCCGTCGTGCCGGGGGCGGTGGACGAGATCGTGTCGACCTCGCTCGGGCTCGGCGTGCTCGGGACGGGCGACGAGCACCTCGGCTACGTCGCCTGGATCCAGGGGGGTGAGATGGCGGGCTGGCGGCCCCTCGGGCCCCAGGTGTCGGGACCGGTCTCTCGAGCCGAGCCGATCCGCGTCGAGGCCGACGACGGCAGGGAGGTCCATGGCCTGCTGTTCCCTCCGAGCGTTCCGACCTCGGAGGCACCGCCGGTGGTGGTCTTCTGCCACGGGGGTCCGACCGGTCAGGCGCTGCCGGGGCTGAACCCGCTGATCGAGGCCTTGACGTCACGTGGCCTGTGCGTCGTGGCCGCGAACTACGCCGGGTCGACGGGCTTCGGGGCGGCCTATCGGCATCGGCTCGATGGTCGATGGGGCGTGGCAGACGTCGATGACTGCGTGGCCCTGGTGGCCGGCCTCGCCGAGCAGGGGAGGGTCGATGGGACCCGAGCGGCGATCCGTGGGACCAGCGCGGGCGGCCTGACCGCCCTGCTGGGCCTGACCACCGGAGCCTTCGTGGGGGCGGTGTCGTGGTACGGGGTCGCCGATCTCGTGACCCTGGCCGAGAGCACGCACGACTTCGAGTCCCGCTACCTCGATCGGCTCATCGGACCGTTGCCGGAGGATCTCGAGGTCTACCGCGATCGATCGCCGATCAATCGTGCCTCGCAGATGCGAGGGGCGGCTCTGCTGCTTCAGGGACTCGACGATCCGGTCGTCCCGCCAGCGCAGGCCACCTCCATGGCGGCGGCGATGCGCGCCAACGGCCATGAGGTCGAGCTCATCGAGTTCCCCGGGGAGAGCCATGGGTTCCGTCGCCTCGACACCCTGGTGGACGCGTTCACAGCCGAGGTCACCTTCTACGAGCGCCATCTCGGAGCCACCGGCGCCGCCGATAGCATCGCACTCCAGTGAGCACCGCCTCGATCGTCACCGGCAGCCGACGCCCCGGCAGGGTCTGGCCGTTCGGTCCTTGGAGGCACCGCCTGAGTCCGATCCAGTTCGACGTCGCGCTCTTCGCCGCCTCGGCGCTCTTCGCGCTCGTCGCCTCGTTCCGCTCGACGATCCCGCTTTACCGCGAGTGGGGGCAGATCGCCGTCGGTCCCTATCTCCTCGCCACGGCCTTCGCCGTCATGCTGACCATCCGGGCGCGTCGGCGCGACGTCACGACCCTTCGATGGTGGCTGTCGGGCCTCGTCCTCGTAGGGACGGTGCTCGTCCCGCTCGCTGTCGAGGTCTCGTGGCGGTTCTCCGGCAGTGACAGCAACCAGCACGTGCAGCCGGAGGTCGTCGTCATCGAGCGAGCCGCGTCAGCGGTGGCCCATGGGCACGACCCGTACGAGGCCATCGTGGTCCACGGCCATCTCGTCGGAGGCGCCAGAGGGCTCCCGGCCTACGAGGCCTTCTTCCCCTACCTGCCGGCGATGGCGATCTTCGGGCTGCCATCGACCCTGCCGGTGGACCACCGGGCCACGGATGCGAGGATCTACTTCCTCCTCGCCACGCTTCTGGCCGTGGCGCTGGCGCTGCGGCTCTCTGCCGCCTCGAGTACGCGCAAGCTGCGGGCGTTCCAGGTGGCCGTCGTCCTGCCGTGGGCGGCGCTCACCCTCTCGACCGGCGGCGACGATCTCCCGATCATCGGCCTGCTGATGCTGGCGATCGTGCTAGCGCAGCGACGTCGCCCCGGATGGTCCGGGGTCGTGCTCGGTGTCGCCTCGGCGATGAAGTTCACGGCATGGCCGCTCGCCGCGCTGGCGCTCTTCGCCGCCGTCGACGGCGAGGGTCGACGCCGGCCTGGTCGAATGCTGGCTGGGATCGTCGGCGCCGCAGCCCCGCTGACCATCTGGGCTGCGATCATCGGACCTCGGCGCTTCATCGCCAACGTCGTGCTCTTCCCGATGGGGCTCTCAGGGGTCGAGTCGCCGGCCGGATCTGCGCTTCCCGGGCACGTCCTGGTCACCGCCGTCCCCGCAGTCCACCGGATCTTCCCGATCATCGCGGCGGTCGTGGGTCTCGGTGTGCTCGCGGTCTACCTGCGACGCCGGCCACCGCTCGGGGCGGTCGCCGTCGCTCGCGTGGCGGGATGGGTGCTGTTCATCGCCATCCTGCTCGCTCCGGCCACGAGGATCGGCTACCTGATGTATCCGATGAACCTGCTGGTGTGGTCGTGGATGCTGACACCGGAGGGGTCGGACCAGCCAGTCGACGATCAGGCCCCTTCTGACGCCTGATAGAGCCGGACGGTGACCGAGGTCGACTGATGGCCGTCGGCGGAGAACGTGGTGGGGCTGATGGTCACGCCCTGGATCCAGAACCAGCTGTCGGATCCACCCTTCTGGCCGAGCATCTGGACGCCGGGTGCGCCGACGGGAGCACCGGTCGAGAAGATCTTCCATCCTCGCCCGATCAGCTGCTTGTGGAAGAAGGTGTAGAGCTGGGCCTGGGACGCATTGGAGGAGAATCGCAGCGACCGGTCGAACGAGGTCGGCTGACCGCTGTCGTGGAGCGCCTTGGGTGCGGAGATCCCGCTGGGCAGCACGACGGCGGCCAGGATGTCGCTGGGCGGCTCTCCGTTGGTGACATACGGTGCGAAGGCGAGCCCGGGCTCTACGGGGAGCCCCGCTCCCTTGATGATCGCCGGCACCTCGTCCTTCGCCTCGCTGCCTCCCGTGCCGAGGTTCGCCAGGATGTAGGCCACGATCACGATCAGGGCCACGATCGGCACGATCATGGCGTACTTGAGGCTCGTGGGTGCGATCCCCGGTGGGGGCAGCGGGCGCCCGTGCGCATCCCGCTCGACGGTGGGGGTGGGGTCGGTCATCTCGTCGACGAGCCTAGGTCCCGGTGGGACGTCAGCGACCCCAGCCCATGTGGTCGATCGGGCCGTGCCCGTGGCCCAGTTCCCAGGTGGCGGCGCCGACGAGGCCGGCGTGCACGAATGCCTTGGCCTCGGTGATCGCCTCGAGCGTGCCTCGGCCGAGCGCCAGGTTGGCTGCGATCGCTGACGAGAGCGAGCATCCGGTCCCGTGGTCGTTCCGGGTCACGACCCGTGTCGCGCTCAGCTCGTGGACTCCCTCGGGACCGACGATGACGTCCGGCGCCAAGGTCGCCGTGACCCCGTCGGCGAGCAGGTGCCCTCCCTTCACGACCACCCAGCTGGCCCCGAGGGAGCACAGCGAGCGTCCGGCTGCCGTCATGGCGGCCACCGAGTCGAGCTCCTCGACCTCGAGATCGAGCAGTACGGCGGTCTCGCGCAGGTTGGGCGTCAGGACGTGGGCATGGGGGAGCAGCGCCTCGCGGTAGGCGGTGGCACCTCCGGCCTCCATGAGCGAGTGACCGGTGGAGGACACCAGGACCGGATCGACGACGAGGTTCGGGAGAGCGCCGGTGGCGGCGAGTGCACCGATGGCCTCGATGGTCCGCGGCCGGGCGAGCATCCCGGTCTTGAACGCATCCACGGCGATGTCATCGGTCACCGTTGCGATCTGGGTGAGGACCATCTCGGCCTCGAGCGTCGTCACCGCCGTGACGCCGACGGTGCTCTGGGCGGTGACCGCCGTGATTGCGACGGTACCGTGGACGCCGTGGGCGGTGAAGGTGCGGAGGTCGGCCTCGATGCCCGCACCTCCACCGGAGTCGGAGCCGGCGATGGACATGGCGACACGAGGCGTCATGTCCATCGACCCTAGCGACCGCGCTGCGGTCGAGGGCCCGGCCCCAGCGCCTCCGCATGGACCCTAGGCTTGGCCCGTGAGCGACGAACTGATCATCGCCGGCGAGGTGCTCGGGTCCCGTTTGATAATGGGGACGGGCGGCATGGTGTCCATCGACCACCTCCGGTCCGCCTTGGTCTCGTCGGGCACGGCCATGGCGACCGTGGCGGTCCGCCGGGTCGATCCGGGCACCGAGGGTGGGCTGCTCGAGCTCTTCGAGGATCTCGATCTGAGGATCCTGCCGAACACCGCCGGTTGCTACACGGCGCAGGAGGCCGTGAGCACGGCACGGCTCGCTCGCGAGGCCTTCGGCACCGAGTGGATCAAGCTCGAGGTGATCGCCGATGACGTCACGCTGCTGCCGGATCCCGTCGAGCTGATCCGGGCCGCCGAGCAGCTCGTCGACGAGGGATTCGTGGTCCTGCCCTACGCGCCCGACGATCTCACGGTGGCACGCCGGCTCGAGGCCGTCGGATGTGCGGCGGTGATGCCGCTCGGCTCACCGATCGGCAGTGGGCTCGGGATCCTCAACCCTCACGCCATCGCCATGATCACCGAGGCCCTGCAGGTGCCGGTCATCCTCGACGCCGGCCTCGGCACCGCCTCGGACGCAGCCATCGCCATGGAGCTCGGATGCGACGGGGTGCTGGTGGCGTCAGCCGTGAACCGAGCAGCGGATCCGACCTCGATGGGTGCGGCCATGGCGGCGGGGGTCGTCGCCGGGCGTCTCGCCCGGCGATCAGGGAGGATCCCACCCCGCGCTCATGCGGAGGCCTCGAGCTCGTTCCTCGGGATCGCCGACCTCTGAGTCACGTCGGCCGAGAGGTCCGCTAAGGTTAGGGCACCCTAAAGTTAGGGCGCCCTAAGAGAGGTGGTGGCGTGAGTCAGACCAACCCAGTGATCCTTGGCCTCATCGCCGGTGGCGCCATCTTCCTCGGCCTGCCGATCGCCCGGCTCCGGTCCCCGCTCCCGAGGTTGCGCCTGTTCCTGAACGCGTTCGCCACCGGCGTGCTCCTCTTCCTGCTCTGGGACGTCCTGGCCAGCGCCTTCGCGCCGGTCGACGCGGCGCTCGGCGCCCTGCATGACGGGGGTGGTTCGCTGTCCACCTGCATCGGGTGGGGGGCGCTCCTGCTCGGCATGCTCGCCGTCGGGCTGCTGAGCCTCACGTACTACAACCGGTTCCTGGCCTCTCGGAGCCAGGCGGCGGCGTCGGCCGAGGGCGAGGGCGGCTGGTTCTCGATGCTCTCGCAGTCCCACCAGACGGCGTTCCTCATCGCGCTCGGGATCGGCCTGCACAACTTCGCCGAGGGCCTCGCCATCGGACAGAGCGCGGCCAGCGGTGCCATCGGGCTTTCGACGGTGCTCGTGGTCGGGTTCGCTCTGCACAACGCGACCGAGGGATTCGGGATCTCCGCTCCGATGGCCGCCGCCTCGGAGGCTCCTCCGTGGCGCTACCTACTCCTCCTCGGCGTGCTCGCCGGCGGTCCGACGGTGCTCGGAGCCGCCATCGGTGCCCGATTCACGTCTGATCTGATGAGCGTCGCCTTCTTGTCGCTGGCCGCCGGCTCGATCCTCTACGTCGTGCTGCAGCTGCTCGCCGTCGGGTTCCGTCAGCGCCAGCCGGTGCTGCTGGCCTGGGGCGTCGTGGCTGGCCTGTCGGCCGGGTTCATCACGGACATGGTCGTCACCGCAGCCGGCACCTGAGCGCAGGACGGCCTGAGATCGGGCGTCCCTGAGATCACGCCGGCGTAACTACCGCGTTGTGCTTTGGGCCAAGTACCATGGCACCAGCAGTGCAGTGTCGGATTGCAGTGTCGGATCGAGGTTGAAGATGCAGGAGTCGATGACGATCACCGATGGGTTCAGCGGGCCTCAGGTCTGTGCGCTGGTAGGGATCACCTACCGGCAGCTGGACTACTGGGCGCGCACGGGCTTGCTCGTGCCGACCATCGCCGTGGCCAAGGGTTCGGGGTCGAAGCGTCGCTACTCGTACCATGACGTCCTCGAGCTCAAGGTGATCAAGAACCTGCTCGATGCAGGCGTGTCGCTGCAGCGGGCTCGACAGGCGGTCGAGTGCCTTCGCGCCAACCTCGGTGCCGACCTCGCCGCGGCGAGCCTCATCCTCTCGGGGAGCGACTCGGTGCTGGCCACGAGCAACGGCGAGATCGTGGACCTCCTGGCCGGGGGCCAGGGCGTGTTCAACGTGGTGCCGATGGCCGGAGTGGTCAGCGAGCTCGAGGAGGGCATCGTGGCCATCCGCACCGAGTCCGCTGACGTGGTTCCGGCCCGGCGCATCGCTCGGAGCGCGTGAGCCCGGCGTCGCCCCTCCCACTGGACGGGCGACGCCGTCATCCCTCGGCGCTCAGGGCCGGGAGGATCCGCTTCGCCCATCCATCGGAGCGGATGGTGGCCGCACTGCTCGACCTGTACGGGATCGCGTGGGTGTACGAGCCGACGGAGTTCCCGCTTCGCTGGGGTCCCGGAGGGTCGGTGGCTCAGGGCTTCCGGCCGGACTTCTGGCTTCCTGAGGTCGGCACCTTCATCGAGATCACGACCGCCGACCAGCGCCTGGTCACGCGAAAGAACGCGAAGGTCCGTCGCTTCCGGGAGCTCTATCCTGAGATCCCGATCAGCGTGCTCTACCAGCGCGACGTGGTCGGGCTGCTGGCTAGGCACGGCCTTGACCTTGGGACCCCGAGCGCCGCATAGGGTGCCGAAGATGGACAGGATGCATCGATGACCGCAGCGAACCTCAAGCGCACCGCCCTCTACGACCTCCATGCCGATCTCGGGGCGAAGCTCGTCGAGTTCGGCGGCTGGGAGATGCCACTGAGCTACGGCGACGGGACCGTCGCTGAGCACCGGGCGTGCCGGGAGGACGCCGTGGCCTTCGACGTGAGCCACCTCGGGACCGTCGCCGTCTCCGGACCGGGCTCGACGCAGCGACTCCAGTCGACGTTGACCAACGATCTCGGCAAGGTGGCTCCGGGACGTGCCCAGTACACGCACCTGCTCGACGACGAGGCCTCGGTGGTCGACGACATCATCGTGTGGTGGCGAGGCGAGGACGACTTCGACGTGATGCCCAATGCCTCCAACACCGATCGGGTAGTCGAGGCCATCGGAGGGATGGACACGACGGCGACGCGCGCGGTGATCGCCATCCAGGGTCCCGCGGCGCGGGCGAAGGTGTCGCTGATCAGTCCCGATGCGGCGAGCGTCGGACGATTCCATGTGATCGAGACCACCATCGGATCGGTGCCGGTCGTGGTGGCCGGCACGGGCTACACCGGCGAGGATGGCGTCGAGATCGCCGTGCCGGCCGAGGCTGCGAGCGAGCTCTTCGGCCGGTTGGTCGATCTCGGGATCCGACCAGCAGGCCTCGGCGCGCGCGACACGCTCCGCCTCGAGGCCGGCCTCCCGCTCCACGGCCACGAGCTCGGTGCTGGCATCACCCCGCTCGACGCCGGGCTCGGCTGGGTCGTGGGTTGGGACAAGCCAGAGTTCCGCGGACGCGATGCCCTGCTCGCCCAGCGAGCCCAAGGACCCTCTCGCCGACTCGTCGGCATCGTGGGCGAAGGACGTCAGCCGTTGCGCGATGGTGCGACCGTGTCGTCGGCCGGGGCCCCGATCGGAGTGACGTCGAGCGGGAACTTCTCGCCCATGCTCGGCGTCGGGATCGCACTCGCCTTCATCGACGCCGATGCGCCCGTGTCGATCGGTGACCCGGTGACCGTCGAGGTCCGTGGACGATCGATCGATGCCCACCTTTCCGACTATCCCTTCTGGCCGCCGAGGAGCTGACGTGCCCGACTACATGCCCCACACCGAGGCCGAGATCGAGTCGATGCTCGCCTTCTTGGACCTCGCCTCCATCGACGAGCTGTTCGACGCCATCCCCAAGGCCCTTCAGGTCACCGGGGGGCTGGCGATGGCCGACGGGGCGCCTGAGCCCGATGTGGCTTTCGAGATGCAGCGGATCGCAGCCGCCAACCGCGGAGCCGCCAGCCGGCTCGTGTGCTTCGCCGGGGCTGGCGCCTACGACCACGAGGTCCCATCGGTGGTCAGGGCCTTGGCCGGTCGTGGAGAGTTCGTCACGGCCTACACGCCCTATCAGCCCGAGGTGGCCCAGGGCATGCTGCAGGCCATCTTCGAGTTCCAGACGCTGATCTCGCGCCTCTACGGTCTCCCCATCTCGAATGCCTCGCTCTACGACGGGGCGGCCTCGGTGACCGAGGCCATCAACCTCGCGGTGGCCTCGTCGAAGCGCCAGGGGGTCCTGCTCTCCACCGGCGTCCACCCGACCTGGCGATCAGTGGTCAAGACCTTCGCCAGGGGCACCGGCCACGAGATCATCGAGGTGGGCCTCGTCGACGGGCGGACGGACCTAGCGTCGGTGGCGGGCCGCGAGGACATCGGCACCGTGGTGGTCCCGCAGACGACCTTCCTCGGCACCCTCGACGACCTCTCGGCCGCCCGTGCGCTGTGCGACCAGCTCGGCGCGGTCATGGTGGTCGTGTCAGACCCGGTGCTGGCCAGCGTGCTTAAGAGCCCCGGCGCCATGGGGGCGGACGTGGCCGTCGGCGAGGGGCAGCCCCTCGGCACGGCGCTGAGCTTCGGTGGGCCCTATCTCGGGCTCTTCGCCTGCTCGGCAGCCCAGGTGCGACGTCTGCCGGGCCGCCTGGTGGGGGAGACCCTCGACGAGGAGGGACGACGTGCCTATGTCACGACCCTGCGCGCCAGAGAGCAGGACATCCGCAGAGAGAAGGCGACCTCCAACGTCTGCTCCAACCAGACCCTGATGGCGGTCACGGCCGCCATCCAGCTCGGATGGCTCGGCACGTCGGGACTGGCAGAGGTCGCCGCTCGCTGCATCAGCTCCACCCGGCACCTCGCAGAGGCGGTCACCGCCATCGACGGCGTCGAGCTGCTGCTCGAGGGCGTGCCGGTGGCTCGTGACGTTGCGATCACGACTCCGCTGGCCGGTGAGGTGCTCCTCGAGCGACTGGCGGATGAGGGCTTCCTCGGCGGCGTGGCGCTCAGCGCGCTCGTTGAGGAGGGTGACGGATCTGTCGATCCGGCGCTCAGGGAGCGCACGATCGTGATGTCGGCCACCGAGCGGCGCACCGCTGACGAGGTGGAGCGGTTCACGACGGCGATGGCGACGGTGATCCGATGACCCCGGAGGAGACGACGATGACAGCTGGTGCCGCGCCCGGAGGGCGTGCTTCTTCCGCTCCGCTGATCGGCAACGACCGAGAGCCGACCCTCTTCGAGATGTCCGTGCCCGGCCGGACCGCCTACCAGCTGCGCACCACCGGCATCCCGGTTCGACCCTTGGCGGAGCTGCTGCCAGCCGAGCTGCTCGCCGAGTCGCCGACCGACATCGCCGAGGTGTCGGAGCGTGACCTGGTGGCGCACTTCACGAGGCTGAGCCACCGGCAGTTCTCGGTCGACCTCGGGGCCTACCCGCTCGGATCCTGCACGATGAAGTACAACCCGAAGCTCTGCGACACCATCGCCGCCATGCCCGGACTGGCGGATGTCCACCCGGCTGCCCCGGCGAGCATGACGCAGGGCTGGCTCGAGCTGATGGTCGAGCTCGAGGATGCCCTGTGCGAGGTGACGGGGATGGCGGCTGCCACCCTCCAGCCCTCGGCTGGGGCGGCCGGCGAGCTGACCGGCCTGCTGTTGATGGCGGCGTACCACGAGGCGAACGGCGATCGTCGTCGTCGGGTCCTGATCCCGGACTCCGCGCATGGGACCAATCCGGCGTCGGCGGCCCTGAGCGGCTACGAGGTGACGACGATCCCCACTGACGAGCGAGGCCTCGTCGACCTCGCCGCCCTGCGCGAGGCGCTCGACGCCGACGTGGCGGGCATCATGCTGACGAACCCGAACACCGCCGGTCTCTTCGAGGAGGACATCGCCGAGATCGCAGCCGCGGTCCACGAGGTCGGCGGGCTCCTCTACTACGACGGGGCCAACCTCAACGCGATCCTCGGGGTCGTCCGGCCGGGGGACATGGGCTTCGACATCATCCACATGAACCTCCACAAGACCTTCGCCACGCCCCATGGCGGCGGTGGGCCTGGGGCGGGCCCGGTGGCCGTCAGCCAGCGAGTGGTCGACTTCCTCCCCGGCCCCAAGCCGACGCGGCTCGAGGACGGCACCTTCGGATGGTCGACCCCGCCACGTTCCATCGGACGGGTCCACGGGTGGCATGGCAACACGCTCGTGCTCGCTCGAGCGCTGACCTACATCAAGGTCCACGGTGGCGATGGGCTCCGGAGGGTCGCCGAGCGGGCGGTGCTCAACGCCAACTGGCTCCGGCGGCGGATCTCGGAGCACTATCCCGCTGCACACGATCGGATCTGCATGCACGAGGTCGTGGTCACGGGAACAGCGCTCAAGCGGGCCACCGGCGTGCGCGCCATCGACGTCGCCAAGCGCCTGCTCGAGGAGGGCTTCCACTCGCCGACGGTGTACTTCCCGCTCATCATCGACGAGGCGCTGATGTTCGAGCCCACGGAGACCGAGAGCCTCCAGACCCTCGAGGCGCTCGCCGAGGCCCTCGACCGGATCGCCGTCGAGGCTCACGAGCACCCGGACGAGGTCACGGCAGCGCCGCGGACCACCCCGGTGCGTCGAGTCGATGAGGCCCGCGCTGCTCGGACGCTGATCCCGACGGAGGACGCTCGGGTCTAGCTCTTCCAGATCTGCGTGGGCCAGAAGACCCCCTGGGCGTTGCCGAGCAGGGGGACGCCGGCGGGAGACGTGGGGCCGGCCCAGTTCTGGACGTTGGGGCGAGAGATGATCCCGGCGGTCAGCCGGTCGGTCCAGACATAGGGGATGTCCTGGCCGAGCAGTGCGTTGACCCGTCGCCACGACGCGACCCGGACCGCGGCCTTGGGCGAGGAGATGGCGGTGTTCATGGCCGCCTCGATCCGAGGGTCGGAGTTCCGTGCCATGTTGATCGAGATCCCCGACTTGTGGCAGGTCGACGTCGAGAACCAGATGTAGTTCAGCTCCGGGCTGATGGTTCCGAACTGGCTCCACTGGGTGGCCTGGAACGAGCCGTAGAGGGCGTCGTTGATCAGTTCGTTCTGCTGCATGGTCTTGATCTCCATTGGGATCCCGATCTTGCGCATCATCTGCTGGATGAGCTGGGCAGCGCGTAGCGTGCCCGGCGCGGCCACGGTGTTGAGGCTGAAGGCCAGCTTGGTGTGGTGCTTGGCGTTGTAGGCCTTGACCATGCTCGCCGCCTTGGCCTCGTTGAAGGCGGGGTAGGGGTTGCCTCGCGCGTAGTACGGCGAGCCGGGCTGGAAGATCCCATTGATCGGTCCGCTGATCCCTTGGTCGATGGTCTTCGCGAACAGCGCCGAGCTGACCCCGGTGGCCACGATGCGCCGGACCTCGGGGTCGTCGAACGGTGCGGCGGCGCAATTGAGCATCAGCGAGTTGCAGTTGGGGCTGCCAACCATGTGCCCGGAGTCATCGGCGTAGGAGAACTGGCGGTTCCCCCGGAACTCGAGCAGGGTCTGCGCCCCGAACGCGTGCATGATGTCGATGGTGCCTGACCGGAGCGCCTGGGAGCGCGCGTTCTCGTCGGGGATGGGCCTGAACGTGATCGAGTCGAGGTGGGGGAGCCCGGGTCGCCAGTAGTGCGGGTTTGCGGTGGCGGTGAAGTGGTCGTTCGGGCGCCAGGACTCGAAGACATAGGGGCCGGTGCCGATCGGGTGGTCGGTGCCGCCGTTCGGTGCCGAGAGCATCGACGGAGCGGCGGTGAAGCAGATCTGCTGCGAGGCGAGGGTGTAGGGGAAGGACACCCAGGGTCGCTTCATCGTCAGGGTGATCGACCGTGGCCCGGTCTGCTCGTAGCTCTCGACGAGGGGCTGGATGGCGATGCCGGTCAGGGGGCTCTTGTACTGGCGGTCGATGTTGGCCAGGAGTGCCGCACCATCGCAGGGCGTGCCGTCGTGGAACGAGATGTTGGGCCGCACGGTGATGGTCCACTTGGTGAAGTCCTTGTTCGCCGTGAGTGACTCGGCGAGGTAGGGGACCACCTTGCCGGTGGCGGTGATCGCCATGAGGGGGTCGAAGACGGTGCGGCCGTAGAGGAAGCCTGTCCCGTCGAAGCGCCCGGTGCTCGGGTTGAACCCCTGCTCCTCGGCGCTCACCCCGATGGTGAGGTGGCCGCCCTTGCGCGCCTTGGCCCTGGTCACACCGTTGCGCCCCGGCCCGTTGGTGGCCACCGCTCCAGCTGCGGTGGTGAAGCTGTCGCTGAGGGAGGAGGCTCCGATCGCCCCGGCGGTGGCCAGCGCCCCGCTTGACAGCAACGTGCGACGATCGAACCGATGTGCCATGACGCCCCCTGATCCCCTGGCTGGCCCGGTAGCGCCAGCTCCTCCGACCGTAGCTCTCGCGTTCGGACCTCGCTCGGCCAACGCAACGATCTATAAAACCTAGCGAGTTACTGTAGAATATGACGGTGAGTCAGCGGCAACAATGGAGAGCCATCGCCGACGAAGGAGGCCGAGGACATGACTGAGATGCGGGTCCGAGACGACCTCATCGCCCGACCCCTGTCGGGCACCATCGGCGCGGTGATCGAGGGCGTCGACCTCAGGGAGGTCACGGACGCTGACGTGGCCGCAATCCGGAGGATCTGGCTCGAGCGCAAGGTCGTCTTCTTCCCGGGGCAGCACCTGGACCCTGACAGCCACTTGGCCTTCGCAGGTCGGTTCGGCGACCTGACCGAGGGGCATCCGGTGATCCCGGGCATCGAGGGAAACCCCAAGATCTTCCAGATCGACTACTCAGACGACCGGGAGGTCTACGCCAGCTATGGCGACGCGGCCAAGACGGCTGGCCTCGATTGGCACACCGACGTCACCTTCGTCCGACGACCCCCGATGGGATCGATCCTGAGCGCCGTGACGATCCCACCCTCCGGCGGTGACACGATGTTCTCCGACCAGGCGGCCGCCTTCGCCGCCCTGAGTCCGACGATGCAGGAGTTCCTCTGTGGCCTCACCGCGGTCCACGACGGGCAGCAGGCGTTCCAGTACGCGTTGGACTTCATCGGCGCAGGAACCTGGGAGGGTGAAGAGGTGACCATGCTCGAGCAGGTGACTCATCCCGTCGTGCGGACCCACCCCGAGACCGGGGAGAGGGTCCTGTTCGTCAACCCTGCCTTCACCAAGCGCATCGCCGAGCTCGAACTCAGCGAGAGCGACGCGCTGCTGGCCTTCCTCTACCGCCATGCGGTGCGCCCAGAGTTCACCGTCCGCTACCACTGGACGACCGGCGATGTCGGCTTTTGGGACAACCGAGCCACCCAGCATGCGGTCGTCGGCGACTATCGGGACCAGAAGAGGGTGATCCAACGAGTGACGCTTCGAGGTGACGAACCGGTGTAAGGAGGCGATCGACGGCCGCCGGGAACTTTCTGGCTGCGTGCAGCGACCCTGTAGGTATGTCGATGCAGCTCGAAGACCAGACAGACGTCAATGCCGATGAGGTCTCGTCCCCTGGTGTCAGTCCCAATGGTGGTCGAATCTGGCGATCGATCTGGCGGACCCACTTCTATGCAGGGATCTTCGCCGGACCCGTCATGGTGTGGCTTGCGCTGACGGGTCTCGTGATCCTCTACACCGGCCCGCTGAACAGCTTGATCCACGGCGACCTCGAACGGGTCGCCATTCGTCCCACGACCGTGTCGCTTGAGTCACAGGTGAACGCAGCGAGAGAGGCGATGCCCTCTGGCACGCTGGAGAGCGTCACTCCGCCGGCACGACCCGGCTGGGCGACCGTGGTGGCAATGACGGCATTCGATGGGACCGAGCGTCAGGTCTACGTCGATCCGTACACCGGACGAGTCACTGGAGAAGCCCACACCGGCAATGACATCATCGGCTTCGCGAATCGGACCCACGGTTCGATCGTCCCTCGTGGCTGGACGGTCCCGATGCCGACCATCGCCGGCCTCCTTGGGCAGGGGCCGACGATGCAGCACATCGAGGTGGGCGAGATCTTGGTCGAGGTTGCTGCAGGGTGGGGTCTCGTTCTCGCCGCCAGCGGCCTCTACCTCTGGTGGCCCCGCAACGCCAAGGGCAGGCGGCGCTTCCTTCCGAGCTTCTCGAAGCCGGGTCGTGCGCGCCTGCGGGCTCTGCACGTCACGGGAGGTCTCGTGCTGTCGGGCTTCCTGGTGTTCTCCGTCGTGAGCGGATTGCCGTGGGCGTCCTTCTGGGGGACCAACTGGCAGGCGCTCGCGAATACCGTCACACCGAATTCCGCGAGCTTCTGGAGCGATCCGACGCCGACATCGAAGCTGCCGACGGTCGGCGATCTCACCAGAAGCGGCGTTCGCGTTCCCTGGGCGGCATCGATGGACACGATCCCCGGGTCGACGCCCACCGGGGCGGGCAGCCATCCGGGGCACAACCATGGGGCGAGTGCGATGGTCGGCACGTCCTCGTCGGCGGCAGTGCAGCCAGTGAGCATTGATGACATCGTCGCGGCAGGCCGCGACGAGGGCGTGATGCCAGGTGCTACCTACACGCCACCCGCCGATGTGACGTCGGGCGGAACGACGCAGTACGGCTCATGGGTGGCGATCAATCCCTGGCCGAGCTCGTTCGGCCAGCAAGGGGCGGTCTACTTCAATCAGTTCACCGCAAAGACGATCGGGAGGAGCACGGCACGACAGTGGGGACTCCTGCAGCAGGGCACGGAGCTCGGCGTGCAGACGCACATGGGGACGGAGTTCGGCGTGTGGACGAGAATTCTGATGACCGGTGGATGCCTGCTGGTCATCTGGAGCTTCATTACCGGATTCCTGATGTGGAACCGACGGCGTCGAGGAGGGACGGGGTTCCCGAGACGTCCGATGGATGTCAGCGTGGCCAAGCCGGTGGGTATCGCTGCGATCGTTCTCGCCGTGATCTACCCGCTGTGGGGGCTGTCCTTCCTGCTTGTCCTCGGCCTCGATCACTTCGTGATCCAGCGTCGACCCAGGTTGAGCCGGCTCTTCGGGATGACTGGCGGTACGCGGTCGTAGCCGTGAAGTGCGGGGACTATCCTCCGAAGCCATGGAGCATCAAGGGCCACTCGTCTCGGTCATCATCCCGAACTTCAACGGTGGCTCGTTCCTGCGGCCTGCCGTCGAGAGCATCCTCAACCAGACCTTCGAGGACCTTGAGGTCGTCGTTGTCGATGACGGAAGCACCGATGGCTCGCTCGAGACGGTGGCGTCGATCGGTGAGCCTCGCCTCACCGTGATCACGCTCCCGTCAAACACCGGGCAGAACTCGGTGGTGCGGAACGTCGGCATCGCTCGCTCCTCGGGCTCGCTGATCGCCACCCTCGACAACGATGACCTCGCCCATCCTGGCCGCATCGCTGCGCAGGTCGCCCGGTTCGCCAGCAACCCGTCGCTGGTGCTGCTCGGGACGGGGTCAGACGTCATCGACGAGCACGGAGCCCGGGTGGGGCCCTGGGAGCAGCCGACGGGATCTCGAAGGGTGCTGCGCAGTCTCAGGTGGAGGAACCGGCTGATCCACTCGTCCACCATGTTTCGTCGTGACGCCTTCGAAGCGGTCGGGGGCTACGACGAGCAGGTGCCGTACTGTCAGGACCAGGTGCTCTACCTCGGCCTCGCCGCGCTCGGCGAGGTCGACTGCCTTCCGGAGGTCCTCTGCTCGTATCGCTGGCACGATTCGCAGTTCACCCAGACCCGGCTGATCCTCCCGCTCGACAAGGCAGCGGTCCGCCGAGCCATGCGAGGCCTCGCCGAGGCTCGTGGAGAGTCCGTGATGGCCGCTGAGCTGCGCTACCGGATCTGGGTGCTGCGCCATGCCACCCGAGCCTTCCGGCGGGTGCTCGGGGGCTGAACCGACTGCCTGTGTGGTGCGTCGGCCCCGATGAGGTCAGATCCCGGCGAGATGAGCGTCGATGGCCGCCACCGAGGCGCGCATCAGGACGTCCGACGCATCGTCGACAGCCTCAGAGACCCCTCGCAGGGCGGTGAGCGATGCAAAGCCGGCGTTGACGATCGCCCCATCGTCGTCGGCGTCCTCGTCGCTCGTATCGCCGAGCTGCGGGACGGCGGCGCCAAGACTGAGCGAGATCTGGCTCGACTCGCCAACCGCAAGCGACCTCGGAGCGTGCGACTCGTCGGCGCTGGACCGCTTGATGATGCCGGCGTTGGAGATGCGGCCGCGCTTGACGCCCTTGAGCTCGGCCAGCGTGAGGGCCGGGATGTTCAGGTTCAGCATCGTCCGTGCGGGGGCGGCGATGAGCTCGTCGAGCACGGCGACGGCCACGGAGGCGCCGTCGTCGAGTGGGACGCCCTTGATCGCCTGCATGGAGACTGCAAGCCCTGAGAGCCCGAGCTGGCCGCCGGTCAGGACCGCGCCGACGGTGCCCGAGTGCAGGACCGACCGTCCGACGTTCACCCCGAGGTTGATCCCCGACAGGACGAGGTCCGGCGAGGGTCCGAAGGCTCCCCGGCTGGCCACGATCGTGCACAGCGCTGGCGCAGCCTCGATGCCGTATGCCTCGATGTGCTCGGCACCCGGGATGGCTGCACGGGTGTATGCGATGGCGTCCCGGGAGAAGACGTCGCCGACGGCTGACGAGGCTCCCGACTGGTTGTCATGAGGAGCGACCACCACGATCTCTGGGGCGAGCGTGGGCCGCTCCTCTGCCCACCGGGCGAGCGCCCGGACGAGAGCGTGGAGTCCAGGCCCGTTGATTCCGTCGTCATTGGTCACCAAGATGCGCACCTGCGTACCCTAGAACAGGCCTGACGGTGGGCCAAGACACGAGGGAGCCTCATGGGCGACAGAGACCTGAAGGGAAAGGTGGCGCTGGTCACGGGATCATCGAGCGGCATCGGCGCGGCCACGGCGCGGGCGCTCGACGCACTCGGCGCAACGGTGGTGGTGAACTCGTCGACCTCGGTCGCGGCAGGGGAGGCGGTCGCTTCCTCGTTGAGCGATGCCAGCTACGTGCAGTCGTCGGTCACCGGCGATGAGACTGCGGCGGCCGACCTGATCGCCACGGTCCTCGAGCGCCACGGACGACTCGATGTGCTCGTCAACAATGCCGGGACCACGCAGGTGATCCCGCACGCAGACATCGATGCCGCCGACCTCGAGGTCTGGCGGAGGATCTTCGAGGTGAACGTCTTCGGAACCTGGGCCCTCACGTCGGCGGCACTTCCGCACCTCCGCGCCACGTCTGGCTCGATCGTCAACGTCAGCTCCATCGCCGGCCTGCGTCCGACGGGGAGTTCGATCCCCTACGCGGCGTCAAAGGCGGCGCTCAACCACATGACAGTCCTCCTCGCCAAGGTGGTGGGCCCTGAGGTCAGGATCAATGCCGTGGCGCCCGGCTTGGTCGACACCCCGTGGACCGAGGACTGGAACGCCATCAGGGAGTTCGTCTCCGCAGTCGCTCCGCTCAAGCGTTCGGCCGCCCCCGAGGATGTCGCCGAGGTGATCGTCGACCTCGCAGTGGCGAGCTTCGTCACCGGCCAGGTGGTCACGGTCGACGGCGGTCTGACCCTCGCCACCTGAGCGATCAGGGCAGGGGTGGCACGACCCAGCGCATCGCTCCGGCGAGGAGGCCCGCTGCCGGCTGGACCGCCATGCGGTCGGCGAGGGGGATGGCGGGGAGTCGAAGTTCGCGTCCCGCCCAGCGGGGGAGGACCCCTTGGGCCGCCGCCGACAGGATGCCGTAGGCGGCAACCTCATGAGGAGTCCGACGGACGCCGACGAGGACGAAGTTCCGGGCCTCTCTGGCAGGCTCGCTCAAGGTGAGCTCGGGGCGGTAGGCCTCGAGCTGGGCATCGAGCTCGGACACGCTCGTCGGGACATGCGTGGCGCCGAGGTCGATGGCTACGGCCGCCATGTCGGCCACGTAGGCGTCGGCCTCGTCGATGGACAGCCTCCGGGCGCCATAGCGCTGGTATGCCGAGAGGAACGATCGGACCTCTGCGACGTGCACCCACGAGACGAGGTGGGGATCGGTGGCGTCGTACGCCAGGTCGCCGTCGGCCACGCCCGAGACGGTGGCATGGATCTTGCGCACCCTCCGGATCGCAGCCTCAGCTTCCTCTCGGGAGCGGAACGTGGTGGTGCCCACGAACTGGGCCGTGCGCTCGAGGCGGCCGAGCGGATCTTCGCGGTAGCGCGAGTGCTGGGAGACCCCGGCCATGGCCGCCGGATGCAGGCTCTGGAGCAACAGCGAGGCCATCCCGCCGATCAGCATGGGGGCGAGGTCGCTGTGGACGGTTCGGACGATCGATGCAGGGTCCACATAGGCGAGCTCGGGGTCGTCGCAGGGCGGCGGCGGCTCCTCGGTGATGCCGATGCTGCGCCGCAGGGCGGCCTGGAGGTCGGCTCGCACCCGCCCGCTCGCCGAGGACGTCGCCTCCGCACCCACCGCCCGAGCCTCGATGATGGTCTCGGCGAGGTCCACGATTCGAACCTATCGACCGATCAGTCGGCTCGGAGCGCGGCGGCCACCAAGGTGGCGAGCGGGGCCACGGCGTCGGCCGAGGCATCGATGGTCACCGACTCCACCGTTCCGTCGAGGATCCCGGGCACCGTGTAGCGCGCCGACACGGGGAATCCGGTGTCCCGGCCGAGCCGCACCTGGGCACCCCCGTGCTGGAAGGCCACGGGGATGTCACCTGCGAACGCACGGGTGGTCACGACCTCGCCATCGACGAGGAGGCCGAGCGCCCCACCGTCGGCCGTCGTGAAGGCGACGCCGAGCGAGGAGGTGCCGGTGGGGATCCGTGCGGGCGACGTCAGCTCGGTCGTGGCATCAGGGGCCGCCAGGGTGAACACCAGGTGCCCGTCGTCGAGGACCAGCGACATCCCGCCATGGAGATCACCGAGCGCCAGGAGCACCCCAGAGGTCGGTTCGCCGGAGATCGTGGCCGTCATGGTGAAGCCGCCGAACAGGAGTGGGAGGACTTCGTCGCTGATCGGTCCAGCCGCCGAGGAGAGCACGATGGTCTGCCCGGTGGGCCAGCGGGGGCCGAGCAGGGCGCCGAATCGTGACGAGAGCGTGTCGAAGAGGGGCAGCACGTGGTTGCGCTCGGCCTCCAGGCGCCAGACGCGTGCGAGCTCGGCGACGACGTCAGGGTGCGCCTCTGCGAGGTCGACCACCTCGGCGACGTCGTCCTTCATGCGATAGAGGTGCCAGGCATCCTCGGCGAAGTCCCGTGATCCTTCGAGGAGCTCTTCTTCGTCGAGGAGGCCCTCGGGGACGTGGTTCGTGGTCGCCTTCCAGCCATCATGGATGATCGATCTCGACCCAAGGAGCTCGAAGTACTGGGTGGATCTGGGGTCCGGTGCCGAGGGGTGTCGGAGGGTCTCGACGATCGACGCTCCATCGAAGGCCATCTGCTCGATCCCGTCGACCATCTCCGGGGCATCCACACCGGTCAGCTCGAGCAGCGTGGGCGCGAGGTCGCTGACGTGGACGACCTGATCGCGGATGGCACCCGGGTCGGAGATCGAGGCGGGGTGTCGGATGATCAGTGGCGTGCGCGTCCCACCGAGCCAGGTGAAGCGCTTCCAGAGCTTGAACGGTGCATTCCCAGCCCACGCCCACGCCCACGAGTAGTGGTTGTAGGTCGACGGGCCGCCCCAGTCGTCGAGTGCGGCGAGGTTGTCGGCTCGGCTCTCGCGCACCTTGGCCGTGAAGCGATGCTCGTTGACGCTGCCCTCGGCGCCGCCCTCGGCACTGGCGCCATTGTCGGAGAAGAGCATGACCACGGTGTCGTCGAGCAGGCCATGGTGCTCGAGTCCGTCGAGGAGGCGTCCGATCTGGTGGTCGGTGTGCGAGAGGAAGCCGGCGAACACCTCCTGCTGGCGAGCGTGCATCCG
The DNA here is from genome assembly GCA_947456245.1 of Acidimicrobiaceae bacterium. Taxonomy (GTDB): domain Bacteria; phylum Actinomycetota; class Acidimicrobiia; order Acidimicrobiales; family RAAP-2; genus CAIUMH01. The sequence goes on from CANGPS010000012.1 coordinate 33,429, forward strand.
TCGCTCCTCGTCGCTGAGGCTGTCCCATGCAGCCACCCAGGGCGGACGCTCAGAGGCCGGGTGGTCCTCGGGGATCAGGCCCATGGCTCGCTGATTGGCGATGACCTCGTCGCGCCAGGCGTCCCAGCCCTGATCGAAGGCGCCGGCGTAGCGGTCAGCCCACTCGGCGGGGACGTGGTGGGGGGCGTGCATGGCTCCGAAGGCGAGGTAGGTGTATGTCGGCTTGCCGGGGGCCGACGCGGTGACGGAGAGGATCTCCCGAAGTGCCCGATCCACGAGGTCCTCGGAGAGGTGGTAGCCCTCCGGTTTGGCTGGGTCGAGCTCGACGTAGTGGTTGTCCTCAACCAGGTTGGGCTGGTACTGGTTGGTGTCACCCTGGAGGAACCCGTAGTAGCGCTCGAAGCCGAGGCCGAGCGGCCAGCTGGTGAAGGGACCGGCGTCCGAGCGCTCGTAGCGGGGGACGAGGTGCCACTTCCCGATGGCCCGGGTGGCCCAACCGGCGTCGCGCAGCAGGCGGGCCGACGTGGCGGCAGACGGGTGGATCCGCCCCGTGTAGCCCGGATGGTCGAGCGGGATGTCGGCCACGAAGCCCATGCCGACGTGGTGGGCGTTGCGTCCGGTGAAGAACGCCGCGCGCGTGGGTGAGCACATGGCCGTGACGTGGAAGCGGGAGTAGCGGAGCCCTTCGGCGGCGAGCCGATCGATGTTGGGCGTCGAGATCGTCGATCCGAAGCAGCCGAGGTGTCCGAACCCGGTGTCGTCGAGCACGATGGCGAGGACGTTGGGACGGCCCTTCGGCTTGGGTCGCGTCAGGTCAGACCGAGCTCCCTCGTGGAGCCACGCGACGTCTTCGTGCTCGTCGACCACGGGAGCCCTAGCGGGGGTCGATGGGGGTCAGGATCCCGAAGGCATCCTCGAGCAGCTGGCCCACGGCGAGGCAGTCATCCTCTCGGAAGCGACGTCCGGTGACCTGGACCCCGGTGGGGAGGCCATCGGCCACGCCGGTCGGGACGCACACGGCAGGGATCCCGAGGAGGTTCTGCGGAAGGATGAAGCGCATCATCTCGAGGACCGCCATCGATGCCTCGGTCGACGAGATGTCGAATCCGTGGGCGAAGGGGCGCTGCGTCCAGGTCGGCCCGACGATGACGGGGTACTGCTCCATGAAGGTGGCCCACGCCACGGCGATCTCGAGTCGAAGCTGGTGCGTCGAGTGGATCGACTCAGTGGTCGGCTCGGGGAAGATGTCCGAGCCGGCGTCGAGGAACGACAGCGACTCGGGGGTGAGCGCCATCTCGAGGAGCGGGCGCATGTGTCCCAGATCGCCGTTCATCTGCATGGTCCAGGCCAGGTAGGCCTCCTCGAGCCTCGGCGGCTGCACCTCGTCGACCTGCCAACCTGCCGCCTCGAGCGCCCGCCCTGCGGCGCGCACGGCGTCCGAGATCCTCGGGTCGGTGGAGCCACCGTCCGGATCGGGGACGATGGCGGCCCGCCGAGGTGTGGTCGGCCCGTCGAAGGGGGCGGCGATGCAGTAGGGGTCTCGAGGGTCAGTCCCGGCAAGCAGCTCGAACCCCTGTCGGACGTCGGCCACCCGGCGGGCCAGCACGCCCTGGGCAAGCATGAGCTGCTCGGCCATCAGCGCGGTTCCGGGCATGGTGGTCGTGGCGTAGGGGATGCGCTGGGCGCTGGGCTTGATCGACGCGATCCCGCAGGCGTAGGCCGGGTTGCGCAGGGAGCCACCGATGTCGTTGCCGAGGCCGATGGGGCTCATGCCCGCAGCGATGGCCGAGGCCTCGCCGCCGCTCGAGCCGGCGACGGTGACCTCGGGGTCCCAGGGGTTCCGGGTCAGTCCATAGGTAGCGGAGTGGGTGTGGACCCGGAGACCGAGCTCGGGCATGTTGGTTCGGGCGAACGGGATCGCGCCGGCGGCACGCATCCGGGCGACGGCCGGCGCATCGGCGGTGGCGACCACCTCTGCGAGCAGGGGGATGCCCTGGGTCGACACGTCACCGACGACGTCGATGTTGTCCTTGACGGTGAAGGGCACCCCGTGCAGCGGGCCGAGCTTCTCGCCGGCAGCCACCGCTCGATCGGCGTCGGCGGCCGCGGTCCGTGCCTCGTCCTCGAGCACGCGCACCACCGCGTTGAGCGAGCCGTTGACCTCGGCGATGCGCCCGAGGTGCGACTCGAGCACCTCGGTGGCGCTCACCTCTCGGCTGGCGATCAGTGCGGCGAGTTCTCCTGCCGACCGTGTCCAGAGCTGCTCTGCCATCGTCTCCCCCTCAGGTGTGCTGACTTCCCCTATGAAACACCAAGATCCGACGCCCGGGGACGTCGGATCTTGGTGACTCTGGTGCGCCCCTCGGGATTCGAACCCGAAACCTGCGGATTAAGAGTCCGTTGCTCTGCCGTTGAGCTAGAGGCGCGAGACGACTCTAGCAAACGGTCCTGAGGGTGTGCGTCGCCTAGCGCTGCATGGCCTTGGTCTCGAGGAACTCCTCGAGCCCCCAGCGCCCGCGCTCGCGTCCGTTGCCGGACTGCTTGTAGCCACCGAAGGGTGCCGACGGGTTGAACTGGCCGCCGTTGATGTCGACCTGGCCGGTGCGAAGCTTGCGTGCCACCTGCTCGGCGTGGGCGGCGTCGCCGGCCCACACGGAGCCGGCGAGTCCGTACTGCGAGTCGTTGGCGATCTCGATGGCCTCGTCCTCGGAGTCGACCGGGATGATCACGAGGACCGGACCGAAGATCTCCTCACGGGCGATCGTCATGTCCCGGGTGACCTCAGAGAAGATCGTCGGCTGGACGTAGTAGCCGGTCTCGAGGCCCTCGGGGGCCTCGGGGCCGCCGATGAGGAGCTTGGCGCCCTCGTCGATGCCGGTCGTGATGTAGCCGCGGACCCGGTCGCGCTGGATGGCGGAGACGAGCGGGCCGATCATGACGCCCTCGGTCTGCGGGTTGCCCGGGGGGAAGCCCCCGGCGGCGGCCACGGCGACGGCCTCGACCTCGTCGAGCTTCGAGCGAGGGACGATCATGCGGGTCAGCGCCGAGCAGGTCTGGCCGGAGTTGAGGAAGCATCCGAAGACCCCGGTGCCCACGGCGGTGGCGATGTCAGCGTCCTCGAGGATGATGTTGGCCGACTTGCCACCGAGCTCGAGGTTGACACGCTTGACGGTCTCCGCTCCGGCGATCATCACCTTCTTGCCGGCGCCGGTCGAGCCCGTGAACGAGACAGCATCGACCTTCGGGTGCGAGGAGATCGCCTCGCCGACGATCGGACCCACGCCGGTGACGAGGTTGAACACGCCAGCGGGGAGGCCGACCTCGTGGATCACCTCAGCGAGGATGAAGGCGTTGATGGGGGCGACCTCAGAGGGCTTGAGCACCACCGTGCAGCCGACGGCGAGGGCCGGGGCCACCTTGAGGGCGATCTGGTAGAGCGGGTAGTTCCAGGGGGTGATGGCGCCCACGACGCCGATCGGCTCACGCACCACGAGCGAGTTGCCGACCTCCTCCTCGAAGGGGAAGGCCTCCATGTGTCCCGCGAGGTCGGTGAACGCCTGGATTGGAAGACCGGCCTGCACGGGCACGGCGAGGCTGACGGGCATGCCGACCTCGTGGGTAATGAGCTCGCCGATCTCTGCCATGCGGGCGCCGAGGGCCTCGCCGATGCGGGTCATGTACTTGGCGCGCTCCTCGTTGGAGGTGGCGGCCCATGCCGGGAAGGCGGCGGCTGCTGCGGCGACGGCGCGGTCGACGTCCTCGGCCGTCCCGTCGGGGATGGTGGCCATGAGCTGCTCGGTGGCGGAGTCGAAGACCTCGAGCGTCCCGGTCCCGGTCGAGGCCACCCAGGCCCCGTCGATGTAGATCTTGTCTCGGACGTCGACGTCCATGGTCCCTCCCTTGGGTGAGCGCCGCCAAGTGCGGCCATCGACCACAACCTACCCGCCGGGGGCTGCCCTCCGCTGCCCGGAGGGCGCCGCTACCGTGGCCACGTGGAGACGAGACGACTCGGCCGGACGGGCCACCGGTCCTCCGTGGCGATCCTCGGAGGAGCAATGTTCTGGGACGCTGAACCGGACACCACGTGGGCGACCATGGAGCTTGCGCTCTCGGCCGGGATCAACCACATCGACGTGGCGCCGCAGTACGGACGGGCCGAGGAGCTGATGGGGCCGAGCATCGCCGCCCATCGCGACGAGCTCTTCGTGGCGGGCAAGACGCTGAGGCACAGCGGCGACGGGGTCCGAGCGCAGTTGGAGACCACCTTGGAGCGGCTGCGCTGTGACGTCCTCGATCTCTACCAGCTCCACGCCGTGACGGACCTCGACGAGCTCGATCGTCGCACCGAGGCCGTCGAGGTGCTCCTCAAGGCGCGAGACGAGGGCCTGGTGCGGGCGGTGGGGATCACCGGCCACAACATGACGACGCCGCTCGCGCAGCTCGAGGCGATCCGCCGACACGATCTCGACACGGTGATGCTGCCCATCAACCCGAGGGTCCTGGCCGACTCGGCGTATGCGAGGGATCTCGACGCCCTGCTCGAGGAGGCCACCACCCGGGATCTCGGCATCATGGCCATCAAGGCCGTGGCTGCACGACCGTGGGGCGAGCGGCCACCCACGATGTCGACGTGGTACGAGCCGTACACCGACCCTGGAGCGTTGCGTCGGGGGATCGAGGTGGCGCTTGGCACCCCGGGCGTCGCCGCGCTGTGCACCCCTGGTGAGGTCGAGCTGCTGCCTGCGGTGCTCTCAGCGATCGCCGAGGCTCGCCCGCAGAGCGAGTCCGAGCGCCGAGCCGCCATCGCTGTGTGCCGCGACGAGGCGCTGATCTTCCCGATCCCGGCGTGAGGAGGCCAGGGCCGCTCGGCCATCTGGCGGTCTACGGGACCCTCCAGTTCCCAGAGATCCTGCTCTCGCTGCTCGGCCGGGTGCCCGCGATGGAGCCAGGCATGATCGTCGATCACGAGGCGCGACGCCTCCCAGGGGTGAGCTTTCCCGGTCTGGTGGCGGTGCCAGGCGGGAACGCCCCGGCTCATGTCATCGTCGACCTCAGCACGGAGGAGTGGGAGATCCTCGACGCCTACGAGGACGACTTCTACTCCCTGGTCGATGTGGTGGTGCGGATCGACGGGGTCCTTGAGGTCCCCGCAGTGTCCTACGCCGTTCCGGCCTCGATGGCGTCGGCCTCGGTCTGGACGCCAGCATGGTTCGCCGCTGAGCACCTCGAGACCTTCCTCGGCGAGATGTCCGGCTGACGGACCGTCCTTGCTAGGGCGCCACGATGTTCGCCGGCGTCTCACCGGCGAGGACAGCCAGGACGCCGGCGCAGGCAAGGTCGCACATGGCACGCCGAACAGCGACCGTCGCTGAGCCTATGTGGGGAAGCAGCGTGCATCCAGGGGCCTCGAGCAGCCGAGGGTTCACGTGTGGCTCCCCGTCGAACACGTCGAGGCCGGCTCCGGCGATGCGACCGGCGAACAACGCGTCGGCGAGCGCCTCCTCGTCGAGGACAGGGCCCCGGGCCGTGTTGATGACGACGGCTCCGCTCGGCAGGGCGGCGAGGACCTCTCCGTCGATGAGGTGGTGGGTGTCGGCCGAGGACGGGACGTGGATGCTCAGGACATCGGAGCGGGCTGCCAGGCCGAGCAGCGATGCGGTCCATCCGGAGAGGCCGGTGTCGCTTCGGGTGTGGTGCAGCACCGTCGCGTCGAAGCCCTCGAGGCGCCTCGCGACGGCCTGGCCGATCCGTCCGTAGCCGACGAGCCCGACGGTGGCTCCGGTCAGGTCCTGGCCGAGGTGATCGCCGAGGGACCACCCGGCCCAGCGACCAGCCCGAAGGTCGGCCTCGGCGGCCGAGGCGCCGCGCCTGGTGGAGAGCATGAGCAGGAGCGCGATGTCGGCCGTGGCGGCATCGAGGACCCCGGGGGTGTTGACGATGGTCACGCCGGCGGCCGCCGCCGCCTCTCGATCGATGTTGTCGACGCCGACAGCGACGTTGCCGACGACCTTGAGCGTCGTGGTCTCGTGGAGCACCTGAGCGCTGATCCGGTCGGAGAGCAGGCACACGATGGCGTCGAACTGATCGGACGCCGCGATGAGGTCGGCAGCCGGCATCGGACCGTCGTCGTTCCGCTGGACCACCTCGTGGCCGCTGGCGCGCAGGCGGGTGTCGCCGCCAGCGACGAGCTTCTGGGTGACCAGGATCCGTGCCATCGACGAGGGACCCTAGGGCGTCGGAGGGGTGCCCGGTTCCTCGCTACGATTCTGGCCCGTGACCGACCCCTCCACGTTGACGCTGCTCGAGGGCATCAGCGTCGCTGAGGTCCGGCCGGATGTGTTCCGGGCGGTCTACCCGCACTGGTGGGAGGGCGACCGGGTCTTCGGGGGCTTCGTGGTCGCCCAGGCCACGGCGGCGGCGCTCAGGACCGTGGATCGGCCCGAGGACCTCCACTCGCTGCACGGCTACTTCCTGCGCCCGGCCAAGCCGGGGGATGCCAGCGAGATCAGCGTGGATCGGGTCCGTGACGGCCGATCCTTCACCACGCGACGGACCTCGACCACCGTGCATGGGAAGGAGACCTTCGTGATGATGGCCTCGTTCCACGCTCCAGAAGAGGGCGAGGAGTACCAGCTCGCGGTGGCCGACGTCCCGAGGCCGACGGAACTTGCCGACCGAATCGAGGATGACGGACCGTTCGAGGTGATCGAGCTCGGACCGAGCGAGCAGTCCCCGGATGGGACCTATGCCTCCACGCGACGGGCCTGGATCCGCTGCGGGGTCGACCTCGGGTCCGACCCGGCCACCCACCTGGCGGCCGCCGCGTATGCCTCGGATATGACGCGGGCTGCCTTCCGGCCGGGATCTCTCGGCTCATGGGGCGAGCACATCGATGCCAGCCTGGATCACAGCGTCTGGTTCCACGCCCTGCCCGACATGTGCTCGTGGCACCTCTTCGACCTCCACACCGTGGTCACCGGATCGGGACGGTCGTACATGCGTGGCTCGCTCGCCGACGAGGACGGGGCGCTCGTGTTCTCGATGGCACAGGAGATCCTGATCCGCCGCATCGCCGGCGCGACCGCGGTCCACTTCGAGGACCCGGAGCACCGACCGACCAGCCCCTGAGCACCCCCTCGCCGAACGGTCAGGCTGGTACGTTTCGACCAAGCGCATGACCGGTGCTGGAGGAGGGCGATGGCACGTCGGGCGAGGCGGTCTCTGTGGCAGGTGGTGGCGATGTCTGCTGCGACGACGCTGCTGGCATCCTGCGCCAACGCCCCGGACCAGGCAACGGTCGTGGCGGGGTCCGCGCCGGGGCTCACCTCGACCCAGGTCTCGGTCGGCGCGCTCGCCACGATGTCCGGTCCCATCGCTGCCGACTTCGCGCCGATCGTCTCAGGCGTGCGGGCCTATCTGGCGTGGACCAACGCCCACGGGGGCGTGGCTGGCCGACAGGTGGTCCTCACCCATGTGGCTGATGATGGGGGCAGCCCCTCGAGCAACGCCGTGCAGGCGAGGACCCTCGTCCAGCAGGACCATGTGTTCGCCGTCGTGGGGGTGGCCACGGCGTTCTTCACCGGCGCGAGCTACCTCGCCCGCACCGCGACCCCCACGTTCGGCTACGCGCTCCAGAACGAGTGGTCCGGTCCGGCCAACCTCTTCGCTGCCTACGGTTCGGCCATCGACTTCTCGACCCTCGGTCCCCAGATCGCATACCTGGCCCATCAGGTCCACTCGCGGTCGCTCGCCCTGATGGCCTATGACGTCCCGCAGTCCGCCGGGGTCTGCGCAGCCGCAAAGCCCGCCCTGGCCCGGCTGGGGCTCTCGATCGGCTACCAGGACCTCAGCGTCCCATACGGCGGCGACGTGAGCTCCGACGTGCTGCGCATGAAGCAGGCGGGCGTCGATCTCGTGGTGTCGTGCATGGACGTCACCGGGAACGTCCAGCTGTCGCGGACGATGGGGCAGAACGGGATGACCGGCGAGTCTCAGCTGTGGCTCGATGGCTACAACAGCTCGACCCTCACCTCGTATGCGCCGTTGATGCGCAACACCTACTTCGTCGTCCAGCACGTGCCGTTCGAGGCGGCGACGGAGATGCCCGGCGCCTTCCCTGGCCTCGGCGACTACCTGGCGGCGATGCGGCGGTACGCGCCCCGGGACGTCCGCAGCGAGGTGGCGATGGAGGGATGGCTCAGCGCCGCCACCTTCGTCGCAGGGCTGCGGGCGGCGGGTCCGCACCCGACCCAGGCGTCCGTGGTCGCTGCGATCAACCACCTCGCGTCCTTCACCGGCGGAGGGCTCATGACGCCGGTGAACTGGAGGGTGGCGCACACCGTCATCACGCCGCCCTCGTGCGAGTCGTTCGTCCGCACGGCGACGTCGCGCGGCGGCCGACCTGAGTTCCGCGTGGCCTTCGCCCATGGTTCGCACATCTGGATCTGCTTCCCGACCACCGGGCCCATCGATCTCGACCACCCCGTCGCCCCTCCGGCCGGTTCCCCGGGGTCCTGAGGTGAGCGAGGCGCTGAGCTACGCCCTGCCCGGCATCCCCTTTGGCTGCACGTTCGCTCTGGTCGCCATCGGCCTGGTCCTGAGCTATCAGTCCACGGGGGTCTTCAACTTCGCCTTCGGCGCCCAGGCCTATGTGTCGGCGGTGGCCTATGCGGTGATGGTGCGCCACGGACTAGGGCGGGGCGTGGCCGGCGTCCTGGCGATCCTGGTGCTCTCCCCGCTGCTCGGGCTGGCGATCGACCGGCTGGTGTTCTCGCGCATCCCGACCGGCAACGATGCGGCCAAGACCATCGCCGCCCTGGGCCTGATGGTCGGTCTCCCGGCGGCCGTCACGATCCTCCTCGGCCCGGTGCAGGAGGCATCGCCGCCGAGCCTGCTCTTCGACGTCAACACGGTGGTGCTCCGAGTGGCGGGCACCCCGGTCGACGGCGTGCAGCTCGCCACGGTGGTCGTCACGCTGCTCGTCGTGGTGGTCCTCACCGTGACCATGCGGACCACCCTGCTCGGCCTCGAGATGCGGGCGGCGGTGGAGAGCCCGAGGCTGCTGCGCCTCCAGGGGGTGAGCTCGCGACGGGTCACCTCCCTGGCCTGGATGGTGTCGTCTGCGCTCGCCGGCTTGGCGGGCGTGCTTCTCGCCCCTCGCTACGCCACGGTGTCCATCGACAACTACACGGTGCTGCTCGTCGCCGCCATCGCCGCGGCCGCCATCGCCAGCCTCGACTCCCTCGGCGTCGCCGCGCTGGCGTCGATCGGGATCGGTGTCGTCATGGGCCTGACGACCGGCTACGCCCCCGCCGGGAGCGTCTGGTCGACGGGGCTGCTCTCGGCCATCCCGTTCTTCCTGCTGCTCGTGCTGCTTGCGGTGAACCCGAAGCTGCGCCGACTCGGGCAGAGCTCCGACCCCATGGCGGGGATCGATACGCCGCCGGTGCCGACCCTGGCGCCCGAGCGCTCGATCGTCCTCGATCGGTCGCTGCGGGTGCTGGGCCCGCTCGTCTTGGTGGCGGGCATCGTCTCGGTGGTCACCTGGGTTCCGAGCAGCTGGGTCTTCGTGGTCACCGCAGGCCTCGGGCTCTCCCTGGTCTTCCTCTCGATCACCATGATCACCGGAGCGGCCGGGCAGGTGAGCCTGTGCCAGGCCACCTTCGCCGGAGTGGGCGCGTTCACCGCCGGTCAGCTGGCGACGAACTTCGGTGTGCCGGTCGTGCTCGCTGCCATCGCCGGAGCCGTGGTCGCCGCCGGCGCCGGCCTGGTGGCGGCGCTCCCGGCGCTGCGCCTGCGTGGACTCGCCCTGTCGCTCTCCACCCTGACCCTGGCGCTGCTCGCCGACGCCATCGCATTCCCCACAGCATGGATCGGGGGACCGCCATCGGGCATCACCGTGCCTCGGCCCACGCTCGGTCCCATCAGCTTCGCCACCGACTCGACGCGCCCGTTCTTCATCCTTGTGCTCGGGATCGTCGTGGTGGCCGGCTTCTTCGTCCGCCGGCTGCTTCGTGGAACGACAGGCAGAGGGCTCGATGCCTGGCGTCAGAGCCCCGTGGCGTCGGCCGGCCTCGGGTACAGCCCCAACCGCACGAAGGTGGTGGTCTTCGCCCTCTCGGCAGCCGTGGCGGGACTCGGCGGCGGACTCTGGGGGTCGTTGCTCCAGGTGGTGAGCCCTGCGGACTTCACCTATGCCGACAGCCTGCTGTTCGTGGTGATCGTGGTGACTGTCGGGGTCCGCTCGGTCGCCGGGGCGGTCGAGGCCGGCGTCGGGTTCGCCCTGCTGACCCATCTCGCCGGCTACCTGCCGAACCGGTTCTCCCCGGCGAGCATGGTGGCGCTGCTCTTCTCGCTGGGGGCCTTCGCCTACGCCGCCCACCCGGAGGGCGTTGTCGAGCAGCTCCGTCGGAAGGCGACGAGGATCGCCGACACGGTCCTGGCACGAGCCGTAGGACCCACTCGGGTTCCCGAGTCGCCCGAGGCCCTCGCGTGAACCGGCTCGAGGTCCTCGCCGTGACGAAGCGGTTCGGGGGGCTCGTGGCGGCCAGGGACGTGAGCTTCTCGGTGGGGCCGGGGGAGTGCGTCGGGCTGATCGGTCCCAACGGAGCCGGCAAGACCACCGTGTTCGGTGTGATCGCCGGGGAGATCGAGCCCTCGGCGGGTTCGGTGCACCTCGAAGGGCGCCCCATCGACCGTCTGGCTGCCCATCGTCGGGCGCGCCTTGGTGTGGCGAGGACGTACCAGCGGCTCGAGGTGTTCCCAGACATGACCGTGCTCGACCACCTGCTGGTCGCCCAGCTGGCGCATCGGGGCTCCACCGGGGTCGTTCGGGATCTGATCGGTCATGGTCGCCCAACGGCCACCGAGGTGGGCCGAGCCGACGAGGTGCTGGCGAGGCTGGGCATCGAGGACCAGCGCGACCGCGTGGTGGCCACGCTCAGCCTCGGAACCTGCCGGTTGGTGGAGATGGCGAGGGCGCTGGTCACCTCGCCGACGCTCCTGCTGGCGGACGAGCCGTCCTCCGGCCTCGACGCGGGGGAGAGCGACGCCATGGGTGCGCTCCTCGCCCGACTTCGGGACGAGGGCCTCTCGATCGTGCTCGTCGAGCACGATCTCGAGCTCGTGGCGCGGACCTGCGACCGGGCGGTGGTGATGGACCTCGGGCAGGTGATCGCGGATGGTCCGGTAGCGACGGTGCTGGCGGACGACGCGGTCCATGCGGCCTACCTCGGCGGTCGCCGGTGACCGCGGCGCTCGAGCTCCAAGGCGTCGGGGCCTCCTACGGGCCGTTCCGAGCGCTGTTCGACGTCGACCTCGCGCTCGCCCCGGGCCGCACACTGGCGCTGCTCGGAGCCAACGGGGCGGGGAAGTCCACCATCGCCCGCGTCGTGTCGGGACTGGTTCCGGCGAGCACCGGCGTCCTGCGGATCGGCGGGGCTGACGCCACCCGATGGTCGACGGTGAGGATCCGCCGGGCTGGCGTGCTCCACGTTCCCGAGGGCCGGGGGATCTTCAGCTCGCTCAGCGTGGAGCAGAACCTCACCCTGGCGCTCGCCACCGAGTCGAGACGCCGGAGACGGGCGCTCATCGGAGAGGCCTTCGAGAGGTTCACCATCCTCGGCGAGCGTCGTGGCCAGCGGGCGGGAACCCTGTCCGGAGGCCAGCAGCGCCTCCTGTCGCTTGCGGCGGCACTGGTGGATCCACCCAACCTGTTGGTGGCCGACGAGATCTCGCTGGGCCTGGCGCCCGGTGTCCTCGATGAGGTCTACGCCGCCCTCGACGACCTGGCGGCGGCCGGGTCCGCACTTGTGCTGATCGAGCAGCAGACCGATCGCGCGTTGGGATTCGCCGACGATGCGGCCGTCCTCGTCCACGGCCGCATCGTGTTCAGCGGTCCCCCCGGCGAGGCGGCCCATGTGGCGGCGGATTCGATGTCCGTGACGCCTCCTGGCGGCACATGAGCGCCAATCGAGGGCTTCGGCGTGGGATCATTGACCCATGCGTGTCTACCGGTGCTTCGCCTTCGTCGATCTCTCCGGGTTCACCGCGCTGACCGACCACGAGGGCGATGAGCGCGCCGTGGCGGTGCTGAGCCAGTTCCGCGCCATCCTCCGAGAGGTCTGCTCGCGACGGGGCGTCCGGATCGACAAGTGGCTCGGCGACGGCGCCATGCTCGTCTCCGTGCAGCCCACGCCGCTCCTCGCCAGCCTCCTCGACTTCGAGCTGGCGATCAGCCGGTCCAACCTCCCGTTGCGGGTGCGCTGCGGCGCCGACGACGGTGAGGTCATCCTCCACGAGGGCGACGACTACATCGGCTCGGCGGTGAACACCGCTGCCCGGCTGTGCGACCTCGCCCCCGGCGGCACGGTGCTCGTCTCGCAGCACCTGGCGCAGGGTCGCCCCGAGTGGGCCTCGATCACGGGGGCTCGCGAGGAGGAGCTCAAGGGCTTCGACGACCCGATCGCGGTGGCCGAGCTGACGCTGGCCATGCTCGAGGGGTCGACGAGCGCGTGCCCGGTGTGCGGGGTCCCCCTCACCCTCAAGGTGGCGGACTCCACCGACAAGCTGGCTGACGGGACCGTGGCGCTCTTCTGCTCCGAGGGGTGCCGGGAGACATGGGACAAGCGGCCGAGGAGCATCACGGAGTTCCAGGGGAGCCTGCGCTCTCCGTTGATGGGAGCGTGATGTCGGCGTGAAGCTGAGCCTCAAGCAGGTCGTCGCCTCGGTCGCCGGAGCCACCATCGCTGCGCTGGCGCTGTCGTTCCTCGGCGTCGGCGGGACGATCATGGGCGTGGCGGTGGGCAGCGCCGCAGCCACCATCGTCTCTGCCCTCGCGTTCCACTCGCTCGAGCGCGGCCACGCCAAGGTGAGGGAGATCGTGGCGCCGCAGGCCGGAGCCCCGGCTCCCGGCGTTCCGCCGAGCCCCGAGCCGATCGCTGCCGCGCCCATCGCCCCGCCCGTCGTCGATCCGGTGTCGTCGCCCTGGAGCACCGGCGGACCGGCAATCTCGACGCCGCCCCCGGTGGTCACCCCGGTCGGTGGAGGCGGGCGGAGGTGGCCAACGCTGGCGGTCATCCTGCTCGTCTTCGCCCTGACGCTCGGCCTGCTGACCGGGCTCGAGCTGGCGCTGGGTCGCCCGATCTCGTCGGCACTGACGGGATCCACACCACCGGCGGCCAAGACCTCGGTCGGCGACGTGATCCGACGGGGAGCGACCACGACCTCGACCACCACGCGTCCGACGACCACGACGTCGCACCCGACCACCACGACCACGCGGCCGACCACCACGACCTCGGCCGCGCATCCGTCGACGACGTCGTCGACGACCACGTCGTCCACCACGTCCACCACAAGCTCGACCACGACAACGTCGCAGCCCTAGGCGGTCACCAGCCTCGGAACTCCGGGTCCCTGCGCTCGATGAAGGCGCTCACGCCCTCTCGCATGTCCTCGGTCGTGGTCACGAGCTCCTGGCCCCACGCCTCGTCGAGGAGGGCGGCGGAGCGGTCTGCGTCGAGAGCACGGTTCGTGATCGCCTTGGTGATGGCGATGGCCCGCGTCGGTGACGTCGCCAGGCGCCCGGCCAGGGCGGCGACCTCTGTCATCAGCTGGTCTGCCGGCACGGTGCGGTTGACGAGGCCGATGCGCTCAGCTTCGGCGGCCGAGACCTCGTCGCCGAGGAAGAACAGCTCTTTGGCCTTCTGGATCCCGACGAGCCGCGTGAGGAGCCACGCCCCGCCAGCGTCCGGGGCGATGCCTCGACGGATGAAGACCTCGATGAACCGGGCGGTGTCGGCTGCGACCACGAGGTCACAGGCCAGCGCGAGGTGCATGCCGCCGCCGGCTGCGGTGCCGTTGATGGCTCCCACGACCGGCTTCTCGCAGTCGAGCACGGCGCAGACCAGCTCCTGCCACCCTCGCTGGATGAGCCTGGCGGCCTCGCCCTGCGCACGATCGGGCGCGCCCTCGGGTCGAGGGCGGGGAGGCCGCTGGTTGCGCAGGTCGGCCCCGGTGCAGAACGCCCGATCGCCAGCCCCGGTGAGCACCACGCAGCGCACCGAGAGGTCGTCGGAGGCGTCACGCAGCCACTCGACGAGCTGCTCGCGCATGTCGGCGCTGAGGGCGTTGCTGGCCTCGGGCTTGGCGATGGTCAGCCAGAGGACCCCGTCGTCGAGGTGCCGTGTGACACCGATCTCGTCAGCCACGCTGCACGCTCCTCATGGAAGATGGGGCGGCGCCCCTGGAGCGGAGATCCTCCGTCTCCAGGGGCGGCACCGCCGCTTGGGGTGATCGACGGGGCTCGAACCCGCGACCTCCGGGGCCACATCCCGGCGCTCTGCCAGCTGAGCTACGACCACCAAGGCGCTCAATACTGTCACAAACTGCCCGCCCTGCCGAATGCAGCCGACCTCGGCACCACCACGGCGCGGTAACGTCGCTGCAGGCGCCTGTCGGCGCCGGCGCCCCTGTAGCTCAACTGGATAGAGCAGGTGGTTTCTACCCATCAGGTTGCGGGTTCGACTCCTGCCGGGGGCACCAGCCGAACGTCGGTGACCTGCCGAGCTTGTCAGGTCTCGGCGACGAAGAAGCGAGCCGGGGAGTCCGCCTCGCGCCGGACTCGACCGCGGCTCTCGAGCAGGACGAGGTGGGCGAGCGTCTCGCCGTTTGCGGCGCGCTGCATGAACGAGGGGATCTCGGCGAAGGGCCGGGACCAGGTGAGCTCGAGCGTGAGGTCCCAGCAGCTGATCCCGGGCCGCGCCACCAGGGCCACCTCGATCTCGCGGCATCGCTCCTCGTGGTGGGCGATGAGCTGGTCGGTCCGGGCGCGCAGGCCTCGGAAGCGGTACTCGTGGGCGGGGAGGACCTCCTCGGGCTCGAGCAGTCCGATCTTCATGAGGGATTCGAGGTAGTCGCCCAGCGGGTTGGGGAACTGCTGGGAGTGGAACGAGATGTTCGGCGTGATCCGAGGCAGGACGTGGTCGCCGGACAGAAGCAGGCCGGCCGTCTGGTCCACGAGGCACAGGTGGCCAGGGGAGTGGCCCGGGGTCCAGATGGCGCGCAGGTCCCACCCGCGCACGCCGATGGCATCGCCGTCCTCCACGGCCCGGTCCGGGAGGGCCATGTGGACGAGGCTCCGGATCTCGAGCGAGGCGGAGGCGAGGTCGGGGAGGCTCTCGGTGGGCACGCCCGAGACGCGGAGCAGCTCGGACATCCGGCTGACGAGGTCGTCGGTCTCGACGTAGCGCTCCTCGAGCATGGCGGTGTCGGCGGGATGGAGCCCGATCCACGCCCCGCTGGTCTCTCGGATGCGGCCAGCGAGCCCGTAGTGGTCCGGGTGGATGTGAGTCACCATGACGCCGGTGACGTCCGACATCGAGCCGCCGGCGATGGCGAGCCCGTCGTTGAGCGCCTGCCACGCGTCGTCGGTGTTCCAGCCGGCATCGACCAGCGTCACACCGTCGTCAGACTCGAAGGCGTAGACGAGGACGTAGCGCAGGGGGTTGTTCGGGATGGGCACCGGGATTGACCAGAGGCCGGGCCGGACCTGCTCGACCGGCGGCAGCACCTTGGCGTCCCACGCAGCTCGCTGCTGGGTCCCGGTGACCTCGAATCCCTCCACGGGCCGAGGGTATCGGTCGGTCGGTCGCAGAGCGAACCGACCGACCTCGTGGTCGGGAAGGCGGGATTTGAACCCGCGACCCCCGCGTCCCAAACGCGGTGCGCTGCCAGACTGCGCCACTTCCCGTGGGTGCGACCCCGTGAGGCCGGCTCCTCAGGCTACCGAAGGATCGGGTGCCCTCCCGCCGACTCAGACGCCAGCGGTCGCAGGCGCCGAGGTCGCCCCTCGCAGCAGGCGGCCGGGCAGGGCCCCCGTGGCCGCGCCGTTGTCGTAGGTGACCTCGCCGCGCTTGATGGTCGCCACGTAGCCGCGGGAGCGCTGGATGAGCCGCCGGCCACCGGCGGGAAGGTCCTCGACCACGACTGGCGGCTCGATGGCGAGGGCGTCGAAGTCGATGATGTTGACGTCGGCGAGCATGCCTTCGGCGAGCACCCCTCGGTCCTCGAGTCCGTAGAGGCGGGCGGTCTCCTGGGTCTGCTTGCGCACGATCAGCTCGAGTGGGAGCCGGTCACCCCGCGTCCGGTCGCGGACCCAGTGGGTGAGCATGAAGGTCGGCATCGACGCGTCGCAGATCGTCCCCACGTGGGCACCGCCGTCAGCCAGGCCGACCGCGGCGCGGGGGTGCTGGAGCATGGCCAGGGTCGGCTCGAGATCGCCGTCGGCGTAGTTGAGGATGGGGATGTAGAGCAGCCCCCAGCCCTGATCCTCGAGCATGGCGTCGTAGGCGATCGAGAGCGGTCGCTCTCCTGTCGCCTCCGCCATGCCGGCGAGCGATCGCTCCGGGCCCGGCTCGTAGTCGGGCGGGTCGCCGAGGACGAAGGTCTTGGCGAAGGCGCCGGCGAACGCTGCGGCCACCTCAGGGTCCTCGGGTGTGAAGGAGACGATCGCCTCGCGCACGTCCGGGTCGAGGAGCACCTTGTAGAGGTCGGCCGGGGAGAGGTTCCGCGCCTTGATCTCGGCATAGGCCGGGATCTGGTCGAAGAGGCAGTAGGTGACGTGGTGCCCGGTGAGCACTCCGGTGGGTCGACCTGCCACCTGGGGCCACAGGTCGGCACCCTCAGCGACGGCCTCGAGGGACGCGTCCATCATCTCTCGCCAGTGCTCGGGCGCGGGATCGACCTGGAGCAGGGCGAAGGAGACGGGGCGCTTGATTGTGGCGGAGAGCTTGCGCATCCAGTCCATCTCCTTGGCCGCGGCGACCATGTCGTCACCTGCGGTGCCCGCCGGTGCGAGCTCGAAGACCCCGGCCTCGGCTTCGCCGAGGGCGGCACCGATCCCGAAGAGCTCGTCCTCGGCGGCGAAGGTCCCGGGGACCGGCTCGCCGTCGATGGCCCGGTGGGCCAGCGTCCGGGAGGTGGAGAAGCCGAGGGCCCCGGCCACGATGGCCTCCTTGACGATCGAGGCCATCTCGGCGATGTCCTCGGTCGTGGCGGGCTCGTTGCGCGCACCGCGGTCGCCCATGACGTAGGCCCGGACGGCACCATGGGAGATCTGCGTGCCCACGTCCATGGGCCAGCGACGGGGCTCGAGGGCATCGAGGTACTCCGGGAAGGTCTCCCAGTCCCACGTGATCCCCTCGGCCAGGGCGGTGCCGGGGATGTCCTCGACCCCCTCCATCAGACCGATCAGCCAGTCGTGCTTGTCCGGGTGGGCGGGAGCGAAGCCGACGCCGCAGTTGCCGGTGACGATGGTGGTGACCCCATGCCAGGCGGTCGGGGCCAGCTCGGCATCCCAGGTGACCTGCCCGTCGTAGTGGGTGTGGATGTCGACCCAGCCAGGCGTGACGAGCAGGCCGGAGGCATCGATGCGGCGGATGGCGTCGGCGGCCGAGAGGTCGCCGACGGCGGCGATGGTCTCACCGATGATGCCCACGTCGGCGATCCGGCGATCGGCGCCCGTGCCGTCGACGACGGTGCCCCCGGAGATGATCAGGTCGTACATGCTTCCCCCATTCGACGATGGGGACAGGATGCCATGCCGAGGTGCTCGGCGCCTGCGTTCAGCGATCGGTGCCGAGCATCCTGACCATGGCGGTGCCACAGACCGGGCAGGCGCCCTGGGCGGCGAAGCGCCCGTTGGCGAGGTCGACCCTGTCGCCCTCGAAGTCCCGCTTCTCGCGGCACTTGACGCAGTAGCCGGTATAGGTCGCCA